>NZ_JBPGYA010000001.1:970000-1917613 GCF_048015635.2 Sphingomonas sp. GlSt437 | reverse complement strand
ACCCGACAAGATTCGAACTTGTGGCCTCTGCCTTCGGAGGGCAGCGCTCTATCCAGCTGAGCTACGGGTGCGTGGCGTTCGCTTAGCCCGCCGGTGTGCCGCTGGTCAACGGGCGAGACTGGGCGTGGGCCTTACTCTGCTTGTGCCAGCACGCGGCGCGCGGCTTTCAGATGCGGGGCATCGACCATTTTGCCGTCGAGGCTGAGCGCGCCGGCGCCGGGGTTGGCCTCGAACAACGCGACCACGCGGCGGGCGTGAGCGATCTCGGCGTCGCTCGGGCTGAAGGCGGCGTTGATGACGGGCACTTGCGCGGGGTGGATCGCCATCATGCCGGTGAAGCCGTCGCGCCCCCCGCGCGCGGCATAAGCGGCGAGGCCGCCGAGGTCACGGAACTCGGGATAGACCGTCTCGATCGCCGGCACGCCGGCCGCATGCGCCCCGAACAAGGTGAGCGCGCGGGCAACGTCATAAGGCGGGGTGTAGCGGCCATCGGCTTCGCGCGATGACGTGGCGCCGATCGCAGCGGGTAAATCCTCCGCGCCCCAGGTCAGGCCGCAGAGCCTTGTCGTCACCCCGCCATAGCTGCCGAGGCCAAAGATCGCCGCCGGCGTTTCAGTCGCGATCGGCAGGATCATCGTATCGCCGGTCAGCATCGCGTCGAGCTGGCGGAGCGAGGCGGCGCCCTCCGCTTTGGGCAGCACGATGCCATCCGGCCGCGCCGGCAGCACCACGGCAAGATCGGTGGCGATGAGACCGCTGTCGAGCGGATTGACGCGCACGAACACGATAACGCGCCGCTCGCCCGTCAGGAAATCCGCCACCGCCGCTCGCGCCGTCGCCTTCGCGTCGGCCGCGACCGCATCTTCCAGGTCAAGAATCAGCGCGTCGGCGCCCGATGCGACCGCCTTTTCCATTCGATCGGGCCGGTTGCCGGGCACGAACAGCAAGGATCTAAGGCGCGTCATTCATCTCTCCGCAAGCTATGCTCGGCCAAGGGCTAGCACGGCTAACCTGCCCGATCCACGCGGTGGGTCGATCTTGAGATATTATCACATCACCTGTATTCGTGCCGGATACGTACCGTTCGGAGTTGCCCCACACCATGACGAAGACCCTGCTTCTCTCGACCGTGGCACTTGCGCTCGCCGCGCCGCTAGCGGCGCACGCTCAGGATGTAGCGCCCGCTGCAGCCGATACAGACCAGGACGGCGGAGCAAAGAAGCAGAAGGAAATCGTCGTCACGGGCCATCTCGACAAGGCACGCGCTTCGATCCAGCCGAGCCTGGGGGCGACCACCTACACGATTTCCAACGAAGCGATTCAGGAGCTGCCCGGCGGCGACAACCAGCAGCTCAACCAGATTTTGCTGCAGCTACCCGGCGTGACGCAGGACGGTTTCGGCCAGTTCCACGTCCGTGATGACCATAACAACCTGCAATATCGCATCAACGGCACGATCCTGCCTGAGGGGATCGCGGTGTTCGGCCAGACGCTGAGCCCCCGCCTGGTCGACCGCTTCGATCTGCGCACCGGCGCGCTGCCCGCGCAATATGGCCTGCGCACTGCGGGCATTATCGACATCACCACCAAGAGCGGCTTTCAGAATGGCGGCCGCGTCGATGTTTACGGCGGCAGCCACGACACGATCACGCCGAGCTTCGAATATGGCGGGTCGGGCGGCAGCACCAATTATTTCGTCACCGGTAGCTATCGCCACACCAATCTGGGGATTGAGGCAGTCGATGCCGGGCAGACACCGGTCCACGACAAGTCCGATCAATATCAGGCCTTCGCCTATCTCGATCACACGCTGGGCGAGGGCGACCGGGTGTCGTTCATTGGCGGCTATTCGGACCAGACGTTCCAGATCCCCGATCCGCGCGGGCTTCACCCGACCAACGGCTATAATGTCGGCGGCGTCACCGATTATCTGTCAGACAATCTCAATGAGCGCCAGCACGAGCAGACCGCCTTCGGCATTGGCAGCTTCCTGCACGATGCCGGGCCGCTGACGCTGCAGGCCTCGGTCTTTGTCCGCTACTCGCAGCTGCGCTACACCCCTGATGTAACCGGCGAGCTGTTGTTCAACGGCATTGCCCAGAAAGCGTTGAAGCGAGACTTCACCTTTGGCGGCCAGATCGAGGGCGCTTATCGCCTCAGCACCGCGCACACGCTGCGCGCCGGCGTGATCGTAAATCGCGATCGCAGCAACAGCCGCACGACCAGCCAGGTTTTCCCGGTCGACGCGCTTGGCAACCAGACCGGCCAGCCGATCACCATCCCCGACAATTACGCCGCGACCGAAACCACCTACAGCGCCTATCTGCAGGACGAGTGGAAGCCCTGGGCGCCGCTCACCATCAATTTCGGCGGCCGGTTCGATCGCTATGAGGGCTTTCGGTCGGAGCAGCAATTCAGCCCGCGCGTAAACGCCGTGCTCCAGCCCGGCGGCGGGCTGACGCTGCATGCCGGCTATGCGCGCTATTTCTCGCCCGCGCCCTTCGCCAATGTCGCGGCGACCAGCGTGTTGCTGTTCCGCGGCACCAGCGCGCAGGCGCCGGGCGACGACGGCGTCAACCCGCCGCTCGCCACCGTGCCGTTCGCTGAGCGGCAGGATTATTTTGATGTGGGATTGGAGCAGAAGCTCGGCTTTTTCACGATCGGTATCGATGCTTATCATCGCCGCTCGCGCAATCTGGTCGATGAAGGCCAGTTCGGTGCACCGATCATCCTGACGCCGTTCAATTACGCGCATGGCCGCATCGACGGCATTGAGGGCACGATCAATTACCAACACGGCCCGCTCGTCGCTTATGCCAACCTCGCCTGGGCCAAGGCGAAGGGCGAGGGCATCGTCTCGGGCCAGTTCAACTTCAACCCTGCCGACTTCGCCTATATCGCCAACCACTTCATCTATCTCGATCATGACCAGACCTGGACGGCCTCGGGCGGTGTTTCCTACCGCATCGGCGCGTCGAGCCATGTCGGCGGCACGGTGATCTATGGCTCCGGGCTGCGGCGCGCGGGCGCTGTGCCCAATGGCGACAAGCTGCCGCCCTATGCCGTCGTCAACCTGACCGCGAGCCACGAGTTCAAGGAGGCCGGCCTCGAAGTCCGCGTCGACGTCAACAACGTGCTCGACAAGGTCTATGAGATCCGCGACGGCTCGGGCGTCGGCGTCGGCGCACCGCAGTTCGGGGCGCGGCGCGGGCTGTTCTTCGGGGTGAGCAAGAGCTTCTAGGGCGGCGCGGGGCTCTCGATCCCCACTGATCTACACCAGCTTCCCCGGCGAAGGCCGGGGCCCAGCCCCGTAAGTAACCTGCGCGGTAGCGCAGGGCGCGCTCCCGCGCGCGTCTTAGATCAGGACTGGGCCCCGGCCTTCGCCGGGGAAGCGCTGATGAAGGAAATTAGCGGCCCGTCCGCTCGCCCAGCTTGCGCTCCCAGGCCAGTGCGTCCGTCACGATGCGGTCGAGGTCGTCATAAGCGGGGCGCCAGGGCAGCGTCGCCAGGATGCGGCTGTTGTCGGCGACCAGCGCATCGGGATCGCCCGCGCGGCGGCCTTCGTAGCGGCGCTCGATCTTGACGTTCGTCACCCGGTCGACGGCGTCCAAGACCTGATTGACCGAATAACCCTTGCCATAGCCTGCGTTCATCGTGTGGCTCGTGCCCGGATCGGCGATCAGCAATTCCAGCGCGTGGACATGCGCAGCGGCGAGATCGCTGACATGGATGTAATCGCGCACCCCGGTGCCGTCCGCCGTCGCGAAATCGGTGCCGAACACGCTCACCCCGTCGCGCTTGCCCGTCGCCGCCTCGACCGCGACCTTGATGAGGTGCGTGGCGCCAGCGGTCGACTGGCCCGAGCGGCCGTGCGGATCGGCACCCGCCACGTTGAAATAGCGCAGCGCCGCATAGTTGATCGGGTGCGCCGCGGCGACATCCTTCAGCATGATCTCGGTCATCAGCTTCGACATGCCATAGGGATTGATCGGCCGCGTCGCGCTGTCTTCGCCGATCGGTACGGTATCGGGTATCCCATAAGTCGCGGCGGTGGAAGAAAAGATGAAATGCTTCACGCCCGATGCCACCGCGCTTTCGATCAGCGATCGGCTCGCGGCGGTGTTGTTGCGATAATATTTGAGCGGGTCACTGACCGATTCCGGCACCACCACCGATCCGGCAAAATGCATCACCGCAACCACATTATGCTCGCGCATGGTGCGTCGGACGACCTCGTCATCGGCGATATTGGCCTGGACCAAAGTCGCGCGCGGGTCGACCGCCCAGGCAAAGCCCGTCACTAGATTGTCGACGACGACGACCGGCCAGCCCGCGTCCGCCAGTGCCAGCACGGCATGGCTGCCGATATAGCCCGCGCCGCCTGTCACCAGCACCGCACCCTTTTGCATCATCCGCGCTCCGCATCGCTCATAAGCCGCGCTAATGCCGATTGTGTGGCGCGCCGTCGAGCCTATCTATGGCGGGTAACAATCTTCAGGAGTTTCGATAATGGCGAGCGAAACGGCGATTTTTGCCGGCGGCTGCTTCTGGTGCACTGAGGCGGTGTATAACGACGTGATCGGCGTGGAAGGCGTCGAGAGCGGCTATATCGGCGGATCGGTGGCGAACCCGACCTACAAGCAGGTGTGCGGCGGCAATACCGGCCATGCCGAGGCGATCCGCATCACTTATGATCCCGCGCAGATCAGCTATGGCGACCTGCTCGACATCTTCTTCGCGACGCACGACCCGACGACGCTCAACCGCCAGGGCAATGATGTCGGCACGCAATATCGCTCGGCGATCTTCCCCCTCTCACCCGAGCAGGACGCCGCCGCGCGCGAAGGCATCACACGCGCCCAGGCCGATTGGCCGGCACCGATCGTGACGACGATCGAGCCCGCCTCGACCTGGTATCCGGCCGAGGATTATCACCAGCAATATTGGGAAGGCGAAGGCCAGCGTAACCCCTATTGCCTGGCGGTCATCCCGCCCAAGATCAACAAGCTGCGCAAGAGCTTCGCGGCGCGGTCAAAGGCGGCGGTGGGGGCTTGAGGGCCAAGCGCTATCAGAACAAACGCCAAATTGGTTATTGAGCCAACAATATCCGGTAAATTCCTGCCGTGATCCCGGCCTTGAGCCGGGATCCCGCTTCTTTTCGACGACGGCAAAGGCAGCGGGACCCCGGGTCAAGCCCGGGGTGACGGCCTTCGCTCAGCCTTGGTCACCCCAATACGCCGCCCTTCTCAGCCGGTCGTTGATCGCCTCGCCGATGCCGTCGATCGGCACCGGGGCGATCGCGATGCGGGGTTTCTCGCTCGCATCCGCCCGGTGGAGCGCGTCGAACAGGCGGGCGGCGGCTTCTTCCAGATCGCCGGTCGCCGACAGCGTGTCGTCGCCCGGCGTCGGGCCGAAGCCGATCATATATTCGTCTGCCGCCGCGCGCGGCGCGCCGATGCGCAGCGGCTTCCTTGGCGCGTAATGCGTCAGGATCTGGCCCGGCGCCTCGATCTTGTCGGGCGCGTCCTCGCCCAGGTCGAAGCGCTCGATCCGGCCGGTCGGATCGGCGAGCGCGCGCAGCACCTGATCCGTCGTTATCGGGCCATGACGCAGGATGCGCGTCGTGCCGAATGCCTCGCGCACGATGGTCGATTCGATACCCTTCAGCGTCGGCCCATCATCGATGACGAGCGGGATGCGCCCGCCTAAGGACTGCACGACATGCGCCGCGCGGGTCGGGCTGATCGAGCCCGACGCATTGGCCGATGGCGCCGCCAGCGGACGCCCGGTCGCTTTCAACAGCGCGCGCATCGCCCGGTGCATCGGCACGCGGATCGCGACCGTCTCCAGCCCCGCGGTCACCAAGGACGCGATCGGCGCGCTGCTGCGCATCGGCAGCACCAAGGTCAGCGGGCCGGGCCAGAAAGCATGGGCGAGCAGCTCGGCGCGGTGATCGAACGCCGCCAGCGCGCGCGCGGCGGCGATATCGGGCACATGCACGATCAGCGGGTTGAAGCTCGGCCGCCCCTTGGCGGCATAGATGCGCGCCACCGCCGCGCCATCGGTCGCATCCGCCGCCAGGCCATAGACCGTCTCGGTCGGCACCGCGACCATGCCGCCCGCCAAGATTTCCTTTGCCGCCCGCGCGATAGCGGCGCGGCCATAGGGCAGGATTTGGGTCGGCACCTCGGGATTTGGCGTCATCATCACCCGGCGCTATAGCGCGGCCGTTCTTGCGACAAGAGAGGATCGCCGCCGTGCCGTTTGCCGCCGCCATTGCCGACCAGCGTTTCGTGCTCGACCATATCGTCCGAGTGGCCGAGCTCGGCGCGACCGAACGCTTTGCCAATGCGAGCCATGACGTGATCGATGCGGTGCTGGAAGGCGTCGGCGCGTTCGCGGCCGGCGAGTGGGAGCCGCTGCGCCGCGTGGGCGACACCGTCGGTGCGAAATGGACGGAAGCTGGCGTCGTCATGCCCGCCGGCTATGCGCAAGCCTACCAGGCCTATGTCGAAGGCGGCTGGGGCACGATCGGCGTGCCGGAGGCGTTCGGCGGCCAGGGCATGCCGTTCGCCATCCAGACCGCAGTGCTCGATACGCTCGGCACCGCCAATATGGGCTTTGCACTATGCCCGACGCTGACCGTCGGCGCGATCGAGGCGCTTGGCCATCACGGCTCGCCTGAGCAGCAGGCGCTCTATTTGCCGCACCTCGCGACCGGCGCGTGGACGGGGACGATGAACCTGACCGAGCCGCAGGCCGGCTCCGATGTCGGTGCCGTCCGCGCCAAGGCCGAGCCGCGCGCCGATGGCAAGTGGTCGATCTCGGGGCAGAAAATCTACATCTCGTTCGGCGACCACGACATGGCCGAGAATATCGTCCACCTCGTCCTAGCTCGCACGCCCGATGCGCCGCCGGGAACCAAGGGCTTGTCGCTGTTCCTCGTCCCCAAATGCCGGCTCGATGCCGAGGGCAAGCCGGGCGCGTTCAACGATGTTCGCGTCGTCTCGATCGAGCACAAGATGGGCCTGCACGCCTCGCCGACTTGCGTCCTCTCGTTCGGTGATAATGGCGAGTGCGTCGGCGAGCTGATCGGGCCGGAGCTCGGCGGCATGCGCGCGATGTTCACGATGATGAACAACGCGCGGCTGAATGTCGGCCTGCAGGGCGTGCAGATTGCGGAGGCGGCGACGCAGATCGCAGTCGGGTACGCGCGCGACCGCATCCAGTCGGCCCGCGCGGGAGGCGGGCGCGAGCCGGTCGCGATCATCGAGCATCCCGATGTCCGCCGCATGCTGATGCGGATGAAAGCGCAGACCCAGGCCGCGCGGGCGCTCGTGTACCTTGCTGCAGGCGAGGTCGATCGGGCGGCGCTGGGCTTCGAGGGCGCGCAACAGCGGCTCGATCTGTTCACCCCACTCGCCAAGGCGCACGGCACCGATCTCGGCAATGAAGTCGCTAGCCTGGCGGTGCAGGTGCATGGCGGCATGGGCTATATCGAGGAAACCGGCGTCGCCCAATTCTTCCGCGATGCGCGCATCACGCCGATCTATGAAGGCACCAACGGCATCCAGGCAGCGGACCTGGTCGGCCGCAAGCTCAGCATGGACAATGGCGGCGTCGTGCTGCGGCATCTGGCCGAGATGCGCGGCGATACCCGCGATGCGGGCCTGAGCGCGCTGATCGATGCCTGCGAGGAGGTGGCGCGGCGGCTGCTGACGGTGGAGGTCGATGATCGCCTGGCGGCGAGCTATCCATTTCTGACGATGCTGTCGGTCGCGACCTGCGGCTGGCTGATGGAGCGGATGGGCCGCATCGCGGCGAGCGCCGAGGGCGACCCGGAGTTCCTCAAGATGAAGCAGGCAACCGCGCGCTTCTATGTCGAGCAGATCGTGCCCGAAGCGCTGGGGCTGAAAGCGGCGGCGATGGCCCCGGCAGACGTGCTCTACGCGTTGGCGCCCGAGGCATTCGCGGCGTAGCGGCCCTCAATCCTCCCCCGCCAGGGGGAGGGGGACCAGCGAAGCTGGTGGAGGGGTAGGACGCCCAACGGCACGAGCGACTTCCTCCCCCTCCGTCATGCTGCGCATGCCACCTCCCCCAATGGGGGAGGAGTTTGGGTGTGCGCCGCCGCTCTAAGCCCCTCCCTTCCAGGAAGGGGCGCACCTCACCCATAAACCCGGACAAAAAACACCACGGTCGTCACTGCCGTCACCCCTAGCGTCCACGCCCGCACCACCCCGGCGGGCAGCCGTTTGCCGATATGCGTGCCCGCCCAGCCGCCGAGAATCGCCCCCACCAGCATCGGCAGGCACGCCCACCAGCGCACCAGCCCGCTGCCCACGAACACCAGCGCCGCTGCCAGATTGGCGATCGCCAGCATCAGCGTGCGCGGCGCAAACAGCGCGCGGGGGGAGACGTTGGCGAGCAGGCCATAGACCGCCGTCGTCATCAAACCGACGCCGCCGCCGAAATAGCCGCCATAAATGCCGAGCACGCCTTGCGCCGCCATCAGCGTCGGGCGACCGATCGTCACCCGGTCATGCAGCCACGCCGCCGCGCGCTTGCCGAATGCAATCACCAGAAACGCGATCAGCAGCAGCCAGGGAATGATGAAATCGAACGTCCGGCTCGGCGTCAGCACCAGCAACACGCTACCCGCCAGCCCGCCGACAAAGGTGATGACGCTCAGCGTCCTGATGCCCACCCCACCGATCGGCGCCAGCTCGTCGCGAAACCCCCAGGCGCTGGTCGCAGCACCAGGCAGCAGCGCGACATTCGAGGTCGCGTTGGCGGCATTGGCAGGCAGACCGACAAAGATCAGCGCCGGCAGCGTCGCGAACGTGCCGCCCCCCGCCAGCGCGTTCATCGTCCCGCCGATGAAGCCGGCGAGGAGGGGGAGGAAAGTGAGGATCATCATCCGCCCCTTGCCCGCCCGGAGCGACGCTGTCGACCGACTAACGCGCGCCCGCAAACGCCCAGCGCAAGCCCGACGCCATGCCGAACGCGGCGAGGTCGATCGCCGGGCGGGCGAGGCCCGATCCGTCGAGGCCGTGCATCGCGCGCGCCCAGGGCGGCAGCAGATCGACTGCGGCTTGAGTCGCTACCGCCTGGGGCGGCAAGTCGCGCAATCGGGCGGGCTGGTGGCGGGTGATGATGCGCGCGACCTCGCGGCTGCGATCGGACGGGGTCAGCTCACCACGGAACTTCTCGACCAGGGCCTCGGCCTCCGCCCGCGTGACTGGCACCGGATCGGCGCCGAGCAACCGCGCAATCGGCGCAACGTCAGCGAAATAGGCGTCCTGATCGGCGCGGCTCATCAGCGGCTCGCCATAGCGGCGCCAGCTATCGAGAAACATGATCGCGCCGGCGACATGCACCCAGGCAAGCAGCGCCGCATCGTCGGCGCGATACGCCTCGCCCGTCGGCGTAACGCCCGCCACTCGCGCATGGATTGCCCGCACCCGCGCGATCGCTGCCTCGGCATCGCCGCGCGCGCCATAAGTCGTGATCGCGATGAAGCGCGCGGTGCGGCGCAACCGGCCGATCAGGTCTCGGCGGAAATTGCTATGGTCCCACACGCCCGCCAGCGCGAGCGGGTGGAGCATATGGAGTAGCAAAGCGGCGATGCCGCCGATCATCATCGTCGCGACGTCGCCATGGACGCGCCAGGCGACCGAGCCGGGCGGGATCAGCGCCTCGGCGGAGCGCTCGATCGGGCGCTCGCCCTTGGCGGCATCGTTGAACAGTGCGACGACTTGCCCGACCAGCGCACGGCGAGCCGGCTCCAGCATCAGCTGAGCGCCGCCAGCTTTTCTTCGGCCTGCCGATCGAGCTCGGCGCGGCTCTTGCGTTCGGCCGCGGTCTTGAGTTGCCCGCACGCCGCATCGATGTCCCGCCCGCGTGGCGTGCGTACGGGGGCGGAGATACCCGCTTCGAAAATGATGTTGCTGAACGCGCGCACCCGCTCTGGCGTCGAGCATTCGTACGGCGCGCCGGGCCAGGGGTTGAACGGAATGAGGTTCACCTTGGCGGGCAGCTTATACTGGCGGATCAGGCGAACGAGCTCGCGCGCATCGGCATCGCTGTCATTCTTGTCCTTCAGCATGACGTATTCGAAGGTGATGCGCCGCGCATTATTGGCACCAGGATAATCGGCACAGGCCTGGAGCAGCTCGTCGATGCCGTACTTACGATTGAGCGGCACGATCTCGTCGCGAATGTCCTTGGTGACGGCGTGGAGCGACACCGCCAGGTTCACCCCGATTTCCTCGCCCGCGCGCGCCATCATCGGCACGACGCCGCTGGTCGAGAGCGTGATGCGCCGCTTGCTGAGCGCGAGGCCGTCGCCGTCCATCACGATCTTCAGCGCATCGCGAACGCTGTCGAAATTATAGAGCGGCTCGCCCATGCCCATCATCACGATGTTGGTGAGCAGGCGGCCATCGGGGCTGGAGGGCCATTCGCCCAGCGCATCGCGCGCCAGCATCACCTGGCCGACGATCTCACTGGAGGTCAGGTTGCGGACGAGCCGCATCGTGCCGGTGTGGCAGAAGCGGCAATTGAGCGTACAGCCGACCTGGCTCGACACGCACAATGTTCCCCGATCGGCATCGGGAATGAACACCATCTCGTAATCCTGCGCGTCCGGCGCGCGGAGCAGCCATTTGCGCGTGCCGTCGGTCGAGACCTGCGCCTCGACAACCTCAGGCCGCCCGACGACGAAACGCTCGGCGAGCAACGGGTGCTGTGCCTTGGCGATGTCGGTCATCGCGGCGAAATCGGTCACGCCGCGATTGTAGATCCAGTGCCACAACTGCTTGGCGCGCAGCTTCGCCTGTTTGGGCTCCATGCCGGCATCGCTGAGCGCGGCGCGGATCGCGTCCTTCGACAGCCCGACCAGATCGACGCGCCCATCGGCGCGCACCGGCGCAACGCGCGGCACGGGCACGGGGTCGATATGCCCGGGGATGGGCATCGGCGGGGCAACGCTGTCCAGCATGGCCGGCGCACATAGGGGATGGCGCGCCAAATTGCCAGTCGAGCGCTCGCGCTTGCGCTCCCCGGCATTCCTTGGAAAAGGGATCCCACACAACAGGGGATGCGCAAGCCATGTCGTCGACCATCGCGGAACTCGAGAAAAAGCGGGCGGCGGCGCGATTGGGCGGCGGCGAGAAGCGCATCGCCGCGCAGCATGCCAAGGGCAAGCTCACCGCGCGCGAACGGCTCGATGTGCTGCTCGACCAGGGCTCGTTCGAAGAGCTCGACATGTATGTCGAGCACAACTCGACCGATTTCGGCATGGCCGAGCAGATCGTGCCGGGCGACGGCGTCGTCACCGGATCGGGCACGATCAACGGGCGGCTGGTGTTCGTGTTCAGCCAGGACTTCACCGTGTTCGGCGGCTCGCTCAGCGAGCGGCACGCGCAGAAAATCTGCAAGATCATGGACATGGCGATGAAGGTCGGTGCGCCGGTGATCGGCCTGAACGACTCGGGCGGTGCGCGCATTCAGGAAGGCGTGGCGTCGCTCGGCGGTTACGCCGAGGTGTTCCAGCGTAATGTGCTCGCCTCGGGCGTCGTCCCGCAGCTCAGCCTGATCATGGGGCCATGCGCCGGCGGCGCGGTCTATTCGCCGGCGATGACCGACTTCATCTTCATGGTGAAGGACTCAAGCTACATGTTCGTCACCGGCCCCGATGTGGTGAAGACGGTGACCAACGAGATCGTGACGCAGGAGGAACTGGGCGGCGCGATCACTCACACCACCAAATCCGGCGTGGCGGACGTCGCGTTTGAGGATGATATCGAGGCGTTGCTGGCGGCGCGCGACTTCATCGATTTCCTGCCCGCCTCGAACCGCGAGGCGGTGCCTGAGCGGCCGTCGTCGGACCCGTGGGACCGCATCGAAGACAGCCTCGACACCTTGGTGCCTGCGAGCGCCAACCAGCCCTATGACATGCACGAGCTGATCCGGAAGACAGTCGACGAGGGCGATTTCTTCGAAATCCAGCCGACCCACGCCGCCAACATCATCATCGGCTTCGGCCGGATCGAGGGGCGCACCGTCGGCATCGTCGCCAACCAGCCGATGGTGCTGGCGGGCGTGCTCGACATCAATTCGTCCAAGAAAGCAGCGCGCTTCGTGCGCTTCTGCGACGCGTTCGAAATCCCGATCGTGACGTTCGTCGACGTGCCCGGCTTCCTCCCCGGCACCGCGCAGGAGCTCAACGGCATCATCAAGCACGGCGCCAAACTGCTGTTCGCTTATGCGGAGGCGACCGTGCCCAAGATCACCGTCATCACCCGCAAGGCCTATGGCGGCGCGTATGACGTGATGGCGTCCAAGCATCTGCGCGGCGACTTGAACTATGCCTGGCCGACCGCCGAAATCGCGGTGATGGGGGCGAAAGGCGCGGTCGAGATCATCTTCCGCGGGAAAACGCCCGAGGAGATCGCCGAGCGGACGGCGGAATATGAAACGCGCTTCGCCAATCCGTTCGTGGCGGCGAGCAAGGGGTTCATCGACGAGGTGATCCTGCCGCACTCAACGCGGCGGCGGGTGGCGCTGGGGTTGCGCAAGCTGCGGGGGAAGCAGTTGGAGAACCCGTGGAAGAAGCATGATAATATTCCGTTGTGAGCAGGGTTGGCCTGCTTGTGTGAAACTCGGCTACACCTTATAATCACATGATAAGGAGCAGCCATGCAGACCGAGCGCGTAACCTTTCTCACCAGCCGCGATCATAAGGCGGCGCTTGACGCGTTCGCGCGGCGGAACGGCAAGTCCGTTGGCCATGTCGTACGCGAGGCGACCAGCCTTTACATGGCCGCCCCCACTGGCGCGGGCGAGACCGAGCTTGCGGCGCTCGTCGATGAAGTGAACGCCGCCCTGCCTCGCATGGAAGCGTCGCTCGACGAAATGAGCGCAACGCTGCGCGAGACTCATGCCGATGTCGATCGCATGCTGCGCGAAATGGGCGCGCGATGAGCACGGTCGGCGACGCTTTCAGCGCGCTCAAAAATGTCATGCTCATGCAGGAACGAATCGACGGCCTACGATCCGATATTCGCACCGTTGCCGACGATTTGCGCACGGTGACCTCCAAGGTGGGCAACATCAACGAGCGCGTCATCCGCATCGAAACGATGATCGAAATGACGCGCAGCGGCCAAGGCGGTGCGACGCCAAGGATCGAAGGATGAAACTCGGCCGCCTCAACCATGTCGGGGTCGCGACGCCCTCGATCGACGGTTCGATAGCCTTCTACCGCGACGTGATGGGCGCCGAGGTGATCCGCGAACCGTTCGACCTCCCAGCGCAAGGCGTGCGCGTCTGCTTCGTCGACACCCCCAACAGCCAGATCGAGCTGATCGAGCCCTTGGGCGACGCCTCCCCCATCCGCGCCTTTCTCGAGAAGAACCCGGCGGGCGGGCAGCACCATCTCTGCTATGAAGTGCCCGACATCCACGAAGCCAAGGCATGGTTTGAGGCCAAGGGCTGCAAAGTGCTCGGCGAGCCGCGACTCGGCGCGCACGGCACGCTGATTTTCTTCGTCCATCCCAAGGATATGGGCGGCGTGCTGACCGAGATTATGGAAACGCCGAAAGACGCGCATTGACACAAGCGGGGTGTGGAGCGGCGCTGCCGTAGCGTTATCGGCTCACCATACCCGATTTTCCAAACGTAGCGGACACGTTGCCTATAGCTCGACTAACGGGCATACTCAAACAGCTGAAACCTTCCCCAGGGGGCTTGCCAATGACCTATGAGACGATCCGCGCCGAACGGCATGGCGATGTGCTGGTGATCACTCTCAACCGGCCGGATCGGCTCAATGCCGCGCCGCCGCAGATGTTCGAGGAGATCGGCCATGCGCTCGATCATCTCGATGGCTCGCGCGCGGTGCTGCTCACCGGCGAAGGCCGTGCTTTCTGCTCCGGCGCCGATCTTGCCGGGCGCGGCGACGGGGCCGCGACCACGGGCGGGGAGCGCGCGCAGCGCTCGCTCAATGGCAGCTACAACCCAACGATGCTCAAGATCGCGCGGCTCGGCGTGCCGGTGGTAAGCGCGGTGAAAGGGCCGGCCGCCGGTATCGGCTGCAGCCTGGCGCTCGCCGCCGATTTCTGCATCGCCGGGCATAGCGGCTATTTCCTGCAGGCCTTCGTCAATATCGGCCTGGTGCCCGATGGCGGCGCGAGCTGGATGCTCACGCGGCTGGTCGGCAAGGCACGTGCGACCGAGATGATGCTGCTGGGCGAGCGCATCCCCGCGCACAAGGCGGCCGAATGGGGCCTGATCTATAAGGCGGTGAATGACGAGGAACTGCTCGCCGAAGCGATGGCGCTCGCCGAGCGGCTCGCGCGCGGCCCGACGCTGGCGCTGGGACTGATGCGCCAGGGGATCGCGGCGGCGCTGGAAAGCGATTACGCCGCCGCGATGGCGGCCGAGGCCGACCGCCAGGCAATCGCCGGCGACAGCGCCGATGCACGCGAGGGCGCGATCAGCTTCCTCCAGAAGCGCGAGCCGGTGTTTAACGGCGCGTAAGACACGCCTGCGACCCTATCGAAAGCTGGGGTCGCAGTCCATTGAGCGATCCCAGCTTACGCTGGGATGACGCGAACCGCGCCAACGCGAGACACCGCCCGTCTAGCCAAAGCCATTCACGCTGAGTAGGGCCTTCAACTGCGCTTAGGCCCTACTCAGCGAGCACGGGGCAGGTTAGGGGCAGGTGGATGACCGACAAGAAATCTCCGGGACCATCAATCGCCGACTGGCAAGCCCTCGCCGCCAAGGAAGTGAAGGGCGCCGACCTCAGCTGGCACACGCCTGAGGGCATTACCGTCAAGCCGCTCTACACCGCCGAGGATATCGCCGATTGGGACCCCGGTCTGCCCGGCTTCGCGCCGTTCATGCGCGGCGTGCGCGCCAGCATGTATGTCGGGCGCCCGTGGACGATCCGGCAGTACGCCGGCTTCTCGACCGCCGAGGAATCGAACGCTTTCTACCGCCGCAATCTCGCCGCCGGGCAGAAGGGACTGTCGGTGGCGTTCGATCTCGCCACGCACCGCGGCTATGACTCGGACCATCCCCGCGTCACCGGCGATGTCGGTAAGGCAGGCGTCGCCATCGACACCATCGACGACATGAAAATCCTGTTCGACGGCATCCCGCTCGACAAGATGTCGGTGAGCATGACGATGAACGGCGCGGTCATCCCCATCCTCGCCTTTTTCATCGTGGCGGGCGAAGAACAGGGCGTGCGGCAGGATCAGCTCGACGGCACGATCCAGAACGACATCCTCAAGGAGTTCATGGTCCGCAACACGTACATCTACCCGCCCGAGCCATCGATGCGGATCATAGCGGACATCATTGCCTATACCTCGGCGCATATGCCGAAGTTCAACAGCATCTCGATCAGCGGCTATCACATGCAGGAAGCCGGCGCGACGCAGGTGCAGGAGCTGGCTTTCACCATCGCCGACGGCCGTGAGTACGCCAAGGCGGCGATGACGGCAGGGCTTGACATCGATGCGTTCGCGGGGCGGCTCTCGTTCTTCTTCGCGATCGGCATGAACTTCTTCATGGAAGTGGCCAAGCTGCGCGCGGCACGGCTGCTGTGGCACTGGGTGATGACCGAGCTTGGCGCGAAGGACGAACGCTCCAAAATGCTGCGCACGCATTGCCAGACCAGCGGCGTGTCGCTGCAGGAACAGGACCCCTACAACAACGTCATCCGGACTACGGTGGAGGCCCTCGCAGCGGCGCTCGGTGGCACACAATCGCTCCACACCAACGCGCTCGACGAAGCGATTGCGCTGCCCACCGATTTCTCCGCGCGCATCGCCCGCAACACCCAGATCGTGCTGCAGGAGGAAACCGGCATCACCAGGGTCGTCGATCCGCTGGGCGGCTCTTACTATGTCGAGGCGCTGACCAGGGAACTGGCCGACAAGGCCTGGGAAATCATCGAGCGCGTCGAGGCCGAGGGCGGCATGGCAGCGGCGGTCGCCAAGGGCTGGCCCAAAGCGATGATCGAGGAAGCCAGCGCCGCGCGTGCTGCCCGAGTCGATCGCGGTGAGGACGTGATCGTCGGCGTCAACAAATACCGGCTCGCCGAGCAGGACCCGATCGACATTCTGGAAGTCGACAATCACGCGGTGCGCGAAGGGCAGATCGCCCGGATCAACCGGGTGAAAGCGGGCCGGGACGAGGCCGCGTGCCAGGCGGCGCTGGAGGCGCTGCGCGATGCCGCGCGGCACAAAAATCCTCCCCCCCAGGGGGAGGGGAACCAAGCGCAGCTTGGTGGAGGGGGATCGCCACACGCGTCAGCCGCTGGCGCGGCTGCCACCTCCCCCGGCGGGGGAGGATTTGCCAACAACCTCCTCGCCCGCGCCATCGACTGCGCTCGCGCCCGCGCCACGCTCGGCGAAATCTCCGCCGCGATGGAAGATGTGTTCGGCCGCTATGCGACCAGCCCGACGCCGGTCAGCGGCGTCTATGGCGGCGCCTATACCGATGATGCGCGCTGGGCGCTGTTGCAATCAGGCGTCGCCGCCACCGAGCGTCGCCTGGGCCGCAAGCCCCGCATGCTTGTCGCCAAAATGGGGCAGGACGGGCATGATCGCGGCGCCAATCTGGTGTCGAGCATGTTCGGCGATCTGGGGTTTGAGGTCGTGCCCGGCCCGCTGTTCCAGACCCCCGCCGAGGCCGCCGCGCTCGCCATCGACAGCGATGTCGACGTCGTCGGCGCCTCCAGCCTCGCAGCCGGCCACAAGACGCTGATCCCCGAACTGATCGGTCATCTGAAAGATGCCGGCCGCGCCGACATCAAGGTCATCGCCGGCGGCGTCATCCCCGCGCAGGATTATGAGTTCCTGCGCGAGGCCGGTGTCCAGGCGATTTTCGGCCCTGGCACCAATCTGGTCGAGGCTGCGGCGAAAGTGCTGCGGCTGCTAGGCCATAACATGCCACCCGAGAGTGAGGCGGCGGAATAAGGAATGACCATGCGTTTTGCTCGATCGATCCTCGCCTTTTCGGCCATGGCTTGGCTGATGACGGTATCGGCGTCGGCCGACCAGGCCGCCCCGACCACGGGACGATCAATCGCGTCGCTGGCCCACATCCCTTTGATGTCACGCCAAGGTGCCGCCGTTCAGCTTGGCTCGCGCGTCGCCTCAGGCAAGCCGACCTTGATCGCCGTCTGGGCAAGCTGGTGCCCGCCCTGCGTCGCCGAGGCGCCTTATCTCGACAAGGCGCGCAAGGATTTGGGCAAGAGCTATAACTTCCTGTATATCAATCGACGCGAGGGCAATCCTGATCCGGACCAGCCCGCCGATCAGGTTGCGCAATTCCTCGACCGCGCCGGCCTGAGCGATGTCGACTATCTCGTTGCAGATGTCCGCGCCTATCAACAGATTGTGGGCGCCGATTTTAAAGATATTCCCCAAGGCAAGGTCGGCATTCCGCGCCTGTACCTGTTCGATGCCGAGGGCCGGCAAGTCTATACATCCTATGGCTTTGACGAGGCAGAAGGCGCGCAGCTTGAGCAGCGCATCAAACGGGCGATGACGAAATGACGATAATGCTCGACAGCGAACCCCGCACCGACTGGACCCGCGCCGAAGTCACCGCGCTGTTCGACTTGCCCTTCACCGAACTTGTCTTCCGCGCTGCCGAGGCGCATCGCGCGCACCACGCGCCCGCGGAGGTCCAGCTGTGCACCTTGCTCAGCATCAAGACCGGCGGCTGCCCGGAGGATTGCGGCTATTGCAGCCAGTCCGCCCATGCCGACACCGGCCTGAAGGCCGAAAAGCTGATGGACGTCGACGCCGTGCTCGCGGCGGCGGCGGAAGCCAAGGCAGCGGGCTCGCAGCGTTTCTGCATGGGCGCGGCCTGGCGCAACCCCAAGGATCGCGATCTCGATGCCGTCTGCGAGATGGTCGAGGGCGTGAAGGCGATGGGCCTCGAAACCTGCATGACGCTGGGCATGCTGGAGGAGCATCAGGCGCGCCGGCTGAAAGCGGCGGGGCTCGATTACTACAACCACAATATCGATACCTCGCCCGAGAATTACGGCACCATCATCACGACGCGGACGTTCGAGGATCGGCTGGAGACGCTCGAGCATGTCCGCGAGGCGGGGATTGCGGTGTGCTGCGGCGGCATTGTCGGCATGGGCGAGACACGCAGCGACCGCGTCGGCTTCATCCATGCGCTGGCGACGCTGCCGCGCCACCCGGAAAGCGTGCCGGTCAACGCGCTGGTGCCGGTGCCGGGGACACCGCTGGGCGACATGCTCGCGGGGACCCCAATGGCGAAGATCGACGATATCGAATTCGTCCGCACCGTCGCGGTCGCGCGGATCACGATGCCGATGAGCATGGTGCGGCTGTCAGCAGGCCGCGAGAGCATAAGTGAGGCGACGCAGGCGCTTTGCTTCATGGCGGGCGCGAACAGCATCTTCACCGGCGACAAACTGCTGACGACCGGCAACCGGGGGGATAGTGCGGACGGCGCGATGTTCGAGCGGCTGGGGCTGAAGCCGATGGTGGCGGAAGAACCGATGCGGATGGTGGAGGCGGCGGAATGAGCGATCCGCTTCCGCCCTTGACGATTTCAGAGCTGGAAGATTGGATCATCGAGAAAGGTGACGCCGTGATCCAGCGCCGAGCTTTCTCGCCGGAACTGGTCGTCCCAGAGGAGGAGCTAGTATACTGCCTTTGGTGTGTCGATTACGGAATGCGAAATGGGGGAGACCTTCAGCCCGCAATCGATTTGAAACAAGACTTAACGCAGGAAGGGCGTCGCCTAGCTGGAGATTTGAAACTGCCGAAATGCGAAGCGCTTTTCGGGCTCAGTCAGTCGGACGTCGAGCAGCAATACTTCGCGATGTTTGAGTCTGTTTGCTCGGAGCTCAAATCGGCATATCAAGAAATGCTGGAGAGGCGTTCCTAATGTTCAAGAAAATCCTGGTCGCCAATCGCGGTGAAATCGCCTGCCGCGTGTTCCGCACCGCCAAGCGGATGGGGCTTGGCACCGTCGCCGTCTATTCCGATGCCGATGCGCGCTCCCCCCACGTCCTGATGGCGGACGAGGCGGTTCGGCTTGGGCCGGCGCCGGCGGCGGAGAGCTATCTCAAGGCCGACCTGATCCTTGCCGCCGCCAAGGCGACGGGCGCGGATTGCATCCACCCCGGCTATGGCTTCCTCTCCGAGCGCGAGAGCTTCGCCAAGGCGTGCGCCGAGGCCGGCATCGCGTTCGTCGGCCCGCCGCCGGGCGCCATCGCCGCGATGGGCGACAAGATCGAATCGAAGAAGCTCGCCAAGACAGCGGGCGTCAATGTCGTGCCCGGCTTTCTGGGCGAAATCGCCGATACCGATGAGGCGGTGAAGATCGCGTCCGACATCGGCTATCCGGTGATGATGAAAGCCTCGGCCGGCGGCGGCGGCAAGGGGATGCGGCTGGCATACGCCGAGCAGGATGTCCGCGAAGGGTTCGAGGCGACCAAGCGCGAAGGCCTCGCCAGCTTCGGCGATGACCGCGTGTTCATCGAGAAATTCATCGAGAGCCCGCGCCACATCGAAATCCAGATCCTCGGCGATCAGCACGGCAACATTGTCTACCTGAACGAGCGTGAGTGCAGCATCCAGCGCCGTCACCAGAAGGTGGTCGAGGAAGCGCCGTCGTCGTTCGTCACCTCCAAGATGCGCAAGGCGATGGGCGAGCAATGCGTCGCGCTGGCCCGCGCGGTCGGCTATTATTCGGCGGGCACAGTCGAGCTGATCGTTTCGGGCGCGGATACCACGGGCGAGAGCTTCTACTTCCTCGAAATGAACACGCGGCTGCAGGTCGAGCATCCGGTGACCGAGGCGATTACCGGCCTTGACCTGGTCGAGCAGATGATTCGGGTGGCGGCGGGCGAGAAGCTCGGCTTCGGGCAGGCGGACATCGGCATCAACGGCTGGTCGATCGAGAACCGGGTCTATGCCGAGGACCCGTATCGCGGCTTCCTGCCCAGCACCGGGCGGCTGGTGCGGTATAATCCGCCGGAAGCCGGTGAGACGCCATACTCTTCGCAACCGTCACCCCAGCGAAAGCTGGGGTCGGCTGATGAAAGTGAGCCGTCGGCAGCGACCCCAGCTTTCGCTGGGGTGACGGAGAATATTGACGGCGACGAACCTTATATCCGCGTCGACGACGGCGTGCGTGAAGGCGGCGAGGTCAGCATCTTCTACGACCCGATGATCGCCAAACTGATCACCTGGGCGCCGACCCGCGAGGAAGCGATCGACGCGCAGATCGGCGCGCTCGATGCGTTCGAGATCGAGGGGCCGGGCAACAATATCGATTTCCTTTCCGCGCTGATGCAGCATCCGCGCTTCCGCTCGGGTGCGCTGACCACGGGCTTCATCGCCGAGGAATATCCCGAGGGCTTCCACGGCGCGCCCGCCGCGTCCGACCTCGTCCGCACGCTCGCCGGTATCGCGGCGTTTGCCGCCACCGCCGAGGCCGATCGCGCCCGGCGGATCGAGGGGCAATTGGGCGATCGCCTGCCGCCGCCGGCCGATTGGGTGGTCCGCATCGCCGGCGTCGATCATGACGTATCGCTGAGCGAGGACGAAGTCGTCGTCGATGGCGAGGCGCTCGATCTGATCGCCGAATATACGCCGGGCGACCGCATGATCGACGCCGAGGTCGATGGCGAGCCGCTGACTGTGCGCATCGCCCGCACCCGCACCGGGTTCAAGTTGACGACGCGCGGTGCAGCGCATGTCGCCCGCGTACTGCCTGCCCACGCCGCGCCACACGCCGCGCATCTGGTCGAGAAAGTCCCGCCCGATCTGTCGCGCTTCCTGCTCTGCCCGATGCCGGGGTTGCTCCAGCGGCTCGACGTCGGCCCCGGCGACAAGGTCGAGATCGGCCAGCCGCTGGCGGTCGTCGAGGCGATGAAGATGGAGAACATCCTGCGCGCCGAGAAAGCGGGCACAGTGAAATCCGTGAGCGCTAACCCCGGCGAGAGCCTGGCGGTCGACGCCATAATACTCGAAATTGAATGAAATAGTTGCCGCACTGCAACGGATTTCACGGTGAACGCGCGCTAACGAAAAATTGCGCTGGACGGCGCAGGGGCGATCCGGGCACATCAGCGGCAA
Organism: Sphingomonas sp. GlSt437; assembly: GCF_048015635.2. Lineage (NCBI taxonomy): Bacteria > Pseudomonadati > Pseudomonadota > Alphaproteobacteria > Sphingomonadales > Sphingomonadaceae > Sphingomonas > Sphingomonas sp. GlSt437. Next base: position 1,896,461 of record NZ_JBPGYA010000001.1, on the reverse strand, counting down.
TGTCGTCGCGTCGTTTCAGCCTGATATCCTGTCTATTGGTCGCGGGATGCGCGGTCGGGCCGACCTATCGCCCGCCCGCCGATGCGACGCTCGGGGTGCCCCCCGCCTACACCGCCGCCGCACCCGCAGGGCAGGCGAGCGACTTGCCGCACTGGTGGACGAGCTTCAACGACCCGTTGCTGAACGGCATCATCGACACCGCGCTCAAGCAGAATCTGGATATCGAGCAGGCAGTGGCGCGGCTGCGGCAAGCGCGCGAAAGCTATGTCCAGACGCGCGCATCGCTCTTCCCAAGCGTGAGCGCGACATCGGGCTATTCGCGCAATTTCAGCCTGCGCGGCCAGACGTTCGGTTCGATTACCAATGCCGGCATCACCAACCAGACGGTGTCGATCGGTGCAGATGCATCATACCAGCTCGACATTTTCGGCGGCAACCGGCGCGCGAGCGAAGCCGCCAAGCGCAACTACGAATCGAGCGGGTTCAGCCTGGCGCGGGTGCAGGCAAGCGTCGCCTCGGAAGTCGCGCGCAGCTACATCCTCGCGCGCGCCGCGCAGGCCTCGGTCAGCATCGCGCAAGGCAGCGTCGCCATCCAGAACGAGAATTTCGAGATTGCGGGCTATCGCGCGCAAGCCGGGCTGGTTTCGTCGCTCGATGCCGAGCAGGCGCGCGCCCAGCGCGCCCAGACCGCAGCGCAAGTGCCAACGCTGCAGCAACAATTCGAGCAAGCGTCGGACACGCTCGGCGTGCTGACCGGTCAAGCGCCCGGCGCTCTGCGTGCGCAGCTGATCGCCGCCGCACCGATCCCCAAGGGCCCCGATGCGGTGCCGGCGGGCATTCCCGGCGACATCATCCGCTTGCGCCCCGATGTCCGCTCGGCCGAGCGCACGCTGGCGGCCGCGACTGCCAATATCGGCGTGGCGCAAGCGCAGCTTTATCCGCAATTCTCGATCGGCGGCAGCGTCAGCTCGAACGCCAATACGGTCTCGACGCTGACCGACATCGTCACCGGCCGCGTCTTCGCCAATATCGCCCAGACGATTTTCGATGCGGGCAAAAGCAAATCGGTGGTGCGCGCGCGCCGCGCCGCGGCCGAGCAAGCCTTTGCCGCCTATAAATCGACGGTGCTGACCGCGCTGCAGGATGTCGAGAACGGCCTGGTCGCGCTCCACACCGCGCAGGCACGCCAGCAGGAATTGACGACTGCGGTCGATGCGGCGACCAACGCCGCGCAGCTCGCCCGCGTGCAATATCGCGCCGGCCTCACCGACATCACCACGCTCAACAACGCCGAAGCGCAGCTCCTGTCTGCGCAAAGCAGCCTGATCGGCGCGCGATCGGACGAGGCGCAGGCGCTGGTGCAGCTTTATCTGGCCTTGGGCGGCGGCTGGGATGCCGCCGGCCCCATCCCCACTGCCGAGCCGCTGCGGCGCGGCGACGGTCAGCCGGGGCATTGACGGGAACCATTATGGCAGACGCAAGCGCTTCCAATCTTGACGATTTCCTGGGCGTAAGGCCCAAGCCCGCCTGGCGCCGCTATGCCAAATGGGGCGCGATCGCGCTTGGCGTCGTCCTGCTGGCGCTGCTCGCGCTCCGCTTTTTCGGCGGCGGTGCCAAGACCGAATATGCGACCGCGCCGGTCGAGCGCGGCAACCTCACCGTCAGCGTTTCGGCAACGGGCAAGCTCGCGCCGACCAACCAAGTGACGGTGGGCTCGGAGTTGTCGGGGCTCGTCACCAAGGTTCTGGTCGACGTCAACGACCATGTCACCAAGGGTCAGGCACTCGCGATCGTCGATCCCTCGCGCTTCCAGGATGCGGTCAACCAGTCGCAAGCCGCGCTCAACGCCAATGTCGCGGCGGTCGCGCAGGCCAAGGCGACGCTCGCGCAATCCCGCGCGACGCTGGCGCGCTACGAAGCGGTGAGCAAGCTCTCAGGCGGGCGCGTGCCGGCCAAGACCGAAATGGACCAGGCCATTGCCGATGCGGCACGCGCGGCGGCCAATCTTCGCGCGGCCGAAGCCAATGTCGGCTCAGCGCAGGCAGCACTCTCATCCAACGTCACCCAGCTCAAGAAAGCGGTGATCTATTCGCCGGTCAACGGCGTCGTCCTCGCTCGCCAGATCGAACCCGGCCAGACAGTGGCGGCATCGTTCAACACGCCGACCCTGTTCGTCATCGCCGAGGATCTCTCGAAGATGAAGCTCGAAGTGCAGATCGACGAAGCCGATGTCGGTGAAGTACGCGAGGGCCAGCAAGCAACCTTCACCGTCGACGCTTTCCCCGGTGCGCAATTCCCGGCGGCGATCACCCGCGTCGATTTGGGCTCCAACTTGTCGGCGCAGAATGCCAGCAGCAGCTCGACGAGTTCGACGACGACGCAGCAAGTCGTCTCTTATGGCGCGACGCTGTCGGTCGCCAATCCCGATTTGCAGCTGCGTCCGGGGATGACCGCAACCGCCGACATCACCACGATTTCCAAGAACGACGTGCTGCTCGTGCCCAATGCCGCGTTCCGCTACAAGCCGACTGATACCAGCCAGTCGAGCGGCGGCATCGCGTCCGCCTTCGGGCCGCCCCGGCTCAACCGGGGCCAGCAACGTGGCGCAAAGGTCGGCCGCCATGCCCAGCAGCAGCTCTATATCCAGCAGGACGACGGCACGCTGAAAAAGCTGACCGTCACCACCGGCGACACTAATGGCGTGGTGACCGAAGTGCTGGCGGGTGATTTGAAGCCTGGCATGAAGGTCGTGACCGGCGAGCTCGCCAAGGACAAGAGCGGCAAGCGCTCGGGCGGCGGCGCGGGTGCCGGTGCGGCAGGGGGCTCGGGCGGTGGCCAGCGGCGCAGCGGTGGCTGATCCCGCCGCCCCGCTCATCTCGCTCCGGCGCGTCACCAAGACCTATGGCGCCGGCGCGACTGCGTTCCAGGCGCTGAAGGGCATCGACCTCGACATTCAGGGCGGCGATTTTGTCGCGGTGATGGGCCCGTCCGGCTCGGGCAAGTCGACGACAATGAACATCCTCGGCTGTCTCGACGTGCCGAGTGCGGGGACCTTCACGTTTCGCGGCGTCCATGTCGAGCGCTTGGACCGCGACCAGCGCGCGCTCTTACGCCGCAAATATCTCGGCTTCGTCTTTCAGGGTTTCAATCTGCTCGCACGCACAACCGCGCTCGAAAATGTCGAGCTGCCGTTGCTCTATCGCGGTGATCCCAAGGCCGAACGCCACGCCGCCGCAATGGCCGCGCTCGACAAAGTCGGGCTCGCCGAGTGGTGGGACCACACGCCGGCCGAGCTGTCCGGCGGGCAGCAGCAGCGCGTCGCCATCGCGCGCGCGATCGTCACCAATCCCGACGTGCTGCTCGCCGACGAACCGACCGGCAATCTCGACTCCGAACGCTCGATCGAGATCATGGAGCTCTTGACCGATCTCAACCGTCAGATCGGCATCACCATCCTGATGGTGACGCATGAAGGCGACATGGCCGCGTTCGCGCGCACCATCGTCCATTTCAAGGACGGGCTGGTCGAGCGCGTCGAAGCCGGCGCGCGGGCGGGGGTGCAGGCGTAAGACGATGCTCGGCACCACCATCCTCCTCGCGCTGCGCTCGATCATGCGGCACAAATTGCGCTCGTTCCTGACGACGCTCGGCATCATCATCGGCGTCGCCGCCGTCGTCGCGATGGTGACGCTGGGCAAGGCGACGACAGCGGCGGTGCAGCAATCGATTGCCTCGCTGGGCACCAACATCCTGCAGGTGCGCCCCGGCCAGGGTTTTGGCCGCGGCGGTGGCGGGCCGCGCCCGGCCGATTTCAAGAGCGAAGACGTCACCGCGGTCGAAAAGCAGATCGCCGGCATCAAGGCAGTCGCGCCCGAAGCGCAGCAGACGGTGACCGTCATCTATAACGGCGCCAATTGGTCGACCACGGTCAACGGCACCACCGACGACTTTTTCAACGTCAATCCCTGGACGATCGCCGACGGCCGCATCTTTACGCCGCAGGAGGAAAGCGCCGGCAAGTCGGTCTGCATCCTCGGCAACACGGTCAAGGTCAATCTGTTCAAGGACAAGGAACCGGTCGGCGAGCAGATGCGCATCTCCGGCTTCACTTGCACGGTGATCGGCGTGCTCGCCGCCAAGGGCCAAGGCGGCTTCGGCGTCGATCAGGACGATCTCGTCGTGATGCCGATCAAGACGGTGCAGCGCCGCATCACTGGCAATCGCGACGTGCGCGTGATGCTGGTCGGCGTCAGCGACGATTATTCAACCGCGCAGGTGCAGGAGGCGATTACCGCACTGATGCGGGAACGGCGCAACATCACGCCCGGCAAGGACGATGATTTCTTCATCTTCGACACCAAACAGTTCAGCGACACACTGGCGCAATCGACCGCTTTGCTCACTGGCATCGTCTCGGCAGTGGCGGCGATCAGCCTGGTCGTCGGCGGCATCGGCATCATGAACATCATGCTGGTGAGCGTGACCGAACGCACCCGCGAAATCGGCATTCGCCTGGCGATCGGCGCGGTCGCGCGCGAGGTGCTGATGCAGTTTCTGATCGAGGCGATCGCGCTTTCCTGCCTGGGCGGCATTGCCGGGCTGCTGTTCGCGCAGCTGGTGATCGCGGCGCTGGTGCCGCTGCTCAAGCTGACCTGGCTGTTCGACTTGCAGATCAATATCGCTGCCTTTGCGATCTCGGCAGTGATCGGCGTGGTGTTCGGCTATTTCCCGGCAAGGCGCGCGGCGAGCCTGAACCCGATCGACGCGTTGCGGCACGAGTAACCCAAAATCCTCCCCCGCCAGGGGGAGGGGGACCAGTGAAGCTGTTGGAGGGGGAGGAAGCATCGTCTTCGGCCGAGAGTCCTCCCCCTCCGTCGCCTTCGGCGCCACCTCCCCCTGGCGGGGGAGGATCATTCCGGCCATAGGGCTCACTTATGACCAGCTGGAAACTGACCCTCCCGTGCACCAAGGCCGAGGCCGAGGGAATTGAGGATAGCGACGCGCTCGTGATGATCGAACCCGCGCCGGTGTTCCTCACCCGCGAGGCCACACCTGATGACCCGAATGACTGGCGGCTCGACGTCTATCTCGCCGAGAAACCCGGCAAGCGTGACATCGCCGCCATTCGCGCGCTGGTCCCGAGCGCGGGCGATGCGGAGCCGGTGATCGAGCGGATCGAGGACCAGGATTGGGTGACGCTTAGCCAAGCGGGGCTCGAGCCTGTCCGCGCCGGCCGATTCTTCGTCCACACCTCAGCCTATCAAGGGGCGATCCCGACCGATGCACGCGCCTTCCGCATCGAGGCGAGCCGGGCGTTCGGCACTGGCCATCACGAGACGACGACCGGTTGCCTGCTCATGCTCGACGCGATGAAGCGCGCCGGCACGCGCGTCGACAATCTGATCGACATCGGCACCGGCACCGGCCTGCTCGCCTTCGCCGCGCTCCATTTGTGGCCGCGCGCTTATGCGACCGCGACCGATATCGACCCCGTCTCGATCGAGGTGACAGCGGAGAATGCTGCGATCAACGGCGTGCCGCTCGGCCAGCGCATGGGCCGCGTCGCGCTGGCGGTGGCGGACGGCACGCAAGACGCATTGGTCCAGCGCCGCGCGCCCTACGACCTTGTCATCGCCAACATCTTGGCGGGGCCGCTGGTCGAGCTAGCGCCCAACATCGCCGCCATCGCCGCGCCCGGCGCGCAAATCGTCCTGGCAGGACTGCTGACGACACAGGCAAGCGCGGTGGCGCGGGCCTATCGGCGGTCTGGGTGCCGCGTGGCGGGGCGGACCGAGCTGGGGGACTGGACAGTGCTGCGGTTGCGGGTGCGGTAGGTCGCCGGGTAATGGCGCGACGGACGGCAGGAGGCGCTTGCCCGCGCCAGTTCGGATGATCGCTACGCCTTGGTGACGGTGATTTCGCCGAAAGTCATGAACACCTCGGCTTTGTCGGTTGGCCCGCGATAAGCACCATCGGCGCCGGCGAGGTGAACAGCTAGCGCCGTCAGCTCCCAAGCCTCTTCTTCGCTGGCTTCAATCTTGCGGGTGGTCATCGCCTTCAGACCCTGCTGCTCACCGAATGCCTTGACCAGCGCGGCATGGCGCCGCAGCGGCACCGGGATCGACGGGTGATCCCGGGCCCAAAGGAATGTCCCATCCGCGAGCGACCGTGTGCCGATCACCTGCACCGGCGCGCGAGCTACGGCGTCCTTGCCGGTAAAGGTGATGAGGCCGATTTCCATGTCGACGGCCCAGCGCGCCTTGTCCATGTGCCAGGTGCCGATATTTAAAGCGGTCTTCGCTGAAAGTTCGGCCTTGGCGCGATCGAATATCCGGTTGATTTCAGCGTCTGCCAGGTGAGCAGGATAGTGTGGCAGCTCACTACCGCTACCGCCGAGCCGCGCATCGCCGTCAGACCAGCGACCAAGAATAGCCATCGCGACCAGCCCTTTTGTTATTGCCCGGCGCGAGAAGATGAACTCAGACAATCTGCGCCCCACCCTTGGCGCGCGCATACTCCTGCGTCCCCCGCGTGATCACCTCATCCTCCGGCAAAATCGCGGCGATCGGGATATCCGGCTGCGCCAATATCTCAGCATAAAGCGGCGCGAAGTCCGTCTCCACCGTCACCCGCAGCAGCTCGTCGAAGCTCGGGATGACGAAATAATTCTGCTGGAAATCGTCGATGCGATATTCGGTGCGCATCACCCGCTTCAGGTCGAAGCCGATGCGGTTGGGGCTAGGGTCATCGAGCGCGAAGACGCTTTCCGCTGCCGACGAGACGATGCCCGAGCCATAAATCCGCAAGCCATCAGGCTCGGCAATCAGCCCGAATTCGACCGTGTACCAATAGAGCCGCGAGAGCTGCTTGAGCGCCCCGAGCCCCAGCGCGCGCTGCCCGCCACGGCCATAGGCCGCCATGTAATCGGCAAACACCGGATCGGCGAGCATCGGGACATGGCCGAACACGTCGTGAAAGACGTCGGGCTCCTGCAGATAATCGAGTTGATCCGGCCGGCGAATGAAATTGCCCGCGACGAACCGCCGATTGGCGAGATGATCGAAAAACACATCGTCCGGCACCAGCCCCGGCACCGCGACGACCTGCCAGCCGGTGAGCGCCATCAGCCGATCGGATAATTCCTCGAAATCGGGAATGCCGGGCTTGGAAAGCTTGAGCACATCGAGCCCGCGCAGATACGCATCCGATGCGCGACCGGGCAGCAATTTCGCCTGGCGCGCGAATAGCGTGTCCCACACCGCATGTTCGGCTGGCGTATAATGCGCCCAGTCCTGCGGAATCGTCCAATCGGCATTGGCGCCCTCGGGCGGCGGGTTGAGCACGGCAGTCGCTTCGGTCATGCGATAAGGATAGCATGACCATCTGCCGGCGCGAAATCGCGTTGGCCGTGGTTCAGCGCTTCATCATCTGGTTGCGCTCGCGTACGGCGACGCCGGGATCGTCAGTGATGAAACCATCGACTCCCAAGTCCATAAAGCGCCGTATTTCCAGATCCAGATGGCCGCGCCCGGCAGGGTCATCGCCGATGCGGAAACTTTTGGGAAGAAACGTATTTTCCAACCGAAATGTCCAGGGATGGACGCGCAGCCCCGCTGCATGCGCGTCGATGACCAGCGCTGTCGGCATCCTCTCGCCATCCTGGATCAGCGCCTTATTGGGCGCTATTCCCCAGGCATAAGTGGCAATCTCGCGCAGCCCAGCAGCATTGGTCATCGCGGCATAGCTGGGCTGAGCATGATCGGCTGGACCACCCTTTGCTTCGAGCAATTGGATAAGGCGCAGCCCGGTCAATTTGTGCAGCTCTTTTAAATTATTGACCTCGAAAGACTGGATGAACACCGGGTCATGCGGCTTGTCCCAACCCGCCGCCTTGAACTCGGCGGCAAGCTTGGCTTCCATGGGCAGACCGATCGACGCGAAATAGCTGGAATGCTTGAGCTCGGCATAAATGCCGATGGTGCGATGAAGCTCGTTCGACCGCTGCTTCACCAGCGCAATGATTTCGGCGAGCGTCGGCACATCAAACTGGCCATCATATCGGGTGTTTCGCGGGCGCAGCTGCGGCAATCGTTCTTTCACGCGGAGCGTTTTCAGCTCAGCAAGCGTGAAATCCTCGGTGAACCAGCCCGTATGGCTCTCACCATCAACAATCTTAGTGGTTTTACGCACGGCAAATTCAGGATGCTGCGCCACGTCGGTCGTCTGGCTAACCTCATTTTCGTGGCGGGCGACAAAGACATTGTCCTTCGTCAGTACCAGATCAAGCTCGATAAAATCCGTGCCATAGCTGATCGCGCGATCATAAGCCGCCAAGGTATTCCCAGGCCGGAAGCCGCTCGCGCCGCGATGGGCGATGACAATGGGGTGCGACATAGACGGCACGACAGGCGCATCCTGCCCGATAGCGGCCGTGGGCGCCAGCACGCACGCAACCCATAGCGCCATAATGCGCGATCTGGCGCGCCATCCCCTAAAGATCATATGGCAATCCACTCCGCCATGCTTATCTGTCACTCGCACAATCCGGCCGCCCGCGCCAGCATCAGAGTGTATCAAAGGGGAACTCCATGCACTTTACCATCAATGGCCGCGCCTTTGAGGCCGAGCCGGACATTCGGGCGTCGCTGCTCGACCTGCTGCGCAACGAGCTGGGCCTGATGGGCACCAAGAAAGGCTGCGACCATGGCCAGTGCGGCGCCTGCACGATTCTGGTCAACGGTCGCCGCATCAATGCCTGCCTGACGCTGGCGGTGATGCACCAGGATGACGACATTGTGACGATCGAGGGGCTGGGCGCGCCGGACAAGCTGGCGCCGCTGCAGGATGCATTCGTGCGCCACGATGCTTATCAATGCGGCTATTGCACGCCGGGGCAAATCTGTTCTGCGGTAGGCCTGCTGAGCGAAGTCGAAGCCGGCTGGGCGAGCCATGTCAGCGACGACCTCGCCGCGCCCGCGCTCTCCCGCGCCGAAATCGCCGAGCGGATGAGCGGCAATCTCTGCCGCTGCTCGGCCTATCCCAATATCGTCGATGCGATTGCCGAAGTGGCGGGCGTCGACGGCGCCAGCGTGACCGAAGCCGAGGTGGTGGCAGCATGAGAAGCTTCGATTATTGCCGCGTCGCCAGCCCCGAGCATGCGGTCGCCGCCATGGCCGAAGGGCATCCGCGCTTCATTGCAGGTGGCACCAATTTGCTCGACCTGATGAAGCTCGAGATCGAAACGCCCGACCGGCTCGTCGATATCAGCCGGCTGGCGCTGGGCGATGTCGAGAACACCGATGCCGGCGGTCTGCTGATCGGCGCGCTGGTAACCAACAGCGATCTGGCGGCTGATGCGCGCGTGCGGGCGCGCTATCCGGTGCTGGCACGCGCGCTGCTGGCGGGAGCCTCGCCGCAGCTCCGCAACAAAGCGAGCGTCGGCGGCAATCTGCTCCAGCGCACCCGCTGCCCCTATTTTTACGACACCAACATGGCGTGCAACAAGCGCGCGCCCGGCAGCGGCTGTGCGGCGCTGGGCGGTATCACCCGCAGCCACGCCATCCTCGGCACCAGCGAGCATTGCATCGCGACGCACCCGAGCGACATGGCGGTGGCGCTCGCCGCGCTTGACGCGGTTGTGGTGACGCTCGCGCCCGATGGCGACCGCCGCCGCATCGCGATCGGCGATTTCCATCGCCTCCCCGGCCAAACACCCCACCACGAGACGGTGCTCAAGCGCGGCGAGCTCATCACCCATGTCGAGCTGCCCGCCGCCCCACCGGGGCGCCAGGCCTATCGCAAGGTACGCGACCGCGCCTCTTATGCCTTTGCGCTGGCCTCGGTTGCGGCTGTAATCGCGGTTGAGAATGGCGTCGTTACCAGCGCCCGGCTCGCATTCGGCGGCATCGCCACCAAGCCTTGGCGCGACACGGCGGTCGAAGCCGCGCTCGTCGGCCACGCCCCCACCGCCGAGCGCTTCGCCGCCGCCGTCGACGCCTTGCTCGCCGGCGCGCGCGGGCATGGCGGCAATGATTTCAAAATCCCCCTCGCCCGTCGCCTGCTGTTGGCGGTGCTGCGCGACCTGACCGGAGAGCTGTGATGGCCGAGATGCGGATGGACCAGGATGCGCCGGCGCTGGCGCTCGATCGTGGCGTGCAGGGCGTGCTCGGCAAGCCGCTGCCGCGCTATGAAGGCGCGCTGAAAGTCACCGGCCAGGCGCCTTATGGCTATGAGCATGCGGTGCCCGGTGAGGTCGCCTATGGCTATCTCGTCACCGCGCCCGCCGCCAAGGGGCGGGTGACGGCGATCGATGCCAGCGCCGCGCGCGCGATGCCCGGCGTGATCGACGTCATCGTCGACGATCCGCGCCTGCCCCAGCAAGCCGCCGGCTTCGGCCCGCCGCCTTCGGGCCATGCGACGATCGACCATTATGACCAGCTGCTCGGCATCGTCGTCGCCGAAAGTTTCGAGGCCGCGCGCGCCGCGGCCCGCGCGGTGCGCGCGACGATCGAGGCCGAACCCGGCCGCTATGGCTATGACATGATGGCGGGGCTGGACGAGGCGAGCGGTCCACCGCGCGATTCGCGGCTGCAGGACATCCACAAGGGCGATCTCGACGCCGCGATCGCCGAGGCGGTGGCGACGGTCGACGCGACCTACACCACCCCCAACCAGGTCCATGCCGCGATGGAGCCGCACGCCAGCGTTGCGGTATGGGATGGCGACCGGCTGACGCTCCATTCCAGCCTGCAGATACTGGGCGTGGCGCGGCAGATCCTCGCGCACATCTTCGGCATCGAGGCTGAGCAGGTGCGGATCCTGTCGCCCTATATCGGCGGCGGCTTCGGCGGCAAGATGCTGGGGCCGGAAGCGATCTGCGCCACCATCGCCGCGCGCGCGATCGGCCGGCCGGTGCGGATCGCGATGACGCGGCAGCAGCTGTTCCACAACGTCTATCGCCGCACCGAGACGCACCAGCGCATCCGCCTCGCCGCCGATGCCGACGGCAAGCTCACCGCGCTCGCGCATGACAGCGTGGTGGCGCAGGGGCCGCATGGCGGCTTCATGGAGCCGGTCGCGCTCGGTACGCTGTCGCTTTATTCGGCGCCCGTCCGCCAGATCACGCATCGGGTGGTCACGATGGACATGATCACCGCCGGCGCCGTCCGCGCGCCGGGCGAGGCGGTCGGCATGATGGCGCTGGAAAGCGCGATCGACGAGATGGCGCATCAACTGGGCATGGACCCGATCGCGTTCCGCAAGCTCAACGAGCCCGAAGTCGATCCCACCACCGGCGCGCCCTTCTCGTCGCGTCGGCTGATCGAGTGCCTCGATCTGGGCGCCAAGCGCTTCGGCTGGGGCCAGCGCGACGCCACGCCGGGCAGCGTCCGCGACGGCGAATGGCTGATCGGGCTCGGCGTCGCCGCCGCGGTGCGCATCAACCTGCTGATGGATTCGGAAGCGCGGGTGACGCTGGGGTCGGACGGTCGCGCGACGATCGAAACCGACATGACCGATATCGGCACCGGCAGCTACACCATCCTCGCCCAGATCGCCGGCGAAGCGTTGGGCCTGCCGATCGAGGCGATTACGGTAAAGCTGGGTGACAGCGATTTGCCGCGCTCGGCGGGCTCAGGCGGGTCGTTCGGCGCGCCGAGCGCGGGCTCGTCGGTGGCGCTGGCGTGCGAGGATATCGTCGAGCGCCTTGCCGAACGCATGGGCGCGGCGCCCGCCGACGTGACGCTGAAGGACGGCCACGCCATCGCCGGCAATCGCCGCGTGCCGCTAAGCGAGCTCACCGGCGGCGCGCCGATCGTCGCCACCGGCACTATCCACCAGGGCCGCAATGCGCGCACCTACAGCCAGCAAGCGCATGGCGCGCAATTCGCCGAAGTCGCGGTGAACGCGGTGACCGGCGAAGTCCGCGTGCGGCGGATGGCAGGCGTGTTCGACGCCGGCCGCATCCTCAACGCCAAGACCGCGCGCAGCCAGGCGATCGGCGGGATGATCTGGGGGGTGAGCTATGCGCTGATGGAAGAAGCCGTGCTCGACCGCCGCTTCGGCCAGTTCGTCAACCATGACCTTGGCGACTATCACATCCCGGTCAACGCCGACATTCCGCCGATCGACGTGCAGTTCATCGAGGAAATCGACCGGCACGTGAACCCGATCGGCGCCAAGGGGCTGGGCGAGCTGACCATCTCGGGTGCCGGCGCGGCGGTGGCGAACGCGGTATTCAATGCGACCGGCGTGCGCGTCCGCGACTTCCCGATCACGCTCGAGAAGCTGCTGCCGGGGCTGCCGGGGGTTTGAGCGATCGGCAAGACCCCATCCCGTTCGGGCTGAGCTTGTCGAAGCCCTGTTCTTCATTGCGACCAAGTGCCGCCCTTCGACAAGCTCAGGGCGAACGGAGTTGAGAGGTTATGGCCGATAACGACACCGTCCTCGCCGCTGCCCAAGCGTGGCAAGGCGCGCCGATGGCGATCGCGACCGTCATCTCGACCTGGGGATCGGCGCCGAGGCCGCGCGGTAGCCACATGATCGTCCATGTCGATGGCCGTTTCGAGGGCTCGGTATCGGGCGGCTGTGTCGAGAGCGACATCCTCGCGACCGCCGCCGAAGTCATTGCCGGCGCGCCGTTCCAGCGCAAACATTATGGCGTCGCCGACGCCGCCGCCTGGGAAGTCGGCCTGCCGTGCGGTGGCGAGATCGAGGTGCTGGTCCAGCCGGTCAGCGCGGCGGGCTTCGACCCCGAATTGTTCGACCGCATCGCCGAGGCGCGCGCCGCGGGCCAGGCGATCACCGTCCATACCGATCTCGATACGGGACAGAGCACGACCCGCACCATCGAAGGCGCGGCGTTCGTCAACCGCTATGACCCGCCGCGCCGGCTGCTCATCGTCGGTGCGGTGCAGATCGCGCAGGCGCTGGCCGGCCTCGCGCGCGAGCTGGGCATCGCCGTGACGCTGATCGATCCGCGCGCGCGCTTTTTGACCGAGGAGCGCTTTCCGTACGTGACGCTCGACGATCGCTGGCCAGACGAAGCCATCACTGCGCTCGCCCCCGATCCCGCGACGGCCGTCGTCACGCTCAGTCACGACATCAAAATCGACGACCCCGCGCTCATCGCCGCGCTGGCCAGCCCGGCAAGCTATGTCGGCGCGCTCGGCAGCCGCAAGAGCCACGCCGCCCGCGTCGAGCGGCTGAAAGCGGCCGGTGTCGCCCCCCAAGCCATTGAACGGATTGACGCGCCCGTCGGGCTTGATATCGGCGCTATCGGGCCGGCCGAAATCGCCTTGTCGATCGCGGCGGCCATGATCAGGGCGTTCCACGCCCCCGGGGAAGCCTGAGCTGATAATGCCTGAGTTGTGCCGATGATCGCTGCCGACAAGACCGTGCTGGTACTGCTCGCCGCCGGGCGCTCGACCCGCTTCGGCTCGGCCGACAAGCTGGAAGCGACATGGCGCGGCAAGCCGCTCGCGCTCCATGCGGTGCAGGCGCTGAAGGCCGTGCCGTTCGCGCACCGCGTCGCCATCGTGTCGGACACCACAGTCGATTTCTCGGGCCAGGGCTTTGAGGTGATCGTCAATCCCGATCCCGATGAGGGGCTGGCGCGCTCGCTCCGGCTCGGCGTCGCGGCGGCACGCGATGTCGGCGCGGCGGCGATGCTGGTCGCGCTTGCCGATATGCCGCGCATCACCACCGAGCATGTGCAGCGCGTGCTCGATGGGGCGGAGGGGGCAATGTCGATAGTCGCGTCGAGCGATGGCGCGCACGTCAAGCCGCCCGCTTTGTTCGGCGCCGGTCATTTCACCGCGCTAGCGGCGATGACGGGGGACGCCGGCGGTCGCACCCTGCTCGCCGACGCCACGCGCGTCGCCGCCGATCCCGACGAGCTGATGGACATCGACACGATCGAGGACCTGGAGCGCCTGCGCGCAGCGGGTTAGCTACCGCACATAGCTCGCGCCGTTGATGTCGAGCACCGCGCCCGTCATCGACGGCGGCGCTTCGAGCGCGCAGAAGCGGGCGGCGGTGGCGACTTCCTCCGGCATCGCGACGCGCCCCAGCGGAATATCAGCGAGCAATTTGTCGCCGCCGCGGCTCGCCAGATATTCCTCGGCCATGCCGGTCATGGTGAAGCCGGGGCAGATCGCGAACGCCAATATGCCGTCGCGGGCATAGCCGCGCGCGATCGATTTGGTCATGCCGATCATGCCGGCTTTGGATGCTGCATAATGCCAATGGTCGGGGCTGTCGCCGCGATAGGCAGCGCGGCTGGCGATGTTGACGATCCGGCCGCCAACCCCTCGCGTCTGCCAGTGCCGCACGGCGAGCCGGCACAATTCGGCCGACGCGGTCAGGTTGATCCGCATCGTCCGCTCCCATTCGGCGACCCAGTCGGCGTCGTCGCGACTGATCGGATTGGCCTCGAACACCCCGGCATTGTTGATGAGGACGTCGATCGCGCCGCCAAGCTGATCGAGTGCTTCAGCCCAGGCATGTGCAGGCGCGGCGGAATCGGCGAAATCGGCGGCGATGTGGCTGGTTGTGGCTTGTCGCGCGAGGGCAACACCGGGGGTGTCGAGCGAGTTGGCGATGGCGGCGCCAATGCCGCGCGAGGCACCCGTAAGGAAGATTTTGATCATGGCTTGGGACTTAGCGTGCCTGCCCCCATCCGTCACCCCAGCGAAAGCTGGGGTCGCTGGCGGCACGCGGTCCCAGCTTTCGCTGGGACGACGAGATGGCTACGCTGCGACGTTGGCGGAGAATTTGCCCGCGGCGCTTTGCAGCCCGTGCAGGCGATCATCGACTTCGGCGAATTCGCGGTCGAGCCCGGCGATTTCGCTGGCGACATTTTCGGTATCTTCGCGGATGGCGGTGATGGTGGCGGACATCGAGTCGGCGGCGAGCGCCGTCTCGTCGACGCTGGCGGTAATTGCGGTCACCGTCTGCGCCTGGATTTCCATCGCACGCCGGATTTTCTCGGCGGATGCCTGGACTTCGCTCACCGTCGAGCGGATCGAGGCATTGGTTTCAACGGTCGTACGGGTGGCCGACTGGATCGCCGCAATCTTTGCAGCGATGTCGTCAGTCGCCCGCGCGGTTTGGTTGGCAAGGCTCTTCACTTCCTGCGCGACGACCGCGAAACCGCGACCGGCATCGCCCGCGCGCGCCGCCTCGATCGTCGCGTTCAAAGCGAGCAAATTGGTCTGGCCGGCAATGTCGCGGATCAGCCCCAGAATAGATTCGATCGACTTGGCATGCTCGCTTAGCGCTTCGGACATGCTGACCGCCGCGCCAGCCTGGCTCGACGCCCGTGTCGCAATATCGGCCGCCGCCTCAACCTCGCCGCGCGCATCTTCGATCGCGCGGATCAACCCTGCTGCCGTCTGCGCCGCCTCGCGCATCGCGATCGCCGATTGCTCGGCAGCGGACGCGACTTCAGAAGTCTTGTCGATCATGCTGCCGGCGGCGTGCGAGGCATCGCTGGCCCGGCCGCGCAGCCGCGCGCCCAGCGCCGCAGCTTCCTTCACGGTCGAGGCGATCTCGGCATCGAACAGCTCGGCGCGCTGCTGGCGCTCCTGCCGTGCTTCGTCGCTCTGCGAATTGACCAGCCATGACGTGACCATCTGCGCCTCGAGCACCGCCAGCCGCTGCACGACATCGGCGCAGCGGCCGAATTCGGCGGTCTCGCCATAAGTAGCGCGGGCAAGCTCGATCACGCGCGCATGGCCGCGCGCATAGGCCGAGACGAGCGACTCCGCCGAAACCCCGGCCTTGAAGCTGTCCGCCGTCTGCCGGGTCGACCACTCGCTCCAGCGTTCGCCAAAGGGATCGCGGAATTTGAGCAGGATATAATCGCCGGTCTTTCGATGCCGCTTGGCGAGCAGCTCGGGCGTGAACAACGGCACCAGATGGCGCGTATCGGAGCGCGACAGATAATAGCTCCAGAACGCATCGGCGACCGACAGCATATCGGGCTCGATCGCTTTCAGGATCAGCGCGCACGTTTCGGCGACGGTGCCGTCCCAATCATAATCGGCGACGCGCTCGCGCATCGAGCGGAGCACGCGCGGACCGCCTGGCGACAAGGGGATGGCGACCTGGCTCAAGCGGCGACCTTGGAGATGAAGTCGCTCGCGGTGGTCTTGAGCGTGCCGAGCCGGCCGTCAAACGCGTCGAAGCCGGTGCCGACGCGCTCGATTTCGCTGGCGACATTTTCGGTATCTTCGCGGATCGCGGTGATGGTGGCGGACATCGAGTCGGCGGCAAGCGCGGTTTCGTCGACGCTGGCAGTGATGGCGGTGACCGTCTGCGCCTGGATTTCCATCGCGCGGCGGATCTTCTCGGCGGACGCCTGAACTTCGCTCACCGTCGAGCGGATCGAGGCATTGGTTTCGACTGTGGTTCGCGTCGCCGACTGGATCGCGGCGATCTTGGCGGCAATGTCGTCGGTTGCGCGAGCGGTCTGGTTGGCGAGGCTCTTCACCTCCTGCGCGACGACCGCGAAGCCGCGCCCCGCGTCACCGGCGCGCGCCGCTTCGATCGTCGCGTTCAGCGCGAGCAAATTGGTCTGGCCGGCAATATCGCGGATCAGGCCCAGGATCGATTCGATCGACTTGGCATGCTCACTCAGCGCTTCGGACATGCTGACCGCCGCCCCTGCCTGGCTCGACGCCCGGGTCGCAATATCGGCCGCCGCTTCCACTTCACCCCGCGCATCCTCGATCGCGCGGATCAAGCCTGCCGCCGTCTGCGCCGCCTCGCGCATCGCGATCGCCGATTGCTCAGCCGCGGCGGCCACTTCGCTCGTCTTGTCGAGCACGCCGCGCGTCGATTCGGACGTGCGCGAGGCCTGACGACGCAGCTCGGCGCCTTCCGAGGTTACGGTGGCGACCATCGTCGCGATGCCGTCGCGATATTCATGCGCCAGCCGGTCGCGCGCGACTTGCGCGCTATGCTCGCGATAAGCGTTGTAGATGGCGACGGTCAGGTCGCCTTCGAGCGCCGAGAGACGCATGAGGGTATCGATCAGCACTGGCAGCCGCGCATCGTCGCGCTCGACCCGCTCGATCAGAAATTTGAGCGCGGCGCGATCGCTCGCGTTGATCATCGAGAGCAGCGCCATCGGCTGCACGCCGGCTTCATAAGCCGCGGCGACCGAGCGCTCGATCGATTCGACCCAAGCAAGGCCGCTGGTATCGAGGAAGCGGTTGCGCAGGAAAACGACGCCGAGGTCGATCATCTTCTCGGTTTCGTGCGGCGCCCAGAGGCGCTCATCGGAAAAGCAGCGCAGCCATTGCTGCCAATAGGCCGCCGAAATGTCGCGGATCGCCGGCTCAAGCACGGCCCAGGCCTCGCGGCTGGCCGACGCGAGCGAATGGTCGAAGTCGAACACCCGCAGCCGCGCGGCGAGATCGCATTTGGCGGCGATGGTGCCAGGAACGGGCAGATCGGTGGTCGGCAAGGGTCCAGTCTCCGCAACGGGCGGGCGCCATAACGGTCGCATGCCCTCCTTGCTGAAAAGGCTAGCCCGATTTGGTTAAGGGAGCGTTAGAGGGGGGATAGCCTTCCCCACGGCCCCTCTCCCCTTGAGGGAGAGGGATACGAAGACTTGGCAGCTTGCTGCCTAGTCGAAGTTGGGTGAGGGGTAGGTCCCGCGCTATCGAGGGTGGAAATCCCCCTCACCAAGCTCCGCTAAGCGCCTTCGGCGCCAAGCTGCGCTATCCTCTCCCTCAAGGGGAGAGGAATTGGATACTCGGCATCGCGTCGCTTGCATCGCGCCCCCGCACGGCTAATAGGGCGTCCGAGCAACACGAAGGACCAGGCATCTTGGCCAGCCAACGCCCGATCTCACCGCATCTCACCATCTGGAAATGGGGCCCGCACATGCTGGTCTCGATCCTCCACCGCGCGACTGGCGACGGGCTGGCAGTGGTGGGGTCGATCCTGCTCGTCACCTGGCTGGCGATGATCGCGGCGGGCGAGGATTCGTATAACCGCTTCATGAGCCTGTTCGTCACCGCGCAGGGCCATCTCAATCCGCTCGGCTATCTGTTCGGCATCGGGCTGACGCTATCGCTGTTCCAGCACATGGCGTCGGGCATTCGCCACTTCGTGCTCGATACCGGTGCCGGCTATGAGCTGAAGGCGAACAAGCGCGGCGCGCAGGCGACCATCCTGTTCTCGCTCGCTGCGACCACGGCCTATTGGGCCTATCTCATCTGGGGCAAATAACATGGGTAGCGGCACCGAACTCGGCCGGGTCCGCGGCCTCGGCTCGTCCAAGGAAGGCGCGCATCACTGGTGGCACCAACGGCTGACAGCGGCTGCCAATCTGGTGCTGATGCTGTGGTTCCTCGCCTCGATGGCGCGGCTGCCGGCGCATGATTTCGCCGCGTTGCAGCTATGGCTGAGCTCGGCCTGGGTGGCGGTACCGATGGCGCTGCTCGTCATCAGCGTGTTCTACCATTTCCGCTTGGGGCTGCAGGTGCTGATCGAGGATTATGTCCACGGCGCCGGCCGCTATGCGTGGATGCTGGTCCTCAACTTCTTCGTTGTCGCACTGGGCGCGACTGCCCTGTTCGCGATCCTCAAAATCGCCTTCACTGCCCAGACCGGAGCCGCTTCCTGATGGCCGACGCCTATAAGATCATCGATCATACATATGACGCGGTGGTGGTCGGCGCCGGCGGATCGGGCCTGCGCGCGACGATGGGGATTGCGGAGTCGGGCCTCAAGACCGCGTGCATCACCAAGGTGTTCCCGACGCGCAGCCACACCGTCGCGGCGCAGGGTGGCATCGCCGCGTCCTTAGGCAACAACACGCCCGATCACTGGACCTGGCACATGTACGACACCGTGAAGGGATCGGACTGGCTGGGTGACCAGGACGCGATCGAATATATGGTGCGCGAAGCCCCGGCGGCGGTCTACGAGCTCGAACATGCCGGCGTGCCGTTCAGCCGCAACGACAATGGCACCATCTATCAGCGCCCGTTCGGCGGCCATATGCAGAATATGGGCGAAGGCCCGCCGGTCCAGCGCACCTGCGCGGCGGCCGACCGCACCGGCCACGCGATGCTGCACGCGCTCTACCAGCAGAGCCTGAAATACGACGCCGATTTCTTCATCGAATATTTCGCGCTCGACCTGATCATGGAGAATGGTCAGTGCCGCGGCGTGATCGCCATGTGCATGGAAGACGGCTCGATCCACCGCTTCCGCAGCCACGCCGTGGTGCTGGCGACGGGCGGCTATGGCCGCGTCTATTTCTCGGCGACCAGCGCGCATACCTGCACCGGTGACGGCAACGCGATGGTGCTGCGCGCCGGCTTGGCGCTGCAGGACATGGAATTCGTCCAGTTCCACCCGACCGGCATTTACGGCGCGGGCGTGCTGATCACCGAAGGCGCGCGTGGCGAGGGTGGTTACCTCACCAACTCCGAAGGCGAGCGCTTCATGGAGCGCTATGCGCCGTCCGCGAAGGACCTTGCCAGCCGGGACGTCGTCTCGCGCTGCATGGCGCTCGAGATTCGCGAAGGGCGCGGGGTGGGCAAGGAGAAGGACCATATCTTCCTTCACCTCGACCATATCGACCCCAAGGTGCTCGCCGAGCGGCTGCCCGGCATTACCGAGACGGGCAAGATCTTCGCCGGCGTCGATCTCACCCGCCAGCCGCTGCCGGTAACGCCGACGGTGCATTACAATATGGGCGGCATCCCCTGTAATTATCATGGCGAAGTCGTGCAGCTACGCGATGGTGATCCCGATGCGGTCGTGCCCGGCCTTTATGCGGTGGGCGAGGCGGCGTGCGTCTCGGTCCACGGCGCCAACCGGCTCGGCTCGAATTCGCTGATCGACCTCGTCGTGTTCGGCCGTGCGACCGGCCTGCGCATCAAGGAAACGCTAAAGCCCAACACGCCGCACAACCCGCTGCCCAAGGGTTCGGAAGAACTGGCGCTCGCCCGGCTCGACCATTTCCGCCACGCCGCTGGCAGCCAGCCGACCGCGCAGATCCGCCTCAACATGCAGCGCACCATGCAGAAGCATTGCGCGGTGTTCCGCGATAATGCGCTGCTCGGCGAAGGCCAGACCAAGGTTCATGAGATTTACCAGTCGATGGGCGATGTCGGCATCAAGGACCGCAGCCTGATCTGGAACACTGACCTCATTGAAACGCTCGAACTCGACAATCTCCTCGCGCAAGCCGTGGTGACGATCGAATCCGCCGCCAACCGCAAGGAATCGCGCGGCGCGCATGTCAACGAGGATTTCCCCGAGCGCGACGACAAGAACTGGATGAAACACACCATCACCAGCTTTGACGGCTGGGGCGGCAAGGGCGGTGAGACCAAGATCGATTACCGCCCGGTCCACGACTACACGCTCACCGACGAGGCGGAGTATATCAAGCCGAAGAAGCGGGTGTACTAAGCCCCGCCATTGACAGCTGCGCCCCGCCCGCCTGAATGAGGGGATGGTGCATTTGTCGGGGGCGATGATGGCGGTGATCGGTTTGATGCGGCGGATCGGCATGGTGGCCGCGCTGCTCCTCGCCCCCGCCACGCTCGCGCAGGACTCGGGCTATCAGCCGCCCCGCCACGCTGCCCCGCCGCCGTTCCTGCAGCAGCTCTCGGCCTCGGACGTTATCCGCTATGCTGATGCCGGCATCCAGATCGAGCATGATCATCCTGCCGCCTGGTCGCTCGCCGAGCATCGCCGGCTGGAGCGCGCACTCGCCGGCCTCCAGCCGCAGCGCAAGGGCGTCGTCGATGCCTATGTCGTCGCGGTCGCGCTCGATAGTGACCCAAATTTCGGCAAGGAAGCGCGCGAGGCGGCGCGGGTGCTCGCCCGCCGCTACGATGCCGCCGGCCATACCATCGTGCTCGCCGGGTCCGATGGCACGCGGGACAGCGACTTGCCGATGGGATCGCCCGACAATCTCTCCGCCGCGCTCGCCCGCGTCGCCGAGCTGATGGACCATGATGAGGACGTGCTGGTGCTCTACACCACCAGCCACGGCGCGCCGTTGGGGATTGTCTATAACGATGCCGATCAGGGCTATGGCGTCATCTCGCCCAACCGGCTCGCGGCCGAGCTCGACGGGCTGGGGATCAAGCGGCGCGTTGTTATCCTGAGCGCCTGTTTCGCCGGCGTGTTCGTGCCGGTGCTGGCGTCCGACGATACCGCCGTGCTGACCGCCGCCTCCTCGGATCGCACCTCGTTCGGCTGCCAGGCCGATGCCGACTGGACCTTCTTCGGCGACGCGCTGGTCAATCACGCGCTCCGCAAGGCACAGCCGCTCGATGCCGCCGCGCGCGAAGCGGCGGGGCTGATCCAGGGCTGGGAAGCGCAAGGCAAGCTGACGCCGTCGCAACCGCAAACGAGCATCGGCAGCGGCGCCGCGCGCTGGCTGGCGACACTCGATGCGCGCACACCCCGCGCAACGACGCCCTCGGTGGGTCGCCCGGCTGTCACGCTGCTGGAAGGCCGCTGATCGGCGCTTGTCGATGGCTGCGGGCTGCGCCAAACTCGGTGCGTTCGGTCAAGAATCGAACGGGAGGGACATTATGCACATCATTCGAATGTTGATCGTCGGCCTGATCGTCGGCGGAATCGCCGCCTTTCTCTATCCCCACAACCAGCATCTCGGCTTTATCGGCCTGACGGCGGTGGGCATTGGCGGCTCGTTCGTGGGCGGCTTCATCACCCATTTGATCAGCCCGCCGGCGCCGGGCAGCTCGCAGGCGCTGCACCCGGCCGGGTTCCTGATGTCGATCATCGGCGCGCTGGTGCTGATCTTCGGCCTGCGCCTGCTACACCTGCTCTGACCACCCCTCAAAACCCGGCGCGCCAAAGGGGGAAGGCGCGCCGGGCCTCGGCGGCGTGGCTCCTCAGATCGAGAAGCCGCCGTCGATATCGATAGTGGCGCCGGTGATGTAGCTCGCCTCGTCGCTCGCCAGGAACGCGGTGAGCGCGGCGACCTCGTCCGCCGTGCCATAGCGGCCAAGCGCGGTCATCGGCGTCAGCGCGCTGGCAAAGGGACCGTCGGCGGGGTTGAGATCGGTGTCGATCGGGCCGGGCTGGATGACGTTGACGAGGATGCCGCGCCCGCCCAGATCGCGCGCCCAGCCGCGCGCAAAGCCGGCCACTGCCGCCTTGGTCGCGCCATAGACCGCGCCGCCCGGCACCGGCACGGTATGCGCGTTGACGCTGCCGATGATGATGATGCGGCCGCCATCATTGAGGTGCGGGATCGCCGCCGCCGTGCCATCGTAAACGCCGTTCACATTGACGCCGAATTGCTTGCGGAACGAACCCGTGTCGCCTTCGCTGATCGGGGTGAATTCGGCGATGCCGGCATTGTGGACAAGGATGTCGATGCTGCCCAAAATTGCCACGGCTTCGGCAACGGCACGCACTGCGTCGGCCTGATTACCGGCATCAGCCTTGATCGCGCCGCCTTCGCGCCCGGCCGCCTTGATCGCGCCCGTTACCTGGTTGGCGGCGTTTTCATTGCCGGCATAAGTGATGACGACATCGGCGCCTTCCTGCGCCAGCCGTCGCGCGATTGCCGCGCCAATGCCGCGCGCGCCGCCGGTAACCAGCGCCTTCTTGCCCTCAAGCCTGCCTGCCATGTCTGCTGATCCTGTCTGGATGAAGGGCGCGATTGCCCTGCTTGGCGCTAAATGGGACGCGGGCGGCATGCTTCAAGCGATGGCAGGCAGATGCACGCTCGATTGCCGATTTTGCAGCACCAAGTATTTGCGAGGGCGCCCGCGCTTGTGTATCCGACGCCCGAGCAAGTGAGGATTACCGCGAGCCATGGCCGAATTCGCCCTGCCCAAAAACTCCAAGATCACCGACAAGGGCCGCGCCTTTGCCGCGACCCCGGGCACCAAGCGCGACGATATCAAGACGTTCAAAATCTATCGCTACGATCCCGATAGCGGCGAGAATCCCCGTTACGACACCTTCCAGGTCAATCTGAAAGAATGCGGGCCGATGGTGCTCGACGCGCTCATCAAGATGAAGGCCGAGCAGGACAGCTCGCTCACCTTCCGCCGCTCGTGCCGCGAGGGGATTTGCGGCAGCTGCGCGATGAATATCGACGGCAAGAATGGCCTCGCCTGCACGACCGCGATCGAGGACATCAAGGGCGATGTCCGCATTACGCCCTTGCCGCACATGGAAATCATCAAGGACCTCGTGCCCGATTTCAAACATTTCTACGCGCAATATGCCTCGATCAAGCCGTGGCTGCAGACCGTCACCCCGTCGCCGAGCGGCAAGGAGCGGCTGCAGTCGCCTGAGGATCGCGCCAAGCTCGATGGTCTCTACGAGTGCATTCTGTGCGCGTGCTGCTCGACCAGCTGCCCGAGCTATTGGTGGAATTCCGACAAGTTCCTCGGCCCGGCCATCCTGCTCCAGGCCTATCGCTGGCTCGCCGACAGCCGCGACGAGATGACCGGCGAGCGGCTGGACGAGCTCGAAGACCCGTTCCGTCTCTATCGCTGCCACACCATCATGAACTGCGCCAATGTCTGCCCCAAGGGCCTGAGCCCCGCCAAGGCGATTGCGGAAATCAAGAAGATGGAAGTCGAGCGGGTCGCGTAACAGCAACTCCTCTCCCGTTTACGGGAGAGGATAGCGGAGCTTGGCGCGGCACGCGCTTAGCGTAGCTTGGTGAGGGCAGCCGCTCGGCCAACGTCGGATTTACCCCTCACCCAGCTCCGACTAATGCCTTGCTTACGCAAGACCTAAGTCTACGCATCCCTCTCCCCTTCAAGCAGGGGCGAGGGTTTGGAGGTAAGCCCCGGAAGACGAATGCCTGACTCTACCTCCCCCCATTTCCGCTATGTCGAAGCGCCCGATCATCCCGGCTGGATGAGCTGGGAGCTTGCCGATCCCACCCGCTTCAACAGCCTGTTCGGGCGATTTCTGTTGAAAGTGGAAGGCGGCATCGCGCGCGTGCGGATGGTGCCCGAACGCATCCACTCCAACCTGTCCAATCACATGCATGGTGGCGCGCTGCTGGGGTTTATCGATATCGCGCTGTTCGCCGCCTCGCGCGGGTTCGGGCTGATCGAGGCGGGCACCGCCGTGACGGTCGATCTGTCGACACAATTCCTGGGCGGCGCGCGGATCGGCGAGGAGGTCGAGGCGCAGGTCGAGCTGCTGCGCGAGACCCGTCGGCTGCTGTTCCTGCGCGGGCTGGTCGTGCAGGGCGAGGAAAAGGTCGCTGCCTTTGCCGCGACGATCCGCAAGCCGACGGCGCCATGACCTTCATCCTCGATCGCTACCAGCAGCTCCTTGCCAATGGCGAACTCCGCGCCGATGCCGAGCAGCAGGCCGCGGTGCTCCGCCTTGCCCATCTCGCCACCGCGCTAGAGGCGACGCCGCCGCGCGGCTCCGTCCTGTGGCGCGCACTCGGCCGCGCGCCCGAGCCGCCGGTCGGCGTGTACCTCTGGGGCGCGGTCGGGCGCGGCAAGTCGATGCTGATGGACTTGTTCTTCGCCTGCACCGAGATTCGCCGCAAACGCCGCGTCCATTTCCACGAATTCATGCTCGAAGTGCACGCGCGGCTGAACGAGGAGCGCAGGAAGGAAGCCGGCGATCCCATTCCCCCGGTCGCGGCCGCGCTCGTCGGCGACACCCGGCTGCTCGCCTTTGACGAGATGGTGATCAACAATTCGGCCGACGCGATGATCCTGTCGCGCCTGTTCACCGCGATGTGGGCGCGCGGGCTGACCGTGGTCGCCACAAGCAACCGCCCGCCCGACGACCTCTACAAGGACGGCCTCAACCGCGAGCATTTCCTGCCCTTCATCGCGCTCCTCAAGGGGAAATGCGACGTCATCGGCTTGAACGGCCCAACCGATTATCGCCGCGACCGGCTCGGGCGGATGGACATGTGGCTCGTCCCCAATGGCCCGGAAGCAACCGCCCAACTCTCCGCCGCCTTCTTCCGCCTGACCGACTTCCCGCCCGAGGACCGCGCGCATGTGCCGGCCGAGGATATTCCGGTCGGCCAGGGGCGCACGCTCCACATCCCCAAGAGCCTGAAGGGCGTCGCGGTCGTCAGCTTCAAGAAGATGTGCGCTGAGGCGCGGGGTGCTGCGGATTATCTGGCGGTCGCGCGGCGCTATCACACCGTCATCATGGTCGGCATCCCGCGATTGGGCCCCGAAAACCGCAACGAAGCGGCGCGGTTCGTCACCTTCATCGACGCGCTCTATGAGCACAACGTCAAGCTGATCGCCGCCGCCGATGCTCAGCCCGAAGACTTGTACGTCGCGGGCGACGGCAAATTCGAGTTCGAGCGCACCGTCAGCCGCCTGAAGGAAATGCAGTCGGAAGATTATCTCGCGCGCGGCCACGGAGTGTCGGCTTAAGCAATCGTCACCCCGGGCTTGACCCGGGGTCCCGCTTCCTGGATCGTCGGATTTAGCGGGACCCCGGCTCAAGGCCGGGGTGACGGTCGAGACGAGGTAGGGGAGGCGAAATGCGCACATTCAATCGGTTGAGCACGCTGACGCTCGCGCTCGCCTTCGCGGCGGCGCCCGCACTGGCTGCCGACAAGGGCAAGTCGGCCGACCCCAAGCCGGCTGCCGATGCCTCCGCCGATGGCAAGGACAAGCCCACCACCCTGTTCTCCCCCCACAGCGTCACCACCAGCGGCAGCGTGACCGCCGGCGGCCAGCGCGTCGATTACAAGGCGGTCGCAGGCACGCTGGTCATCCACCCCGCCGATTATGACGATGCCGCCTGGCGCGCCCAGGCCGAGAAGGATCGCGACCCCGCCGCCGCGCCGCCCGAAGCATCGATGTTCTACGTCGCCTATTTCAAGAACGGCGCGCCCTCGGCCAGCCGGCCGATCACGTTCCTCTACAATGGCGGCCCCGGCTCGCCGACGGTGTGGCTGCATATGGGCGCGTTCGGCCCGCGCCGCGTGGTGACGATGGACGACAGCCACACGCCGGCCGCGCCCTATCGCATCGTCGACAACGCCTCGAGCCTGCTCGACGCGACCGACCTCGTCTTCATCGATGCGCCGGGCACCGGCTTCAGCCGCATCACCGGCAAGGACAAGGAAAAGGCGTTCTTCGGCATCGATGCCGACGCGCACGCCTTCGCCAATTTCATCCGCCAGTTTTTGAGCCAATATGGCAGGTGGAATTCGCCCAAATTCCTGTTCGGCGAAAGCTATGGCACGCCGCGCTCCGCCGTGCTCGTCAACGAGTTGGCGGCCGGCGACAATATCGACATGAACGGCGTGGTCCTGCTATCGCAGATCCTCGACTTCAACCTGTTCGCCGGGCTGCAACAGGCCAATCCCGGCAATGTCGAAGGCTATGTCGTGCAAGTGCCAACCTTTGCCGCGACCGCCTGGTATCACAACCATCTGCCCGCCGGCCGCCCCGCCGAGCTCGAGCCTTTCCTCGCCGAGGTCGAGAAATTCGCGACCACCGATTACGCCGCCGCGCTCGCCCAAGGGTCAGAGATCGACCCCAAGACCAAGCAGGCGGTCGCCGAGCGGCTGTCGCGCTATATCGGCCTGCCGGCATCGTTCATCCTCAAGGCCGATCTGCGCATCGACGGGCCGACCTTCTCCAAGCATCTGCTCGAGGACCAGGGGCTCACAACGGGCCGGCTCGATTCGCGCTTTGCCGGGCCCGACCTCGATCCGCTGTCGAAAGACGCCGAATATGATCCGATGGATGCCGCGATCAGCTCGGCTTATGTGACCGCCTTCAACGCCTATGCGCGCGACACGCTCAACTGGGGGCACGACCAGGAGTTCAAGACCGCGATCAACGCCTTTCCGGTGTGGGACTGGAGCCACTCGCCGCCCGGCCAGCCCTTCGCGTTCAAGATGGTCGGCACCAGCGTGATGGGCGATATCGCCAACGCGATGAAGATGAACCCGGGGCTTAAGGTGCTCGTAGCCGGCGGCTATTACGACCTGGGCACGCCCTTCTACCAGGGCTGGTACGAGATGCATCACCTACCGGTACCGGCCGCGCTCCAGGCCAATATCGACTATCGCTATTACCCGTCAGGCCACATGGTCTATTCGCACGAGGAATCGCTGCGCAAATTGCACGACGATGTCGCGGCGTTCATCCGGCGGAATTCGGGAGAACAGGCTGTGGATTTTCGTCTGTATGGGGAGAAGGTGGAAAAGCGCCGCGGAGCCAAATAAAGCTCTGCCCCGCCGCGTTCACTGCCAGCCCCGCCAATAATGCCACGGTAAGCCCCGCCGCCAGCACCGGCGGCACGCCCGCCTCATGCAGCCGCGCCAGCACGATCGGCGCGGCGAGCATCACCAGCGCGATGGCGGGCAACGCGGCGAGCACCGCCTGGCGGCGTTCGGGGGAAAGGGGCGGCAGCGCGATCACGTCGATTGCGCTAGGGCCGCGCCCCTTAACAGCTTATATAAGCCGCAGCGACATTCGTGGTTAGCAAGCGGTAAACCGGGAGGGCGCGATGCTGGTGACGACGACGGAGAATGTGCCCGGCCATCAGGTCAAGGGCGTGCTGGGGCAAGTGTTCGGCGTCGTGGTGCGCTCGCGCGGCATCGGCGGGAACATTACCGCGAGCTTGCGCTCGATCGTCGGCGGCGAGATCCACGAATATACCAGCCTGGTCGAGGAAACCCGTCGCCACGCGATCGACCGCATGGTGCAGAACGCCGCGCTGATGGGCGCCAATGCGGTCGTGATGATGCGCTTCGATTCGGGTGAGATCGCGCAATCGATGAACGAAGTGATCGCTTATGGCACCGCGGTGATCCTCGATCCCGCGCCCACCGCTTGAGCCGCGCATGCTGCGCGGGGTGGTCTTGGGCTTCGCGATTCTGTTCGTCGCGCTAGCGCTTGCCGGAGTGGTTGAGGAGGGATCGAGCTGGCCGACGCTGATCGTGGCGCTCGTCCTGCTGGCCGGCGTGTTGTTCGAGCGGCGGCGCTACGGCGCTGCGCAGGCAACAGCACCGGCAGGCGAGAATTGGCAGGCGACGCCCGAGCGTTTCTTCGACGAAACCGGTCAGCGCGTGCGGGTTTGGGTCGACGCCAGAACCGGCGAGCGCCGCTACGTGGCGGACGATTCGGCACCGGAATAACCGCTCATTTTACTATTGCGAACTATTAGCATAAGCGATCGCTTTAACCGGCTTTTCGTGGTTGCCCTGCCCGCCCAAAGCGCCTAAGCCGCCCCCGTTTTCAAGGCGCGGAAGCCGTCCGGCCTCCGCCCCGTCCGCAGCGGCAAGGGAGAGACCATGGCCCGCAAGAAAATCGCCCTCATCGGTGCCGGCAATATCGGCGGCACGCTGGCTCACCTCGCCGCGCTCAAGGGGCTGGGCGACATCGTCCTGTTCGACGTGGTCGAGGGCGTGCCGCAGGGCAAGGCGCTCGATCTGTCGCAGTGCGCGCCGGTCGAAGGCTTCGACGCCAGCATCACCGGCACCAACGATTACAAGGATATTGCGGGCGCGGACGTGATCATCGTCACCGCCGGTGTCGCCCGCAAGCCGGGCATGAGCCGCGACGATCTGCTTGGCATCAACCTCAAGGTGATGAAGGCGGTCGGCGAAGGCATCGCCGCTCACGCGCCCGAGGCGTTCGTCATCTGCATCACCAATCCCTTGGACGCGATGGTGTGGGCGCTGCGCGAATTCTCCGGCCTGCCGCATCAGAAGGTCGTCGGCATGGCGGGCGTGCTCGATTCGTCGCGCTTCTCGACTTTCCTCGCCCAGGAATTCAACGTGTCGGTCAAGGACGTGACGAGCTTCGTGCTCGGCGGCCATGGCGACACGATGGTCCCGGTCATCCAATACTCCACCGTCAGCGGCATTCCGGTGCCCGACCTTATCAAGATGGGTAAATCGACGCAGGAGCGCATCGACGCGATCGTCCAGCGCACCCGCTCGGGCGGCGGCGAGATCGTCGCGTTGCTCAAGACCGGCAGCGCCTATTACGCGCCGGCGACGAGCGCGATCGCGATGGCGGAGAGCTATCTCGGCGACCAGAAGCGGCTGTTGCCGGCCGCGGTGCACCTGACTGGCCAGTACGGTGTCGACAACCTGTACGTCGGCGTGCCGGTGATCATCGGCAAGGACGGGGTCGAGCAGGTGATCGAGATCGACCTGGACGAAACGGCGAAGGCAAATTTCCAGGTCAGCGTAGAGGCGGTGAAGGAACTGCTGGTGGCGTGTAGGGGGATTGACGGCTCGCTGGCATGATTGAGGCGTCTGAGCTCGTTGGCAAGAAGCTTCTCGTCGGCGTTACCCACATCCATTCCGATGGCACTGTCGAGCAGGAGCAATTTGTGGGGACCTGTAGCATAGAAGACCGCGAAACATACTGCTTGGTCAACATCGACTGCTCAGACGGCGAGCGACGGAGCTATCCTTTCGACGCCCGCGCGCTCGAACGGGCGAACCACGGGGAGTATCGGCTACGCAGCACGGGCGAGATAGTTCGAAACCCCGACTTCCTGATGACTTGGGAAGTGTCAAAAGGAATAGAAGACGCATGAGCATCCTCGTCAACAAACACACCAAGGTCATCACCCAGGGGATGACCGGGGAGACCGGCAGCTTCCACACCCAAGCCGCGCTCGATTATGGCACGGCGATGGTCGGCGGCGTCACGCCGGGCAAAGGCGGCACCACGCATCTCGGCCTGCCGGTGTTCGACACCGTCGCCGAGGCCAAGGCCAAGACTGGCGCGGACGCCAGTGTCATCTATGTGCCGCCGCCCTTTGCCGCCGACTCGATCCTCGAGGCGATCGACGCCGAAATCCCGCTGATCGTGACGATTACCGAAGGCATTCCGGTGCTCGACATGGTCAAGGTCAAGCGCGCGCTGTCGGGCTCCAAGTCGCGGCTGATCGGGCCCAATTGCCCGGGTGTACTGACGCCGGGCGAGTGCAAGATCGGCATCATGCCAGGCAGCATCTTCAAGCAGGGCTCGGTCGGCGTCGTGTCGCGATCGGGCACGCTGACCTATGAAGCGGTGTTCCAGACCTCGAACGCCGGGCTCGGCCAGACGACCGCGGTCGGCATTGGCGGCGACCCGGTCAACGGCACCAACTTCATCGACGTGCTCGAACTGTATCTCGCTGATGATGCCACCAAGTCGATCATCATGATCGGCGAAATCGGCGGATCGGCGGAAGAAGAAGCCGCGCAGTTCCTGAAGGACGAGGCGAAGCGCGGCCGCAAGAAACCGATGGTCGGCTTCATCGCCGGCCGCACCGCGCCGCCGGGAAGGCGGATGGGCCATGCCGGCGCGATCGTCTCGGGCGGTCAGGGTGGTGCCGAGGACAAGATCGCCGCGATGGAAAGCGCGGGCATCCGCGTGTCGCCTTCGCCATCGCTGCTCGGCGAGACGCTGGTCGAGGTGTTGAAGGGTTGATCCCAAAGGCCGTCATCCCAGCGGAAGCTGGGATCGCGCGCCGCAAGCGACTCCAGCTTTCGCTGGGGTGACGGGAGTAAGTGATGGGTTACGAAGGCCAGGATTTCGAGGCGCTTGCCGGAGCCGTGAGCCCGGCATTCATCGACTCGCTATATGCGCGGTACAAGACCTCGCCCGACAGCGTCGAGCCGGCCTGGCGCGCGCTGTTCGAAGGGCTCGACGGCGCCGCGAGCGGGCCGAGCTGGGGCAACCCCGCCTGGCCGGGCAGCGCCACCGATGACTTGACCGCCGCGCTCGACCCCACCCAGATGGAGCCGGCGCCCGCCAAGCCGCAGGGACCAAAAGCTGGCGGCGCCAAGCCCGCCACAGGCGCCGCCCCTGCAGCGCCCGCCAGCCGCCAAGTCGATGTAACCCAGGCGGCCGCAGACTCGATCCGCGCGATGATGCTGATCCGCACCTATCGCGTGCGCGGCCACCTCGCTGCCGATCTCGATCCGCTCCACCGCTCCGAACGTGCGCTGCCGGCTGACCTGACGCCCGAATATCACGGCTTTTCCGGCGCCGATCTTGATCGCCAAGTCTATCTCGGCGGTACGCTTGGTCTGCAATGGGCGACGGTCCGCCAGATCGTCGACATCCTGCGCAAGAATTACTGCGGCCGCGTCGGCCTCGAATATATGCACATCAGCGATGTCGAGGAGCGTCGCTTCTTGCAGGAGCGGATGGAAGGCCAGGACAAGGCGATCGACTTCACCGATAACGGCAAGAAAGCGATCCTCGCCAAGGTGATCGAGGGCGAGCAGTGGGAACGCTTCTGCGCGCGCAAATATGTCGGCACCAAGCGCTTCGGGCTCGACGGCGGCGAGAGCATGATCCCCGCGCTGGAAGCAGTCATAAAATATGGCGGCCAGTTCGGCGTGCGCGAGATCGTCTACGGCATGGCCCATCGCGGCCGGCTCAACGTGCTCGCCAATGTGATGGCCAAGGCGTACCGCGTCATCTTCCACGAATTCGGCGGCGGATCGGATAACCCGGACGATGTCGCCGGATCGGGCGACGTCAAATACCATCTCGGCACCAGCACCGATCGCACGTTCGACGGCATCAACGTGCATATGTCGCTGGTCGCCAACCCGTCGCACCTCGAAGCGTCGGACCCGGTCGTGCTCGGCAAGACGCGCGCCATTCAGACGATCGCGGGCGATCTGGAGACGCATTCGGCCTCGCTCCCCGTTCTCATCCACGGCGATGCCGCGTTTGCGGGGCAAGGCATCGTCTGGGAATGCTTCGGTTTTTCCGGGCTTCGCGGCTACAATACCGGCGGCTGCATCCACTTCATCATCAACAACCAGATCGGCTTCACGACCAGCCCACAATTCGCGCGCTCATCGCCCTATCCGTCGGATGTCGCCAAGGGCGTGCAGGCGCCGATTTTCCATGTGAACGGCGATGATCCCGAAGCCGTCACCTTCGCGTGCAAGATGGCGATCGAGTTCCGCCAGCGCTTCCACCGCGACATCGTCATCGATATGTGGTGCTATCGCCGCTTCGGCCATAACGAGGGCGACGAGCCGAGCTTCACCCAGCCGCTGATGTACGCGGCGATCCGCAATCACCCGCCGGTCAGCGAGATTTACGGCAAGCGGCTGATCGAGCAGGGTGTGGTCGATCAGGCATGGATCGACGCGCAGGTGAAGGCCTTCAACGACTTGCTCGAAGGCGAGTTCGAGGCCGGGCAAAGCTACAAGCCTAACAAGGCCGACTGGTTCGCCGGCCGCTGGTCGGGCCTGCACGCGCCGGCCGATCCTGAAACCGCGCGGCGCAACGTCGATACCGGCATCGAGCCCAAGCTGTTCGACGCGCTCGGCCGCACGCTGACGACGGTGCCGGACAGCGTCCAGATCCACAAGACGCTGGGCCGCGTGCTCGATGCCAAGCGCCAGATGTTCGCCAGCGGCACGGGCTTCGACTGGGCGACGGGCGAGGCGCTGGCTTTCGGCTCGCTGCTCTCGGAAGGCTATGGCGTGCGGCTGTCGGGCCAGGATTCGGGGCGCGGCACGTTCAGCCAGCGCCATGCGGTGTGGGTCGACCAGACCGACGAGCATAAATATATCCCGCTCTCGACGATCGAGCATGGCCGGTTCGAGGTGCTCGATAGCCCCTTGAGCGAATATGGCGTGCTCGGCTTCGAATATGGCTATGCACTCGCCGACCCCAAGACGCTGGTGCTGTGGGAAGCGCAGTTCGGCGATTTTGCCAATGGCGCGCAGATCATGATCGATCAGTTCATCGCCGCGGGTGAAGCCAAGTGGCTGCGCGCCAACGGCCTCGTGTTGCTGCTGCCGCATGGCTATGAAGGCCAGGGCCCCGAGCACTCATCGGCGCGGCCCGAGCGCTTCCTGCAATTGTGCGCGCAGGACAATATGCAAGTCGCCAACTGCACGACGCCGGCCAATTATTTCCACCTGCTGCGCCGCCAGATGCACCGGCCGTTCCGCAAGCCGCTGATCGTCTTCACCCCCAAATCGCTGCTGCGCCACAAAATGGCGGTGTCGAGGACCGAGGATTTCGTCGGCGATGCGCACTTCATGCGCCTGCTCTCCGATCCCTCGGCGCCGGCGGACGCGGAGGTCAAGCGGCTGGTGCTGTGCACGGGCAAGGTCGCCTATGACCTGATCGAGGCGCGCGACGCAGCCGGCGACAAGCAGACCGCGATCGTCCGCGTCGAGCAGCTCTACCCCTTCCCCGGCGAACCGCTGACCGAGCGTCTGAAGCGGATGCCGGCGCTGGAAGACGTGGTGTGGGCGCAGGAAGAGCCGAAGAACAACGGCTATTGGTCGTTCGTCGAGCCGTTTATCGAGGAATGCCTGGCCGAGGCAGACGTGAAGCCGCAGCGCCCGCGCTATGCCGGCCGCGCCGCCAGCGCCTCGCCCGCGACCGGCCTCGCCAAGCGCCACCAGATGGAGCAAGCCGCCCTGGTGGCCGATGCGCTGGGGCACAATGTCCGCGAGGAAATCAGGCGGACGCGGAAGAATTAGGAGCGTCGCCCCAGCGAAAGCTGGGGCCGCGTGCCGCAAGAATAACCCAACGACCCCAGCTTTCGCTGGGGTGACGCAAAATAAGGTTAGAGGGCCAGACCATGGCAACCGAAGTCAAAGTCCCCGCACTGGGCGAATCGATCACCGAAGCGACGCTGGGCGAATGGCTGAAGCAGCCAGGCGACCAGGTCGCGGCCGACGAGCCCATCGCCAGCCTGGAGACCGACAAGGTCTCGGTCGAGGTCAACGCGCCCGTCGCCGGCATGCTTGGCCAGCACGCGGTCAAGGTGGGCGACACAGTGCAGGTCGGCGCGATGATCGCGACGATCGAGGCCTTCCAGGGCACCGCGCCGCAACTCGCGCCGGCGCCTGCGCCCGCGCCGGCCTCTCAGCCCGCACCTGCGCCCATTGCCACTCCGCCGGAGCCCGCGCCCGCCCCCGGCGATGCCCCCGCCGCGCTCAGCCCCTCGGTGCGCAAGGCGGTGCTCGAAACCGGGGTCGACCCTTCGGGGATCAAAGGCACCGGCAAGGATGGCCGCTTGACCAAGGACGACGTGATGGCAGCGGCCAGCGCGCCGGCTCCAGCAATCTCTGTGCCTGCGCCTGTTGCCGCGCCGACGGCAAAGCCGCCGTCGGACAGCGGTGTCGCCGCTGCCGGCCGCGCGGAGCTTGAAGAGCGCGTCCGCATGACGCGCCTCCGCCAGACCGTCGCCAAGCGGCTGAAGGACGCGCAAAACACGGCCGCGATGCTGACGACGTTCAACGATGTCGACATGTCGGCGGTGATCGAGGCGCGCGCCAAGTACAAGGATTTGTTCGAGAAAAAGCACGGCGTCCGCCTGGGTTTTATGGGCTTTTTCGCCAAGGCCGCGTGCCTCGCGCTGAAGGACGTGCCGAGCGTCAACGCGCAGATCCAGGGTGATGAAATCGTCTATCACCATTATGTCGATATCTCGGTCGCGGTCTCGGCGCCGCAGGGCCTCGTCGTGCCGGTGGTGCGCAATGCCGATCAGCTGACCGTCGCCGAGATCGAAAAGACGATCGGCGATTTCGGCAAACGCGCCAAGGACGGCACGCTGAAGCTGGAAGAAATGCAGGGCGGCACCTTCACCATCTCGAACGGCGGCGTGTTCGGCTCGTTGATGTCGACCCCGATCATCAACCCGCCCCAGTCCGCCGTGCTGGGCCTGCACCGCATCGAGGACCGCCCGGTGGTGAAGGACGGCCAGATCGTCGCCCGCCCGATGATGTATCTGGCGCTCAGCTACGACCACCGCCTGATCGACGGCCGCGAAGCGGTGACGTTCCTGGTCGCGCTCAAGAACGCGATCGAAGACCCGACGCGGATATTGATTGATTTGTGAGGGGGTGGTGCTCCTGCGAACGCAGGATCCCAGAGCCAGAAGCGGTTCGGCTGACAACCCTAGGCTCCTGCGTTCGCAGGAGCACAGTGAGGTAGAAAATGGCAGACGGCAATTACGACTATGACGTCCTGGTGATCGGTGCCGGCCCCGGCGGCTATGTTGCGGCAATCCGCGCGGCGCAGCTCGGGCTGAAGACCGCCTGCGCCGAGAGCCGCGAGACGCTGGGCGGCACCTGCCTCAATGTCGGCTGCATCCCCTCCAAGGCAATGCTCCACGCGAGCGAATTCTACAATGACGCCGCCAACGGCACGCTCGCCAAGCTGGGCGTCAAGGTCGGCGCGCTCGAGCTCGACATGGAGGCGATGCACGCGCAGCGCCGTGATGCGGTCAAGCAGCTGACCGGCGGCGTCGCCTTCCTGTTCAAGAAGAACAAGGTCGACTGGCTGCAGGGCCATGCCAAGTTCACCGGCACCGATACGGTCGAGGTCGCGGGCAAGACCTATCGCGCGCGCAACATCATCATCGCCACCGGCTCCAGCGTCACCCCGTTGCCCGGCGTTACGATCGATGAGAAGATCGTCGTCTCTTCCACCGGCGCGCTCGAACTGCCGCAAGTGCCGGGCCACCTCGTCGTCATCGGCGGCGGCGTCATTGGGCTTGAGCTCGGCAGTGTGTGGAAGCGGCTGGGCGCGAAAGTGACGTGCGTCGAATATCTCGACCAGATCCTGCCCGGCTTCGACGGCGAGGTCCGCAAGGAAGCCAACAAGATCTTCAAGAAGCAGGGCATCGAGTTCAAGCTGTCGACCAAGGTGACGGGTGTCGCGGTCAACGGCAACAAGGCGACCGTTACCGTCGAGCCCGCTGCGGGCGGCGCGGCCGAGACGCTGGAAGCCGATGCCGTCCTCGTCTCGATCGGCCGCCGCCCCAATACCGATGGCCTGAACCTCGACGCCGCCGGCCTCAAGACCAACAATCGCGGCCAGATCGAGATCGATCACGACTTCCGCACCGCCGTCCCCGGCATCTGGGCGATCGGCGATGTCGTCCCCGGCCCGATGCTCGCGCACAAGGCCGAGGATGAAGGCATTGCGTGTGCCGAGAATATCGCCGGCCAGCACGGCATCGTGAACCACGATGTCATTCCCAGCGTCGTCTATACCTGGCCCGAAATCGCCGGCGTCGGCCTGACCGAGGAAGCCGCCAAGGAGCGGGGCGAGGTGAAGGTCGGCAAGTTCCCGATGCTCGCCAATTCACGCGCCAAGACCAACCACGAGCCCGATGGCTTCGTGAAGGTGATCGCCGATGCGAAGACCGACCGTGTGCTCGGCGTGTGGATGATCGCCAGCGTCGCGGGATCAATGATCGCGCAAGCCGCGCAAGCGATGGAATTCGGCGCGACCAGCGAGGACATCGCCTATACCTGCCACGCCCACCCCACCCACGCCGAGGCGTTCAAGGAAGCGGCAATGGGGGTATTGGGCAAGCCGATCCATATTTGAAGCTGACGGCGCCGGGCGGTATCATCCCATGACACCGGTTCGCTTACCGCCGCCGAGTAAGCTGGCGCTGGCCGCCGAACTGCCCCGAGCGCTGGGGACGCTGGTCGATGCGGCGGTCAATCGATCCGTGCTGCGGGCCGCACCTAAGGGAGATGGTCGGCCGGTCCTCGTTCTGCCAGGCGTCGCGACCGGAGACGGCTCGGTAAGGCCGATGGCGCACTTTCTCAGCAAGCTCGGCTATCGCGCTGAAACCTGGCAGCTCGGCATGAATCGAGGGACGCCGACGATCGGGGCTGAGGCCGAACATCTGATCGCTCGCGTCACGGCATTGGCCGAACGTGACGGCAGTAGCGTCACGCTGATTGGCGTTAGCCTTGGCGGCATCATGGCCCGACTCGCCGCGCATCGGGGGCCGTCGCTGGTGCGGGAGGTCGTGACGATCTGCTCGCCCTATGCCGCCGATGCGCGTGCGACCAATGCCTGGCGGACCTATCAGTTGCTGAGTGGCGAGCGCGTCGATGATCCGGCGGTCGCCGCACGGCTGGTCGAAGCCAGACGACCGCTACCCGTGCCCGCAACCGCGATCTGGTCGCGCAATGATGGCATGGTCAATCCGGCTGCCTGCTTCGTCGCCGATGAGCCGGGGCTGCGCATCGTGGCCGTCGATGGCGGGCATTTGCTTGTCCATCTTCGCCCCAGCGTGTGGCTGTTCGTGGCGCAACTCCTGGCTGGTGAAGCGCCAGCAGCGTTACCGGGCTAGGTACGGCTGGCGGTGCGCCATAGCCCATCGGTTCTTCGGGCGTCAGTAGTCCCGCAACTGCCACCGTACCGGCGGCGCAATTACATGGCTGATCACGGGCTTGCCGGTAGGATCAAGCGGCGGCGCATAACGACCATAATGAATAAAGAGATTGCACGTCACCTTCTCGAACTCGAAACCCGAGTGCTTTCCCAACGCCCTGCAGTCGGTCACCCGACCGGTCGCATCGACTGTCAGAAACGTGACAATGCGTGCCTCCGCCCCCGCCGCTTTCGCGGTAGACGGATAATTGGCCGGACCAAACCACGTATCGGGATTGCCGATTGGCTTTGCTCTGAGTTCAGGGTGATCCAACTCGGCCGGATCGATTTTCCAGGTCTTCAGCAAATCCTTTTCGCAATCCTTGAGGGCATTCAGAACGTCGGTCATTGGGCCGGTGCGCAAGCGAACAGACTTGTCCTTGTAGGCGAAGACCCAGGTTGTGGCCGATGCCCTTTGCCGGAACGCATCAAAGCCCGTGCGGATAACGGTAAGGCGCATCGGTTTGGCGTCGGTCTTCAGTTTTGTCTCCCCCGACTGGAACCAGCCGGGGTCGTCCATCGGGCCCTCATTCGTCGTAATTTCAAGCTGTCCCTGTTCAGGCAGTTTCAAATCGGCGGAACCGCCGGCGAGCACCAACTCCATCGTGCTTGCCAGCGGCCAGAGCCTGAACCCGAAATTGGTCGGCGCATTTTTGTCGCCAAAGTTGCGGGCGACGATGCAGGCATCGGGCTCGTAATCGACCACCCATTTGCTGACCGGCAACAGCCCATCAGTCGCCGGTGATGCTTCCGAAGGAAGAGCGAGCGCCGCCTGAAGCAGCATCAAGAGAGCGATGGACATAGGCCACAATGCACTGTTTTTATTGTGGCTTGTCAATCATCAGCACGCGAGCAGCAAAGTGACCATGGCGAAGCGCGGACTGCGGTGTGGAGAGGGTTTGACCGCCGGACGAGGGAGGGAGGTGGCCCGTGTCGCACTTCCCCATGGCCATGCCGAGATTAGCCCAAGGTTGATTGCCGCCCCATACCGTTCTTGGCCGGTAAGCCTTTTGGCGGTGGTTACAGTCCCGCTTCCACCGCCAGGCGGATCATGTCGGCGGTTGTCGGCACGCCGAGCCGATCCATCAGGATGGCGCGGTGCATCTTCACGGTCTTTTCGGACAGGCCCAATTCAGCCGCGATCTGCTTGTTGAGCAGCCCCGAGGCGACAAGCTTCAGCACTTGCCATTGCCGCTGCGACAGTGATTTCACCATCTCGGCCGCCTGGATACGGCGCATCACCCCCGGCGCCGGCGCGCGTGCTTCCACCTCGACCTGGCTGCCGAGGAAATAGACAAGCTCGTCTTCCTCGTCATACAGCGGCGCGACCAGCACGGCGTTGCGGAACGGCGTGCCGTCGCGCTTGTAATTGAGGATTTCGACCAGCACCGGCTTGCGATTGGCCACCGCGCGACGGATTTCGTCCGACAGCCATGGCTCGGTCGCGGGCCCGGACAGGAAGCGGCAATTACGGCCGACGACTTCCTCGCGCGGATAGCCGGTCAGCTCGCAAAACGGATCGTTGCACGCGACGATCGGATTGTCGCGCTGGCGTGGATCGGTCACGACCGTCGCGATCGGACTATCGTAAACCAGGCGGCTCAGCCGCTCCATCACCGGATCTTCGGGAGTCATCGTCGCCATAGGGGCTACCCTTTCCAGCCGGCAGGCGCCGATGCCCGGGATGGGAGCATCATGCAGTCCGTACAGCACCAGCTTAGGCGTTCGCCGCACGGAAATCTAGATAGTTGACACCTAAAAGTGTCAATAAATCTGGACGGTCAAATAAATTATATCTCTTTACGTGCCGCCGCGGCTGTGAACGCGATAAAACCACCAGCGGCCCGAACACGAGGAACCCCCAAGCCGCTGCTCGCCTCCCAAAGACCGGGTAGCGGCAAGGCTTACCCTTGCCTATCTAAACTTCTGGCACTCCGCAAAGAACAGAAGTAGAACTCCCCTTCATGCAGATACACTCCCACCAGCATCGGCCCACCGAATGCTGACTCACATCAGCGTGCGCGGCGCCCGCGAGCACAACCTGAAGGGCGTCGACGTCGATATTCCGCGCGACACGCTGACGGTCATCACCGGTCTGTCGGGCAGCGGCAAGTCGAGCCTCGCGTTCGACACCATCTATGCCGAGGGCCAGCGCCGCTATGTCGAGTCGCTGTCGGCCTATGCGCGCCAGTTCCTCGAGATGATGCAGAAGCCCGATGTCGAGCATATCGAGGGGCTGTCGCCGGCGATCAGCATCGAGCAGAAGACGACGAGCCGCAACCCGCGCTCGACCGTCGCGACCGTCACCGAAATCTACGACTATATGCGCCTGCTATGGGCGCGGGTCGGCACGCCTTATTCGCCCGCGACTGGCCTGCCGATCGCCGCGCAAACGGTCAGCCAGATGGTCGACCGGGTGATGGCGCTGCCCGAGGGCACGCGGCTGTACCTGCTGGCGCCGGTCGTGCGCGGCCGCAAGGGCGAGTATCGCAAGGAGCTCGCCGAGTGGCAAAGAGCGGGCTTCACCCGCGTCCGCATCGACGGCGAGCTGTACGAGATCGACGAAGCCCCCGCGCTCGACAAGAAATACAAGCACGACATCGAAGTCGTGGTCGACCGGCTGGTCGTCGGGCCAGACCTGGGCACGCGGCTGGCCGACAGCTTCGAGACGGCGCTGAAGCTGGCGGACGGGCTGGCTTATGTCGATCTGGTGGATGGGACGGTAAACTCCCTCTCCCCTTCAGGGGAGAGGGTCGGGGAGGGGGGCAGTGCCGCGAGCGCAGTCCGTGAAATTGCCCAGTCGTTCGCTGCTGAGACCGCCCCTCTCCCAACCCTCTCCCCTGAAGGGGAGAGGGCTAGTGGCATGAAAGGCGCCGGCATTCCGGCCAACCGGATCGTCTTTTCCGAGAAATTTGCCTGCCCCGTCTCGGGCTTCACCATTGCCGAGATCGAACCGCGCTTGTTCAGCTTCAACGCTCCGCAGGGCGCCTGCCCGGCGTGCGACGGCCTGGGCGAGAAGATGCTGTTCGACGAGGACCTCGTCGTCCCCAACCACGCGCTGTCCTTGAAAAAAGGCGCGATCGTCCCCTGGGCCAAGTCGCAGCCGCCCAGCCCCTATTACATGCAGGTGCTCGGCTCCCTCGCACGCGAATTCGGCTTCAGCCTCGATACGCCATGGGAAAAGCTGCCGGACGACGTGAAGCACATCATCCTCCACGGCACCGGCGGCAAGCCGGTGACGCTGACCTTCGTCGACGGCCGCAAGTCGTACGACGTGCGCAAGCCCTTCGAAGGCGTTATCGGCAATCTCAACCGCCGCCTGCTGCAGACCGAGAGCGCGTGGATGCGCGAGGAGCTGAGCAAATACCAGACCGCGCAGCCCTGCGAAGTCTGCCACGGCGCCCGCCTCAAGCCCGAGGCGCTAGCGGTGAAGGTCGGCATGCGCGACATCAGCAGCGTCACCCGCCTCTCGGTAGTCGACGCGCTCGCCTGGTTCGCGCAAGTCCCGCAAAGCTTCACCCCGCAACAGGCCGAAATCGCCCGCGCCATCCTCAAGGAAATCGACGAGCGCCTGGGCTTCCTGAACAATGTCGGCCTCGATTACCTCAACTTGGATCGCACCTCGGGCACGCTCAGCGGCGGCGAGAGCCAGCGCATCCGCCTCGCCAGCCAGATCGGATCGGGCCTGTCGGGCGTGCTCTACGTCCTCGACGAGCCCTCGATCGGCCTCCACCAGCGCGACAACGACATGCTGCTCGCCACGCTCAAGCGCCTGCGCGATCTCGGCAACACCGTGCTGGTCGTCGAGCATGACGAGGATGCGATCCGCAGCGCCGATTACATCATCGACATGGGCCCCGGCGCCGGCGTCCATGGCGGCGACGTGGTCGCGCGCGGCACGCTGCCCGAATTGCTGGCGAGCAAGGACAGCATCACCGCCGATTATCTGAACGGCACCCGCGCCATCCCCGTGCCGGCCAAGCGCCGCAAGGGCAATGGCAAGAAAATCACTGTCCACAACGCCACCGCCAACAATCTGCGCGGCGTGACGGCGAGCATCCCGCTCGGCACCTTCACCTGCGTGACGGGCGTGTCGGGCAGCGGCAAGTCGAGCTTCACCATCGACACGCTCTACGCCGCCGCCGCCCGCGTGCTCAACGGCGCGCGGATGATCGCCGGCAAGCACGACAAGATCACTGGTCTCGAAAATTGCGACAAGGTCATCGACATCGACCAGTCGCCGATCGGCCGCACCCCGCGCAGCAACCCCGCCACCTATACCGGCGCTTTCACCAACATCCGCGACTGGTATGCCGGCCTGCCCGAGGCACTGGCGCGCGGCTACAAGCCCGGCCGCTTCAGCTTCAACGTCAAAGGCGGCCGGTGCGAGGCGTGCCAGGGCGACGGCGTGCTCAAGATCGAGATGCACTTCCTGCCCGACGTCTATGTGACGTGCGACGTCTGCCACGGCGCGCGCTACAACCGCGAAACGCTCGAGGTGAAGTTCAAGGGGATGAGCATCGCCGACGTGCTCGACATGACGGTGGAAGACGCGGTCGAGTTCTTCAAGGCAGTGCCGCCGATCCGCGACAAGATGGCGATGCTGGCTGAAGTCGGCCTGGGCTATGTCAAGGTCGGCCAGCAGGCGACGACGCTGTCGGGCGGCGAGGCGCAGCGCGTGAAGCTCGCCAAGGAACTCGCCCGCCGCTCCACCGGGCAGACGCTCTACATCCTCGACGAGCCGACCACCGGCTTGCATTTCGAGGATGTGCGCAAGCTACTGGAAGTGCTCCACGCGCTGGTCGAACAGGGCAATACCGTGGTGGTGATCGAGCACAACCTGGATGTTATCAAGACCGCCGACTGGATCATCGACCTGGGGCCGGAAGGCGGCGTGAAGGGCGGGGAGATTGTCGCGGTGGGGACGCCGGAGGAGGCGGTGAAGGAAGCGCGGAGTTATACGGGGCGGTATTTAAGGCCGTTGTTGCGATAGCCTATCGGGTCAATCCGAACCGCAAGGCTCGGGCGGCGGAGTAGGCCACGCGAAAGCAGCAAATTGCACGTCGGATGCGCCACGATATCCCAAAATCGCCGCTGCCAATGCCGCCCTTTTTCCTTTTGCGATTACTTGAGCCTTATCTAAGTATGCGAGATAATGCTCTGCAATGGCACGATCGACATCAATAATCGTCGCCTTGTCATCGCAGAATGAATAATGGTGGGCCCATCCTTTAGCCATCCCAGATATTCTATTTAGAGTTTTGGGAATACTATACTGCTGCTGAAATTGGCCAGCATCGCTGCAGCGCCTCATATGAAAAAGTGAAGTTGCTGCAACCTCACGACAACGCATCACGATGCTTTTGCGGGACTTTCTCGCTGGCCTGAGACCTTCGGCAGAAAACTCGATGCCTAAGTATTCAAACGGATTGCTTATTTGGATAGGAAACTTGCTAGATTTGTCCGGCGAAAAATCCATGCCCATCTCATCAAGCAGACGCCGGGCCTTTCTAAGCTTGGATGAGGCGGCCCTACCAGAGGGCGCAAGAATCATGATGTCGTCAATGTACCTGATGCAGCGGCAATCTCCTTCATTCATTTTCTGATCAAATTCAGATAGTATTAGGTTTCCTAGGAAAGGAGACAAGCAGTTTCCTTGCGCAACACCAATGTCCCCGTAAGGAAATTGATCCTTACTCTTCAAAAGAGATCGAGCATTTTCGAGGTCGACTACAATCGCCTTTTCAAGAAGTTCGATGAATGGACCGTCATCGGTGAATTCTCTGACCAGCTGTACGCAATAGGATTTTGATATCTTTGTAAAGAACCCCTCAATATCTGCAATCATAACGTGCGATAATCCATCGTTCGTAAATTCGATTAATTGTCGAATGGCCGCTGGAACGCCCGCAAATTCATCGCCTTTCCTTTTTGGCACACCCCCGTAGCTATAGGGTTGAAAAGCCCGGTTGCGTATCCGATCGTCGCTTACCAGCGCGTCAAGGATGCACCGTTGAACGATGCGATCTTCGACTTTTGAGATCACTATCGGGCGGATTTTGCCGGTCTTGCCCTTTTTTTCTAGCGCGACCCCTCGGCTGGCCGAGAACTTATAGGTCCCCCATTGAATGCGCGAGCCGATGGATGCAATGCGCCTTTGTTCGTCGCCGGCAAACCCCTTTGCCTCATCCTTGACGTATGGTGACGTCGAATGCCGAGAATTCGCGCTTACCGCTTGCCATGCTTTGGTCAGATGGCCGTGCTTGCGAATGAACTTTCTAAACCTGTCGTCCAAGTCTCCGGGCCCCTGCTCTCGTCAACCCATCCGACCTTGCACTGTCCTCCGAGGAACCGGAACGATGCCGATCCCCTGCGCCGCGCAATGTGCTTGCACACCCTGACACGTCGCCGCTCCGCTCGCTCGCCACACCAGAATTGTCGGCTGGCAAAGCTTGCAGCGCAAGAGGCAAACACAGAGCAGCGATTAAAACCGCCGCGCTGCGCCGCGCCCGCTTGGCACGTTTTTGCATGCCCCCCCAACAGCGCGCCAATCCAACGAAAGTTCGATTTCAGCGCGAAATTCAGTTTGCATGCCTGGCCTCCCGTCCTTGTAAAATAATCTAACAGCTGCCGAGCAGGGCGCCCTAAAGCTACGATCAACAGCTCCATTGTGGCTACGATCGGACGAGATTGCACTGTCCTCCGAGGAACCGGAACGATGCCGATCCCCTGCGCCGCGCAATGTGCTTGCACACCCTGACACGTCGCCGCTCCGCTCGCTCGCCACACCAGAATACCCGGCTGGCAAAGCTTGCAGCGCCAAAGCACTCAAAGCTAATATCACAGCAAGAACAAAAGTGAAGAAAAACCGGCGGGAGGGATTCGAACCCTCACCCTTCCGATTAGCAATCGGCTGCACCGTCCATTGTGCTACCGCCCCATTGAGCCACAAATGTCGCTCGGAAGTAAGAATCTGACAGTGCTGTGATTTTTTGTCAATCAGGGGTCAGCAAGCCGCCGCGGCAAAGCCGCGTCGTCGGTCGCGGCTTCTCGCCGCGCCGGCCGGGCCGGGCTAGTGCGCTTGGTATTAGCTGCGCTAATCCCGTCGCCGCCCGGCTGTCCTACATCCCTCCACCTGGTATAAATCCGCATCCCTCCCAAACCCATAGGAGGGTCCAATGCCATTCCCGCTTTACCCCACGCCGCCCGCGCCCGAGGGCACCGGTCAACTCGGGCGCCCGCAGCTGTCGCGCGATACCATGCCCGGCTACATCTATAACAATGGCGACGCCTTCGCGCAGTGGCAGCGGCTCGTCGATGCGGGGTTGATCGGCAATCCCCAGCC
Organism: Sphingomonas sp. GlSt437; assembly: GCF_048015635.2. NCBI lineage: Bacteria > Pseudomonadati > Pseudomonadota > Alphaproteobacteria > Sphingomonadales > Sphingomonadaceae > Sphingomonas > Sphingomonas sp. GlSt437. Next base: position 1,851,953 of record NZ_JBPGYA010000001.1, on the reverse strand, counting down.
CATGGCGCCCGAGCTGCTCGCCCGGGCAGCCGAGGCCGAGGCGCTGTTCCGCCGCATCCGCCTGGAGACCGAAGCCGCCGAGCGCGCGAGCGAATGGCGCTGACGAGCAAGTAAGGCGCGCGCCGGCCTCATCATTGCCCCCGTCTGACTGGCGAGCGCGCGCCAAGCGCCCCGCAGCGCTCAAGCGAGCCGCTTACCCGCGCAGCGCCGAAGCCCAGCTGCGGGGTGACACCCCCACCATTTTGCTGAACGCGCGCGAGAGCGCGGCGGGGCTCTCATAGCCGACCGCGCGGGCGACCGCCTTGATTGGCTTGCCCTTGCGCATCAGGTTCTGCGCAACCGTCATTCGCCAGCGGGTGAGGTAATCGACCGGCGTCGTCCCTGTCGTCTCCCGGAAATGCGCGGCGAAGCGGGTGCGCGACATACCCGCCTCTTCCGCCAGATCATCGAGCGTCCACAGCCGCTCGGGCCGCTCGTGCATCGCCGTGATTGCGCGTGCGAGCCGGGCGTCGGCCAGCCCGGCCAGCATCCCGCCCGTCACCACGCCGCTCGCGATTACATGGCGGAGCAGCTGGACGAAGAGATATTCGAACAACCGGTCGAGCGCGACTTGGCGGCCGTCGCGCGCCGCGAAGGCTTCATCGAGCAGCAGGTCGAGCGTCGGCGCGAGGTTGGCGATCTCGGCCAGGCGGATCACCACCAGATCGGGCAGGCCCAGCGCGATCGGGTTGCCCGCGCCACCGCCGATCTGGATCGTCGCGCAGATCAGGTCGGCGCCCGTCTCGCGATCGGTATCGAAGCCGTGCGCCGTATTGCGCGGCAGCAGCAGGATCGAGGGTTCGGCGATCTCGATCGCGTCATGCCCCGCGCCGCTCACGGTCATCCGCCCGCTCTTCAGGATATGCAGATAGCCGAGCCCGTCGGGATTCTCGAAGCCGATCGCCTGGCACAAATTGCCCGTGAAGAAGGCGCGCGCGGTGGGCGTGAATTGGCCGAAGAGGGCGTCAAATTGATCCACGGCACTCTCTGCAAAGTTATTGGCACCAATAGCTGTTCATAATCCCGGATACAGCCTGAGTGCAATCCGCACGGTTCAAGAAGGAAACCGACCAATGACCCGCATCAACCCCGTCAATATCGACGCCATCGACACCGATACCAAGGCCACGCTCGACGCCGTCAAGGCGCAGATCGGCATGGTGCCGAACCTGTTCAAAGTCTTCGCCCAGTCGCCCGCCGTCCTGAACGCCAATCTCGCCTTCGCCGGCGCGCTCGCCAAGGGCGTGCTGACCGCGCAGCAACGCGAGATCATCGCGCTGGCGACCGCGCAGGTCAACGAATGCCATTATTGCCTCTCCGCGCACACGCTGATGGGCAAGAGCGCCGGCCTCTCGCCCGACGGCATCCGTGCGGCACGGGAGGGTAAAGGCGACAACGCGATCGACGATGCGATCGCCACCCTCGCCCGCCGCGTGACCGAGGAACGCGGCCACCTGAGCGACGCCGAACTCGCCGCTGCCCGGCTTGCCGGCCTGAGCGACGCGCAGATCGTCGAGGTCGTCGCCAATGTTGCGCACAATGTGCTGACCAACTTCACCAACAACGTTGCCCGCACGACGATCGACTTCCCGGTTGTCGACATCGCGCTCGCGGCCTGAACTGCCTTTGCCGGGCGGTCAATCACGACCGCCCGGCCACGATCCGACCATCTGAAAGGACATCACCATGAAGTTCCAGTTCCTCACGCCTGCCCTGCACGGCGTGCTCGATTATCTCGCGGCCGGCGCGCTCGTTGTGCTGCCGTTCCTTCTGGGCTTTTCCGGCATCGAGCTGTGGCTGTCAGTGATCGGCGGCGCTGGCCTGATCGCGTACAGCCTGCTGACCGATTACGCCTATGGCGCGATCAAATTGGTGTCGTTCGACGTGCATCTGCTGCTCGATCTGTCAGCGGCGGTTGCGTTCATCATCGCGCCGTTCGTGCTCGGCTTCGGCTTCCTCGCCTCGATTTACTATCCGGTAATGGCGGCTGGCGTGGTCGCCGTCGTGGCGCTCAGCCAGCGTCAGGGACAAGTGGCGGCGGCAGTGCGTCGCTGAACACTCCACCGGCCAGCTGGGCCAGCGCGTGTTGGCCCAGCTGGCCCTGGCGGCCCTAATCGCGACGCACCAAGCCGCGATGCCGCCGCGCAACACCCCGGCGAGCACCGCGCGGAAAGCGTTGAGCATCCCCGCCTGCCCGCGCCGGATAACATCGCCACCCTGATCGCCCACGCCATTGCGCAAACGCCTGATTGTGATGCGCAGCGTCCACACCGCCACAGCGGACTTGGCATCGGGTGCACGAGGGCCAAACCCGCGCACCGGGGGAACAAACCATGGATTACGTGCTGAAGGATGTGCTGGACACCGTATCCATCACGACCGCCTTTTATTTCCGCACCGATTTTCGCAAACCCTATGCGATCCGCGTGCCGGCTTATGAAAGCGTCGCGCGCTTCCACATGGCGTTCCACGGTTATTGCCAGGTGCGAATCGACGATGGCACCGTCGTCGATCTCGGCGAGGGCGATCTGGTGCTGGTGCCCAACGGGGCGAGCCATGTGCTCGCGTGCGGCGGCGATGCGCCGGAAATCTTGCTCGAAGATGCGTTTCAGCGCACCGGCTATGAAGGGCACGGTCCCTTCGTCTTCGGCTATGATGGCGAGGCTGACGGCTGCCAGCTCATCTGCGGTCACTTCGCTTTTGCCAAAGGCGCCGACCATCCGTTGCTCGCGCTGCTGCCCAGCATCGTCCACATCCCCGCCGCCCGGCGCCGCGCGCTGCCACTGCTCGACGAGATGTCGGCGCTGATCGGCCGCCAAGTCTTCAACGACGATCCCGATGCGACCGCGAGCTTCGGCCGCTTGTCCGAAGCGCTGTTCATCGAAATCCTGCGCGCCGCTTCGCACGACGTGCCGCGCCTCGCCACCTTGTTCGCCGCGATCAGCGACCCGCATCTCGGCCGCGCGCTGGCAGCGATCCACGCCAATGTCGGCGCGCAATGGACGGTCGAGGCACTGGCCGGTCATGCCGCCATGTCGCGCACTCGCTTTGCCGAACGCTTTCGCGCGCTCGTCGGCCTGTCGCCGATGGCGTATCTCACCGAATGGCGGCTGCAGCGCGGCCTGAAGCTGCTCGCCGACGGGCAATTGCCGGTGAAAACCGTGGCCGCTCAGGTGGGTTACACCTCGCCCGCCGCCTTTAGTCGCGCGTTCAGCGAGCGGTTCGGGCACAGCCCGTCGAGCGTCGGACGCGCCCCGGCGGCCGCCTGATTGATCGCGACCCCCGAAGTCTTTGCCCGCCACCCCAATCTTGGCGGCGCCTCTTCCCTCCCCAAGCGCAATGGCGTCGGTAGCGGCGGTGACGACGGGGGCGTCCGAGTCGATCCTCCGCGCGCGCCTACAATGCCAAGCAGGAGGAACATCATGTCAGACTTGAAGACGGGTCGTCGGGAATTTCTGGGCCATGCCGGTCTCGTAACCGCCAGCCTCGTGGCGATCGGCACGGCGGGCAGCGCGGTTGACGCTGCGGTTCGCGGCAAGGCGGCGATGGCCACCGCCGGCGGCGACATTGACATTCTGCAAACCGCGCTCGCGCTCGAGCATGAAGGCATCGCTGCCTATACCATCGCGGCCGGTAGCGGCTTGCTGACCCCGGACGTGATCAAGGTCGCATCGGTGTTTCTCGGCCATCACCAGCAGCATCGCGATCGGTTGGCCGGCCTGATCCGCACTGCCGGCGGCCACCCCGTCGATCCCAAGACCGACGCCGAATATACCCAGGAACTGAACCTCGGCGCGCTCAAGTCGCAGGGTGATGTGCTGGCGCTCGCGACCAAGCTCGAACAGGGCGCATCATCGGCTTATGTCGGGCAGGCGGCGGGGCTGAAAGACCACCAGCTTGCCGGCTTGTTCGCCAGCCTCGCGGCAGACGAAGCCTCGCACTGGGCCGTGCTCAACAACGCCATTGGCGGCGCCGTGCCGACCAAGGGCTTTATCTTCGGATGACGAGCGTAAGGGTGCGCGCCCATCTTGCTTTGTGGGTCGCGCTTGCCGTGTCGCCGTCGCTCGCTGCCGCTGAGGCAGCGGGCGGCGCGGCGGCAGACAAGGCGCTTTACGAGGGCAAATGCGGTGGCTGCCACTCGGTGGAAGCCAACCGCATCGGCCCGCTCCACCGGGGTGTGGTCGGGCGGCGTGTCGCGAGCGCCCCCGGCTATGCCTATTCAGCCGCACTGCGCAAAGTGACGGGCGTGTGGACCCCGGCGCGGCTCGATAAATGGCTGCAGAACCCGCAGGCCTTCGCGCCCGGAACCAAGATGTACCTCAGCGTTTCAGACCGCGCAGAACGCGCGCAGATCATCGCCTATCTGCAAAGCGTCTCGCCGCCAGCCGCAGCGCATAAGTGAACCAATCGGGAGAACGCCTGTGAGCCTCACCTCGAAAATTCTCGCCATCGGCCTTGGCGCGGCGATCGCCGCTTGCGCGGGCTGCACCGACAAATCGGCAGGCAGCGATCGTGCTGCCGGCGGCGCCTCGTCTGCCTCGACCGCAGAGGCCGAACCCGCCGCCTTCTACAAGCCCGAATACACTGCCGACGGCTCGCTCAAGCTGCCCAGGGATTTCGAGCAATGGGTCTATGTCGGCTCGCCGCTCACACCCAACGCGCTCAACAACGGCAAGGCCAATTTCCCGGAATTCCACAATGTCTACATCCAGCCGGGTGCGTATCGCGAATACAAGCGGACGGGCGTGTTCCCGGAAGGCACGATCATGTTCAAGGAGCTGCAGCTGACGCTGAAAGGCGACAAGCCAGACGGATCGCGCGCCGAAGCATCGGGGCGCGGCTATTTCCCCGGCGCGCTCAACGGCGCGGACGTGTCGGTCAAGGATAGCAAGCGCTTCGCCGCCACCAATGGCTGGGGCTATTTCGACTTCAACCACGCCGAGCCCAAGGCGGCAACCGCCAAGCTGGAACCAAAGGAGGCGTGCGCGGCGTGCCATTTGGCGGGCGCCAAGAAGGACATGGTCTGGGTGCAGTTCTATCCACGGCTGCAATAAGGCGGTATCCCACCCCAAGCATGACCGACCCCCAGACCAGCCACGCCGCAGCCGCTTTGCGTGAGGCGGTTGCGGCGTGCCGCGTTTGCGCGGCGCATCTCGACGCCGGGCCGCGGCCGATCGTTCAATTCAGCCCGGCCGCGCGCATCCTGATCATTGGGCAGGCGCCGGGATCGAAAGTGCATGCGAGCGGCGTGCCGTGGGACGATGACAGCGGCAACCGGCTGCGCGACTGGCTGGGCATTAGCCCGGTCGATTTCTACGATCCCGCCAAGGTCGCGCTGATGCCGATGGGCTTTTGCTACCCCGGCAAGGGGCCGAGCGGCGATCTGCCGCCCCGGCCCGAATGCGCGCCCCTGTGGCACGATCGCATCCTGGCGCTGCTCCCCGCTGACCGGCTGACCTTGCTCGTCGGCAGCTATGCGCAGGCGCGCTATCTGAACGATGGTGGCCAATCGATGGTCGATCGGGTGCGGGCCGGGTTGGAGAGTTTCGGCAGCATCGTCGCCCTGCCCCACCCCTCCTGGCGCGTCGTCGGCTGGATGAAGCGCCACCCCTGGTTCGCCGATGAGCTGCTACCCAAGCTGAAACAGGCGGTCGACGCGCGACTAAAGTGAAGCGGGGGCGGGCGCGCTGGTGGGTCCGCCGGGATTCGAACCCGGGACCTCTCGATTAAAAGTCGCTTGCTCTACCGACTGAGCTACGGACCCACGAGCGCGGGCGCCCCTTGGCACGATATCGCGCGCCGCGCAATCAGCCTTGCAGGCGGTAGGCAAGCTGACGGATGGTTAGCCCGGTGATGGGCTCCCGCCAGTCAGGGGCGATCTGGGCGAGCGGGCGCAGCACGAAGGCGCGATCGCGGAAGGCGGGATGCGGCAGCGTGAGGCCGCGGCTGAACCACGCGCCGCCCGACCACAGGATCAGGTCGATATCGATCACCCGCGCCGCCCAGCGCTCGCCGCGCCGCCGGCCGAAGGCGCGCTCGATCGTCTTGGCGCGGGCGAGTAGTTCGGGGGGAGCCTCGTCGGTCGAGATGATCGCAGCGGCATTGACGAAGCGGCGGATCGAGGGGCCTACAGGCGCCGTCTCGATGATCCGCGACGCCGCAACCACCCCGCCCATCGCCGCCAGCGCCGCGCGCACTTCCGCCGCCGGACCGCCATGCCGCCCGCATCGGTTGGAGCCGAGCGCGATCGCGTAGGAGTGGGCATGGCTTGCGGTCGACACCGCCAAGCGCCTATCGCGCCGGCATGACCTTGCCAACGCCTGCCGATCGTTCCCCGCTGCCCCAGGGCGAGCCGCCGCGCGATTGCCCGCGCTGCCCGCGCCTCGTCGCCTTTCGCGATCAGTTGCGCGCTGAACTCCCCGATTGGTGGAACGCGCCAGTGCCCGCGTTCGGCGATCCGCAAGCCTGGCTGGCGATTATCGGCCTCGCCCCCGGCAAGCACGGCGCCAATCGCACCGGCCGACCGTTCACCGGCGATTTCGCGGGCGACTTGCTGTTCGCGACGCTCGCCAAATTCGGCTTCACCAGCGGCACCTACGACGCGCGACCCGATGACGGGCTGGTGCTGAAGGGCGCGGTGATCGTCAACGCGGTCAAATGCCTGCCGCCGGAAAACAGGCCGACGCCGGCGGAAATCCATGAATGCCGGCCGTTCCTCAGCGAGCAGGTCGGCCTGCTCCCCAAGGCGCGAGTGTTCATCGCGCTGGGGCAGATCGCGCATCAATCAGCGGTCAAGGTGCTGGGCGGCCGATTGCCCAAGGCGCGCTTCGGCCACCTTGCCGAGCATGTGATGCCCGATGGGCGCGTGCTGATCGATAGCTATCACTGCTCGCGCTACAACCAGAATACCGGGCGGCTGACGACCGAGATGTTCGAGGCGGTGTTTGCGCGGGCGGTGGCGGTGGGGGTAGCCTGAGTTACAACCAAACCGTCACCCCGGGCTTGGTGATGAAGGTCGCCGTGTCCCCCGGACACGGCTGAAACCGTCCGGGGGACGGTTTCACCTTCATCACGGGTCCCGCTATTATCGAGCGCTCGAAGAAGCGGGACCCCGGCTCACGGCCGGGGTGACGATGCAAATATTCGCAAATCAGCTCAAAAACGGCGCCACCACGTCTGCCCGCACCCGCATCGGCCGCCCGCTCGCGCGGTCGATCAGCGCCCAGCTCGTCACGGCCTCGACCTTCACGTTGCCGTCCGCGCCAAGAAAGCGGACGTGGCGATCGAAGCGCGCGCCCTTGGGCGCGTCGGCCACCCAGGTCTCGCCCGTCACCGTTTCGCCCGGGCCGACATTGCCGCGATAATCGATCTCGTGGCGCGTCACGACCCAGTAGAACGCCGCCTTGTGCTCGGGCGGCGCGACCGCTTCCCAATGCGCAACCGCGATGTCCTGAATCCACCGCACCCACACCGCGTTGTTGACATGGCCGAGCTCGTCAATGTCATCCGCGCTCGCCGTGCGGGAGAGCGTGAAGCGCATGCATCAGCCCCGGCGAACGAGCGCGGCGGGCGGATCGATACCGATCGCCGCGATTTCCCACAGCGGCGAGCTTGGCCGGGCGCGGCTATGTTCAGCCTCGGCCTGCGCGGCGGCTTCGCGGTCGCCGGGCTCGTAGAAGCGATAGCTGGTATCGGGGATGCGCCGCAGCCGCTCGATCACCCCCAGCGCCCAGCCGTCGATCACGCGCAGCGCCGGCTTGGTCGGCGACAGATTGGCGCTCGGCCCCTGCCGCCAATCCTCGCGGATGACGCGCAGCACCTGCATTTCGGCGGCCTGGCGATTGGGTTGGGTCACCGTGCGCGCGCTGAAGAAACCGGCGGCGCCGTTCCAGCCGCGAATGCCGGTGCCTTCCACAACGATGCGATAAAGCGGCACGCGTCTAGCCCTCCACGTCCAGCTGCCAGAGCACGAAGGCATGCTCCTCGGCCGCTTCGCGCAAACTGTCGAACCGCCCCGATTTGCCGCCATGGCCGGCGCCCATATTGGTCTTGAGCACGAGCACGTTCGCATCGGTCTTGGTCGCGCGCAATTTGGCGGCCCATTTGGCCGGCTCCCAATAAGTCACGCGGGGATCGTTGAGGCCGCCTGAAATGAACAGCGGTGGGTAGTCCTGCGCGGTCACATTGTCATAGGGGCTGTAGCTGCGGATGAGGTCGAACGCTGCCTTGTCCTCGATCGGGTTGCCCCATTCGGGCCATTCGCCAGGGGTCAAGGGCAGGCTGTCGTCGAGCATCGTGTTGAGCACGTCGACGAAGGGCACATCGGCGACGACCGCGCCCCACAGCTCGGGGGCCTGGTTGACCACCGCGCCCATCAGCTCGCCACCCGCCGAGCGGCCGGCGATCGCGAGCTTGCCGGCGCTGGTCCACTTGTCCGCGATCAGCGCGCGGGCGACATCGACAAAGTCGTTGAAGGTGTTGGTGCGCTTCTCCAGCTTGCCGTCGAGATACCATTGCTGGCCGAGATCGTCGCCGCCACGGATATGCGCGATGGCATAGGCAAAGCCGCGATCGAGCAGGCTCAGCCGCCCGGTCGAAAAGCCTGGCGGGATCGCATAGCCATAGGCGCCATAGGCATAGAGATAGAGCGGGCGGCTGCCGTCTTTGGGGAAATCCTTGGGGTAAACGATCGACACCGGCACCATCGTGCCATCGCGCGCGGTGATCTTCAGCCGCTCGGTGGCGTATTTGCCGGCGTCATAGCCCGAGGGAATTTCCTGGACCTTGAGCACGGTCATCGCGCCGGTCGCGACATCGTAATCATAGACGGTGCCCGGCGTGACCATCGATTCATAGCCGAGCCGCAGCACGGTCTGCTCATATTCGGGGTTATCGCCGAGACCAGCGGCATAGCTCGCTTCGGGGAAAGCGATGCGCTTGGGCGGGACGGCGGGATCGTAAGAGTGGATCTCGATCTGGTCGAGCCCGTCTTCGCGCCCCTCGACGACGAAGAAGTCGCGATAGGTTTCGACCCCGGTCATGTAGAAATGGTCGCTCGGCGCGATCCGCTCGGTCCATTCGCTGGGGGCGGAGACGGGCGCGGTCACCAGCCGCCAATTGGTGTGGGTGTCATTGGTGTGGATGAACAGCGTGCCGTCATGCTCGTCGACATCATACTCGCGGCCGGGCTGGCGGGGGGCGACCAGCAGCGGCGTCGCGAGCGGATTGTCGGCGGGGAGGAGATAGACCTCGCTCGTGACATGGTCGCCTGTCGCCAGGATGATCCATTGGCGCGAGCTCGTTTCCGACACGCCGACGCGGTAGCCGGGGTCGGCCTCGCGGAAAATCTCGACATCGTCCTCGATGGGCGTGCCGAGCCGGTGGAAGCGGGCATTGTCGGTGCGCCATTGCTCATTGGCGAGGCCGTAGAGAAAGCCGCTGTCATCCGCCGCCCAGACGATTTCCGAGAGCATGCCGGGGATCACCTCGGGCAGATGCTCGCCGGTCGCGAGGTTCTTGACGCGGACGGTGAAGCGCTCCGAGCCATTGTCGTCGATCGCATAGGCGAGCAACTGGCCGTTATTGCTCACCGAGAGCGCGCCGAGCCGGAAATATTCCTTGCCCTCGGCGAGCGCGGGTTCGTCGAGGATCAGCTGATCCTCACCACCTGCCACCGGCTTGCGCCACCATTTGCGATATTGCCCGCCGGTCTCGAACGCGGTCCAGTAGAGCCAGTCGCCATCCTTTTGCGGCACGCTCGCATCGTCTTCCTTGATGCGGCCCTTCATCTCTTCATAGAGCCGGTCGGTCAGCGGCGCGAGCGGCTTCATCACCGCCTCGAAATAGGCGTTCTCGGCTTCGAGATAGCCGAGGATGTCAGGATCGGTGACCTCGGGATATTTCGGGTCCTTCAACCAGGCATAGGGGTCCTGGATCGTCGTGTCATGGACAGTGAAGGCATGCTGGCGCCGCTCGGCGACCGGCGGCTGGGGAAGGGTCGTCATCGGGGTTCTTTAGAGCCCAATGGCGCGCATTGGAATCGCCGTTGAAATTTTTGCGTCCCCTCGCCCCTGCTTGCAGGGGAGAGGGTTGCGCAGACTTAGGCCCGGCAGGGCCTTAGTCGAAGCTGGGTGAGGGGTCCTGCCGAGCGCAGCTCGGCGCGCGTCACTCGCGCGCAGAACCCCTCACCCAACCTGCGCTAGCCAGCAAGCTGGCAAGCTTCGGTATCCCTCTCCCCTGCACGCAGGGGAGAGGGCGATATATACGCTAGTGCAGCTTCAGCCGCGGCCGAACGATCTGGTTGACGTGGCCGATCAGGATCAGCGCGACCCCCTTCACCCAGCCATGGATCGCGATCAGGTGCATGCGGTAGAGCGAGAGATAGACCATCCGCGCGATCGTGCCCTCGACAAACATCCGCCCGCCGACGAGATTGCCCATCAGGCTGCCGACCGTCGAAAAGCGCGAGAGCGACACCAGCGAGCCATGGTCGTGATAGCTGAAATCCTTGAGCGGCCGGCCTTCCTGCGCCCGCACCAGATTTTCGAAGATTAACGACGCCATCTGGTGCGCCGATTGCGCGCGCGGCGGCACCGGGCGCTCGGCACCGGGGAGCAGGCACGAGGCGCAATCGCCGAGCGCATAGATGCGGTCGTCGCGCGTCGTCTGCAGCGTCGGGCGGACGATGAATTGGTTGAGGCGGTTGAGTTCGAGGTCGCTCATCGTCGCCAGCTCGTCGGCGCCTTTCACACCCGCCGCCCAGACGATCAGATCGGCCTCCACCGTCGCGCCATCGGCGGTGTGGACCAGCCCGGCGTCGATCCGCGTCACTTGCGTCGCATCGCGCACATCGACGCCGAGCTTGGTCAGCTGCTGCTTGGCGGTCTCGGCGAGCGGCGCGTCGAGCTGGGGCAGGATGCGCGGGCCGGCCTCGAGCAGCGTCACTTCGAGCTTGGTATCGTCGAACACCTCCAGCCCATAAGTGCGCAGCGCCTTGGCGGCATTGTAGAGCTCGGCGGCCAGCTCCACGCCCGTCGCGCCGCCGCCGACGATCGCGATCTTCACCCGCGCGTCGGGGTTGCCGGTCTGGTGCTGGTGATTGGCGCGCAGGCACAGGCTGAGCAGCCGCTGGCGGAAGCGGTCGGCCTGCGAACGCTGCTCGAGGAACAGCGCATGCTCGCGCACCCCGGGTACGCCGAAATCATTCGAAATGCCGCCGACCGCGACGACCAGATAATCATAGCGGATCGAATGGCGCCCGATCACCTCGAACCCCTCGGCATCGACCAGCGGCGCCATGGTGATCGTGCGCGCTTCCCGGTCGATGCTTTCCAGGCTGCCGTTGAAGAAGCGATAGCCCCAGCGCGCGGCATGGCCGCCATAGCCGACCTCGTCGAGATTGGCGTCGAGCGAGCCCGCCGCCACTTCATGCAGCAGCGGCTTCCAGATATGCGTCAGGTTGCGGTCGATGAGGATGATGTCGTGGCGCTTGCGGCCATAGCGCGCGCCCAGCCGCCGCACGAGTTCCAGCCCGCCGGCGCCGCCGCCCACCACCACGATCTGCGTCTTGCGTTCGGCCATTGCCTGCCCCCTTCATCGCCGCACCGCAGCATGGCGACGATAGCCGCACCGGGCAAGTCCGAGCGACACGGGTTTTAGGGTAAGGGCGCGGTTGCGCGGAGGCGCGTGCAGGTGAATAATATGACAATCACGACATCCCGATCGAGTAACCGCCATGTCCTCTTACGCCGACCGCCTCGCCGCCCTTCGCGACCAACTGAAGCGCGACCGCCTCGACGGGTTCGTCGTGCCGCTGACCGATGAGCATATGAGCGAATATGTCGGCGCCTATGCGCAGCGGCTGGCATGGCTGACGGGGTTTCAGGGATCGGCGGGGACGGCGGTGGTGCTGCCGCAAGAAGCCGCGATCTTCACCGATGGCCGCTACACGCTGCAAGTGCGCGAGCAGGTCGATGGGCGGCATTGGGCCTATGTCGGCGTGCCCGAGACGAGCGTGTCGGGCTGGCTTGGCGCACATGCCCCCGCAGGCGGGCGGATCGGCTATGATCCCTGGCTCCACACCCGCGACTGGGTGCGCGAGGCGACCCGCGCGCTCGCCGCCAAGGGCGCGACGCTGGTCGCGGTCGATACCAACCCGGTCGATGCGGTGTGGCCTGATCGGCCGCTCCCCTCCGACGCGACGCTGGTGGTGCAGGACGATGCCCGCGCCGGGCGCAGCCATGCCGACAAGCGCGCCGAGATCGGCGACTGGCTGACCGCGCAGGGGGCGGACGCGGTGGTGCTGTCCGCGCTCGATTCGATTGCCTGGGCGCTCAACGTGCGCGGCCGCGATGTCGATCACACGCCAGTCGCGCTCGCTTATGCGATCGTCCAGGCCGATGGCACCGCCGACCTGTATGTCGCGCCCGAAAAGCTCACCGACGCGGTGCGCCAGCACCTCGGCAACGCCATCCGCCTGCACGATCGCGCCGCGTTTGCCGGCGATCTCGCGGCATACAGGGGCAAGCGCGTCGCCGCCGATCCCGAACGCGCGGTCGCCGCGATCTTCGACCGGCTGGAAGCAGGCGGCGCGACGGTGCTCGCGCTGCGCGACCCGGTGGTACTGGCCAAGGCGACCAAGAACCCGGTCGAGATTGCCGGCCACCGCGCCGCCTCCGCCCGCGACGGCGCCGCGCTCGCCCGCTTCCTGCGCTGGGTCGAGGCGGAAGCACCCAAGGGCGGCCTCACCGAGCTCGATTGCGTGGCGAAGCTGCGTGCCTTCCGTGAAGAAACCGGCGTGCTGCTCGACACCTCGTTCGACACCATCTCGGCGACCGGCGCGCATGGCGCGAGCCCGCATTACCGCGTCGACGAGGCATCGAACGCGCGGTTGGAACTCGGCCAGCTCTATCTGGTCGACTCCGGCGGCCAATATCTCGACGGCACCACCGATGTGACGCGCGTGCTCCCCATCGGCGCGCCGACGCCTGAGATGCGCGACCGCTTCACCCGTGTGCTCAAAGGGCATATCGGCCTCGCCACCGCGATCTTCCCGCCCGGGACCAATGGCGGGCAATTGGACGGCTTCGCGCGCCGGCCGCTCTGGGAAGCCGGCCTCGATTTCGCGCATGGCACCGGCCACGGCGTCGGCGCGTATCTCGCGGTGCATGAAGGGCCGCAGCGCATCGCCAAGCCCAATTACCCGGGCGGCGGCCCGTCCGAGCCGCTGCGCGCGGGCATGATCATCTCGAACGAGCCCGGCTATTACAAGGCGGGCGAATATGGCATCCGCATCGAGAATCTGGTGCTGGTGGTCGAGCGCGACGTACCCGGCGGCGACCAGCCAATGCTGGCGTTCGAAACGCTGACCTTCTGCCCGATCGAACGCTCGCTGATCGTGCCCGAGCTGCTGACGGTGGCCGAGCAGGCGTGGCTCGATGCTTATCATGCACGAGTGCTGGAGGTGCTGGGGCCGCAGCTGAGCGGGGATGATCTGGCGTGGCTGGAGGCGAAATGCGCGCCGCTTTGAGCTGATTGACTCAATCAAGATGTTCCCTCTATGTTCCCGTCCAACGACTCGCAGGACGGGAGAGAGGCGATGATCGGTTACGTAACGCTCGGCACCAATGATCTGGCGCGCGGGGCGAAATTCTATGATGCCATCGCGGCCGAACTCGGCACCGCGCGGATGATGGAGTTTGACAGCTTCATCGCCTGGGGCACGCCGGGCGGAGCGCCGGGCATCGGGCTCACCAAACCGTTCGACGGCAATGCGGCATCGGTCGGCAATGGCGTGATGGTGGCGCTCGACGCGAAAGACGAAGCGCAGGTCCATCGCCTGCACGACATCGCGCTGGCGAATGGCGGCACATGCGAAGGCCCGCCCGGGCCGCGCGGCGATGGCGGCTTCTACGCCGCCTATTTCCGCGATCCCGATGGCAACAAGCTCAACGCGTTCGTGATGGCGGGGTGAGCGGCAGCGACGTCAGCGCTCGCCGCCGTCCTTGTCCTCAGCCGGGTGAGGCACGGCGGGCGTTTCGGCGCGGGCGCGGGCTTTGCGGCGTTTGAGGTTCTCGCGCAGCTGCGCCGCCAGCCGCTCCGCCCGCTCGTCATTGGCTGTCATGCGGTATCGCTAGCGCTGGCGCTCGTGCCTTGACAATAGCCCATGCCTCCGACCATAGGCGCGCTTCCGCCCCACCGAGCGATCGCCGGGCGTGTGCTGCCGTAGCTCAGTGGTAGAGCGCATCCTTGGTAAGGCTGAGGTCGTGAGTTCAATCCTCACCGGCAGCACCATTTTCCCGATCCAACCGCCGATTTTGTGATCGCGACGGCAGTCGCCGGGAAATTGCCCGATCCACGATGCAAAAAGCCCCGGCAACCAAGTGGTTGGCCGAGGCTTTAATGGTGGGCGTGGCAAGGATTGAACTTGCGACCCCTGCGATGTCAACACAGTGCTCTACCACTGAGCTACACGCCCACGAAGACGCGCGCCTTAGCCGGGCCGGGCAGGACGCGCAAGCGCCTGTTGGCGATTTTGGGCGATTGCGCGCGCCGTCACAGCCCGGTGGCGCTGCCCATCTCGAACAGCCGATCAACCTCCAGCACCAGGTCGCGCAAATGAAAGGGTTTTGACAGCACGCGCGCATGCGGCACTTGCTTGCCCGCTTTCAGCGTGACGGCGGCAAAGCCGGTGATGAACATCACCCGCAGATCAGGGCGGATCTCGCCGGCCTTTTGCGCCAGCTCGATGCCGTCCATCTCGGGCATCACGATGTCGGTGAGCAAGAGGTCGAAATGCTCGGTCTCAATCAGCGGCATCGCCGCCGTGCCGCGATCCACCGCGCTCACCGCATAGCCGGCCTTTTCCAGCGCCCGCGTCAGATACTGGCGCATCACATCATCGTCTTCGGCAAGCAGTATCCGGATCATCGCGCTACCTTGGGTCCCCAGACCGCGTGTTTATGCTTGAACCCCTTAAGATTTTCCAGCCAGACGGCGTGCTCCACCCTGTCCTATCCCAATAAGCCGCGCTACCCTGATCGCATGACGCAGATCGATCGCCTTCCGTCACACGCGCGCCGTTGCCACCCGGCGGAGTGGGCAACAAAGGGGGGACGTAGTGTAAACTTCGTCAACTTCGGTGCAGCCGGGCGATTCGAAAACGATCCCGTCGGCCGCACCCGCACCGGCGGGAAGCGCTTGCAGCCGCGCAGCCATTGTGAGCGCGCCATCGCGTGCCTAGGATAGAGGCTATGCACGGCACCACGCCTTGGTTCGACCAATGGGACCCGAACCCGCCCGAAAGCCCGGTCGTTTTATCGGTGCAGCATGCCGGGCGCGATTATCCGCCGGAAATGGCCGACCAACTGCGCGTACCGATCGCGCAGCTGCGGCCGCTCGAAGATCGCTATGTCGATGCGCTGGCGCTTGCTGCGCGCCGCCACGAAACGCTGTTCGTCCAGCGCGCGGCGCGGGCGTGGATCGACCTCAATCGTGGCGAGCGCGAGCGCGACCCCAAGCTTGATGACGGCGCCGATGCGCGCCGCACCAGCATCGAATCGCACCGGCTGCGCAGCGGCCTTGGCCTGGTGCCGCGGCGCATCGCGTCGGCGGGCGATATCTGGCGGCACCGGCTGCGCAGCGCGGATGTCGACGCGCGGATCGCCGCGTGCCACCGGCCGTATCACGGCGCCATTGCCAAGGCCCTGAACGCGGCGCGCGACCGCTTTGGCATCGCGATCCTGCTCGATATTCATTCGATGCCGCCGCTCGGCACCGAGGGGCCGGTCGCGCGCATCGTGTTCGGGGATCGCTTCGGCCGCTCCGCTGCGGCGCGTTTCGTCAGCCGGATGGAAAGCATCGCCGAAGCCGCCGGGCTGCGCCACGCGCTCAACACACCTTATGCCGGCGGCCATCTGCTCGACCGGCACGGCCAGCCGAGCGCCAACATCCACGCGATCCAGATCGAATGGTGCCGCAGCCTGTATCTCGATGCGGCGCTCGATCAGCCTGGCGAGGGCTTGCCGATGGCCGCGCGCGCATTGCGCGGGATGATCGATGCCGTGGCGGACGAAGCGCTCAACGGCGCGGCGCCTTTTGCGCCCCACGCGCTGGCTGCCGAATAAAAAACCACCCCGTGCAAGCACGGGGTGGCCAAGGTTCAGGGAGGAGACACGCCGAAGCGTGCCGCGCTGTCCCGTGAAAGGGGGGGCACGAGACTGCGCCCAAGCAATATAGGTCGATGCGCGCGCCGCTTCAAGCGGTCGCGGGCACGGTGCCTAGAGCTGGCCTGAAGCTCGGCCTAAAGCCGGCTCAGATCGTCAATTCGGGCGCCGGCAGCAGGCCGCGCTGGGCTTGCCGTTCGAAAACTTCGCGAATCACCGAAAGCGAGAACAGATGCGCATAAAGCAGGGGCAGCAAGCCGGACTGGGCGATCTTGCGGAGCTGATCGCCGCGCAGATCGTTGAACTTCTGCTCGTTGATCATCTGGAAGCCGCGATAGATAAACGGCGTCTCGCTGCCTTGCGGCTGGATCGAGAACTCGCCGTCCATCAGCAAGCCAAGCTCGTTCACTTCGCGCATGAACTGCGCGGTCCGCTGGCCGGCTTCCTCGAACATGCGGTTGAAGTCGAGGATCGATTTGGTGAACTCGGTCGGCTCGCCATTGGCAAACAGCGCCTCGCCATCCTCGAACGCGCCGATCGTGTCCGACGACGGATCGAAGCAGAGCGACAAGTCTTCCGAATCGGGCCGCAGCCGCGCCAGCATGTAGGGATAGCGGCGGACATAGGCCGGCACGTACATCTGGTCGTTGATCAGCGCGCCGTCGTCGTCAACGAACACGTTGACGCCCTCGTTCAGGCCCATCAGCGCCAGCGGGATCGCATCGTCACCAACCGAAAACACGATCGGCATGAAGCGCTGCGCCAGCACGAATTCGTCGACCGTCAGCGGAATGGCGTGCTGACCGACGAGGAACGGCGCCTTAGTCGCGGGGCGAACGCGGAAATCGGCGTGCGCCTGGCTCGAGAGCGGCTCGAGCCCGTTATAAAAGAGCGGAAGCGATTGCGGCGCGCTGGCCATTCATGTGTCTCCATTGACGAAGGGGCACCGGCCACAAGCCGACGCCCCCGATTGCGCAACGCTCTATGGTGCCGCGCCCGCGGGCGCAAGTCTCACGAGCTTGCCGGGGTTCATAATGGCTGCTGGGTCGATTGCCTGCTTGATGGCGCGCAGCGCCGCCAGTCGTGCCGGGGTCGACAAGCGCTCCAGCTCGCCCAGTTTCATCTGGCCGATGCCGTGTTCCGCCGAGATCGAGCCGCCGGCCTCGATCACCAAGTCATTGACATAGCTCGTGATAGATGGCGCCTGCTCGGCATACCAGCGCACCGGATCGACGCCCGCCGGCGCGCGGACGTGGAAATGGACGTTGCCGTCACCCAGATGGCCGAAGCCGCTGGCATGCGTGCCGGGAAAACGTGCCTCTACGGCACAAGCCGCGTCGATCATGAAGCGCGGCATGTCGGCGACCGGCACCGAGATGTCGTGCTGCGCGGCTGGGCCGGCCGCGCGCTCGGCTTCCGACAGCGAGTCGCGCAGCCGCCAGAACGCCGCCGCCTGCGCTTCATTGGCGGCGATGACAGCGTCCTGCACCATACCGTCCGCCAACGCGGGGGCAAGCAACCGTTCGAGCAGCGCGGCGGGCGCTTCATGACCCAGATCAGTCGCCACCGCCTCGATCAGCACATGCCAGGGATGCGAGCCGTTCAGCGGCGCGCGGCTAGCTGGAATGTGCGCCAGCACCAGGCCAAGCGAATCATCGGGAATGATCTCGAAGCTTTCGATCGCATCGGTCGCCGCTTCCAGCCGCCGCAGCAAGGCGAGCGCGGCTTGGGGATCGGCGAGCCCGACCCACGCCACCGCGCGCGCCGCCACCGCCGGCACCAGTCGCAACGTCACTGCCGTAATCACGCCCAGCGTACCTTCGGAGCCGATCAGCAATTGATTGAGATCGTAACCACGATTGTCCTTCTTGAGCGGGGCGAGGCCGTCATGCACCGATCCATCGGGCAGCACGGCTTCCACCCCGGCGACGAGACCGCGCATCGTCCCCCAACGCAGCACTTGCGTGCCGCCGGCATTGGTCGCGGTAAGCCCGCCGATCGTTGCCGACCCCTTGGCGCCGAGCGTCAGCGGAAAGCGCATGCCCTGCTCGCCCGCCGCATCGTGGAGCGTCGCCAGGATCACGCCGGCCTCGGCGATGGCGAGACCGGCCGCGGCGTCGATCGAGCGAATGCGGTTCATCCGCCGCGTCGACAGGATCAGTGCCGAACCATCCGCTGGCGGCACCGATCCGCCGACCATCGAGCTGTTGCCGCCCTGCGGCACCAGCGAGACGCCCAGCGCGTGCGCCCGCCCGACAATCGCCGCTGCTTCGGCGGTTGTGGCCGGCGCGATGATCGCCGCCGCGCTCCCGCGATAGCGCCCGCGCCAGTCGACCAGCCAGGGCGCAACATCCGCGGGATCGACAATCGCGCCCTTCTCGCCCAGCCGCTCGCGGGCGTAGTCGATCAGCATCTGTTGCGCGGTCTGAGTCATCGGGCGGCCTTTACCACCTCCGGGGCGCGCGCGGCAGCATCAATTCATCGACTGTTCAAGCCGGCACGCTATGAGAGCTGCCAAGATGCGTGCGCTGCCCCTGATTGCCTTGTCTTTATCGGCCCTCGTGCCCGGTGCAGGCGCCGCCGACCCCGGCGATCCGCCGCAGCAAGTGCAATGGACCGTGCACCAGCAAGTCGTAGTGCGCTTCCGCCGCCTGCCCGACACGCCCGATGCCGATATGGCGACGCCGGCGCGGCTGAAGATCGTCGAGCGCAAGGGGCCGAAATGGGCTCTGACTCATATTCCGTGCAATTCTGGTCATGCTGGCGCCATAACTCTGGCCTTGAGCAGGTCGATCTTCGCGCGCCCGTACATTTGCCGTTTTATCAACTTGAGGCGGTTGACGTTCCCTTCGACCTGTCCGCTGGACCAAGGGCTGGAAATGGCAGCGGCCACGGCATCCTTGTCGGCCTCCACGCCTGCTGCGAAGGCAGCGAGCTTGGTGCTGGCGGCCTTGGCGATCCACGGATCGAGGCGGGCCTCGTCCTTCGAGCGCATCATCGCGTGGAAACGGTCGAGAACGTCACGTGCCACGACCAGCGCGGGCACGGCCCGCTCGACCACAGCGTTGATCATCGCCGTCTGGGCCGATCCGGTGCCGCGTTCGGTCGTCATGCTACGGGCAATGGTGCGTGCGCTCATTGCGGCGCCGACGGCGTGGCCGAGTTTTTCGTCGCGCCGCCGGCGGGTGGCCCATTCGCTGACCACGCGCAGCGAACCGGCAAAGCCCGATGCCTTCAGTCGCCGCCACAGCTCTGCGCCCACCCTGCATCCGGCGCTCCATTCTGCCTCGAGTATGAGCGACCAGGCATCAAGCGAACTCTCCCGGCTACGAAAGGTATCGTGACGCTGGCCACGCAGGATTTTGCGGATGGTCTGGCGCGACACGCCGGTGGTGTGCGCCATGACCCTGATCGGCGTGCCTTGGCTGGCCAGATCCAGGATCTGCCGGTTGAGTGCCTCACGGATCTGCGCGCCGTCCCACTGCAGGCGTTCGGCACGGGTCAGGGTTGCGGGATCGACCGGCCCGGATGGCGCCAAGATCCGGCGCAAGCCAGGCATTTCCATGCGCACTGCTGCCAAAAAGGCTGCCGATGCGTTTTCGAAGAGATGCCAGCGGTCGGCGACCTGTTGCGCCTGTGGTGCCGCCTCGGTTGCCGCGGCGACATAGCCTGCGCCACGATCCCGGCAAATGGTCGCAACTTGCGGGTTCTCCTGCAGCCACGCCACGACGGTCTCGCGTTGCCGGTCGGGCAGCAGGTCGATGACCTGGCGGCGCTCCAGATCGACGATGATCGTGCCGTAGGTGTGCCCGCGCCGCCAGGCGAAGTCATCGATGCCGATGACCCGCGGGGGTGGCGCAGGTTCGGCCATCGGATCGCCATGACGCAGAACACGCAACATCGTGTCGCGCGACCACGGCACCGCCAGACGCGCCATCATCCGCGCGCCCGGTCTGCCGCCCAGCGCGACCGCCACCGCATGCAGCAGTGCCTCGCAACGCCCGACCCGCCGGCCATATCGGCGGGCGAACGCTGGTGGCAACGGTTCACTGAAGGTCGTGCGCGGGCATGGCGCATGGTTGCACCGCAAGCGCCGCACCTTGAGCCGGAGCTCAACTCTGGCACCGCTGATCGGCAAATCTGTCAGCGTGCGATCGTACGTGCTGTGGCGCGATCCCGACGGCGTGCCGCAATCCGGGCAGATCCCTTGCGATGCGGCCAGTCGACCGGACATCCGCACCATGCCCTCGACGATGGCCCTGCCTTCAACGATTAGTCCCGGTAACGACAGGCTGCTGTCCCATGCCTTTGCGACCACTGACATTCCTCCCCACTAACCATCAGCAGGAATCCAACAGTCCGCGCCCTGTCCTGTCAATTCTGCACGGAATATGAGTCAGAGCCCGAAATGCGTGCCGATTCCACTGATCGGCGCCGCGCAGGTGTCGACGCGCGACAGCGTCGACCTGATGATGATCGATGGCGGCGTGCTGCGCACGCGCTTCGCCGATCGCTGCCCTGCACTCGGCTTTTACCCCGGGCTCTATATGCGCCAGACCGCCGACGGGCTGGTCTGCGCGGGCCGCGACGCGCTGCGTGCCCGATCCGGCGCCGACTGCCGGATCAAAAGCTTCAAGCGCCTGGCCATCAAGAAATAGGCGCAGCCGAGCCCGCCGCTTGACTTTGCCAAGCGAATCCGCAAGCCCGAATGCAAGCGTCGGGTCACTCGGCGCGCCATTTTTCCGGACATCAAATGAGCTTTGCCGATCTCGGCCTATCCGATGAACTTCTAAAGGCGGTCACCGAGGCCGGCTATAGCGAGCCGACGCCGATCCAGGCGCAAGCCATCCCGAGCGTGCTGATGATGCGCGACATCATCGGCATCGCGCAGACCGGCACCGGCAAGACCGCGAGCTTCGTGCTGCCGATGATCGACATTTTGGCGCACGGCCGCGCCCGCGCGCTGATGCCGCGCAGCCTGATTTTGGAGCCGACGCGCGAACTCGCCGCGCAGGTCGCCGAGAATTTCGAGAAATACGGCAAGTACCACAAGCTCTCGATGGCACTGCTGATCGGCGGCGTGCAGATGGGCGACCAGGTGAAAGCGCTCGAAAAGGGCGTCGACGTGCTGATCGCGACGCCGGGCCGGCTGATGGACTTGTTCGAGCGCGGCAAGATTCTGCTCAACGGCTGCAACCTGCTCGTCATCGACGAAGCCGACCGCATGCTCGACATGGGGTTCATTCCCGATATCGAGCAAATCTGCACCAAGCTGCCGAGCCAGCGCCAGACCTTGCTGTTCTCGGCCACGATGCCGCCGCCGATCAAGAAGCTGGCCGACAAATTCCTCACCAACCCCAAGACGATCGAAGTCGCGCGGCCGGCGACGACCAACGTCAACATCGCACAATGGGTGGTGCCGGTCAGCGCCAATCGCAAGCGCGACCGGCTGATCGACTTGCTGAACGCCGAGGAAGTGCGCACGGCGATCATCTTCTGCAACCGCAAGACGATGGTGCGCGAGCTCAACAAGGCGCTGCAGCGCGAAGGCTTCTGCTCGGGCGAAATCCATGGCGACATGGAACAACCCCAGCGCATCGCCGAACTCGACCGGTTCAAGGCGGGTGACATCAATATTCTGGTCGCGTCAGACGTCGCCGCGCGCGGGCTCGACATCAAGGGCGTTAGCCACGTCTTCAATTTCGACGCGCCGTGGCACCCGGATGATTATGTCCACCGCATCGGCCGCACCGGCCGCGCTGGCGCCACCGGCATCGCCTATACGCTCGCGACGCCCGACGATGCCGAGAACATCGCCAATATCGAAAAACTGACCGGCATGAAGATTGACCGGCTGGCCGCCAAGGAAGAGGCGGGCGGCGAGGCGGCTGCGGTTTCGCCCGCTGGAAGTGATCGCAACCGGCGCGGCGGACGCGGCGCGGGCAAGACCGATCGCGCCACAGCCGAGCCTGTCGCCCGGGAAGCGCCACGGGCAAAGCGCCCCGATCGCCGACCGGAAGCGCCCCGCGACGAGCGCCGCGGCGGCCAACGCGCCGAGCCGCGCCGTCATCATCGCGAGGTGGATGACGAGCCCGATGACGGTTGGAACGGCCCGATGCCGGCCTTCCTCAACGCGAAGATCGGCTGATCGCGATCCGGCGTTACGCGCATGGCGATCATCACCTTCACTCTGCCGGTCGCGATCGAGTCACCCTGTGTCGGCGTCTGTGCGCTCGAAGCCGCACGCTCCCGCTGCACCGGCTGCGGCCGCACGACCGATGAGATCGCCCGCTGGACCAGCGGCACACCCGAATGGCGGCGCGCCGTGATGGCCGAACTGCCCGCCCGGCTCGCCGCAGATCAGTCCTTGGCGCGCGACTGCAAATAATCGGATAGCGCTGAAAACAGCGCGGTGCCGACGAAAGTGACGTGGATGATCGTCATCCAGGCCAAAGCCGGCCCGTCGGGCGGCTTGTCGCCGATGGCCATGTAATTCTTCAACAGCTGCACGGCGGAAATCGCGACGATCGAGGCGTAGAGTTTGATCTTGAGCCCCGCGAAACTCGTCGTCCCCATCCAGCCGGGGCGGTCTTCATGGCCCGCGGTGTCGATCTTCGAGACGAAATTCTCATAGCCCGCCAGAATGACGACCAGCACCAGATTGGCGGCGAGCGCGAGATCGAGCAGCGTCAGCATCTTGAGGATCGCCTGCTCGACCGAGAGCAGCGCGATATTGGCCAACGCCGTCCACAGCTCGCGCAGAAATACCGCAAGCAGCACGATCATCGCGGCGACCAGCCCGATATAAAAGGGCGCCAGCAACCAGCGGGCCGCGAACAGCGCATTCTCGAACGCCAGTTCAAGCCGTCTCATCATCACTGCCGCACCCGAATACCTCATCCGGCGCCATCGATGACGCCGCAGGAAATGTCGGTCAAGCCGGCGTCGGTGCCGGCGCGGGCATCAACGCATCGTCCTTCGCGCCGGCACGGATATAAGCATCACGCGCGGTCAGCCGCTCGACATAGGCGGCGAAGGCATCGCGGCGCGGGATCGTGCCGAACTGCAGCCCCCAGGCGACTTGCGAGCCCAGATAAACGTCAGCAGCGGTGAAGCGATCGCCGGCGATATAGGGCCCAGCAGTCACCGCCTGTTCGAGCACGTCGATCGCCAGATCATAATTGCCGTAACCGAACATCCGCCCGCGCTCGGCGGTGGGCTCGAATCCCGCCGCCCGGTTGGTCACCGCCTGCTCGACCGGGCCGGCGGCGAAGAACAACCAGCGAAAATAGCGCGCCTTCTCGTCACCGCGCGGGCCAAGGCCGGCATCGGGGAAGACATCGGCGAGATAAGCGCAAATGCCGGCGCATTCGGTAATCACCTGGCCCTTGTGGACGATCGCCGGCACCTTCCCCATCGGGTTGATGGCTCGATAAGATTCGTCCTTCATGGTCGTGTAATCGACCACGACAGTGTCATACTCGGCACCGGTTTCCTCCAACATCCAGCGGACGATGCGCCCGCGTGACATGGGGTTAGTGTAGAAAATCAGATCGCTTGCCATGCTCGCCCCTCCCGAGTCGGTTAAGAACGGAGCGTGAACACTGCTGGCAGGCGCGTCAAGCGCGTTCGTACGACCAGACGCCGTTGTCGGTGCGCCGCCTGGCGCGGCCTTCGACTTCCAGCCGCCGCAGATGCGCGAGCGTCTCGCCCGTCGCGAGTCCGATGACGGATTGATCGATCGTGCGCGAGAACAGCGCGCCGAAGCAATCGATCGCGCGGCGCGGCGTGTCGAGATAGGCGTACAGCTCATCGAGCCGCGCCAGATGCTCGTCGCGCAGCGCGTCGAGCCTAGCGTGGAGGCCCGTGAACGGCTCGCCATGCGCGGGGCAAACGAGCAAGTCGCCGGGAAGCTCGCGCAGCTTGGCGAGCGACGCCAGCCAGTCGCCAAGCGGATCGCCTTCGGGCTCGGTCACGCTCAGTGAGACGTTGGAGCTGATCCGCGGCAACACCTGGTCGCCGGCGATCAGGACGCCATCGACCTCGTTGAGCAGACAGGCGTGCTCGGGGCTATGGCCGCTGCCCACCACAACGCGCCACGCCCGCCCGCCGAGATCGAGCACATCGCCATCGCGCATTCGGACATAACCGAGCGGCAGCGGCGTCACCACGGTGCCGAATTGCCGCCAGCCGCGCGCTTTGGCGTGCGCGATCTGGTCATCATCCCACCCCGCGCCGCGCCAGAACGCGACCATCTCCTCGGGCGTTTCGTCCCGCTGATCGGCGGTCAGCATCCGCGCGGTGAGCCACTCGCCGCGTGTCATCCACAAGGCGACGTCGTGCGTGCGGCACAGCCAGCCGGCGAGGCCGATATGATCGGGATGGAGATGCGTGCCGATCACCCGCGTCAGGCGGCGCCCGGCCATGGCGCCGGCATCGAGGGCTGCCCAACTCTCCCGGCAAGCGGGTAAATCCATGCCGGTGTCGACCAGTGCGACGCCGCCGCCCGCCGCATCGGCATCGTCGATGAGCCAGATGTTGATGTGGCCAAGCGACCCCGGCAGCGCGATGCGTGCCCAGCCGAGCCCCGGCGCGATCGTCATCGCTTCGCCCGGCTGCGGCGTCCGGCGGCCGAACGGATACGTCAGCCCGCGATGGCTGGTCGCAACGAAGCTCTCGTCGCTGGTCAGCGACGCATCGGGAGAAGCCGTCGCCACCTACAGCGCCTATTGCTTGAACAGCGTGTCGGCATCCAATTCGACCGGGTGCTCGGCGCCAGGCTCGCCGGCATGCGCGGCGGCCTCGGCATCGCGCGCGGCCTGTTCGCGCTGGGCGCGCAGCTCGCTGATGAGGGCCTCGCGATCGCCCTCCAGCCGGTTGTCGACCGGCGCCTGAATGCCCTTGGCCTTGGCTGCCTTGGCGACGATCGCGTCGAGCTCGCGCTGCGAGCACAGGCCGAGCGTCACCGGGTCCTTGGGCACGATATTGGCGATGTTCCAATGCGTGCGATCACGGATCGCGGCGATCGTCGTGCGCGTCGTGCCGATGAGGTTGCCAATCGCGCCGTCCGAAATCTCGGGATGGTTGCGGATGATCCAGGCGATGCCGTCGGGCTTGTCCTGGCGCTTGGAAACCGGGGTATAGCGCGGGCCCTTGGTGCGCCGGACTTGATCGGGGCCCTTGGTCATCTGCAGGCGATACTCAGGATCAGCCTGGCCGCGATCGATTTCCTCCTGCGTCAGCTCGTGCGCGCGGACGGGATCGCGGCCCGTGAGCTTGGTCGCGGCGGTATCGTCGGCGATCGCCTGGACTTCGAGGATGTGCAGCCCGCAGAATTCGGCGATCTGCTGGAAACTGAGCGAGGTATTGTCGACCAGCCAGGCGGCGGTCGCATGCGGCATGAGCGGTTGCGCCACGATGGGAAACTCCTGAAAATGCGCCCCGAAAAAACTCGGGTGAAAAAACAAGGGCCGCCCCGTCACGGAGCGGCCTTTAACAGGGCTGACTTAATGACATCGGCGCGCCGGGGCAAGAGCGCGCGCAAAACGCGCGGGTCAGGCAGCGAGCGCCTCGTCGAGAGCGATCGGCGCCAGCGCGTCCAAGAACTGCCGCGCGCTCGCCTGCCAGGTGAAGCTGCGGCCATAATCGCGGCAACGCGCGCGATCGAGCGTGAGCGCGCCGGCAATCGCCTTGTCGAGATCATCGTCCATCACGCCGACATCGGGGCGCAGCACATCGACCGGCCCGGTGACCGGATACGCCGCGACGGGCACGCCGCACGCCAGCGCCTCGATCATCACCAAGCCGAACGTATCGGTCTTGCTTGGGAAAACGAACACGTCGGCCGCAGCATAGCAAGCCGCGAGGTCAGCGCCGAATTTGGGGCCCAGAAAATGCGCGTCGGGATAGCGCGCACTGAGCGCGGCGCGCGCCGGGCCATCGCCGACGATCACCTTGGTGCCAGGATGCGCCGATTGCAGAAACGCCTCGATATTCTTCTCGACCGCGATGCGGCCGACATAAAGCTGGATCGGCCCGGCGCCGTCGTCCCTCAGCGCTTGCAGCGCCGGATCGGGCGCGACATCGCCGCCGAAAACGCCGAGGTCGACGCCGCGGCCCCAGGGCCTGATCTTGTCCAGCCCATGCGCGCGGAGTGCCGAGGCGATCGACGGGGTCGACGCCAGCACGGCGCGCGCCGGCCAGTGGAACCAGGCAATGTAGCGCCAGATCCATTCGGGATCGATGCCGATCCGCGCCGACACATAATCCGGGAATTGCGTGTGATAGGCCGTCGTGAACGGATAGCCATGCGCCAGGCACCAGCGCCGTGCCGCCAGACACACCGGGCCTTCAGTGGCGAGATGGATGGCATCGGGCGCGAAATCGGCGAGCATCTTGCCCACCGCCGCCGTCCGCGCGAACGCCAGCCGGATTTCGGGATAGGTCGGGCACGGCAGCGAATAGAACAGGTCGGGCGAGACGACGAGCACCTCGTGCCCCATCTTCTCGAGCTCGGCGCGCACCGATTGCAGCGTGCGCACGACACCGTTCACCTGGGGTGACCAAGCGTCGGTGGCGATTGCGATCCGCACGGCGGTCAGGCGGCGAGCGCCGCGACGCTGGCGAGCTGGCGCACCGCGATCTCGTCTGCCCAGTGGAGCACTTCCATGCGCCCATCGTAATGCTCGACGAGCGCGGTGCAACCCTCCACCCAATCCCCATCGTTATAATAGTCGATGCCATTGATCTGGCGGATTTCGGCGGTGTGGATATGGCCGCACACCACGCCGTCGACCCCGCGCGCGCCGGCGGCTTGCGCCACCACGTCTTCGTAATGCGAGATGAACTCGACCGCGTTCTTCACCTTGGCTTTGGCGTGCTTGCTGAGCGACCAGTAAGGCATGTTGAGCCAGCGACGGACATTGTTGACCCAGCGGTTGAGGCCCATCAGCGCGGTATAGGCAAAATCGCCGACATGCGCGAGCCAGCGATGGGCGAGCGTGATCGCGTCGAACTCGTCGCCATGGAGCACGAGCAAGCGGCGGCCATCAGCTGTTTCGTGGATTGCCTGGCGCCGGATTTCTACACCGCCAAAGTTGAGGCCGGTGAACTGACGAAACACTTCGTCGTGATTGCCGGGTATATAGATGACGCGCGTACCGCGCTTGGCGCGCTTCAGCACCCGCCAGACAATGTCGTTGTGCTGCGCCGGCCAGTAGAATTTGCGCTTCAGCCGCCAGCCATCGATGATATCGCCAACCAGATACATCATATCGCTGTCGACATGGTCGAGAAAGTCGATCAGCATCTCGGCATTGCACCCGCGCGTGCCCAGGTGAATATCCGAAATCCAGATGGTGCGGTATTTGCGCCGTTCGGTGACCTGTTTTTCGGGAAAAGTCGGCGTCGAATGGGCAAAATCTGCGAAACTGGCGATGTCGCCATGGCTGCCCGACACGAAATCTGCAAGCCTAGTCGTTGATTCCCCGTCCATTTAAGCGTCTCGCGCTGCTTCGATCCGGCCGCTATGGCGACGAATTGTTACAGTTGGAATCGTTGACCGACTCGGGATTGTCACAATTACACAAGCTGTACCGTGGTGGGGCGCCGACGAAAATCATGGCGCCGTGCAACCATCCATGCGATGAATCGTTACGTCGCCAACCACATTGAAATGAGGGAGCGAATAATGCGCAAGTTCATGCTGACTCTGGGTGCCGCTGCCGTCGCGATGCCGGCAATGGTTGTTCCGGCCGATTTCGCCTCGGCACGCACGACGTATCATGGCCGCACGGTTCACAAGGTTTGCCGCAAGTCGAGCGGCACGACCGGCCTGATCGCCGGTGGCGCTGGCGGTGCCGCGACGGGCGTCGCGCTCGGCGGTGGCGTGCTCGGCGCGGTCGCTGGTGGCGTTGGCGGTGCCTTTGCCGGCCGCGCGATCGATCGCTCGATCACCGCCAAGAAGCGCTGCCGCTATTACAGCGAGCGCTGATCCAGCCTAACCGATTTCAAGAGGGGGCGGGCCGCGATGCTCGCCCCCTTTTCGTTGCTACCCCTCATCCTCCTCGCCTTTTTCGGGCGGCGGCAGCTTGGGAATGACCCATTCATGGTCGCCCGTCACTTGTTGCGGCACGGCGCGGCCTAGCGCATCGCGCGCCGGGCGGTAGCGGAAGCGCTTGATGATCAGCGCGCAGGTAACATTGTCGAGCTCGGGCGTGCCGCTCGAATGCGTTACGGTGCAATCGGTGACTCGGCCCGTAACGCCGACCGTGAAGCGCAAGCCGACACGGCCCGTGCGACGCGCCACGAATGCGTCGTGCGGGTAATCATGTTCGCGAATGTCGCCGGCGATCTGTTCCGCGTCCGTGCCGCCATCCCCCTCGCCATTGCCGAAGCCGCCGCTGCCCGTGCCGGCGCCTTCGCCCCCCGCGCCGCTGCCCGGCCCGTCGCGAGGGCTCGCACCCTGGGCCAAGGATGTGCCGATGCCGGGCTTGGGCGCGGCGGCGATGGGTTGGGGCCGTACGGTCGTGACCGGCGCGACGACGGGCGTTGCTTTGGCGTCCTTCGCCGGCGGCGCCGCTTTCCCCGAAGCTTTGTGCGGCTGCTCTAAGAGTGGCATAGGTGGAGGCGCCGCTGGCGGCGCGACGAACGCGACGACGCCCAGATCGTGCTGCAATTGCCGCACGAACGTAACGGCGAAACCGCTGATCAAGGCATAACCAAGCGCACCTTGCAGCAGCACCGCCGCGCCGATCGCCATCGCGCGGTCACGCGGTTCGGCTTGGGCGGAAAAGCGGTTGGTCATGCTCTGCCGAACACCGTTACGGCCGCGATCGTTCCCTAAACCGGCATCGCACCCTGGGAGAGGTCACGCGTCGATCGCAATGTGGCCCGGCAGCGCCGCCACCCGCGCCAGCCACGCGACCACCGAGGGATAGCGCGCCACCTCGAACCCGGCCTGGCTGGCGACATGGGTATAGGCGTACAACGCAATGTCAGCGAGGGTGAATTGATCGCCGACCAGGAAAGGCGTGCGGGCAAGCTGATCATCCATCAACGCCAGCGCCGCTTCGCCGCCAGCGCGCTTGCCGGGGATCATCGCGCGCTGCGTTTCGGTCAGCGCCGTCTCGCCGACATAAACCAACCAGTAGCGCACGGTCGCGATGTTGGGCTCGTGATTATACTGCTCCCAGAACATCCAGCGCAGCATGTCGGCGCGGTCGAACCGATCCTCGGGGATCAGCGCCGATCCGTCCGCTAGATAGAAGCACGCCGCGTTGCTTTCGGGCAGAAAGCGGTCGCCATCCTGCAGCACTGGGATGCGGCCATTGGCGTTGATCGTCGCGAGAAACTCCGGCGTCCGCGTCGCGCCCGTCATCACGTCATATTCGCGCCGCTCGATCGGCACGCCGAGATGCGCGGCCGTCAGCCGGATTTTATAGCAGTTCCCCGATGCGGCATATTCGTGGAGGATCAGCGTCATCCCGCGTGCTCCACCGTCAGCACGATCTTGCCGACATGGTCGCCGCTTTCCATCCGCGCGTGCGCCTCGGCGGCGTTGGCGAGCGGGAAGGTCCGGTCGATCACCGGCTTCAACCGCCCCTCGGCAACATAGGGCCAAACGATGCGGTGCAGCTCATCCGCCACCATCGCCTTGAACGCAGTGTCGCGGGGGCGCAGCGTCGATCCGGTCAGCGTCAGGCGGCGTCGCATCACCTCGAAAATCGGGATCGTCGCGGTCAGGCCGCCCTGCACCGCGATCGAGACATGGCGGCCATCGTCGGCCAGGCATTGCAGGTTGCGCGGCACATAATCGCCGCCAACCATGTCGAGCACTGCCTGCACACCGTGCCCGCCAGTGATCGCTTTCACCTCGGCGACGAAATCCTGCATCTTGTAGTTGATCGCATGGTCGGCGCCGAGTTTGCGGGCAGCCGCGCATTTCTCGTCAGTGCCGGCGGTAACGATGATCTTGAGGCCGAAGATATTGGCGAGCGCGATCGCCATCGTGCCGATGCCGCTGGTGCCGCCATGGACCAGCACCGTATCGCCCTCAACGACGAACGCGCGTTCGAATAGATTGGTCCAGACGGTAAACAGCGTTTCGGGGATCGCCGCCGCCTCGATTATCGTCAACGCCGACGGCACCGGCAGGCACACGCCCGCCGCCGCCAGCGCATATTGGGCATAGCCGCCGCCGGGGACGAGCGCGCAAACCGGCTGGCCCATCAGCTCAGGCGCGACGCCCGCGCCGAGCGCGACCACCGTGCCCGCCACTTCCAGCCCCGGAATGCTCGGCGCACCCGGCGGCGGCGGATAACCGCCGCGCCGCTGCAGCACATCGGGCCGGTTGACCCCGGCAGCGGCAACGCGGATCAGCACGTCGCCCGGCCCCGGCACCGGCACGGGCCGCTCGACCACCACGAGCACCTCGGGACCACCGGGGGCTGCGGGATCGATCGCAATCATGGTTTCAGGTGTCGCGTCCATCCCCAGCCCTCTGCCGCGAACTTTGGCCGCTTATTGACCGCCCGGCGGCGCGGTGCAACCTAACGGAACACATGGGCCAAAGGAATTTTGATTGCCGCTATCCTTCATCTTGCCGACTGTTGCCACCGCCTGCTTTGGTCTTCTCGTTGGACTCGTTGCGGGATGGGCGGCTCGCAAAAATAGCCCCGCGGCAATCGTGTCCTATTCCATTGGTACCGTGATCTGCCTTTTCGGAACACCATCCCTCTGGGCGTATATGTCGCTAGCGTTGCGCGCACCCGGCGAGCCCCTATCTCCTACCGGGCGGACGCTTGCGATCGCCCTTTACGGCTTGCCGGGAGCGATAGGGGCTTTCGTCCTGACGGGCTTCGTCATCGCCAGGATGCGGGCTAAAGCAGGTTAGCCACCTGTAGCCTGTATTGACAAGCATCCTAGTCCGGATGACCATCTCGTTAATGGAGCCCGAAGAGAATCTCCCGCGTCGGGCGGGCGATCCGCTGGACGCGCTGGCCCGACAGGATCTGGACCCGCTCTCGGTCGCGGAGTTGGACGCGCGCATCGCCGCGCTGGAGGCTGAAATCGCTCGGGTGCGCGCCCATATGCAACGCGCCGTTAACCATCGCGCAAGCGCTGACGCGCTATTCAGGCGATGAGCATGATGGCAACCCGCCCCGTTTTCCGGACGCTGGTTGTCAAGTGCTTGATGGAACGCGGCGCACTCCCGACATACTGGAAAAGGGCCGTGGTTTCATGACGGCCCGCTTGGAGTAACCCAAATGCCTTCCTTTGCCACCGCGCTCGAAACCACGCTGCACAAGGCGCTCGATGCCGCGACCACGCGCCGCCACGAATATGCCACGCTCGAACATCTGCTGCTGGCGCTGATCGACGATGAGCATGCCTCGAAAGTCATGTCGGCGTGCGGCGTCGACTTGAGCGAGCTCAAGACCACGGTCGCGCATTATCTCGATACCGAGCTCGATGCGCTGAAGGTCGATAGCAAGGAAGCGAACGATCCCTCGCCGACCAGCGGTTTCCAGCGCGTCGTCCAGCGCGCCATCCTGCACGTCCAGTCCTCGGGCCGCGACGAAGTGACCGGCGCCAACGTGCTCGTCGCCTTGTTCAGCGAGCGCGAGAGCTATGCCGTCTATTTCCTCCAGCAGCAGGATATGAGCCGGCTCGATGCGGTTAGCTATATCAGCCACGGCGTTGGCAAGGGCACGCAAGTGCCCGAACAGCGTGAGGTGAAAGGCGCCGAGGAGGAAAAGCCGCAGGCAAAGTCCGACGGCAAGGGCAAGAGCGAAAGCGCGCTCAAGCAATTCTGCGTCGATTTGAACGAGAAAGCCAAGAACGGCAAAGTCGATCCGCTGATCGGCCGTGCTGCCGAGGTCGACCGCACGGTGCAGATCCTCTGCCGCCGCAGCAAGAACAATCCGCTCTATGTGGGCGACCCCGGCGTCGGCAAAACCGCGATTGCGGAAGGCTTGGCGCGCAAGATCATCGAAGGCGACGTGCCCGATGTGCTCAAGCCCGCGGTCATCTATTCGCTCGACATGGGCGCGCTGCTCGCCGGCACGCGCTATCGCGGCGATTTCGAGGAGCGGCTGAAAGCGGTCGTCAATGAGCTCGAAAAGCTGCCGCATGCGGTGCTGTTCATCGACGAGATCCATACCGTCATCGGTGCCGGCGCGACGAGCGGCGGCGCGATGGATGCGTCCAACCTCTTGAAGCCGGCGCTGTCGGGCGGGACGATCCGCTGCATCGGCTCGACCACCTACAAGGAATTCCGCAACCATTTCGAGAAGGACCGCGCGCTGCTCCGCCGGTTCCAGAAGATCGACGTCAACGAGCCGTCGATCGAGGATACGGTCAAAATCCTGAACGGCCTGCGCACCGCGTTCGAGGACCATCACTCGGTCAAATACACGCCGGATGCGATCAAGACCGCGGTGGAACTCTCGGCGCGCTACATCAACGACCGCAAGCTGCCCGACAAAGCCATCGACGTGATCGACGAAGTCGGCGCGATGCAGATGCTCGTGCCGCCGAGCCGCCGCAAGAAGACGATCACAGCCAAGGAAATCGAAGCGGTAATCGCGACGATGGCGCGCATCCCGCCCAAATCGGTCTCGAAGGACGATACCAAGGCGCTCGCAACGCTCGACACCGATCTCAAGCGCGTCGTGTTCGGCCAGGATTTGGCGATCGAAAAGCTGTCTTCGGCAATCAAGCTCAGCCGC
The DNA here is from genome assembly GCF_048015635.2 of Sphingomonas sp. GlSt437. Taxonomy (NCBI): domain Bacteria; kingdom Pseudomonadati; phylum Pseudomonadota; class Alphaproteobacteria; order Sphingomonadales; family Sphingomonadaceae; genus Sphingomonas; species Sphingomonas sp. GlSt437. Next base: position 1,819,021 of record NZ_JBPGYA010000001.1, on the reverse strand, counting down.
GCAGGCCTGCGCGATCCCGACAAGCCGATCGGCAATTATCTGTTCACTGGCCCGACCGGCGTCGGCAAGACCGAAGTCGCGCGCCAGCTCGCGTCGATCATGGGCATTCCGCTCCAGCGCTTCGACATGAGCGAATATATGGAGCGGCATTCGGTGAGCCGGCTGATCGGCGCCCCTCCGGGCTATGTCGGCTATGATCAGGGCGGTCTGTTGACCGACGCGGTCGACCAGCAGCCGCATTCGGTGCTGCTGCTCGACGAAATCGAGAAAGCGCATCCTGATCTGTTCAACATCCTGTTGCAGGTGATGGACAACGGCAAGCTGACCGACCACCACGGCAAGACGGTCGATTTCAGGAACACCATCCTGATCATGACGACCAACGCCGGCGCGTCCGACATGGCGCGCGAAACGGTGGGCTTCGGCAATGTGACGCGCGAAGGCGAGGACGAGCAGGCAGTGCAGCGCATGTTCACGCCTGAATTCCGCAATCGCCTCGATGCGATCGTGCCGTTCGGCTATCTGCCGCCGGAAGTCGTGGCGCGAGTGGTCGACAAGTTCATCCTCCAGCTCGAATTGCAGCTGGCCGATCGCGGCGTCCACATCAAGCTCGATGACGACGCCAAGCAGTGGCTGACCGACAAGGGATACGACAAGCTCTATGGCGCGCGGCCGATGGGCCGGCTCATTCAGGAGAAGGTCAAGCAGCCGCTCGCGGAGGAATTGCTGTTCGGCAAGCTCGTCCATGGCGGTGAAGTCACCGTCAAGCTCAAGGACGGCGCGCTCAACTTCGAAATCGTCTCGGCCGCGCCCAAAAAGCCGCGCAAGAAGGGCAAGGCGGAGACGGTTGAGGTGAAGTGAAGCAAAACGCCGGGGTGGCGATGAGCCTCCCCGGCGGTTCGGGCATCAGCCGCCGCCGGCGACGCCCTTGTCATAGGCCATGACGACGATCAGGCCTCCCGTCACCGCTGCCCAATCGGTACCATCTTCCTTTTCAAGCCGCACGCTTGCCGGCGCGTCATTCATCACGACGTGATAGCGCGTAGCCACCATTTGAGCCGCCCATGTCGCAGCCGCATCTTTAGTCGCGAATGTTTTGACGAATGTGGTCGCCACGGTCATCCTCCTGCCTGAGCGACCTTGGTCCAGTCATCGAGCGACAGATCATCGAGACTGTCGCCGTTCAACAGGATCGCCGCGCAATCATTCTTGGCCCGGTTCTGGCAGGCATTAGTGAAATTGGCGCGAGATGCGCCCGCCGCCGATATCGCCGCGTCGAATTTCTGCAGTCGCGCCTGGCCGTTGTCGCCGGCTGCGAGGTACATGCTGGCGACCTGAGTCCGCGCGTCGGTAATCTTCACATGCTCTGCAACCGCCGGCCCAAGCTTGGCCGTGATGAGTGCGCGTGTGGCCGGCGAGCCGCTGATCGCCTCGGCCGCAGCAGCCGGGCTCGCCGCCACCAGCGAAGCACCGTGCGTCGCCAACTCGCGCGCGGCAAGGCCGGTCGCGAAATATTGCGCAATGGCGCCACCCGCCTGCGGCGTCGTGCCCTTCGAAGCGTCAAACTTCGCGCCGAAGCTCGCCATCACGGAGTACGCGTCCTGGTCGCCTGACGCCGCGCCGATATATTTGCAATTCAACGGTAATACCGCGGGTGTGCCAGCAACATAGGGGCACGGCGTCAGCTTGTCACCCGTACCGCCCGTGTTTGCCAGCAGCGGCATCAGCACCAATTCCTGCCGCGCATAGCCCACCTGAATCGCCGGAGTCTGCGTGGCATCAGCACCGACCTTCAGGCCAACAACGGCATTCGTGCCGAAAATAAGCAAATTGGTGTGTGGCGGCGTCGCGCAGCCGCTTAGTGCGACGCTGGCAAGACCGCCAATGATGATACCCCGGTTCCGGTTAAACATGCCCCCTCCATCGACTTGATCAGTTTTTCCACATTCTCGAGTTCGGCATGGTCGCGCACCATGATGACGATGCGGCAATCGCCCGGCTTGGCGAACACGAACCGACTGTTGCGCCACCCCAGGAACGCGCCGCGATCAACCCCCACACCAAGCGTCTTCACGTCCGCGGCGACCAGCTGCCCGATGCTGTCGGGATAAACGACACGCACCAAGCCGAGATAATAATGCGTCCCCGCGCTGCCCGCCGTCGGCACCGTCGTGCACGACGCCAAGCCCAGCGCGCTCGCGGTCAATAACCAGCGCCCTCCCCGTCGCATCAACCCGCCGCATCAATCTCGTCTCGGTTAAGCAAAGTCGCTGGAGGCAATACTGGTGGCGTAACGATGTCAATGGCATCGCCCCGGATTGGCCCATTTGCTTAAATGACGAAGCATCAACACCATCCCCGCTGTTAACCCTATCTTGGTCTCCACGGTCTAGCAGCGATACCATGTTCGGAACGCGTTCCATCCGATGGCTGTGGTCGCTATGCATTGTGCTGCTGGCGGCGACCCTGCCCGCGACGGGCCATGCCGATATCGTGATGACCGGGCAGCCGCTCACCGTCTGCATCGCCCCGGTGCGTCCCGGCCAGACGGTCCAGCAATTATTCGCCGGCAACATCCCGCTCGATTGCAGCGAACGGCAGGCCCGACTGGGCCCGGGCGATTATTGGGCACTGTCCAATCCCGTCCGTATCGAGGGCGAACGCGCCTTGCGCAGCGCCAGCCTGTGGCAGATGCGCCGCACCGTCTATGCGCACTATGCCGATGGCGCGATCTGGGCGCGGAGCAGCGATGGCACGCAAGCCGCGCGCAACCTGCAACTGGGCGCCATCTTCCTCGATCGGCTGCCCGGCCGGGCAAGCCCGCTCGTGCAGGTTGCGTGGAAGATCGAAGGATCGGCCAATCTGCGCGGCGTCGTTGCCGGTGCCCGGTTGGCGACGTTGCGCGAGAATGGCTGGGCCAATCTGGTGATGGCGGCGATCTATGCCGGCTTTGGCGGGCTCGCGCTCGCGCTTCTCCTCCATCATTTCGCGCTGTGGACGGCAATGCGCCACCGCTTCCAGCTCGCTTATTGCCTGATGGTCGTGATGCTGATGGGCTTCGCGTTCAGCTCGTCGGGTATCATGGTCTGGCTGATGCCGTGGATCGACAATAACGATCGCATGCGCTTCAATTACGCGACGCTGGGACTGGCGGCGGCGACCGCACTCGTCTTCGCGCGCACTTTTTTCGAAGAGCGTGTTTTCGAAGGCTGGGTCGGCAAGGCGGCCAACGCCATCGCGATCGCCGTGATTGTGACGTCGTGCGTTTATGCGGGCCTGTCGCCTTGGCACATGACGCTGCTGGACCGGCTGTTTTCGCTTTCCTACCTGGTGCTTGTGCTGTTCGTGCCGGTATTTCTGGTGCGCGCCTGGCTGGTGCGCAGCAATTATCTGTGGATTTTCGCGCTCGCCTGGGCTGCCCCGGTCGTCTTTGCCGGTGCGCGCGTTGCTAATAATCTGGGCTTGATCAGCTGGAGCTTCTGGATCGACAATTCGACCCTGTTGTCGATGACCGCCGAAGCGCTGATTTCGTCGATGGGCATTGCTTATCGCATCCGCCTCCTGGGCAAGGAGCGCGACGAGGCACGCGCGCAGGAACTCGCCGCCCGGGCGCTTGCCGATATCGATCCGCTGACCGGCCTGCTCAATCGTCGCGCTTTCCTGTCGCGCGCGATCGGCAGCGTGGGCACGCAGACGCTGATCATCCTCGATATCGATCACTTCAAGGCGGTGAACGAAACGATCGGGCATGACGGCGGCGACGAAGTGCTGCGACTGGTCGCGCGCGTGCTGCGCACCGCGACGCCCGCTGGCGCGCTGATCGCGCGGATAGGCGGCGAGGAGTTCGCGGTCGTCGCCCCGGCGCACAGCGGGATTGACGGCGCGCAGGTCCTTGCTCGGCTGCGCGCGCAGCGCATGCCGTTCGATCTTGGCGTTACCGCGAGCATCGGCGCCTGTAGCGGGCCGCTGACCAATGAAGTCGACTGGAAGCGGCTCTACCATCAAGCCGATCTCGCGCTGTACCAGGCCAAGGCCGAGGGCCGAGACCGCGCGCGGCACAGCGCAACGCTGGTTGCTGCCTGACCCGAAATAAGGTAAACGCGCCGGCTTGGAAGGGAGGCTCGCGCCATGCGTAACCGCCGAATTGCCATTGCGCTCGTCGCGCTCGCGCTATTGGTCGCGGCCGTTCGGCATCCCTCCGCGACCATCACGCTGGCGACAGCCGACGCGACTGACCCCGCGCCGCACCGCTTCCAGGCGGCGGTCGATATCGGGCTGATGGCAGTGTCAGTCATCGTCACCTGGACGAGCAAGCACCTCAGCGACGCGCGTTAACGCCGTAGCCGCGCCGCGCGGCATTGCGCGGCTCTGCGCCGCTGCTATCCTAGCCTGATGAGCGACCCCGAAAGCGTCTGGCGCACGCATTATCGCCATCCCGGTCAATGGGATCGCCGCTTTCCGCCGCAAGCGATGGACGTGCTGTTCGATCAGGCAGCGGCGCGCCATGGCAGCCAGCCGCTGATCGATTTTCTCGGCCGCCAATACAGCTATGCCGAGACGCTGGACGGCGCCAATCGCGTCGCGGCGGGCTTGCACAAGCTCGGCTATGGCAGAGGCGACCGGGTCGGGCTGTTCCTGCCCAACGTGCCGCATTACCTGGCGGCCTATTACGGCATTCTCAAGCTTGGCGCGACGGTCGTCAATTTCTCGCCGCTCTACACGGTGGACGAGTTGGCGCATCAGGTGGGCGATTCGGGCACGCGGCTGCTGTTCACCATCTCGGCGACCGCGCTGCTGCCGACCGCGCTCAAGGTGCTCGACCAGAGCGGCCTTGAGCGGCTGATCGTCGGGTCAGTGGCGGGCGCGCTGCCGGCGGGTAAGTCGATCTTCTATCGCCTCTTCAGCCGTCGCGACGTCGCATCCCGCCCCGACGACGCTCGGATCGGCGCATTTTCGCAGCTGATCGCCAATGACGGTCGCTTCCCAGCCCCCGATATCGACGCCGAGCGCGACGTCGCGTTGATCCAATATACCGGCGGCACCACCGGCACGCCCAAGGGCGCGATGCTGACGCACCAGAACCTGTCCGCCAATGCCCGCCAGGTCGCCGCACTCGATCCGCTACCCAACGCGCCCGATCGCATCTTGGGCGTTCTGCCGCTGTTCCACGTCTTCGCCAATACCTGCGTGCTCAATCGCACGGTGGTGACGGGCGGCTGCATCGTCATGCTGCCGCGCTTCAGCGCCGCGCAGGCGCTGGGCACGATCACCCGGGCCAAGGCGACCTCGATCCCCGGCGTGCCGACCATGTATCAGGCGCTGCTCGACAATCCGGCGCTCGCCAAGACCGATTTTTCCGGCCTGCGAATCTGCATTTCGGGCGGCGCGCCGCTGCCCGCTGAACTGAAGACGCGCTTCGAGGCGGCAACGCACGCGACCTTGGTCGAAGGCTATGGCTTGTCGGAGAGCGCCGGCGTGGTCGCCGCCAATCCGTTCGACGGCAGCGGCAAGCCCGGCACGATCGGCCAACCCATCGCCGGCACGCGCGTGCGGCTGGTCGACAAGGAAGACCCGTCGCGACCTGCCGCCGCCGGCGAGCCGGGCGAGATCGTCATCGCCGGCCCGCAGATCATGGCCGGCTATTGGCAGCGCCCCGACGCCGATGCCGAGGTGTTCGTCGCGGACGACACCGGCACCCGCTGGCTGCGCACCGGCGATGTTGGCGTGATCGATGATGACGGCTTCATCCGCATCGTCGATCGGTTGAAGGACATGATCGCGGTCGGCGGCTTCAAGGTCTTCCCCAGCCAGATCGAGGCGGCGCTCTACCGCAACCCGGCGGTTCGCGAGGCGCTCGTCATCGGCATTCCCGACCCCTATCGCGGCGAGCATCCGCGCGCCTATGTAACGCTCAACGACGGCGCGACCGAAACGGGCGACGCGCTCAAGGCATGGCTCAATCCCCAACTCGGCAAGCACGAGCAGGTCGATGCCGTCGTCATCCGCGCCTCGCTCCCCAAAACGATGATCGGCAAATTGAGCCGCAAGGACCTGGTGGCGGAGGTCGCCGCCGAGGCGCAGTCCGTAACATCCGCCGCTTGACCCTTCTCCCCCGCGTGGCCCATAGCGGCGCCATGGATGAGGGACGGCCTGTCGACCAATTGAGCTTCGAGGATGCCTTGCGCGAACTCGAGACGATCGTCGGCCTGCTCGAGCGCGGCGACGCCCCGCTCGACGACTCCATCCGCCTCTATGAGCGCGGCAGCCAGCTGCGCCAGCGCTGCGCCGATCGGCTCGATGCAGCGCAGGCGCGGATCGAGGCGATCAAGCTCGACGGTGACGGTCGCCCCGTCGCCACGGTTCCCTTCGCGGCAGGTTGATGGCCTTGATGATCGACACGACTGTTTCGTTGCGTGATGCCCTTGCCGATGTGTCGGCGGAGATGGACCGCCGCTTCGACGTGCTGCTGGCGGTGCCCGAGGATCCGCGCGCCGAGCTTTACGCCGCGATGCGCCACGCCGCGATTGGCGGCGGCAAGCGGCTGCGGCCGCTGCTGGTGTTCGCCACCGCCCGCCTGTTCGGCGTGGCGCGCGACGCTGCGGCGCGCGCGGGCATCGCGATCGAGTGCATCCATGTCTATTCGCTGATCCATGACGATCTGCCGGCGATGGACGATGACGATCTGCGCCGCGGGAAGCCGACCGTCCACAAGGCCTATAACGAAGCGACCGCGATCCTGGCGGGCGATTGCCTGCATGCCCTGGCGTTCGAAGTGCTCGCCGATCCCGCGACGCATCCTGATCCCTTCGTGCGTGCCGAGCTGGTGCTCGATCTGGCGCGCGCCGCCGGCCCGGCCGGCATGGCGGGCGGCCAGATGATGGATATCGAGGCCGAGAAAGCGAGCTTCGATCTCGCCACCATCACACGGCTACAGGCGCTCAAGACCGGCGCGCTGATCGCCAGCGCGGTCGAGGCGGGCGCGATTCTGGGCAAGGTGCCGCCCGAAGGCCGCATGGGCCTGCGCGGCTATGCCCGCGACGTTGGCCTCGCCTTCCAAATCGCCGACGATCTGCTCGATTACGAGGGCGACGAGGAGAAGATGGGCAAGCGCGTCGGCAAGGACCAGAGCGCGGGGAAAGAGACTTTCCTCAGCCTGCTCGGCGTCGACCGCGCGCGGGCGCAGGCACGGATGCTGGTCGACCAGGCGATCGAGCACTTGCACAGCTACGGCGCGGAGGCCGATCTGCTGCGCGATATCGCCCGCTACACGCTGGAACGCGACCGGTGAGCTTGCGCATCGGGGTCTATCCGGGGACGTTCGACCCCGTCACCCTGGGCCATATGGACATCATCCGCCGCGGCGCCAAGCTGGTTGACCGGCTGGTCGTCGGCGTCACCACCAACCCCAGCAAATCGCCGATGTTCAGCCTCGAAGAGCGCATGGCAATGGTCCAGCGCGAAGTGGCCGGTGTCGAGGGCGAAGTCCATGTCGTCAGCTTCAATTCGCTGCTGATGGACTTTGCCGAGCGCGAAGGGGCGTCAGTCATCGTGCGGGGTCTGCGCGCCGTCGCCGATTTCGAATATGAATTTCAGATGGCGGGGATGAACCAGCAGCTCAACAACCGCGTCGACACCGTCTTCCTGATGGCCGATGTCGCGCTGCAGCCGATCGCCAGTCGGCTGGTCAAGGAAATCGCGCTGTTCGGCGGCGATATCCACAAATTCGTCTCGCCCGCCGTCGATGCCGAGGTACGTGCACGCGTCACCGCATTGGGACGCAAGGGCGATTAGGGCGCGACACGTTCAGATTGGCGCAAGGCGGGATTTGGTCTAAGCGCAATTGCCTGATCAGGATGACGGGGAAGTGATGCGGTTTTTGTCGACGATGCTGCTGGCGATTGCCGGCCTGTTCTCTTCCCCCGCCTTTGCGCAGACCGATCTGATCCCGGTGGCCGGCCGCGCCGCCGCGCCTTCGCCGGACGACAAGCAGAATATCTGGCTGATCGACTTGTCGACCGGCGGCCGCGTGACGATCCTGCTGCGCCCCGATGTCGCGCCCAAGATGGTCGAGCGGGTGAAGACGCTGACGCGCCAGCATTTCTATGACGGCCTGCCTTTCCACCGCGTGATCGACGGCTTCATGGCGCAAGGCGGCGACCCCAAGGGCGATGGCACCGGTGGATCGAACCTGCCTAATGTGAAGGCTGAGTTCAATTATCTGCCGCACGTGCGCGGCGCCGTGTCGGCCGCGCGCGCCGATGATAATGACAGCGCCAACAGCCAGTTCTTCATCGTCTTCCAGCCGACGCTGAAACTCGACCACAAATATACCGTGTTCGGCCGCGTGCTCGACGGCATGCAATATGTCGACGCGATCGAGCGCGGCGAGCCACCGGCGCACCCGTCGAAAATCCTCCACGCCTATATCGCCGCTGACAACCCGCCCGCTTATGAGGCGCCCGTCGCCGCCACGATTGCGCCGGGGGATACGGCGGTGTCGCTGACGGGGAGCACACCGGCCGCTGCAGTCGCCACCCCGCCGGCTCCGGCTGCGCCCGCCGCCAAAGCCACGCCCTCCGCCAAGGGCAAACGCGGCAAGACCCCGCCGCCGGAATTGCCCAAGCCCTGACGCGCAGCGGCGGCACACGGCGCCGACCATGAAAGTCGACCTGTTCGATTTCGAGCTACCCGCCGAGCGCATCGCGCTGCGGCCCGCCTCTCCACGCGATTCGGCGCGGCTGCTGCTCGTGCGGCCCGATGCGCTGGCCGATCATGGCGTGCGCGACTTGCCCAATCTGCTCCGCGCGGGCGACCTGCTCGTCTTCAACGATACCCGCGTCATCCCCGCCCAGCTTGAGGGCTGGCGCGGCGACGCGCGGATCGGCGTGACGCTCCACAAGCGTGAAGGACCGCGCCGCTGGCGCGCGTTCGTGCGCAACGCCCGGCGCGTGCGCGATAGCGATATCGTCGATTTCGCCGATGGCGTTTCTGCCACGCTCTCAGACCGCGCCGAAGACGGCAGCATGGCGATCAGCTTTGCCGGCGACGAGCCGGTCGAGCTGCTGCTCGCCCGCGCCGGCCAGATGCCGCTGCCGCCCTATATCGCCTCGAAACGCCCGACCGATGCCCGCGACGCCGAGGATTACCAGACAATGTTCGCCCGCGAGGCGGGCGCCGTCGCCGCGCCGACCGCGTCGCTCCACTTCACGCCCGAATTGCTAGCGGCGCTGGAGGCAGCCGGCATCGGCCATGCCACCCTCACCCTCCATGTCGGCGCCGGCACCTTCCTGCCGGTCAAGGCCGACGACACCGATGATCACCGCATGCACGCCGAATGGGGCCGCATCGACGCCGCGACCGCCGATCGCCTCAACGCGACGCGCCGCGCCGGCGGCCGCATCGTCGCGGTCGGCACCACCGTGCTCCGCCTCATCGAAAGCGCGGCGCGCGACGATGGCACGATCCGCGCGTTCGAAGGCGACACCGCCATCTTCATCACCCCCGGCTATCGATTTCGCGGCATCGATGCGCTGATGACCAACTTCCACTTGCCGCGATCGACGCTGTTCATGCTGGTTTCGGCGCTGATGGGGCTGGAACGCATGCAGACGGCCTATCGCCATGCGATCGAAAGCGGCTATCGCTTCTACAGCTATGGCGATGCCTGCCTGCTGATTCCCTAAACGGGGAAAGGTTGATGATGCGGTTGCGTACCCTTGCCCTGACGATGGCGCTGATCCCGGCGGCGGCTGCTTGGGCGCAGGACCGCGCGCCCGCCCCGCTCGGGGTCGCGGCCAGTCCCTCGGGCCAGCAGCCGGCGCGGGCGACCATCTATGCCGAGCCCGTCGCACTGATGATCGCGGCTTATGATGCCGATGGCGATGGCAAGGTGACACGCGCAGAATGCCTCGCCGGCGTCGAGCACGGCTTCAACGCGATCGACACGACGCACAAGGGCTGGCTCGGCTATGTCGAATTCGCCGATTGGGCGGAGCGCTGGCTCGGCGATCGCAACGCACTGCCGAGCCCGTTCGAAACCGACGCCGATGGCGACAACCGCATCACCCTTGCCGAGCTCCAAGCCAAGATCATGACGAGCTTCGACCGGTTCGATCGCAATCATGACGGCGCGGTGACGCGCGCCGAGCTGCTGACGCTGGCGGGCTCCCGTACGGCAGGCCCGCGCAACGGCACCACCGGCGACGCCCCCCGGCGCGGGCGCGACCGGCGCGGACAGCCCGACCAATGACCACGTCTGCGCCTTCCGCGCTCGGTCCGCCACGCTATCGCCTCGTCATCTTCGATTTCGACGGGACGCTGGCGGACAGCGGCGACTGGTTCCTGTCGATCGCCGATCATCTCGCCGATCGTTTCAAGTTTCGCCGCGTCGCCGCCGATGAGATCGAGGGACTTCGCGGCCAATCGAGCCGGCAAGTGATCCGCTATCTCGGCATCCCGCGCTGGAAGCTGCCGGCGATGGCGCGCTACGTCCATGGCCTGCTTGGCCAGCAAGCCGATCGCATCGCGCTGTTCGACGGCGTGCGCGAGATGATCGAGACGCTGGATGCCGCCGGCATCGGCCTCGCCCTCGTCACCTCCAATGCCGAGAGCAATGCGCGCGCCATCCTGGGGCCCGAGATCGCCGGTCGCATTCGCCATTTCGAGTGCGGCGCGTCGCTGTTCGGCAAAGCGCGGCTGTTCCGCCGAGTGCTGAAGCGCGCCCGCGTGCCGGCGGCGGAAGCCTTCTGCGTCGGCGACGAAACGCGCGACATGGTCTCGGCGCACAAGGCTGGCATCACCGCTGGCGCAGTGCTGTGGGGCTATGCCAATCGCGAAGCGCTCGCCGCGACCGAGCCGTCGCGCTTTTTTGAAACGCCCGCGCAAGTCGTCGACCATATCCTGGGAAGCGCGTCCGCCATCGCCGCATGAACCGCTTTCAGTTCACGATCCACGCGACCGACGGCAAGGCGCGCACCGGCGAAATCGCGATGGAGCGTGGGGTCATCCGCACGCCCGCCTTCATGCCGGTCGGCACCGCCGCCACCGTCAAGGCGATGAAGCCCGATGATGTGCGCGCGACCGGCGCCGACATCATCCTGGGCAATACCTATCACCTGATGCTGCGCCCCACCGCCGAGCGGATCGACCGGCTGGGGGGCTTGCACGCCTTCATGCAATGGGATCGCCCGATCCTGACCGATAGCGGCGGCTATCAGGTGATGAGCCTCGCGGAGCTGACGACGCGCGACGAAAATGGCGTCGCGTTCAAGAGCCATCTCGATGGTTCGCGCCACCTGCTCAGCCCCGAACGCTCGATCGAAATCCAGCGCCTGCTCGGCTCGAACATCGTCATGGCGTTCGACGAACTCGTGCCGGCGACCGCCGACCGCGAGGCGCGTGCCGCCGCGATGGAGCGATCGATGCGCTGGGCGCGCCGCAGTCGCGCGGCGTTCGATAGCGGCAGCGCGCATGCCGAGCGCAATGCCATTTTCGGCATCCAGCAAGGCGCGCTCGACGAGGATTTGCGGCAGGCATCGGCCGATGCGCTGATCGACATCGGCTTTGACGGCTATGCGGTCGGTGGCCTCGCGGTCGGCGAAGGACAGGACGCGATGTTCGCGTGCCTCGATTATGCGCCCAGCCAGCTCCCCACTGACAAGCCGCGCTATCTGATGGGCGTCGGCAAGCCCGACGATATCGTCGGCGCGGTCGAGCGCGGCATCGACATGTTCGATTGCGTGCTGCCCACCCGCAGCGGCCGTACTGGCCAGGCGTTCACCGCGCATGGGCCGATCAACATCCGCAACGCGCGCTTCGCCGAGGACCAGTCGCCCCTCGATGCAAGCTGCCCCTGCCCCGTCTGCGCCCGCTTCAGCCGCGCCTATCTCCACCATCTGGTGCGCGCGGGTGAAATTTTGGGCGCTATGTTAATGACCGAGCATAACCTTTGGTTCTACCAGACATTGATGGCGGGGTTGCGTTCGGCAATTGCCGAGCAACGGTTACCCGCCTTTGCCAGCGCGTTTCGCGCGGCCTATCTGGGTGGGCAGGATTGAGGAGCAAGCCATGGCCGACGAAGAACCCGAGATGAACGAGATCGCTGAAGCGGCGCACCACGCCAAGCGCGTGCGCGAAGCCGGCGAAGCGGCGGCAGCCGAACGCGCCAAGTCGGGCAAGAACAACTGGCCGCTGGTTTCGATCGGCATCGGCATCGGCGTCGGCTCGGCAGCGCTGGCGGCGGCCTTGCTGTACAGCCGGCGCAAGGATTGATCGGCGCACTTGCCTGAACGGCAGCGGCAGCGCGGCTGTCCTACGCAACGCCGCTGTGCGACCCTCCGCGCGCTCTTTCTCATCAGCGGCGGGCCGGTAGGCAATCGGAAGCAGCGGCTGTTGGAAAACCTTTTCCTCAGTGCGAACATTGGGAACATTCGCGGGCGATGCGCACCGTCTCGCAGCGCTGCCGCACCCGCAACCGCTTGACAAGATTAACACACACGCGCCACGCTGGCGGCTCCTATATTGTCATCCCGGAGCTTGCTGCCATGCGCCTTTCCCGTGCCGCCTTGATGCTGAGTGCCGCAGCCCTGCCGCTCGCCAATGCGCAGGCCGCGCCGCCGCGCAAACCGGCGCATGCCGCGCCCCAGGCCGCCGCCATGCCGGCGCCAGCGCTGCCCAAGCCGATTGCCTATACGACGCGCACCCTTGCTAATGGCCTGCGCGTCTACGCGATCCGCGACACCTCGACCGCCAATGTCTCGGTGCAGGTCTGGTATGATGTCGGCGGCAAGAACGACCCCAAGGGCCGCTCGGGCTTCGCGCACATGTTCGAGCATCTGATGTTCAAGGCGACGCGCAACCTGCCGGCCGAGTCGTTCGATCGTCTGACTGAGGATGTCGGCGGCTATAATAACGCCTCGACCAATCCCGATTACACCAATTATTACGAGGTCATTCCCGCCAACCATCTCGAGCGGCTGTTGTTCGCCGAGGCCGATCGTATGGCGAGCCTGGTCGTCGATCCCAAGGATTTCGCGTCCGAGCGCGACGTGGTGAAGGAAGAGCTGCGCCTGCGCGTGCTCGCGCAACCCTATGGCAAGCTGTTCTACCTCTATTTCCCCGAGGTATCGTACAGCCAGCACCCCTATGGCCGGCCCGTGATTGGCAGTATCGCCGATCTGGAGGCCGCGTCGATCGACGATGTCCGCGCGTTCCACGCGACTTATTACCGGCCCGATAATGCCGTGCTGGTGGTCGCCGGCAATTTTGATCCCGCCCAGCTCGACCAGTGGATCGACAAATATTTCGCGCCCATTCAGCGGCCCGACCGCCCGATCCCGCGCGTCACCGTTGTCGAACCCGCGCGCACCGCGCCGACCGCGCGCACCGTGTATGAAACCAACACGCCGCTTCCCGCCGTCCTGATCAGCTACCCCATCCCGGCTGATCGCGATGCCGATTCGGCACCGCTCGCCGTGCTCAACGCGATCCTGTCGCAGGGCGATAGCAGCCGGCTCTACCAGTCGCTCGTCTATCGCCAGCAAGTCGCGCAGAGCGCCGGGACTTTCCTTGACAGCAAGCAGGAGACGGGCGCGCTCGCCGCCTATGTCATCCTGGCGGGCGGCAAATCGGTCGAGGCGGGCGAAGCCGCGTTGCGCGCCGAGATCGCCAAGCTGCGCACCGCGCCGGTGACGCCCGAGGAACTCGCCCGCGCCAAGAACCAGATCCTGACCACCACGCTGCGCGGCCGCGAGACCGCCGATGGCAAGGCCAGCGCGATTGCGAGCGCCGTCATTATCGATGGCGACGCGGCTGCCGCTGATCGCCAGCTTGCCGAAATCGCGCGCGTCTCCGCTGCCGATGTCGAGCGCGTCGCGCAGCGCTATCTCGCCGATACGGTCGCCGCGACGGTGCGCTATCTCCCCGCCGCGACCGAAGCCGACACCGCCAAGGGCGACAAGATCGTCCTCGCGCCGACCGTCCAGATCGCCGATCTGGTGCCGCCCGCCAACGTGGCGGTGGTAACGCCCGCCTCCGATGCCGAGCGCGTGCCGCTGCCCAAGCCCGGCCCGGCAGTCTCGCCGGCGATCCCGACGCCGCAGACCGCAACGCTCAAGAATGGCCTGAAGCTAGTCGTCGTCGAAAAGCACGACTTGCCGCTGGTTGCCGCCACCGTCTTCGCGCCCGGCGGTGCCGCGACCGACCCGGCGGGCCAGGCGGGCCTGACGCAGCTGACCGCATCGCTGCTCACCAAGGGCACCGCAACGCGCTCAGCCACGCAGATCGCCCGCGAGGTGGAAGCGCTGGGCGGATCGATCGGCAGCGAGGCCGGTTGGGATTCGAGCTTCGTCTCGACCGATGTCAAGTCCGACCAGCTCGACAAAGCGCTCACTATTCTCGCCGACACCGCGCAGCACCCCGCCTTTGCGCAAGCCGAAATCGACCGAGCGCGCACCCAGACGATCGACGGCATCGAAGTCGCGCTCAAAAACCCCGCGCAACTTGCGAGCCTGGTCGCCGGCCGCGCGGTTTTCGGCGACACGCCTTATGGCCATGTCGCCTCGGGCACGCCTGCCACGCTGAAAGCGCTCGCTCGGGATGCTATCGTCGCCGATTATCGCTCGGCCTGGCGGCCCGATCGCGTGACGCTGGTGATGGCCGGCGACATCACGCTCGCCCGGGCCAAGGCGCTGGCCGAGGCTGATTTCGGCGGATGGACTGCGGCCCCCGCACAGATGACCGCACCGGCCCCGGCGACCGTGCCGGCACCGCGCATCATCGTGGTCGACATGCCAGGCGCGGGCCAAGCCGGCGTTGTCGTCGCGCGACCGGCGATCCCGCGCAGCGATGCGAGCTTCTACCCCGCTTCGGTCGCCAATGCGGTGCTCGGAGGCGGCTATTCGTCGCGTCTCAACCTTGAGATTCGGGTGAAGCGTGGGCTTTCCTATGGCGCGTCGAGCCGTTTGGAAGCCCGCCGCGACGGCGGCGTGCTCGAAGCCGCGACGCAGACCAAGAATCCCTCGGCAACCCAAGTTGTCGGGCTGATCCTGAACGAGATGACCAAGCTCGGCAACGACCCGGTGAGCGCGGCCGAGCTCGACAGCCGCAAGGCCGTGCTGATCGGCGGCTTCGGCCGGCGCGCGGAGACGGTGGGCGGCATTGCCGGTATCATTGGCGGCTATGTCTCCGACGCCGTGCCGCTCGACGAGCTGGGCCGCTATATCGGCAATGTGTCGGCGGTGACGCCCGATCAGGTCCGCGCCGCGGCGGCCAAGCTGCTCGATCCGGCCAAAGCGAGCATCGTGGTCGTCGGCGATGCCAAGCTGTTCGGTGATGAACTGCGCAAGGCCTATCCCAATGCCGAGGTCATTCCGGCTTCGGCGATCAACCTCGACAAGGCCGCGCTGCATTGATGGAGCGAGTACCGCACGCGAAAAATTACGTTAACCATCAACTGTTTCGCGGCGGCACACCGCCAGATTGGGGCCAAATTGAGGGACGAATGATAACCTTTGGCCTGCTATGGCGCTCGGGCGCCATGGCATGGGGCCAGAGGCGCGCGCTGGGAAACGATGGCCAACCGCCGCGCGATGATTGCGATACTGGGAGGAACGCTGCGCGCGTTGCCCGACGCGCGGTCGCGCTCGGCGGGGATCGCCGTGTTCGTCGCCGTGCTCGGCCTGGGCTTCTCGGCACAAGCGGCAATCCGCGCGATCATCGCGCATCCGGCACCGCAAGTAGGCGCCTCGGCGCATCCTGCGGGCTATGAAGCCGACGACCACTTCCCCGGTGCCGCCTATTTCTTCACCGTCGACGACAGCGCCGCGCCTGCCGCCGGAACGACCGGCACTGCTGAGCTGCCCGAAATGCCGATCTCGGCTCTAGGCGCCGACACCGTTCCCGACGGGACGATCCACCCGGCGCGCCCCTTCAGTTTCGGCCGCGCCTCAGCCATCGATCGTGGCCGCGCGCTCGATTGCCTGACCGCCGCCATCTATTACGAAGCCGCGCGCGAGCCCGATGCCGGCCAGCAAGCGGTCGCCCAGGTCATCCTCAACCGTGTCCGCCACCCCGCCTTCCCGGCGACGGTCTGCGGCGTGGTCTATCAGGGCAGCGAGCATGCCGGCTGCCAGTTCTCGTTCGCGTGCGATGGATCGATGGCGCGGCGGCCCGAGCCCGGCTTGTGGCGGCGCGCAATGGCGGTGGCGGCCAGTGCTCTTGCCGGCCAAGTGTACGCCCCCGTCGGCTTGGCGACGCATTACCACACTTATGCGGTCACCCCCGCGTGGAACCGGCAATTGGTGATGACCGCCGCGATCGGCGCGCATTTCTTCCATCGCTGGCAGGGCTGGTGGGGAACGCCCGCCGCGTTCAGCCAAGGCTATCGCGGCGGAGAGCCTGTGCCCGGCCCGCATCCACGCGCCGCGACGCTGATGCCGGGCGCACCAGCGGCATCGCCCGCAACGATTGCTTCGCTGTCATCGTCTCCAGCGCGAGCGACAAAGTCCGCTATCGCCAACACCGCGCCCGCCGCGATCCAGCCCGCTTACACAGGATCCGGGACGGTGCAGCCGCGCTACGCCGTCCCGGAAGCCGATAATGGTGACAGCCAGATCCTCGACAAATGGAAGGACTCGGGCAAGCCACTCCGCTGAGATCAGCGGCAGGTGACCTGGTTCTGGTCGACCGCCGTGCCGATCGCCGCACCGCCCGCCGCGCCGAGCAGCGTGCCCAACGTCTTCGATCCACCCGGTGCCAGCGCGTTGCCGAGCAGGCCGCCCGCAACCCCGCCGACGATCAAGCCGGTCGTGCCATCCGACCGGCGGCAATAATAGCGCCCGTCCTGGCCACGATAGACGCGCTCGTCAGCCGACAAGCGGCGCTCCTGATAGCGCGAGTCATCGCGAAAATAGCGATCGGCATAATAGCCGCCATAAGCCGGATCGGGGTGATCATAGTCGTATTCGTGGTAGCGATGCCAATCGCTCGCATAGCCGGGCCGCGTGTCATAGTCGCCGGAACAGCCGCCGACCAACGCCGCCATCGTCAAAACTCCCAGGGTAAGCGTCCGCATATCGTGTCTCCTCAGCCGCCCCGCTCGCTCAACCCGCCAGCGGCGCTTTGGTTGCGGAACGAATTTTTCAGAAGGGTCAGCGGGGACGCGTCCAGAGCTTGGGGTCGCGCGGGCTGGGCGGGTAAAGCGATTTGCGGGCCAGCGCCTCGCGCCAGCTTGTCGCAATGAAGCCCAGCTTGGCGACCGACGACGTCGTCACGCGCCTGGCAAGCGCGGCAGCGCCGTCGCGCGCGACTTCCTGGCCGATCGCGCCATAGATCTCCGCCGCCGCCAGCACCGCCCAAGCCGATCGGAATCGCAGCGCCGGCGTACCGAAACGCGCGCTTGCCTGGTACGCCGCCGCGAGCGCCCCCATCCGCGCGGCAAGCCCCGCCAGCGCGGCGCGGTTGGCGGGCGCCGACAGGGTGGCGAGCGTCAGCCCCGTTTCATCAAGCCAGGCTTGCGGTAGATAGCAGCGGCCGACGCTCGCATCCTCCGCCACATCGCGCGCGATATTGGCGAGCTGGAATGCCAAACCAAGGTCGCAGGCGCGATCGAGCGTGGCATCGTCGCCGGCGTCGACCCCCATCACGACCGCCATCATGCAGCCGACCACGCCCGCGACATGGTAGCAATAGCGATAAAGATCGTCCTCGCTCGCCGGCCGCCAACCTTCAGCATCGAGCGCGAACCCGTCGATCAGGTCGTGCGCAAAACGGTGCGGCAAATGCACCTCGGCCGCGACGATGCGCAGCGCATCGAAGGCGGGATCGCCGACCCATTCGCCGGCAAGCGCCCGCTCGGTCATCTCCCGCATGCGCTCGACGCGCTCCTGGGCGTCGTTGACCAACCTCATGCCATGGCCATGGTCCTGCCCGTCGGCGAGGTCGTCGCAGCGGCGGCACCAGGCATAAAGCAGCCAGGCACGCTCGCGCGTCGGCCGATCGAACAAGCGGCTGGCGGCGGCAAAGCTCTTCGACCCGCGCGCGATCGAGGATTGCGCGGTCGCGACGATCGCGTCGCGGCTGGGGCGCAAAGACTGACTCATCCGCGCGCCAGCGTCACAAGTCCTTGGCGCCGATCTGCTGGATCGTCGCAACCGGCGCGAAGGCCGCCATCCGGTCGAGCAGCACGTCGAGCGTATCGCCGACGATCATCAGTCCCTGATGCTGCGGGCGGAGGAAGCCGACCTCACCCATGTGGCGCGTGAACGCGATCAGTAGATCGTAAAAGCCAGCGGTGTTGAGCAGCCCGACCGGCTTGGCGTGATAGCCGAGCTGCGCCCAGCTCAACGCCTCCCACAATTCGTCCATCGTGCCGGTGCCGCCGGGCAGGGTGACGAAGCCGTCCGACAAATCGGTGAACGCCTGTTTGCGCTGGTGCATCGTCTCGACAATGTGGAGCTCGCTAAGTCCTTTATGGGCAACCTCCGCTTCGACAAGGCTGCGCGGGATGACGCCGATAACCTCACCGCCTGCCGCCAGCGCGCTGTCCGCGACCGCGCCCATCAATCCCAACCGCCCGCCGCCATAGACGACCGTGATCCCGCGCTCCGCCAGCGTACGGCCGACATGGCGAGCATTCTCCAGATAGATCGGATCAGTCGGCGTTGCCGAGCCGCAATAGACGGCCAGGCGCTTCACAAAATCCTCCCCTGGCAGGGGAGGGGGACCATCGCGCAGCGATGTTGGAGGGGTATGGCGCTATCTGGTCGGCGATACCCCTCCGTCAGACCTTCGTCCTGCCACCTCCCCCTCCAGGGAAGGATTTTCGGGCGTCTCACCGCCCTTCCTCCAGCATCAGCTTGGCGGTCGCCTTGGCGCTGCCGACGACGCCCGGGATGCCCGCACCCGGATGCGTGCCCGCGCCGACGAAATAGAGGTTGGGAATATGGTCGTCGCGGTTATGCGCGCGGAAATAGGCCGACTGCAGCAGGATCGGCTCCAGGCTGAACGCGCTGCCGAGATGCGCCGACAAGTCATGCGCGAAATCGCTCGGCGCGTAATGGAATTTGGTGACGATGCGTTCGTGAATGTCGGGGATCAGCCGGCGGCCGATTTCATCGAGGATACGCTTTTCAAGGATCGGCCCGACTTCGCTCCAGTCGGCGGGGAATTTGCCCTGATGCGGCACCGGCGCCAGCGCGTAGAAGGTCGAATGACCCTCGGGCGCCATGGTGGGGTCGGTCACGGTCGGGTGATGCAGATAGAGCGAGAAATCCTCCGCCAGCACGCCGTGATCATAAATGTCCTCAAGCAGCCCCTTGTAGCGCGGGCCGAACAGGATCGAGTGGTGCGGGATGCCGGGCCAGGTGCCCTTCACCCCGAAATGCACGACGAACAGCGACGGCGAATAGCGCTTGCGCTCGAGCCGCGCCTTGGTCCGCTGGGCGGAGCGGTTGCCCGCCAGCAAGTCGCGATAGCTGTGCATGATATCGGCATTGCTGGCGACCGCATCGCAATCGAAATGGAAGCCACTCTTGGTCGTCACGCCCGTGGCGCGATCGCCCAGTGTGACGATCTCATCGACCGGGTCAGCGAGCCGCAGCACGCCGCCCAGCCGCTCGAAATGCGCGACCATGCCGGCGACGAGCTTGTTGGTGCCGCCGCGCGCGAACCACACACCGCCATCCTTTTCGAGCTTGTGGATGAGCGCGTAGATGCTGCTCGTTTTCATCGGATTGCCGCCAACGAGCAGCGTGTGAAACGACAGCGCCTCGCGCAATTTCTCGTTACGCACGAAGCTCGCCACGATCGAATAGACGCTGCGCCACGCCTGATATTTGGCCAAGCTCGGCGCCGCCTGCAGCATCGACTTGAAGTCGAGGAACGCCGCATGGCCGAGCTTCAGATAGCCCTCGCGATAGACGCCGGCCGAATAGTCGAGGAACCGCCGATAGCCGTCGACATCAGCCGGATCGAGCTTGGCGATTTCGGCGACGAGGTGGGGATCGTCGTTCGAATAGTCGAAATTGGTGCCGTCGGGCCAATTGAGCCGATAGAACGGCATCACCGGCATTAGGTCGACATCATCGGCCATGTCACGGCCCGACAAGCCCCACAATTCCTTCAGGCAATCGGGATCAGTGATCACGGTCGGGCCAGCGTCGAAGGTGAAGCCGTCCTTCTCCCACACATAAGCGCGGCCGCCAGGCTTGTCGCGCGCCTCGACCAGCGTCGTCTGCACACCCGCCGATTGCAGGCGGATCGCCAGTGCCAGCCCGCCGAACCCGGCGCCAATGACAACCGCCGACTTCATGCGCTCTTGCTCCCGCCAGAATTGCTCCTGATCGCGCGGATAGCGCTCGATATTTTCACGGGCGGCTTGCCGGTCAGGATGCGGGCCTGATCGATCATGGTCGTTTGTCCTGCATAAAATCGGCCGATCAGGGCCGGGTTGAGGCGATAGAAGCGTTCGAGGATGCGGTATCGTTCGTCAGGCTCGCCGGCGCGATACAGCATCTTGTCCAGCATGCGATAGAAGCCGCGGCGCGCCCAGGTGGCGCGCGCCTGGCGATAGGTCAGCTCGTGCAGCGCCACGCCCGACAGGTCGCTCGTCCGCGCGATCATGCTGGCGGAGCGCACCGCATCGGGCAGCGAATAGCCTGTCGTCGGGTGGAACAGGCCGGCGCGCATCCCCGCCTTGGCAACCTTGTTGCCGCCCGAGCGCCAATATTCCTCGAAATCGCCGCCCAGCGCGACCGGCAGCGCGCCCTTCTCCTGCCGCGCGACGCTGGCAACACGCCAGCCCTTGGCGACGGCGTAATCGTCGACGCGCTCGGCGATCACCGGCACGTCGAGATCGGGCGTGTCGCTGTAATAGGTATCTTCCACGAACATCCGCGTCGCCGCAAAGGGCAGCGTGTAGACGAAGCGATAGCCGTCGATCTGCGGCACGGTCGCGTCCATCACCACCGGGCGATCGGCGTCGTGCGGTTCGTCGAGCAGGAATTCGCGCCCGACGAATTTCTGCCAGCCAAGGTCGAGCAGCTTGAGATCGCCGGCGCCGCGCGCGTCGATCACGCCCTTGGCTTCGAGCCGATCGCTATTGTCGAACAGCACTGCCGTCGCCGAGGCGCCGACGACCTTGCGCCCTAAAAGCAGCGCGTGGGCCGGCAAGGCCGCGCGCACCGCGGCGTCGAGCCTGGTCGACTCGATCGAATAATAAGCGGTGCGCAATTGCCGCTGATGCGCCGGAAACGCGATGTCATAGCTCGTCCAGCCATGGCAGATCAGCGGCGCGACGATCCAGCGGTCCGCTGGCGCCACATCGCTCGCAAAAAACGACCAGAGGTGATTGCCGCCGATCTTGGTCGCGCCGTCGATCAACCGCACATCGAGATCGGGCCGCGTCTTGGCGAGCGCCAGCGCAATCAAGCCCCCAGCCAGCCCCGCGCCGACGATCGCCAGATCACAGGTCAGATCGCCCGTCGCATGGGGTGCCAAGCGTCGCATCGCCTCTGCGCCTAGCCGATTTGGCACGCCACGCAAAACCCCCTGAAAGATAAAATCGGCCATCTGCCGCGCGGGCTTTGACCGAATGGCACGATCGGCTAGGCTGCGGCGCTGTGAGGGTGGGTTTCGCCATAATCCTGTCCGCAGCCGCGATGGCCGCGATTGTCGCTGTGCGCTATCTGCTGGCGAGCGGCGCGTTCGCGGCGGCGACGCGGCTGCGCCACCCGGGGCTCTATCGCGGGCTCGATGCGCAGATCAGGCGTGAAATCGCCTGGTCGCTGGCGAGCGCCGCCATTTACGGCGTGCCGGCGGGCATTATCGCCTGGGGCTGGGCCAATCGCGGCTGGACGCTGATCTATTCGGACCTCGCCACCTGGCCCTTATGGTATTGGCCGCTATCGGTGCTGCTCTACCTCGCCGCGCACGACACATGGTTCTACTGGACGCACCGGCTGATGCACCGGCCGCGCTGGTTCCGCCTGGCGCACGCCGTCCATCATGCCAGCCGCCCGCCGACAGCCTGGGCGGCGATGGCGTTTCACCCGATTGAAGCGCTGACGGGCGCGATTGTTATTCCTTTACTCGTTTTCTTTATCCCCATCCATGTCACCGCGCTTGCGGTCGTGCTAACGGTGATGACGGTCATGGGGGTGACCAACCACATGGGTTGGGAGATTTGGCCAGCGTTCATGTGGAGGGGGCCATTGGGGGCGGGGCTCATTACGGCGAGCCATCACCAGCGGCATCATGTGGAGTATAGGTGCAATTATGGGCTTTATTTCAGGTTCTGGGACCGCGTTTGCGGCACTGACCGGGGGGTCGGAGAATTTGCGTGGGCAGGCTCGGCTGGCGGCCGGCGCGGCAGCGGCGCTGCTGCTCCTGCCGGGGGCAGCGCCCGTCTCCACGCTGAAACTGTCGATTGATCAGGTCCGCTCGCATAAGGGCATGCTGCGCGTCTGCCTGACGGCGGACCCCAAGAATTTCCCTGGCTGCATCGACGACGCGCATGCGCTGACGCGATCCGTCCCCGCGAGCGACACCGGGATTGAAATCGACGGCCTGCCGCACGGCGATTACGCCGCCGCCGTGATCCATGACGAGAACAGCAACAACAGGCTCGACACCTTCATGGGCATCCCGCGCGAAGGCTTCGGCTTTTCGCGTAACCCGCCGATCCATTTCGGCCCACCGCGCTTCACCGCCGCGCGTTTCACGATCAATGGCGATCGCGAAGATCAGGACATCAAGATGCGGTATCTGCTGTAGTTGGCCAACGGCGCTACAGCACTGCGCCATTGGCTGAAGCAAACGCCTCAAGCCGCGGAATGATAATCCCCGAAATGATCGACAAGATCAGCAAGGCGACAAGCGGTGATAAATCCAGCGGTCCGAAATCGGGCATTACACGCCTGATCGGTCTGTAGATTGGGTCCGTTATTCGTTGCAATGTAACCCAGACTTGGCGGACGCCATCATTGTACGTGTTGATAACATTGAACATGATCAGCCACGACATTATGGCCTGGATCACGATGATCCACTGTGCAACGTGAAGCAGCACTTCGAGAATATCGAGAACGGTAATCAAGGGTCTGCCTCCGTCACGCACCTGAATTTGGGAAGGGCATAGCGCACTGGTCAGCGCGAGCAAGCGTCACCGCCGGACGAGCGTGCCGGCCCCGGTGCGGGTGAACACCTCGAGCAGCATCGCGTGCGGGATGCGGCCGTCTAAGATGACGGCGGCGTCGACGCCCGCCTCGACCGCGGTGATGCAGGTCTCCAGCTTGGGAATCATGCCGCCGGTGATCGTGCCATCAGCGCGCAAGACGGCGATGGCGGCGGGATCGAGATCGGTCAGCAACGCGCCCGATTTGTCGAGCACGCCCGCGACATCGGTCAGCAGGAACAAGCGGCGCGCGCCGAGCGCAGCTGCAATCGCACCGGCCATCGTATCGGCGTTGATATTATAGGTCTGGCCGTCATCGCCGATACCGATCGGCGCGACCACGGGGATCATGCCCGCAGACGAGATGGTATCGATCACCCGGCGGTCGATCGCTTCGGGCTCGCCGACAAAGCCGAGGTCGACGACGCGCTCGATATTGCTGTCCGGGTCGCGCGTCGTGCGTGTCACCTTGGCGGCTCGGACGAAGCCGCCATCCTTGCCCGAAATGCCGACCGCGCGACCGCCAGCCTGGCCGATCCAGGCGACGATTTCCTTGTTGATCGCGCCGGAGAGAACCATCTCGGCGACCTCGGCGGTCTTGGCATCGGTAACGCGCAGGCCATCGACGAAGCGCGATTCGACGCCCAGCGTCGCCAGCATCGCGCCGATCTGCGGCCCGCCGCCATGCACCACGACCGGGTTGATGCCGACCGCCTTCAACAGCGCGACATCCTCGGCAAAATCGCGCGCGAGCTCGGGGTCGCCCATCGCATGGCCGCCATATTTGACCACAAAGGTCTCGCCGGCATAACGCTGCATATAAGGCAGCGCCTCGGTCAACGTTTCGGCCTTGGCGAGCAGCGCGGGCGAGGGAGCGTGGTCGGTCATGCACGCCCCATAATCGCCGCAGGACCGCCCGTCATCCTCGTTATGGAGCAACCATTCGTTAACCATATCGGTCGTACCGACGAAGGATGATCTGGGAGGACGCTATGATGCTGAGAAGCTTTGCAATCGCTCCGCTGGCCGTGCTAGCAACTGCCGGTGCCGCATCGGCAATGGCCAAGACGCCGGCCGTGCCCGCCTATGTCGTGTCAATGGAAATCCGTGATGGCGACAAGCTGATCGGCCAGCCGCACCTCAATGTGCTGGCTGCCGAAAATTGGCGGATCATGATCGGCGACGGTAAGGAGTCAGACTTCACAATGTCGGTAGTCGCTCGACCGGTGGACGCAAACACCGTCAGCATTGCGTCCGTGGTCGACGTGTTAAGCCACGGCACGAAGCAACATGCGGCGCCCAATCTCACCGTGGCGCTCGGCAAGCCGGCTGAACTGGCGTTTGGTGAGGATAGCGCAACGACAAAGCCGGTGCGCATAAAGCTCACCGTCACGCCGACAAACTGATTGGGCCCGCGATCAGGCAGGGCTGCGATCGAACCAGCGCCCGAAGCCGACGAGCAAGTAAATGAGCGGCGGCACGATCAGCACCGATAGCACCACCTTGACCAGCATCTGGCCGAGAAGCAGCTCGCCGATCGGGAAGACGCCCAAAAACGCGATCGACACGAACAACAGCGTGTCGACAATCTGGCTCGTCACGCTCGCCACACCGGCGCGCAGCCATAGCAGGGCGCCGCCGCCGCGCTTCATCCACGAGAATACCGTGACGTTGAGTGTCTGCGACACGCCATAGGAGATAATCCCGGCGACCCAGATGCGCGGCGTCGACCCCATCATCAGCGCGAAGGCATCACGGCGCGCCGGGTCCATGTCCGGTGCGGCCGGGAGAGCGAGGACGAGCAATGAAAGAATGATCGAGAAGAGCAAAGGCACGAAGCCGAAGCGCACCAGGCCGGTTGCGACTTTCTGCCCGTGCAGCTCGGCAACCGCGCTGGAGAACACCACCAGCAACAGAAACGCGAAGATCCCCGCCTCGATCGCGAGCGGACCGAGCCCGACCAGCGGCCCGATCGCGGAAATCGGCCCGAGCGTCACCTGCTTGTTGCCAAGCACGCCGGCGATGCAGACCATGCCGCCATAGAAAACAGCATAAGCGAACAGGGAACGCGGGATGGCGCGCGAGCTATCGGTCATGCGTGGGCACGCTAACGCAACGGGGGGGAAGGTCAATCGCGGCGAGGCATTCGTCTTCCCCTCCGCCACGTCACCCCAGCGAAAGCTGGGGTCGTTTGCTAGAGCAGTCCTCCGGTGGATGACGGCCCCAGCTTTCGCTGGGGCGACGGGAGAGGACGGACGGCGCGCGCCACCAAATCCCTTGCATCGCGGCAGCTTCGCCGCAAAGCTCCAGCCAAACTGACGGGGGACCCTATTGCCGATGCTGCCCGAGCAAACCCAACGCCTGTTGATCGGCCTTGCTGGCATCGTCGTCATCCTGGGCGTGGCCGTGCTGTTTTCGACCAATCGCCGCGCGATCCGCCTGCGCGTCGTCGGCGCGGCGTTCGCGCTGCAGGCGGCGACCGCGACGCTGGTGCTTTATGTGCCCGCCGGCCGCGCCGCGATCCAAGGGCTGGCAAGCGGCGTATCAGCGCTGCTGGGCTATGCCGGCGCGGGCACGCAGCTGATCCTCGGGCCGCTCGCCAGCGACCCCAAATTCGGCGCGGCCTTCGCCTTTTCAGCACTGCCGGTGATCATCTTCTTCGCCAGCCTGGTGAGCGTGCTTTATTATCTCGGTATCATGCAGCTCATTGTCCGCTGGGTGGGCGGCGCGATCGAAGCGATCGTCGGCGTGTCGAAGGTCGAGGCGTTGTGCGCGGCGGCGAACATCTTCGTCGGGCAAAGCGAGGCGCCACTGGTCATCCGCCCCTATCTCGCCGGCCTGGCGCCCTCGCAGATGTTCGCGGTCATGTCGGTCGGCATGGCAGGCGTCGCGGGCACGATCCTCGCGGCCTATGCGGCGTTGCTCGGGCCGGGGTCGCTGCCTTATCTGCTCGCCGCTTCGTTCATGTCGGCCCCAGGCGGGTTGTTGATGGCCAAGATCATCATGCCCGACGATCCCGCACTCGCCGCCGAAGTCGCGAGCGGTGGGGAAGCGGTGCGCGTCGTTGATCCCGAAGACGAAAGCGAGCGGCCCGCCAACCTGATCATGGCCGCCGCGATGGGGGCGCAGACGGGCGTGCGGATCGCGGTCGCGGTGGCCTCGATGGTGCTCGCCTTCGTGGCGCTGGTTGCGCTTGCCAACGGCATCTTGGGCGCGGTCGGCGCGGCGCTCGGCTATCCGGGCCTGTCGTTCCAGCAGATATTGGGCGTCATCCTGTCGCCGATGATGTACCTGCTCAACATCCCGGCAAATGAGACCGCGACGGCGGGCGGCTTGCTCGGCACCAAGGTCGTGCTCAACGAATTTGTCGCCTTCATCGACCTCGGCCAGATCAAGACGCTGAGCCCGCGCACCACCGCGATCGTCACCTTCGCGCTGTGCGGCTTCGCCAATTTCTCGTCGATCGCGATCCAGATGGCGTCCGCGGGCAGCCTTGCGCCCAACCAACGCCCGACGATTGCGCGCCTGGGCCTGCGCGCGCTGCTGGCGGGGAGCCTGGCCAACCTGATGTCGGCAGCGCTGGCGGGGCTGTTGATCAGCTAGAACCGAGAGGAGCCATGGTCGACACTAGCGACAGCGGCGTGGAACTGGAAAACCGGCATGGCCCCGAGCATGCGCTCGAGCGGCTGATTTTCTTTTCCGACGCGGTGTTCGCAATCGCGATTACCTTGCTGGTGATCGAGCTGCATATTCCCTCTTTGCCCGAAACGGCCAGCGATGAGCAGTTCGTCCAGGCGCTGGCCTACACGATCCCCAATTTTCTGGGCTTCACCATCGGCTTTTTCGTCATCGGCGCATTCTGGGGCGGCCACCATCGTGCTTTTCGCTTTGCGACGCACTGGAGCGACCGGCTGCTGCCCGCCAACATCCTGCTGCTGTTTTCGATCGCGGCGCTGCCGTTTTTCACCGCGCTGGTCAGCGAATATGGCAACAAGCGCGTGCCGGTGGTGCTTTATTGCGGCTGGCTGACGTTCACCGCGCTGCTCAACGTCCGCGTGCAGCGCCTGGCGACATCGCCCCCCGTGGTCGGCGCGGACGCGAAGGCCGCCGATATCGCAGCGACGCGCCGCCGCGGATACGCGACCGTCCTTGGTGCCGCGACGGCGACCGTCATCGCCCTTTCGGCGTCGCAGCCGGCGCTGGCGCAAATGTCGCTGATCTCGATTCCCTTTTATCACCGCCTGCTCGACCGGCTGGCGCGGCGGCGTCAGCGCGTCGGCACCGGCTCCGCGCCCGAATAATCGTAGAAGCCGCGGCCGGCTTTCCGGCCATACCAGCCCGCCTCGACATATTTGACGAGCAAAGGTGCGGGGCGGAATTTGGGGTCGCCTGTGCCTTCGAACAGCACCCGGGTGATCTCGAGGCAGGTGTCGAGCCCGATGAAGTCGGCCAGCGTCAGCGGCCCCATCGGGTGGTTGAGGCCTAGGCGGCAGGCGGTGTCGATGTCACGCACGCTCGCCACGCCTTCGCCCAGCGCAAAGCACGCTTCGTTGAGCATCGGCATCAGCACGCGGTTGACGATGAAGCCCGGCGCGTCATTGGCGTGGACGATTTCCTTGCCGAGTGATTTGCCGAACGCCTCGACCGCGGCGACGGTCGCGTCACTGGTGGCGAGCCCGCGGATCAGCTCGATCAGCCCCATCACCGGTACCGGATTGAAGAAATGCACGCCCATGAAGCGCGCCGGATCGGGCGAGGCTTGCGCGAGCCGCGTGATCGGGATTGACGAGGTGTTGCTGGCGAGGATGGCATCAGCCGCTAGCACCTTGCCGACTGCCCCGAAAATGGCGCGCTTGATTTCCTCACGCTCGGTTGCCGCTTCGATGACGAGGCCGCACGGCGCCATCGCAGCGACATCGCCGACGGGCTCGATCAGCGCGAGCGCTGCGTCGCGCGCCTCGGCGGTAAGCTTCTCCTTGTCGACCAGCCGCCCCAGCGCCTTGGCAATGCCCGCCTTGCCCGCCTCGGCGCGCGCCTGATCGACATCGGACAGGATCACGCGATACCCGGCTTGCGCTGATACCTGCGCAATGCCCGCCCCCATCTGGCCTGCGCCGATAACGCCGATCGTCTGCATTGCTTCGCCCTTCCGCTGTCGTGCGCCCGCCCTATCCAGCGGGCGCGCGCCAAGATCAAGGGTGCGCGATTACGGCGCCAGGCGCGGCGGCTGCGCTTCGGCCAGGATCAGCGCGAACCGATCCTCGGCGTCGGTCCATTCGCTGATCGGCGTCCAGCCACCGGCGCGGAGCAGGATGCGCGCGTCGCGCTCGCCATATTTGTGGCTGTTTTCGGTGTGGATCGTCTCGCCCGCCGCCATCGCGAAGTTGCGCCCTTCGATGGAGAAGGCAACGTCGCGTGTCGCTTCCAGATGCATTTCGATCCGCGCGCGCATGTCGTTCCAGATCGCCCGATGGGCGAAAGCATCGACGGGAATCGTGCCGGCAAGCTCGCGGTTGATGCGTTCGAGCAGGTTGAGGTTGAACCGCGCGGTCACCCCTGCCGCATCGTCATAGGCGCGAACCAGCACGTCGACATCCTTCACCCGATCCATGCCGATCAGCAGCATTGCGCCGGTGCCGAGCGAGGCGCGCATCGCCCGCAGCAGATCGACCGAGGAATGCGGGATCATGTTGCCGATGGTCGAGCCGGGGAAAAAGCCGAGCTTCGGCATCGCGGCGATGCCGTCGGGCAGGGCGATCGGCCGCAAGAAATCGGCCTCGATCGGCAGCACCGGCAGGCCAGGGAATTGGGCGGCAAGCTCGCTCGCCGATTCGCGCAGGAAATCGCCGGAAATATCGATGGGAATATAGGCCGCCGGCTCGATCGCGCCGAGCAGCAGCGGCGTCTTCGCCGACGAGCCCGAGCCGAACTCGACCACCGCGCGGCCGGGGCCCACAGCAGCGGCAATCGCCGGCCCCGCCTCGACCAAAATCGCGCGCTCGGTCCGCGTCGGGTAATATTCGGGGAGATCGGTAATCGCCTCGAACAGTTCCGAACCGCGGTGGTCGTAGAACCAACGCGCCGGGATGGCGCGCGGGCGCGACGCCAGCCCGGTCAACACATCGGCGCGAAACGCCGGATCGGCAAGGCTCGCCTCGCCGTCCTCGATTTCTTGCTTCAGCACGTTACAAATCCTTGGCGAGACGCACGCCGGTGAATTGCCAGCGCTGGTGCGGATAAAAGAAGTTGCGATAGCTGGCGCGCATGTGGCCGCGCGGCGTGGCACAGGAGCCACCGCGCAACACGCTCTGCCCGCTCATGAACTTGCCGTTATATTCGCCGACCGCGCCGGCCGCCGCGGTGAAGCCGGGATAGGGGCGGAAAGCGCTGCCGGTCCATTCCCAAACATCGCCAAACCAGGCGGGGCCGCCGGCCGAGGGGCGCGGCTCGACCGGGCCGGCGGTGTCGAGCTGGTTGCCACTGGCGGGATCCGCATCGGCCGCGGCAGCCTCCCACTCGGCTTCGGTCGGCAAGCGCGCGCCGGCCCAACTCGCATAAGCATCGGCCTCGTAGAAGCTGATATGCGTTACCGGCGCGGCGGGGTCGATCGGCCGGCGGCCGTCGAGCCCGAAGCGCGTCCAGCCATCCTCCTCACGCCGCCAATAGAGCGGCGCCTCGATCGCCTCGCTCTTCACCCATGCCCAGCCGTCGGACAGCCACCAGCGCGGATCGGTATAGCCGCCATCGGCGATGAACGCCTGCCACTCGCCATTGGTGACGGTGCGGTCGGCGATGGCGTGCGGGGTAAGCAGCGTTGCGTGGCGCGGGCCTTCGCAATCAAAGGCGAAACCCGCGCCGTCATGACCGATCTCGACGATGCCGCCGGGCCGCTCGATCCAGCCGAGCGGCGCCGGCATCGCCACCGGCACCTTGCGCGCCGCCGGCCACAGCGCGGGCTGCAGCGGGTTTTGCGCGAACAGATGGAGGATATCGGTCAGCAGCAATTCCTGGTGCTGCTGTTCATGGTGGCAGCCGAGCTCGATCAGATCGAGCGCCGGTCGCGGCAGCGTATCGATCGCGGCCAGCACCGCCGCATCCACCGCGGCGCGATAAGCGATCACTTCGCTCAGGCTTGGCCGGCTGATCAGCCCGCGCGCCGCCCGTGCGTGGCGGGCGCCTTCCGCCTCATAATAGCTGTTGAACAGGAACGGCCAGCGCTCATCAAACAGCCGATAGCCCGGCACGTGATCGCGCAGGATGAAGGTCTCAAGGAACCATGTCGTATGCGCCAGATGCCATTTGGCGGGCGAGGCATCCGCCATCGATTGGCCGGTCGCGTCGGCGTCGGACAAGCGCGCGACCAGCGATAGCGAAAGCCCGCGTACCGCCTCGAATTGCCGCGCGAGATCGGGGCAGGCCCGTTCCGGTTGCGTCTTGCCTGCCATTGCCGTTCACCACCTGTGTATCGGACAAGAACGCGCGCCGCGCGCGTCTGTTCAGCGCGACGCGCCGGGTACCCACAGAATATCTGCCGACCCCATATTGTTCGCGGCCCGCGCGCTTACAAACAGAAAATCGGACAGGCGGTTGAGATAAGTCACCACCTCGGGATTGAGGGGCACCGTTCGCGCCGCCGCGACCACCGATCGCTCCGCGCGGCGCGCGATCGCGCGGGCGAGATGGAGCGCGGCCGCTGCCGGTGACCCGCCCGGCAGGATGAAGCTGGTGAGCGGTTGCAACTGTGCGGTCAGCGCGTCGATCTCGTCTTCGAGGCGAGCGCTTTGCTTGGCCGTGATCCGCAACGCGCCGCCATCGGCAAAGTCGCTGCCGGGCGTCGCGAGATCGGCGCCGAGATCGAACAGATCGTTCTGGACGCGCGTCAGCATCGCTGCCAGCGGATCGCTTGCCAACGCAACAATGGCGACGCCGATCGCGCTGTTCGCCTCATCGACATCGCCGATCGCGGCCAGCCGGGCATCGTCCTTCGCCACGCGCGAGCCATCGACCAGCCCCGTCGTGCCGTCGTCACCCGTGCCGGTATAGATGCGGTTGAGCTTGACCATCAGGCCCTCACCCGCCCGCGATCAGGTGCGGCCGGTAACGAACAGGATCAGCACCACGATCATGATCGCGAGTGCTTGAAAGAAGATGCGGAATTGCATCATCTTGTTGGACCGCACGCCCGCCGCGCTGGGGCCGGTGCCTTTCAGGTCTTCCTCGGTGGTGCGCAGGAAAATGACGATGCCGCGCACCAGCGCTGCGACCGTTGCGAGCATCGCTGCAATGAGCAGAATGGCTAGGAAGACTGTCATGCCCACAATCTAGTCGCTCGACAGGCGAAAGCCAATGGGCAGTTCGCCTTGGCGCAAGCGATTGGCGAGCGCGACGCCATCCTCGCCCGCCGCACGCATCGCCGCGAGCGTCGGCGCGCCATCGCGTTTGGCGAGCCGCTTGCCGGCGGCATCAACGATGAGCCGATGGTGGTGGTAACGCGGCGCTGGTAGCCCGAGCAGCGCTTGCAGCAGCCGGTGAATGTCGGTCGCCGCGATCAGATCGCGCCCGCGCACCACATCGGTCACGCCTTGCGCGGCATCGTCGATCGTGACGGCGAGGTGGTAGCTGGCGGGCGCATCCTTGCGGGCGAGCACGACATCGCCCGCCGCCAGCGGATCGGCGCGCTGAGCGCCCAGAACCGCGTCTTCCCAGTGGATTGCGCCGGCGAGCGCAACCGCCTTCGCGATATCGATCCGCCAGGCGTGCGGCTCGGTAGCGAGACGCGCGGCTCTCGCTTCCGCCGACAGGTTCCGGCAGGTGCCGGGGTAGCGATGCTCCCCCTCGCCGCCTTGTGGGGCACTGGTACTCGCCGCGATCTCGCGGGCGATGTCGGCGCGGGTGCAGAAGCAAGGATAGAGAAGCCCTAGCGCGCGCAGGTTTTCCAATGCAGCCTCGTAAGCCCCAAGCCGCGCCGACTGGTGGAGCACCGGCCCATCCCAGCCAAGCCCCAGCCAGGCCAAATCATCGAGAATGCCCGCGACGAATTCGGGACGGCTGCGCGCGCCATCAATATCCTCGATCCGTACCAGAAAGCGCCCGCCCGCCCGACGCGCCAAGTCA
Source organism: Sphingomonas sp. GlSt437 (assembly GCF_048015635.2). Taxonomy (NCBI): domain Bacteria; kingdom Pseudomonadati; phylum Pseudomonadota; class Alphaproteobacteria; order Sphingomonadales; family Sphingomonadaceae; genus Sphingomonas; species Sphingomonas sp. GlSt437. The sequence continues at coordinate 1,786,737 of NZ_JBPGYA010000001.1, read as the reverse complement.
TGCGCAGTGATCGCGGAGAGCGCATGGCCGAGATGGAGCGCCCCCGTCGGGCTCGGCGCGAATCGCGTGACGATCATATCGCCGCCGATACTGAACTCGGCGCTTGACCACGAGTCGCGGCCTGTGCTGTCATCAGGGCGTCATGCAGGTCGGCGAAAGGCGGCGGCGTGAACCGAGCCAGGTCAAAGGCCCAAAGGGAGGTCGAATGTATCATCCCGACGTGATCCGCCATCCGGACAGTTGCCCGGCGCTGGTGCTGAACGCGGATTATACCCCGCTCAGCTATTATCCGCTGAGCGTGTGGCCCTGGCAGACCGCGGTCAAGGCGGTGTTCCTCGATCGTGTCGACATCGTCGCGCATTATGAGCGGGAAGTGCGAAGTCCCACCGCGAGGCTGAAGCTGCCTTCGGTCATCGCGCTCAAACAATTCGTCAAACCCTCTCAATTCCCCGCCTTCACGCGCTTCAATCTCTTCCTTCGCGACCGTTTCGAGTGCCAATATTGCGGCTCCGGGCGCGACCTCACCTTCGATCACGTCATTCCCCGTGCCCAGCATGGCCGCACGACCTGGGAGAATGTCGTCACCGCTTGTGCGCCGTGCAACTTGAAGAAAGGCGGCCGCACCCCCAAGCAAGCCGGCATGCCGCTGCCCTATGCGCCGATCCGCCCGACAAGCTGGCATCTGCAGGAACATGGCCGCCGCTTCCCGCCCAATTACCTCCACGAAACGTGGCGCGACTGGCTTTATTGGGACGTCGAACTCGAAGCCTGAACCTGCCGAGCGGAACTTGGCCGTCGCTGCCGGGTTATCGGCGGCATGGCCTTTCAACAACTTGACCCGACCATTCCCGTCCATGTGCTCGACAAGGGACCGGGTTTCGCCTTCGCGGTCATCGACTACGGCCAGGAGCATAATCTGGTCTGGGTGACCGCGATCAACGAGACGGGCGAAATCTGGTGCGCGCCTAATCCACAAGTCCGCCTGCAGAGCAATTGGACGATGGGCCGCGCACGGCCGCCGGCGGTTGAGAAGAGTGGCGGCAAGGGCGACGACACCTGCGTCAAGAGCAATTGACCGCGGCGCTGTTGCAGCGCAGCATGGGCCATGGCCTCCCCAGCCCCGATCGCCAATAACCCCGATGTCCGCTTTCTGGGCGCGCTGCTCGGCGACGTCATCCGCGCTTATGGCGGCGCGACGCTGTTTGAGCGGACCGAGGCGATCCGTTCGGCGTCGGTGGAGCGGCATCGCGGGCTCGCCGGCCCGGGCGCGACGGCGATGGAGCTCGGGCGGCTGAGCCTGGACGAGACGCTCGATTTCACGCGCGGCTTCATGCTGTTCTCGATGCTCGCCAATCTGGCCGAGGATCGCCAGGGCGTGGCCGCCGAGCCCGGTGCCGATCTGGCGCAAGCGGTCGAAACACTAGGCAAGCAAGGCATCCCCGCCGATCGCATCGCCAACCTGCTCGACGGCGCGCTGATCGCGCCGGTGCTCACCGCGCACCCGACCGAAGTGCGCCGCAAGTCGATGATCGACCACCGCAACCGCATCGCCGCGCTGATGAAGCTGCGCGACACGGGCGCCACCACCACGGCCGATGGCGACAATGTCGAGGAGGCAATCCTCCGCCAGATCGCGCTGCTGTGGCAGACGCGGGTGCTGCGCCGCGAGCGGCTGTTCGTCGCCGACGAAGTCGACACGGCGCTCAGCTATCTGCGCGACGTCTTCCTGCCGGTGCTGCCCGCGCTTTACCAGCGCTGGGATCGCGCACTCGGCATGCGGGTGGCGAGCTTCCTCAAGCCGGGCAGCTGGATCGGCGGCGATCGCGACGGCAACCCGTTCGTGGTGGCGGACTCGCTGACCGGCGCGCTGGCACGGGCGTGCGAGACGGTGCTGCAGCATTATCTCGATGCCGTCCACGCGCTCGGCGCCGAACTCTCCATTTCCAGCGAGCACGCCACGATAGACGCGGAGGTTGCCGCGCTCGCCGAAGCGAGCGGCGACAGCTCGGCGAGCCGCACCGACGAGCCGTATCGGCGCGCGCTCACCGGCATCTACGCGCGCCTTGCCGCAACGCATCTGGCGCTGACCGGCAAGCCCGCCCCGCGCGCCTCCGCGCTCGCCGGCAAGCCCTATGCTGCGCCTGCCGAGCTGCGCGCCGATCTGGTCGCGATCGCGCACGGGCTCGCCGCCGACCATGCCGGCCCGCTGGCGACCGGCGGCGCGCTTGGCCGGCTGATCCGCGCGGTCGAGACGTTCGGCTTTCACCTGGCGACGCTCGACATGCGCCAGAACAGCGCGGTGCATGAGCGCGTCGTCGCCGATCTGCTGAAGGGCGCCGGCGTCACCCCCGATTATGCCGGGCTCGACGAGCCCGCGCGCATCGCGCTGCTCCGCCGCGAGCTCGCCAGCCCGCGCCCGCTGGTCAGCCCGTTCGCCGATTATAGCGACGAGACGCGCTCCGAACTCGCCATCCTGCGTGCCGCGGCGCAAGCGCATGCGCGCTACGGCCCGGCGTGCCTCACCAACTACATCGTCTCGATGGCGCAGTCGGTGTCCGACCTGCTCGAAGTCAATTTGCTGCTCAAGGAAGCCGGCCTCTATCAGCCCGGCGATCCGCCTAGCGCGGCGATCATGGCCGTCCCGCTGTTCGAGACGATCGGCGATCTGGAGGCCGCGCCGGGCATCATGGCCGACTGGTTTGCGCTGCCCGAAATCGCCGCCATCGCCCGCGGGCGTGGCCATCAGGAAGTGATGATCGGCTATTCGGACTCGAACAAGGATGGCGGCTACCTTACCTCGACCTGGGGCCTCAGCCGCGCTTCGACCGCGCTGGCGCCGGTGTTTGCGGACGCCGGCGTCGGCATGCAGCTGTTCCACGGCCGTGGCGGCGCGGTCGGGCGCGGCGGCGGATCGTCGTTCGCGGCGATCCTCGCCCAGCCGCCGGGGACGGTGCAGGGCCGCATCCGCATCACCGAGCAGGGCGAGGTGATCGCCGGCAAATATGGCACGCGGGAAAGTGCGCTCAGAAATCTGGAAGCGATGGCATCGGCCACCTTGCTCGCCAGTTTGGAGCCGCCGCGCCTCTCCGACGCGGACTATACGCGCTTTTCCGCCGCGATGGACACGCTGTCCGATACCGCGTTCCACGCCTATCGCGATCTCGTTTACAGCACAGAGGGCTTTCGCCAATTCTTCCGCCAGATGACGCCGATTGCCGAGATTTCAGGCCTCAAGATCGGCAGCCGGCCAGCGAGCCGCACCAAATCCGACCGGATCGAGGATCTGCGCGCCATTCCCTGGGTGTTCAGCTGGGCGCAGGCGCGGGTGATGCTGCCCGGCTGGTATGGCGTCGGCCAGGCGCTCGCCGCTTTCCCCGACAAGGCGCTGCTCAAAGACATGGCGCAGGGCTGGCCGTTCCTTGCCTCGGCGCTCGCCAATATGGAGCAAGTGATCGCCAAATCCGACATGGGCATTGCCGAGCGTTATGCCGGGCTGGTTGAGGACCAAGCGCTGGCCGACGCGATTTTCCCACGCATCCGCGACGGCTGGGCGCTGGCGCATGACGGGCTGCTCGACGTAACAGGACAGACCCGGCTGCTCGAAAACAGCCCCACGCTCGATGCCAGCATCCGCCTGCGCCTGCCCTATATCGAGCCGCTCAACCTTCTCCAGATCGAGCTGATCAAGCGCCGCCGCGCCGGTGAGGACGACCCGCGCATCGCCGAGGGCATCCTGCTCTCGATCAACGCAATCGCGACGGCATTGAGAAATAGCGGTTAGAAAGAGTACTGAAATATAAGTCTTTTTCGGCGAATGTTCCCTAATGTTCCCACTGACCATGGGGGTCGCGGCGGAGCCGATCCACCGGGCCGGCGCGGTTCGAGAGAGAGAGCGGCACCGACGACGAAGAAGAGCGCCGCTCAGCCATAAGGCGCGGTGCGGCTGTAGGACAGCGGATCGGGCATCCGGACGGCAAATCGCCGACCCGGGCAAGGATCGCGCCCTAGATATCCGCCACCAGCCGCCCGTACAGCTCGGGCCGGCGATCGCGGAAGAAGCCGAAGGCGGCGCGGTGGCGTTTGACGCGGTCGAGGTCGAAGGTCGCGGTGATGACGCCTTCCTCCTCGCGGCCAAGCTCGGCGACGATATCGCCGCGCTCATCGGTGATGAAGCTGGTGCCGTAAAACACTTGGCCGTGTTCATTGCCGATGCGGTTGGCGGCGACCACCGGCACAACGTTCGACACGGCATGCCCCACCATTGCGCGGCGCCACAGCCGCGCGGTATCGAGGCTCTGGTCGTGCGGCTCGCTGCCGATCGCGGTGGGGAAGAACAGCACATCCGCCCCCATCAGCATCAGCGCGCGGGCGGTCTCCGGATACCATTGGTCCCAGCAGATGCCGACGCCGAGCGTAGTTCTGTCGGGCCCCTCCCAAACCTTGAAGCCGGTATTGCCGGGGCGGAAGTAGAATTTCTCCTCATAGCCCGGCCCGTCGGGAATATGGCTCTTGCGATAGACGCCCTGGACCGCGCCATCGGGGCCGATCATCGCCAGTGAGTTATAGTGGTGCGGGCCATCCGCCTCGAAAAAGCTGGTGGGGATCGCGACCTTGAGCTCGGCGGCGAGTGCCTGCATCGCCAGCACGGCCTTGTGCTCGGCAGTGGGCTTCGCGGTGGCGAACAGCCCCTCATCCTCGACCCGGCAGAAATATTCGCCCTCGAACAACTCGGGCGGCAGGATGACCTGCGCGCCGCGCGCCGCCGCCTCCCGCACCAGCTGCGAGACATGCGCGATGTTGCGATCGGTGTCCGGCCCGAAGGCGAGCTGCAGCGCGGCGACGGTGATCTCGGTCATCTCGGCAATCCTAAAGCGCCACGCCGAAGCGCGCGGCGATGGCGACTGTGGCGAGATAGAGCAGCACGGTCAGACCGCAACCCGCCGCCAGCGCCGGCCAGAAGGAAACGCCATGGCGCAGCAGTGCGGGGATCAGCAGGAACATCGGCAGCGAGGGGAGCACATACCACAGCGTCGCCTCGGCGTGCGCAGCGAGCCGGGCACTATCCTGCGTGTCGTGCCACAGCCACATCATCCCCATCACCGAGACGAGCGGCAGCGACGCGACGAGCGCGCCCAGCGCGGGACTGCGCCGCGCCAGCAAGGCGACCAGCGCGATCAGCACGCCCGACACGCCCGCGCGCAGCGCGAACGCGAGCATCACGCCGGAATCTGCTGGCTGATGCAGTGGAAGCTGCCGCCGCCGGTCAGGATGTGGTCAGCGCGCAAGCCCACCACCTCGCGCGTCGGGAACAGCGCGGCGAAGGCCGCGACCGCCGCCGCATCGTTGGGCGCGCCATACAGCGGCACGACGACCGCCGCATTGCCGATATAGAAATTCATATAGCTCGCCGGCACGACATGCTCGTCATGCATGATCCGCCCCGGCGACGGCACGCGGACGACCGCCAGCCCGGCGCGCTCCGCCACTTCAGTGGCCGATTGATAGACGCGCCAATTGGGATCATTGTCGGCCCCTTCCGGGATGGCCAGCGTGCCCGGCGCGACGAAGCGGGCGAGATTGTCGACATGGCCATCGGTATGGTCGTTGCGCAGGCCATCGATCAGCCAGACGACGCGGTCATGCCCCAAATCCTCGCGCAACGCCGCCTCGATCGCGGTCTTGCCCATGCCGGGGTTGCGGTTGCGGTTGAGCAGGCATTGCTCGGTGGTGACGACCATACCGGTGCCATCACCATCGATCGCGCCGCCTTCGAGGATCCAGTCGCAGCGCGGCGCGGTGATGTGCTTGCGCCGCGCCAGCCGCGCGCCGATGTCTTCGTCGCCGGGCAGATCATATTTGCCGCCCCAGCCGTTGAAGCCGAAATCGCGGCCTTCATAGCCCGACACCATGATGACGGCGGTGTCCCGCAGCCAGATATCGCCGAACGGCTCGACGACGATCTCGGCAAAGGGTGCCGCCTTGCGCGCCGCACGCGCCGCCTCGTCATCGGCGGCGACAAGCATGACATGCTCGCCGGCGCCCTCTGCGTGCACCGCCCGCGCGAACGCCACCACTTCGGCGCGCGCCGGGTCAAGATCGGCTTCCCACAGCTCGGCATGGCTGGGAAAGCCGATCCAGACGCCCTTGTGCGGCGCCCATTCCGGGGGCTGGGCGGGATGCGCCATCGCCGGCCCTATTTGGCCTCGGCGCGCGACTGATCGCGGATGCTGCGGAATTCGGCGGTCTTGTACCAATTGGGCCAGCTCGTGCCGTTGGCGAGTTCGCGCCCCAGACGGTAATAGATCGTCAAGTCCTCGACCGCGCCTGACCAATCCCAGTTCGGATTATATTCGTCCTGCGGCTTGTGATAGCGATTGGCGATGTAATCGAGCGTCGCCGCATGCCCCGCCGCGGTGCCGCCGACGCGCAAATCCTCGCCCGATCCGCCGTCGAGCATCGGCACGCCCTTCTTGGCGAAGCTGAAGTGATCCGAACGGAAATAGGACCCGCGCTCAGGATTGGGTTCGGGCGAGATGACGCGATCCTCCGCCGCGACGATCGGCTTGATCATATCCTCTAGCTCGGACTTGCCCGCGCCGATGACGACGAAATCGCGCGCCCGGCCGTTCACGTTGAGCCCGTCCATATTGACGCCGCCGACCGTGTGGTTGAGCGGATAGATGGGGTGCGAGGCGTAATAGCGCGACCCGAGCAGCCCGCATTCCTCGCAGGTGACGGACAGGAAAACGAGGCTGCGCTTGGCCGGCCCCGCCTTGGCGTGCGCCTCGGCGAGCGCGACCAGCCCGGCCGAGCCACTCGCATTGTCGAGCGCGCCGTTGCAGATGCCGTCACCCTTGATCGGGGTGCAATGCCCGAGATGGTCCCAATGCGCGGTGTAGAGCACATAATCATTGGGCCGCGCTGTGCCCGGCAAAATGCCGATGACGTTCTTCGATGCCTGGCGGCGGACGCTGTTGTCGAACGACACCGACGCGGTCACGCCGAGCGGCACGGCCTTGAAGCCCTTCTGCTTGGCGGCCGCCTGCAACGCATCGAAATCCTGGCCGGCGCTGGCGAACAGCGCCTTGGCCTTGTCGAGCTGAATCCAGCCGATTGCCTGGCTCTGGTCGAGATGGTCGCCCTTTTCATCGAGCTCGATCTGCGGGCCGGTCCAGCTCGATTTGACGACGCCCCAGCCGTAAGCGGCGGGCTCGGTGTCATGGACGATGATCGCGGCGGCAGCACCCTGGCGCGCGGCTTCCTCGAACTTGTACATCCAGCGGCCGTAATAAGTCTCGGCCTTGCCTTCGAACAGACCGCTGCGATCCGGATTCTGCCAGTCGGGATCGTTGATCAGGATGACGACGGTTTTGCCATGCACGTCGATGCCGGCATAATCGTCCCAGCCGCGTTCCGGCGCGTGGATGCCATAGCCGACGAACACGACTGGGCTATCCTTCACGTCAACCTTGGGCGTGACGCGGTAGGTCGCGATCACCATCTCGTCGCCATAAGCAAGGTCGAGCGGCGCGCTGCCGCCCTTGAAGCTGAGCGCTGAGACGTGCTGCGCGTTCAGCTCGACCATCGGCACCGCTTGCGTCCATTGGCCGTGATTGCCCGGCTTGAGCCCCGCTTTCTTGAACCGCTCGATTATATAGGCGACCGTCTTGTCTTCGGCGGGCGTCGTCGGCTTGCGCCCTTCGAACGCGTCGGACGATAGCGTCTTGTCGACTTGCTTCAGGGTTTCGACCGAGATGGCCGGCGCGGCGACATGGGGCGCGGGTTTGGCCGCGAGCGGTGCGCCCGCTGCCAAAGCCGCAACGGGCAGAACAACGCCAAGAATACGCGGTCGGATCATATCGCTCTCCATTTTGCCCGCTTCTGGCAGCGGCACGGCGCCGCGACAAGAGACTTGCCCGGCCCGTAATCCGCGCTAGGCTGGCATCGCGTTATAAAGGGGGAATAATTTATGCGCACCGCGCTCGCCACGAGCTTGTTTGCTTTGATTATCGCAGCGGCTGGGGCCGCAACCGCTCAGACCAAAGCACCCGATAGCGCATCGGCGACTGCTGCACCGCTCGACGACGCCCATGCTTTCGGCCGGCGCGAGTCAATCCACCAGATCAGCCTGTCGCCCGATGGCACGCGCTACGCCGCAATCATGGCGACCACGGGCACGGGCAAGATGGTGATCGTCGGCCCCATTGACGGGTCGACCAAGCCGACGGTCGTCGTCACCAGCAGTGGCAAGCCCGAAGATCTGAACTGGTGCCGCTGGGCGAACGATCAGCGACTGGTGTGCAACTTGTCGACAAGCGACGGCAAGGGCGTGCAGCGCATCGGCTTTACCCGGCTGGTCGCGATCAACGCCGCCGGTGGCGGCCTCAAAATGCTGTCGGCGGACCCAGGGAGCAACGCGACCGGACTGATGCAGGACGGCGGAACCATCATCGACTGGTACGGTGACCCCGACGGCAAATCCGTGTTGATGACTCGCGAGTTTGTTGAAGAGGCCTCGATCGGTCATATCGCGTCGCAGCCGCCCGGCCTTGCGGTCGCCCGCGTCGATCCAATGACGGCGAGGGCCACGGTGATCGAGCGAGCGCGCGGCGAAGCTTCCGAATATATTGCCGACGGCAACGGCACGGTTCGCATCATGGGCCAGCGCGATCATGACGGGTCCGGCTATCTTAAATCCTCGGTGCATTATTTTTACCGGAAACCCGGCGAGCGCGAATGGGCGACGCTGAGCGTCGTGAAAGAAGGTGGCGGGTTCAATCCCTATGCCGTCGATTCGAAGCTCAACGTCGCTTACGGGTTCGACGAGCAGGACGGGCGCTCCGCGCTCTTCAAGGTCACGCTGGACGGCACCGGCAAGAAGGAGCTCGTGTTCGCGCGGCCCGATGTCGATGTCGACGAACTGATCAGCATCGGTCGCCATCGCCGGGTCGTCGGCGTTGGCTATGCGACCGAAAAGCGCCATACCTTCTTTTTCGACCCCGAGCTTGCCAAGCTGCAGACCTCGCTCGCCAAGGCACTGCCCAATTTGCCGCTGGTCAGCTTCGTCGATGCAAGCGCCGACGAGAAGCGTCTGTTGCTCTGGCTCGGCAGCGATGCCGACCCCGGCTATTTCGCCGTCTTCGACAAGCAGACCCGCCACCTCGACCAGATTCTGAATGTGCGGCCCGAGCTTGCCGGTCGGCCGCTTGCCAGCGTCACGCCGATCACCTTTACCGCGACCGACGGCACTGTCGTGCCCGGTTATCTGACGCTTCCCCCGGGTGGGCGCAGCAAGGTGATCGGCGCGATTGTGATGCCGCATGGCGGCCCCGCGGCGCGCGATGAGTGGGGCTTTGACTGGTTTCCGCAATTCTTCGCGGCGCGCGGCTATGCCGTGCTTCAGCCCAATTATCGCGGATCGACCGGCTATGGCGACGCCTGGTATGCCAAGAACGGCTTCAAATCATGGCGCCTCGCCATTGGCGACGTCAACGATGCGGGCCGCTGGCTGGTGAAGCAGGGCTACACCAGCGCCGACCATCTTGCTATCGTCGGCTGGTCCTATGGCGGTTATGCGGCGCTGCAGTCGCAAGTGCTCGACGCGAACCTGTTCAAGGCGATCGTTGCCGTGGCGCCGGTCACCGATTTCGACATGGCGCGCGAAGAAGCCCGTGACTTCGATAATTTCACGATTGTCGATCAGGAAATCGGCCAGGGTCCGCACATTCGCGAAGGCTCCCCGGCGCGCAATGTCGCGGCCTTTCAATCGCCGGTGCTGATGTTCCATGGCGACAATGACAGCAATGTCGGCATTGCCGAATCGCGCGTGATGGCGAGCCGGCTGCGCAGCGCCGGCAAGTCGGTCGAGCTTGTCGAGTTCAAGGGGCTCGACCACCAGCTCGACGATAGCGATGCACGCGCGCAGATGCTGGCGAAGATGGACGCTTTTCTGCGGACGACGCTTAAGCTGCCGCCGTCGTGAAAAAGGGCGGCCCGGTTAAGGACCGCCCTTTTTCTTGTTCGGGCGCGGCGCCGCGGCGAAGCCGCGTCGTCGGTCGGGGCTGCTGGCCCCGCCGGCCGTTCGCGCAGCGGTCGGGGTTAGCGTGCGCTAACCCCTGTCATCAGCGCGAATAGAACTCGACGACCAGGTTCGGTTCCATCTTCACCGGATAGGGCACCTCGTCGAGGCTCGGCACGCGCGTGAAGGTCACCTTGGCATTGCCGTCAGGCGCGACATAATCGGGGATGTCACGCTCGGCGAGCGCCTGCGCTTCCATCACCAGCGCCATTTCCTTGGCCTTGTCGCCCAGCGTGATCTCGTCGCCCGGCAGCACGCGGCGGCTGGCGATGTTGCACTTCACGCCATTGACGCGGATATGGCCGTGGCTGACGAGCTGGCGCGCGGCGAACACCGTCGGCGCGAACTTAGCGCGATAGACGATGATGTCGAGCCGGCGCTCGAGCAGGCCGATCAGATTCTGGCCGGTGTCGCCCTTCATCCGCGACGCTTCGATATACGCCGCCTTGAACTGCTTTTCGGTGACGTCGCCATAATAGCCCTTCAGCTTCTGCTTGGCGCGCAGCTGAATGCCGAAGTCCGACATCTTGCCCTTGCGGCGCTGGCCGTGCTGGCCGGGACCATATTCGCGCTTGTTGACGGGCGATTTGGGGCGACCCCAGATGTTTTCGCCCATCCGGCGGTCGAGCTTGTACTTGGCGCTGGCGCGCTTCGACATGTGATATCCTTCAGCAATGCAACAACGGCCATGGACCATCCATGACCATCCCGGTCATCCGCGCTGCTTGGATCATCAAGAGATCGGCAGGGCCACCGCTTCACCGGGGTGCGGGGCCATTGCGAAGCGGCGCCGTTAGCGGCGGGCCTCGGTCAAGTCAAGCCTTGCGCCGCGCCTTGGCCCCTTCCAACGCAGAGAGAACGCCGCGCAGCGTGCGGATTTCCATGCTCGACCAGCCCGGCTTGGTGAGCAGCGTACGTAGCGTCCGCTTGGTCGCGGGCACGCGATCGGGCGGGAAATAATAGCCGCTCGGCTCGAGCAATTGGTCGAGATGGCCGATCAGGCCTTCGAGTTCCTCCTGGGGCGCGGGTTCGGGCAGTTCGGTATCGGTCGGCTGGGCGAGCGCCTGGTGCTTCGACCATTCATAAGCAACCAGGATCACCGCCTGGGCCAGATTGAGGCTGCCGAAATCGGGATTGATCGGCACGGTGATGATGGTGCGGGCAAGCGCGACATCGTCGGTCTCCAGCCCCGATCGTTCGGGCCCGAACAGGATCGCCGAGCGGTAAGGCGCGGTAACGATGGCGCCCGCCGCCTGCTCGGGCGTCTCGACCGGCTTGGTGACCCCGCGCTTGCGGACCGTGGTCGCATAGACATGCCCGCAATCAGCGACGGCCTCCGCGACGCTATCGAAAACGCGCGCCTGCTCCAGCACCACATCAGCGCCGGACGCGGCCGGGCCGGCGGCGGGGTTGGGCCAGCCGTCGCGCGGGCTCACCAGCCGCAAATCGGTCAGCCCGAAATTGAGCATCGCCCGCGCCGCCTTGCCGATATTCTCGCCAAGCTGCGGACGCACAAGGACGATGGCGGGGGCGAGGCGGCTCAACCGACCGACGCTGCCGCCGCATTGAGCAGGACGGCAATCCGTTTGGAATTCAGCTCGCCCACCGCGCCCACCACAAAGGGCAGCTGCGTGCGAAACCAGTCAAGCGCGCCCTTTTCGGCGGCTTCCTGCGCCATCGCGGTGATGACGCGATAGCGATAGTTGCGCAGGTTGAAGCCAAACGCTTCATAAGGCAATTCCAGCGAGCGATCGTCCTCGGTCATTACCGGACCGGCAATCTTGGTCTTGTAAACGCGCGCCTCCACCGTTTTCGCTTCCGGATTGGTCGAAAAGTCGCGGAGACTGATCGGCACCTGATATTTTTTGGTCAGCGCCTCGGCCATCTTCAGGCGGAAGCGATCATAGTCGACATTGAACGCGGTCTGCTCGCCTTCAAACAAGGCGCGCACTTGCGGAATCAGAATGGACTTATAGGCCTGATTTGCCTGCGTCGAGAGGATGGTGTTCTGTCGATCCGCTTCGTTGGCGAGCCGCGTCGCCTCGGCGCGCTGGAGTTCAAGCTCGCGGCGCTGCAACTCAGCCTCGCCGCGTTGCAGCCGCAGCTCATCGCGCTGCAGCCGCAACTCATAGCCCTGGCGAAACACGGTGACGACCAGCCAGGAGGTCGAGATCATCGAAAAAACCGCCGACAACAAGGTCGCAAAGGCCTCGGGCCGGCGAAACCCCGGCATATCGTCGATCAGCACGAAATAGCCGCAGGCCAGTGCGGCGAGCGTCGCGGCTATGCCGAGATATTCAAAACGCACGCGCATCGCCTACCCCCAAATGCGCTGGCGCTCGCCCTGCCAGCTAGCCCTTGCCGACCTCCGCGACATTGCCCGCGAATTCCTCGAAATCGCGCGCTTCGCGAAAATCCTTATAGACGCTGGCGAAACGAATATACGCAACCGAATCGAGCGCTTTTAAGCCCTCCATCACCATTTCGCCGATCTGCTTGGCGGGCACTTCGGCCTCGCCCTGCGTTTCGAGCTGGCGCTGGATGCCCGAGACCAGCCGCTCGATGCGCACCCCGTCGATCGGGCGCTTGCTGCACGCGATCAGCACCGAGCGCATTAGCTTGTCGCGATCGAATGGCTCGCGCTTGTCCTCCGATTTCAGGACGACGAGTTCGCGCAACTGGATGCGCTCGAACGTGGTGAACCGCGCCCCGCATGCCTCGCATTGGCGACGGCGGCGGATCGCGGCGCCGTCGTCGGTGGGCCGCGAATCCTTTACCTGGCTGTCTTCATGACCGCAGAAGGGGCAGCGCATTACATTTCCGGGTAAATGGGGAAGCGCGCGGTCAGGTCGGCCACGCGGTCGCGGACGCGCTGTTCGATCTGGCCGTCGCCTTCATCGCCGTTCTTCGACAGGCCCTCGACCACTTGGGCGATCAGCCCGCCAATGGCGCGGAACTCGGCCGGGCCGAAGCCGCGCGTCGTGCCCGCCGGCGTGCCGAGCCTGATGCCCGAGGTGACGAAAGGCGAGCGGGTGTCGAACGGGATGCCGTTCTTGTTGCAGGTCAGCCAGGCCCGATCGAGGCCCTTCTCGGCGGCCTTGCCGGTCACGTCCTTCGGCGTCAGGTCGACGAGCATCGAATGATTGTCGGTGCCGCCCGAGACGATGCCGAGCCCCGCCTCTTTCAGGCTGTCGGCCAGCGCACGCGCATTCTCGACCACGCGGTGGGCGTAGAGCTTGAATTCGGGCCGCAGCGCCTCGCGGAACGCCACCGCTTTCGCGGCGATGATGTGCATCAGCGGCCCGCCCTGCAGGCCCGGGAAGATTGCCGAGTTGAGCTTCTTGGCCAGCGCCTCGTCATTGGTGAGGATGATGCCCGAGCGGGGCCCCCGAAGCGACTTGTGCGTCGTCGTCGTCACGACATGCGCGTGCGGGATGGGCGAGGGATGCGCGCCGCCCGCGACCAGGCCCGAGATATGCGACATATCGACCAGCAGATAGGCGCCGATTTCGTCCGCGATCGCGCGGAACGCTGCCCAGTCCCACACCCGCGAATAGGCGGTGCCGCCGGCAATGATCAGCTTGGGCTTGTGCTCGCGCGCCAGCGCCGCGACCTGATCCATGTCGATCAGATGGTCCTCGCGCCGCACGCCATAGGGAATGGGGTGGAACCACTTGCCCGACATATTGACCGGCGATCCGTGCGTCAGATGGCCGCCCGAATTGAGGTCGAGCCCCATGAAGCTGTCACCGGGGTTGAGCAGCGCCAGGAACACCGCCTGGTTCATCTGGCTGCCCGAATTGGGCTGCACATTGGCGAAGGCGCAACCGAACAGCTGCTTGGCGCGCTCGATCGCTAGCGTCTCGACGACGTCGGCATATTCGCAGCCGCCATAATAGCGCTTGCCGGGATAGCCCTCGGCATATTTGTTGGTGAAGACCGATCCCGCTGCCTCCAGCACGGCGCGGCTGGCGATGTTCTCGCTCGCGATCAGCTCGATCTTGTCCTGCTGGCGCTTCAGCTCATGCGCGATCGCCTCGGCAATGTCGGGATCGGTCTCGGCCAGCGTGGCGGTGAAGAAGCCGCTATCGGCAATGTCATATGCTTGAGTGCTCATGCCGGGTCCTTTGCGAAATCGGGCGCGCCGAGCTTGGCGACGCGCTGGGAATGACGGCCGCCTTCGAAACCGGCGGCGAGAAAAGCGGTGATGCAGGCGCGCGCCATTTCCTCGCCGATCAGGCGAGCGCCGAGCGCAACGACATTGGCATCGTTGTGCTGGCGGGCAAGCGCGGCGGAGAGCGGCTCGGAGACCAGCGCGCAGCGGCACGCCGGGTTGCGATTGACCGCGATCGAAATGCCGATCCCCGATCCGCACAATGCGATGCCAAAATCGGCGCGGCCATCGGCGACAGCGGCGGCGAGCTTATAGCCATAATCGGGATAATCGACGCGATCGGCGTTGAACGGGCCCAGATCTGTCACCGCATGGCCCTGCTCGGCAAGCCACGGCACCAGCGCGGCCTTCAGGTCGTAAGCAGCGTGATCTGAAGCAATAACGAGTCGGATGGGGGCTGGGCGCATGATCGGCGCGGCTCTCCTGTCGGCAGCGGATGGCAAGCGCCTTAATCGATCGCTACGGGCATGACTACCCTTGGCAGCACCCATCCAAGAGACTCGGCCCAAAGGACTCGATTGTCGTTGCAGGCAAGGCGCGCTAGGCAGCCCTTATGGCCGCCGCTCCTCCCTCCGACGATGCCGTCGCGGCGCGCGCGCGACTGGTTGAGTTGATGATCCTGACGGGGCAGGAAGATCGCGCCGCTTTTGCCGAACTTTATCGTCTCACCTCGGCGAAGCTTTTTGGCGTGTGCCTACGTATCTGTGGAGAGGCCCAAGGAGCCCAAGACGTTTTGCACGAGGTTTACCTGACGATCTGGCGCCGCGCGGGCGCGTTCGAGCCGGGACGGGCCAGCCCGATCACCTGGCTCGCCACGATTGCGCGCAACCGCGCGATCGATTGGGTGCGCGCGCAGGGATCGCGGCGCGCGGCGCCGATCGAGGACGCAGCGCCGATCGCCGATGCCCGACCGTTGGCGAGCGACATGCTGCTGGCCGCAGAAGGCGACCGACGCCTGCACCTCTGCCTCGATGCGCTGGACGATCATGCCCGCTCGGCGATCCGCACAGCCTTTTTCGACGGCGTGACTTATGCCGAATTGGCCGAGCGCATGGCCGTGCCGCTCGGCACGATGAAGAGCTGGGTCCGCCGCGGCCTGATCCGGTTGAGGGAGTGCCTCGATCGTGACGGATGAGCCGATGACCCCCGCCGACGAAGCCGATGCGCTCGCCGCCGAGCTGGCGCTCGGACTGCTTGACGGCGAGGAGCGCGCCGAGGCGCTGCGCCGGGTGCTGCGCGATCCTGACTTTGCCCGTGAGGTCGAGCGATGGCGTGCGCATTTCGCGACGCTGGCGATGGATGTGCCCCCAGTGGCGCCGCCCGAGAGCGTGTTCGCTCGGCTGGAGGCGGCACTTGGCGGGCCCGCACCGGCGGCGACCCCCGCGCCTACCAATGACAATCGCCGGGTGCGGCTGTGGCAGGGGATGGCAGGGCTGTCATCGCTGGTCGCTGCAGCGCTGATCGGCGTGGTGCTGCTCCGCCCGGCGCCGACGACGGTCGTCGCACCCGCCACACCGGTTCTCGTCGCCGCGATTGCGCCCGAGGACAAGGCCGCACCGATCGCGGCGGCCTATGACGCGGGCAAGAGCCAGCTGCATCTCGCCGCCGCCGTGCTCACCGACCCGGCCCACAGCGCCGAATTGTGGATCATCGCAGCGGATGGCGTGCCGCATTCGCTCGGCGTGTTGCCGCCCGGCCACGCCCGGACGGTATTGATCGACCACCAACAGGCGGCGCGCTTCGTGCCGGGCTCAAAGCTCGTCGTGACGCGTGAGCAGCCGGGCGGCTCACCCGACGGGACGCCCAAGGGCCCGGCGATTGCCGCGGGCGCGCTGATTTCGGCTTAAGGCAACCCAAAATCTCTCCTAATCAAGCTGTCATCCCCGCGAAGGCGGGGATCCATTGTTGCTGAGCAGCAGCTTTTTTCAATGAAGGCAGCCCAAATGGATTCCCGCCTGCGCGGGAATGACGGTGCCCGGAAAGAATTCGGGAACCGGCCAACAAAAATTTCTGGCGCGCCTGCATCCATCGCCTTCCCTGCCCCGTAGCTTCCGCCGCACCCGACACGAGGTGTCTTCAGGAGGCTGTTCAAGATGAAATCACCCCTCGCTCCCCTCATGATCGCGCTGTCGCTTGCCGCGAGCGGCGCGGCGATTGCCGCCACGCACGCCGTGAAGGACCCGATGGTCGGCGGCGCCGCCATGTACCCGACCAAGAATATCATCCAGAACGCGGTCAACTCGAAGGACCACACCACGCTCGTCGCCGCCGTCAAGGCCGCCGACCTGGTCGACACGCTGTCCGGCCCCGGCCCGTTCACCGTTTTCGCGCCGACCAACGCCGCCTTCGCCAAGCTGCCTGCCGGCACGGTCGACACGCTGCTGAAGCCTGAGAACAAGGCGACGCTGACGTCGGTGCTGACCTATCACGTCGTCCCTGGCCGGATCAGCGCGCAGGACATTGCCGCGAATGCCAAGGCGCATGGCGGCACCGCCACCTACACCACGGTGCAGGGCGGCACGCTGACCTTTGCCAAGGGCGCGAAGGGCTGGACCGTTACCGACGCCAAGGGCAACAAGGCGAACATCACCATCGCCAATGTGTTCCAGTCGAACGGCGTCATCCATGTAATCGACGGCGTGCTGCTGCCGTAATTTGCTGAATCGCGCGCGCAGTCATCGATCCCGGACCGTTGCGCGTCGCGATAAGGCGGCAATCACTGCCCCCCAAGTTGGTCGATTGCCGCCGCCGGGCCTGTCGCAGATCCCCAAATGCGGCAGGCCCGTTTCGGGCTGCTCCGAACCCCCGCACGCCATCGCGTCGTCACGCAACCGTCATCGCTTTGTCCTAGCGCGCAGGCGTTTGGCGGAGTAGGCGGAAGCGCAAGGAGACGCTTTTCACATGGCACCAGTGACCAAGGGCCCACGCAACCAGGCCGTCCGCAAGGCGGTGATCCGCCACGAGCATTTGTCGAAGCAGGGCCTGCTGGAACGTGCCTTCAGCTTCGCGTTTCGCGGTCTTGTCTATGCGCAGATCTGGGAAGACCCGGCAGTCGACATGGAAGCGCTGGCGATCACGCCCGATTGTCACATCGTCCAGATCGCCTCGGGCGGCTGCAACGTGCTGAGCTATCTGACCGCTGACCCCAAGGCAATCACCGCGGTAGACCTGAACACCGCGCATATCGCGCTCAACAAGCTCAAACTCGCCGCCGCGCGCTATCTCCCTGATTACGAGACCTTCCACCGCTTCTTCGCGCGCGCTAACGCCAAGGAGAATATCGCGGCGTATAAGCGCTATGTCCGCCCGCATCTCGACGAGCCGACGCGGCGCTATTGGGAAGGCCGCGACATGATCGGCCGGCGGCGGATCGGCGGCTTTGCCAAGGGCGTGTACAAGCGCGGGCTGCTCGGCAATTTCATTGGGGCTGCGCACCTCATCGCGCGGCTGCATGGCGTCAACCCGCGCAAAATCCTCGAGGCCAAGTCGATCGAGGAGCAGCGCGAGATTTTCGACCGCGATTATGCGCCGGTGTTCGACAAGGCGTTCGTCCGCTGGCTGACCGACCAACGCGCGTCGCTGTTCGGGTTGGGCATCCCGCCCGCTCAGTACGAAGCGCTGGCCGGCGACAACAAGATGGCCGTCGTGCTGCGCGAGCGGCTCGAAAAGCTCGCTTGCGACTTCGACTTGCGCCACAATTATTTCGCGTGGCAGGCATTCGGGCGCGGCTATGCCGAGGGGCCGGATGCATCGCTGCCGCCCTATCTCCAGGCCGGCAATTACGCTGCCGTCGCCGATCGCGTGTCGCGCGTCGAAGTGCGCCACGCCAATTTCATCGACTATCTGAAGTCGACGCCGGCGCAATCGCTCGACCGCTATGTGCTGCTCGACGCGCAGGACTGGATGACCGACGAGATCCTGACCGATTTGTGGACCGAGATCACCCGCACCGCCAAGCCGAACGCGCGCGTGCTGTTCCGTACGGCTGGCGTCGAGACGATCCTGCCGGGCCGCGTGCCCGATGCGGTGCTCGGCCATTGGGAGTATCGGGTGGAGGACTCGCTCGATTATACCCGCCGCGATCGCTCGTCGATTTACGGCGGCGTGCACCTCTACACGCTGAAGGGCTGAGACGCAGCGCATGGCGGCGAATGCGGCGGACCATGCCGGCCACATGGATGCGATTTATCGCACCCAGCGGCATTTTTATGACCTAACGCGCAAATATTATCTGCTCGGCCGCGATCGGCTGATCGCGGGCCTGGCGCCGCCCGAGGGTGGGACGGTGCTCGAAGTCGGCTGCGGCACCGGGCGCAACCTGATCGAAGCGGCGAAGCGCTGGCCGAAAGCGCGCTTCTACGGCATCGATATTTCGGCGGCGATGCTGGAGACGGCGCGTGCCAAGGTGGCGGCGGCGGGCCTGAGCGAGCGCATCACGCTCGCTCAAGGCGATGCCACCGCGTTCGACGCCGCCGCGCTGTTCGGCGTCGAGCGCTTCGACCGCATCTTCCAAAGCTACACCCTGTCGATGATCCCCGACTGGCAAGGCGCGATCCGCGAGGCCGCGGGCAAGCTCGCGCCCGATGGTCGGCTCGACATCGTCGATTTCGGCCAGCAGGAGCGCTTGCCCGGCGCGTTCCGGCGGCTGCTATTCGCCTGGCTCGGCCAGTTCGACGTCACCCCGCGCACCAATCTGGCGGAGGTGATCGACAGCACCGCATCCGCCCAAGGTCTGCGCGCGCGGTTCACCCCGCTCTATCGCGGCTATGCCTGGAGCGCGCGGCTAACCGCGGCATAGCGCCAGCGCGCGAACTTTATCCTCCCCCGTCAGGGGGAGGTGGCACGCGGCACGCGTGACGGAGGGGGAGGACTCACCGCGATTTGCTGGAATTCCTCCCCCTCCGTCGCTTTCAGCGACACCTCCCCCTGGCGGGGGAGGATTAGACTGATCTAACCCTAAATCGCCAGATCGATGGCGTGCAGCACCAGCCCCACCAAACCGCCGACCAACGTGCCGTTGACGCGGATATATTGCAGATCGCGCCCCACCGCATTCTCCAGCCGCCGCGTGATCGTATCGGCATCCCAGCTGCGGATCGTTTCGGACACCAGCCGGACGATGCCGTCACCATAATCAGCGACGATGCCGACCGCGGCGCGGCGGAAGAAGCGGTTGATCGTGGTGCGCAGCCGCGCGTCGGTCTGCAGCGTTGAGCCCAGCGCCTTCAAAGCTTCGGCCAGCCGCCCGTCGCGGCCCGCTTCAGGGTCGCGGGCGATGCGGATCAGGGCCTGGCGCGCCTGCTCCCAAAGCCCGTCGATCCAGCGCTGCATCGCCGGATTGTCGATAATCTCGAGCTTCAGCCGGTCGACGCGCGCTTGCATGTCGGCATCATATTGCAAGTCGAAGGCGAGCTGGCGCAGCCCCTCCTCCGCCTTGCCGCGCAGCGGATGGCCGGGATCGACCGCCATCTCCGCGAGCATCTGGTCAAGCCCGTCGATGATCTTGTTGGCGAGCGTCTCGTCGAGCCCAG
The DNA here is from genome assembly GCF_048015635.2 of Sphingomonas sp. GlSt437. NCBI lineage: Bacteria > Pseudomonadati > Pseudomonadota > Alphaproteobacteria > Sphingomonadales > Sphingomonadaceae > Sphingomonas > Sphingomonas sp. GlSt437. The sequence goes on along the minus strand of NZ_JBPGYA010000001.1, from coordinate 1,766,954 downwards.
TCCAGCGCATGATCGAGCCGGCGCGCTCATGCACCATTTGGCGGACGAGATGCTCGTTGGCTTCCAGCGTGCGCCCCGCCCAGCGGACGATGCCGTTAAGCAGTGGCACATGCCGGTCCTTGGCGATCGCCGCATCGAGCGCCTGGCCGACCAGCGGCGCGATATCGAGGCTGCGCAGCCGCTGGGCGATCGTCGACTTGGCCATGCCGCCGAGCCGCTCCTGATCGAGCGCTTCGAGCATATCGCCCGCCAACCGGCCCGCGCCCAGCCGCAGCCGGCCGCCACCGCCGCCCTGCGGATCGGCAAGCCAGCGCCCGACCGAGCCCGCGACATCGATCCGTCGCATCCGCCGCGCGACGATCCCCGGCAGCAGGAAATTGCTGCGCAGGAAAGCAGCGAGCGTATCGCCGATCCGGTCCTTGTTGCGTGGCACCAGCGCGGTGTGCGGGATCGGCAAGCCGAGCGGGTGGCGGAACAGCGCGGTGACCGCAAACCAGTCGGCCAGCCCGCCCACCATCGCCGCTTCGGCAAAGGCACGCAGGAAACCGAAGCCGGGATGCGCCGGTTGCAACGCCCGCGCCACCAGAAACAGGCTCGCCATCAGCACGAGCAGCCCGGTCGCGACCAGCCGCATGCGGACGAGCGCAGGCGGTGGGGCGTCGCTGCCCGGCACGCGGGTGAAAATCTTCATACCCGCCACAATCCCCGAAAGCGGGGATCGTTCAAGTGCCGCGTCATCGCGCCCCGGTCATTCCGCCGGCTGGACGCCTTCTTCGCCCGGATTGAAGCCGATCGGGCGAGGTCCGTGTGGCACGTCGATCAGCGGCCGGTTCTCGTCGCCGGGGCGGTAGGTCAGCAAGCGCCGGCTGAGCCGCGGCCCCATCCATTGCTCGATGCCGACCGCAATCGAGAAGCCCGCCGGCACGATGACCAAGGTCAGCAGCGTCGAGACGATCAGCCCGCCGATCACGGTGACGCCCATCGGCGCGCGGAAGCTGCCATCCCCGGTCAGCGACAGCGCGACCGGCAGCATGCCTGCGACCATCGCCACCGTCGTCATCACGATCGGCTGGGCGCGCTTGTGCCCGGCATCGAGGATCGCGACGTCGCGGTGCACGCCCTTGTTCATTTCCTCGAGCGCGAAGTCGACAAGCAGGATCGAGTTTTTGGCGACAATCCCAAACAGCATAAGCAAGCCGATGAACACCGGCATCGAGACGGCGTCTCCGGTAAGCCGCAGCGCGATCGCCGATCCCAACGGCGCCAGCACCAGCGCGCCCATATTGACGAGCGGCGGCACCACGCGCTTGTAGAGCAGCACCAGCACCGCAAAGACGAGCAGCACGCCCGAGATCAACGCAACCGCGAAGTTGAGGAGCAGCTCGGCCTGCCATTTCGCTTCGCCCAGCGTCAATTGCTGGATGCCGGTCGGCAAATGCTTGAGCGTCGGCAGCGCCTGGATCTTGGTCATCGCGTCGCCCGTCACCTTGCCGGGCGCAAGGTCGGCGCCGATGCTGATCCGACGCGTAAGATTGGTGTGCTGAATGAGCGACGGCCCGGAGCCGAAGCCGATATCAGCGACGACGCCGAGCGGCACCGATCCGCCACTGGCAGTCGGCACCGGCAGGTTCTTGATCGTCGACAGATTGCGGCGCGAATCCTCCGCCAGCGCGACCCGGATCGGGATCTGCCGATCGGACAGCGAGAATTTGGCCGCATTCTGGTCGGTCTCGCCTTGCGTCGCGATCAGGATCGTCTGGCTGAGCGCCGCCGTCGTCACGCCCATGCTGGCGGCGAGATCGAGCCGCGGCTTGATCGTGATTTCGGGCCGCTGCAGGTCGCCGACGACGCGCGGTGCGCGGATTTCGGCGACGTGCGACATTTCATCGACCAGCTGGTTGGCGGTCTGGGTCAGCAGCACCGGATCGCTGCCGCCAAGCGTGATCGTGATGTCGCGCCCCGACACCCCGCCGCCGCCCTGCGACTGGAAGAAAATGCGCGCATCGGGGATTTTGTTGAGCTCCGGCGCATAAGCGCGCTCGAATTCGGTGCTCGTGCGCTTGCGGTCCTTGCGCAGCGTCAGGAAGACATTGGCGCTGCCGACATTGATGTCGGTAAAGGCATTCTGCACTTCCGGCGCGCGCTCGACGATGCGCGACACCCGTTCGGCAACCGCGCGCGTTTCCGCGAGCGTCGCGCCGGGTTCGAGTTGGATGCTGATCTGGCTGAAATCGGTGTTGAGCTTGGGCTGGAAGGTCAGCGGAATGCCCGAGAATGTCAGGATCGTCGCGATGAAGGCGAGCCCGCCAATACCCATCGTCTTCCAGCGATTGGCGAGCGACCAGCGCAGCGCGCGCATATACTGGTCCATCATCCAGCCTTCGCCGTGCGAGGCGACACCGAAGGCTTTCAGGAAATAAGCCGCGATCATCGGCGTGATCATGCGGGCGACCGCCAAGCTCATCAGCACCGACACGACGACGGTGAGGCCGAAATTCTTGAAGAACTGGCCCGAAATGCCCGGCATCAACGCCACCGGCAGGAAGACCGCGACGATCGCCATCGTCGTGGCGAGCACCGCGATGCCGATCTCGTCCGCTGCGTCAATCGCGGCCTGGTAGGCGGTTTTGCCCATTCGCATGTGGCGGACGATGTTCTCGATCTCGACGATCGCGTCGTCGACCAGCACGCCGGCGACGAGACTCAACGCCAGCAAGCTCAGGAAGTTGAGCGTGAAGCCCATCAAATACATGAAGAAAAAGGCCGGAATCGCCGATAGCGGGATGGCAATCGCGGAAATCAGCGTCGCGCGGATGTCGCGCAGGAACAGAAACACGACGACAACGGCGAGCAGCGCCCCCTCGATCATCGCTTCGATCGCCGAATGATACTGGTTCTTGGTATAATTGACGCTGGTGAACAGCTGGGTGAAGCGAACCTTGGGGTTCTCCTTTTCGAGCTGCTGAAGCACCTTCACCGCATTGTCATAGACAGCGACGTCGGACGCACCCTTGGCGCGGTTAAAATAGAACGACACGACCGGGTGGCCGTGCATGAGCGCAACCGAACGCTGTTCGGCATAGAGATCCTTTACCTCGGCAAGCTCGCTGAGCTTAACCGTGCGGCCGCCGCCAAGCGCAATGTCGGTCTGGCCGAGCTCGAACGCATTGCGCGCATTGCCCAGCACGCGCACCGATTGCTCCGAGCCCGCGATCTGGGCGCGACCGCCGGCGGCATTGAGATTGGTCTGGCGCAGCTGCGCGTTCACCTGGCTGGCGGTGACCCCGAACGACTGGAGTTTGACCGGATCGAGGATGACGCGGATCTCGCGATCGACGCCGCCTGAGCGGCTGGCCTTGGCCATGCCCGGCACGCTGAGCAGCCGCTTGGAGACGGTATCGTCGATATACCAGCTCAGCTGCTCGAGCGTCATGTCGCTGGTTTCGGCGGAGTAATAAGCAAGCGCGTCGCCGCCGATGTCGATGCGCTGGACCTGAGGCTCGAGGATGCCTTCCGGCAAGTCGGACCGGATCTGCTGGACGGCGCTGCGGATGTCCTCGACCGCGCGATCGATCGGTGTGCCGATCGCGAACTGGACGGTGGTGACGCTATAGCCTTCGTGCGCGCTCGAATTGATCTCGTCGACGCCGTTGATGTTGCGCACCGCCGCTTCGACCTTGCGCGTCACCTGCGTTTCGAGCTCGGAAGGCGCTGCGCCCGGCTGGCTGATGTTGATCAAGGCCGCCGGAAAGTCGATATCCGGATTCTGGCTCACCTGCATCCGGCTGAAGCTGACCATGCCGGCAATCAGCAGCGCCGCGAACAGCACCAGCGGCGGCACCGGGTTTCTGATCGACCATGCCGAGATGTTGCGAAAGCCCATGGCTCAGTTCCGCTTGTTCTGGAGGATCGGGGTCACTTTCTGGCCGGGATTGAGGAACGCGCCGGCTTGCGCCACCACCCGCTCACTGCCGGTCAAGCCGCTCGCGATCGAGGCGCCGGCATCCGACACCTGCCCGACGGTGACCGGCACGCGCACCACTTCGTTGCGCGCATTGACGATGTAGACGAAATTGCCCTTGTCATCGCTCTGGATCGCCGATTGCGGCAGCAACGGCGCGGGTGCCTGGCCGCTCATGATGTTGGCCGACGCAAAGCCGCCGGGCTTGATCGCCGGATTATAGCTGACGGCGATACGCGCGATACCCTGGCGCGTCTGCGGATCGACGACCGGCGACACTTGCCAGATATGCCCGGCAAAAACCTGGGTGCTGCCAACCGGCGTGACTTGCGCGCTGTTGCCGACCGCGACCCTGGCAAGATCGCTCTGGCCGAGCGCGGCGCGCAGCTCCATTTCGCCATCCTTGGCGATACGAAACAACACGCCCGATCCGGCGCCGACCACCTGGCCCGGTTCGATCGACCGCGTCAGCACTAGGCCCGAGGCCGGCGCGCGGATGTCGAGCCGGCCGTTGCGCGCTTGCGTTTCGGCAAGCTGTGCTTGCGCGACCTTAACGCGCGCCAGCGCTCCATCGCGTGTCGCGCCCTTGCGGTCGAGATCGGCCTTGGAAATGAAACCGCGATCGACCAACGCGCGCGCACGATCGAGCTCGGATTGGGCAATATTGGCATCGGCCTGCGCGACCTTGATCTGCGCAGCGAGCGACGCCGCCGTCTCCGCCTGGACCGAGCGATCGATGCTCGCCAGCAGCTGGCCGGCGCGCACCCAAGTGCCGGGCTGGACATAGACTTGGCGAACCAGACCGCCTTCGCCGACGACGCCGACCGGCATGTCGACACGCGCGGCGAGCGAGCCCGTCGCACTGATCGCATGCGCCACCATCGTCTGCCCAGGCACCAGCACCGTGACCGGCGGGATCTGTGCCTTGCTATCGACCGCGTCGGCCGCGGGCTTGGCCGTCATCAGGCGCACGGCGCCAAGCGCCAGCAGCGCCACGACAATGATCGCTACCACGATCGGCCAGCGCCGCCGACGCCGGGTGCCGTCAGAAAGGCCCAACGGCGCCTCAGCTTCCATCATGCGCGGCTCGTAGTTCATCATCGCCACTTTCGTCATCCAGCCTGAATTGGGCCTGATCAGCCCTTGCGTGTTGCTGTGTTATAGTAATAGATCACCGATCTCAAGCGCTGATTTGCGCGGCTAATCGGTACGCTCGCGCGCGCCCTTTGGCGGCTTTGACTGAAAAGCACAAGGCAGCGCGCGATGAGCCGAAGCCGGTATTTCGAGTTGCATCGAGCGGCAGAGCGAGCGAGTGTAGTGCCGGGATGCCGCCATTAACGGGAGGGACGGGCATGCTGCTGCACAACAGTTTCCTGGGATGGATCATGATCGGCCTGGTGGCCGGCGTGCTGGGCAAGATCATCATGCCGGGCAAGGACCCGGGCGGGTTCGTCGTTACGATCCTGATCGGGATCGCGGGGGCGCTGCTCGCGGGCTATGTCGCGCAAGCGCAGGGCTGGCATGTTGCCGCCGGCTGGCAAAGCTATGGCGCCGCTACGGCGGGCGCGGTGGTTTTGCTCGCGCTATATCGGCTGGTGGCAAGCCGCCGCAGCTAAGCTGCTGCTGTCCGCCGGCGGTCGATCAATATTTCTGCTGGCGCTCGTAGAGCGAGCGATAATGCTGAATGCGGGTGACGCGCAGGCCGGGCATGCCCGACCGATCGATTGCGCGCTGCCAGCCGGCAAATTCCTCGACCGTCAGATTATAGCGCTCGCACACTTCGTCGACGCTCAACAGGCCGCCATTGACCGCCGCGACCACCTCAGCCTTGCGCCGCACCACCCAGCGCGTGGTTTCCGGCGGCGGCAGTGAATCGAGCGTCAGCGGTTCGCCGAGCGGACCGATCACCTTGGCAGGGCGGATTTTCTGATTCTCGATCATGCGTACCTCAATTGGGCCGGGGACCCCGTAAACTCTGTAACGACCATTAGCGGGCGGACTTGAACAGCGATTGAAACGGCGCGGTAAACGCCGCGTTCATTCGCGTTTCCAATCCGCTATCGACACCGCCATCGCCGCGTTGAACGCGCCGGTGGCGGGCGCCAGCAAGGTAGTGCAGGCCGGCGCCACACCCCGCTGCTGCTCGACGCGGGCGGTGGGGCTGGTCGACTGGCGCACGGCCACACCGATCAGCAACACCGCCAGATCGAGCGGCAAAGCCGTCGGCGTCGCTTCCTGGTCGAACCGCGCAAAACTTAAATCCACTCGCGCTTACCCTTGGCCGTTTGGCGAAACAGGCGGGGTATAGCGCGGCATGCTGAAGGGTCGGTAAAGCGGGCGGAAATGCTTTGGCAATCTCCGTTACCAGGCACGGTTAAAGGGTCCGGCTTTGCATCGCCGGGCACGACCGCCTATGTGCGCGCCCGTGATGAACGCCGAAATCGATGGAGCCGATTTTCAGTTGGAGGGGGGTGCCGCCGGGCGCCGGATCGTTGTCGCCATGTCGGGCGGGGTCGATTCGTCGGTGGTGGCAGCCCTTGCCGCGCGCACCGGCGCCGAAGTGATCGGCATCACGCTCCAACTCTACGATCATGGCGAAGCGGTCGGCCGGGCGGGCAGCTGCTGCGCCGGCCGCGACATTCGCGATGCGCGCGCGGTGTGCGACCGGCTCGGAATCGCGCATTATGTCTTCGATCACGAAACGAGCTTTCGTGAGCAGGTGATCGACGACTTCGCCGACGAATATCTCGCCGGGCGCACCCCCATCCCCTGCATCAAATGCAATATGGGGCCGAAATTCACCGATCTGCTTCAGATCGCGCGTGACCTCGGCGCCGATTGCCTGGCGACGGGCCATTATGTGCGGCGCGTGATCGGGCCTGCGGGCGCCGAGTTGCACCGCGCCATCGATCCGGCGCGCGACCAGAGCTATTTCCTGTTCGCGACGACCCAGGCGCAGCTCGACTATTTGCGCTTTCCGCTGGGCGGCATGGAAAAATCGGCGGTTCGGGCGATCGCCGTCGATATCGGGCTGCCCGTCGCCGCCAAGCCCGACAGCCAGGACATCTGCTTCGTGCCCGATGGCAATTATGCCGGGCTGGTGCGCAAGCTGCGCCCGGAGGCCGAGACCGGCGGCGACATTGTCGATCTTGGCGGGCGCGTGCTCGGCCAGCACAGGGGACTGATCCATTATACCGTCGGCCAGCGGCGCGGGCTGGAAATCGGCGGCACGGCCGAGCCGCTTTATGTGATCCGGCTCGAGCCGGCGACGCGCCGCGTGATCGTTGGCCTCCGCGCAGCGCTCGGCGTGGCGTCGGCGCGGCTGTCCGGCATCAACTGGCTCGGCGGCGATGCTGGCGGCGAGATGACCGCCAAGGTCCGCTCGATGGCCAAGCCGGTACCGGCGCGGCTCGCCGGTGATCGCGTCGTCTTCGCCGCGCCGGAATATGGCGTCGCCCCCGGTCAGGCCGCTGTGCTCTATGCCGGCGACCGGGTAATGGGCGGCGGCTGGATCGAGGAAACCGAGCCGGCGCTGGTTGCGGCCTAGCGCTCGTGCGTCGCCGCGAAGGTCACCTTGGGATAGCGATCGGCGATATAGCCGACTTCCCACGCCGATTTCGCCATGAACACCGGGTTGCCGTCGCGGTCCTTGGCCATCGCGCCCTTGTTCAAGTCGACAAAGGCTTTGAGATCGGCGGGATCGGCCGCCGAAATCCAGCGCGCGGTGTCATAGGGTGAGGGCTCCAGCCCGGCATCGACCTTGTATTCTGCCTCCAGCCGGCTGAGCAGCACGTCCAATTGCAACTGCCCGACGACGCCGATGATCCAGTTCGAGCCGATTTCGGGGTAGAAGACCTGCGTCACCCCTTCCTCGGCCATATCGTCCAATGCCTTGCGCAACTGCTTGGTTTTGGTCGGGTCCTTGAGCACGACGCGGCGCAGGATTTCGGGCGCGAAATTGGGCAGGCCGGTGAAGCGGATCGCCGCCCGCTCGCTCAGCGTATCGCCGACGCGCAGCGTCCCGTGATTGGGGATGCCGATAATGTCGCCGGGGAACGCCTCGTCGGCCAGCTCCCGGTTCTGCGCGAAGAACAGGATCGGCGAGTGGATCGCGATCGGCTTGCCATGCCCCGTCGGCGTCAGCTTCATGCCGCGCTTGAAAATGCCCGAGCACAGCCGCATGAAGGCGATGCGGTCGCGGTGCTGCGGGTCCATATTCGCCTGCACCTTGAAGACGAAGCCAGTCACTTCGCCATTGTCGGGCGGGACCGGCGCCGGCTCGGCGGGCTGAGGGCGTGGGCCGGGCGCATGAGTGGCAAGCGCCTCGATCAGCTCGGCGACACCGAAATCCTTGAGCGCCGAGCCGAAATAGACGGGCGTCAAGTCGCCATGGCGATAGGCCTCGACATCGAACGGGGCATAGCCGGCCTGGGCGAGCTCGATTTCCTCGGCGACTTCATCGGGCAGCGCCGGCGCTTCTTCGATCTTGCCCTGGAAGGTGCGGCTGTCCCCCTCGGGCCGGCTGATGCGGTTGGTGGCGAGATCGAGAATACCCTCAAACGTGCCGCCCATGCCGACCGGCCAACTCATCGGCGCGACGTCGAGCGCGAGCACATCGGCGATTTCGTCTAAGAGCGCGAACGGCGCCTTGCCCTCGCGATCGACCTTGTTGACGAAAGTGATGATCGGCACGCTGCGCAGCCGGCACACCTCGAACAGCTTGCGCGTCTGCGCCTCGATGCCGCGCGCCGCGTCGATCACCATCACCGCCGAATCGACCGCGGTCAGCGTGCGATACGTGTCCTCGCTGAAATCCTCGTGGCCTGGGGTGTCGAGCAGGTTGAAGGTTATCCCGTCGCGCTCGAACGTCATCACCGAGCTTGTCACCGAGATGCCGCGCTGCTGCTCGATCTTCATCCAGTCCGACCGTGCCCGGCGGTTCGCCCCGCGCGCCTTCACCTCGCCCGCCAGATGGATCGCGCCGCCGGCGAGCAGCAGCTTTTCGGTCAGCGTGGTCTTGCCGGCGTCAGGATGGGAAATGATCGCGAAGGTGCGTCGGGGGGAAGTCATGGCCAGGCTCGATAGTGGAATTCGGTCCTCATGCCAGCGAAAGCTGGCATCGCTTGGGGGCGATCGGCCCCAGCGTCCGCTGGGGCGACGGGATTTGTGCTAGGGCAGCGTCAATGTAACCCGCATCGCGCATTGCCAGCTGTCGCCGGCGGCGATCTCGAACACGCCCGGCTTGTCGCGAAACTCCCCGGCAAAGTCTTCGGGATCGGCGATGCCGTGCCACGGCTCGACGCAGACATAGCGCGCGCCGGGTTTGGTCCACATGCCGAGCCGTGGCGCATCCCAGGCGATGTCGAGCCAGGGCCCCTGCGGCGGGCCGTAGCGCAGCGCGCGGCTCTCGATCGGGTCCCAGACCAAAGCATCATCCTCGAACAGCGCATCGGTAAGCGTGAAGGCGTTGCCGCTGACGGGCGATGGCTTCACCGGCGGGGTGCTATAGCCTTCCGGCGTGATCCGCTTGAGCTGACCCGGCTCGGCGCGTTCGAATGCGATCCGATGCGCGGCGCGGTCACCGCCATAAGGCAGCGGCCAGGCAAAGGCCGGGTGCCAGCCGAAGCTCGCGGGCAATGGCGCATCGCCGATATTGCCGATCGTCGCGGTCATGGCGAGCGTCGCGCCGTCGATCGCGAACGCCATTTCGAGCAGGAACGGAAAGGGATAAGCGGCGCGCGTTTCAAGCGAATCGACCAGTCGAAACACCGCGCTGTCGGGCGTCACCTCGGCCACGTCGAACATCGACCGCCGCGCAAAGCCGTGCTTGCCGAGCGGGTAGCGTTCGCCATCGACGAGGATGGTGTCATCATGAACGCGACCGACGACCGGGAACAGGATCGGCGCGCGGCCGGTCCAGAAGGCCGGATCGGCATCGGTCATCAACTCGCGGCCTTCAGCGTCCTTTAGCGACGATAGCTCGGCGCCAAGCGGGTTGATCATGGCGGCAAGCTGGTTCGAGCGAATCGAGATCATCGGCGTTGCTGAAAGCAGAGTTCATACCCGTCAGGATCGCTGACCGAAAACTGGCGCATCCCATGCGGCGTATCGTGCACCGGCGCCGCCGCCAGCCCCCGCTCGGTGAGCTCAGCATGGATCGCGTCAACATCTGAACAGCCAAGGAACAGGCAGGTGTCAGCATGGCCAGCCCAGCGTTGCGCATCGATTGCCTCGGGCCGCTCGCTCGAATCGTAAGCGGTGTTGAGCATCACATCGACCGACTCACGCCGCAGCCACATCCAATGGCTGAACCGCCCCTCCCGCGTCTCAACCTCAGGCGATTGCGCCAAGACCGCAAAACCCAGCACACCGCCATAAAAGGCGAAGGCCCGCGGCATGTCGTAAACCTGCACCAGCGGCACCAGCCCGGTGAGATGCGCCTCAACCACGCAAGCTTGCTCCCAGTTTCGCCGCTGCCGCGACCACCTTGTCGGCGATCGCCTTCAGCTCCTCGTCGGTGAAGCTCTTGTCGCCGGGTTGCAACGTCACTTCGACCGCCATCGATTTCTGGCCGTCGCGTTCGAACGCGTCGAACAAGCGCGCGGCGGTGATCGCAGCCTTGTCCGCGCCGCGGATCGCCCGCACCAGCGCGTCCGCCGCCAGATCGGCAGGCACCAGGAAAGCGAAGTCACGCCGTACCGCCTGCAAAGCGGGCGGCGCGTAGGCGGTGCGCATGAAGCCCGTCGATCGCTTGGCAGGGATCGCGTCGAGATAGAGCTCGACCGCCGCGACCGGGCCGTCGAGATCGAACGCCTTGGTCGTCAGCGGGTGCAGCATGCCGAACGCGGCCAGCACGGTCTTGGGCCCCAGCCGCAGCGTGCCCGACTGGCCGGGATGCCACGCATCACCCGCCTCACCCATGACCTGCAGATTGTCGACCGGCGCGCCGGCTTCCGCGAGCAAGGCCAGTGCCTCGGCCTTGGCATCGAAGGCATCGAAGCTTGCGGCCTTGCCCGTCTGCCAGCTCCGGGCGCGCTTGTCTCCCGCCAGCACCACGCCCAGCGTCAGCCGCTCCTTGCCCGCCAGATAGCGCCGGCCGATCTCGAACAGGCGCACGCTTTCCGCCCCGCGCTTGGTGTTGCGCGCGGCCGCCGACAGCAGCCCGGCGAGCAGCGTCGGCCGCATCACCTTCAGCTCCTCGCTGATCGGGTTGGCGAGCGTCCACGCGCCACCGCCGAACGCGGCGGCTTCCGCCTCGGACAGGAAGCTCCACGTCACCGCTTCGTTCAGCCCTCGCGCAGCAGCAGCACGGCGGACGCGGCGCTCCAGCTTCTGCTCGGGCGTCGCGGTTGGGCGAGCGACGCCGGGCGCGCGCGGTAGCGTCGTCGAGGGCACATGCTCCAGCCCATGGATACGCACCACTTCCTCGACCAGATCGGCCGGCCCATCGATGTCGCGCCGCCAGCTCGGCACGCGCACCGGCCAAGGCGAGGTGACGGTAGCGAACAGCGCGTCGCTATAGGCGTCGGCATGGTCGATCGCGCCGACCTTGAAGCCAAGCGAGAGCAAGATGCGCGCCTGCCGCTCCGGTGGCACATGCACGCCGCCCAGATCTTGCGTCAGCCGCGGCGCGAAATGGACGATCTTCTCGACGAGCGGCGGCTCGCCGGCACGAGTGATGCCGCTGGGGGTGCCGCCGCAATGCTCGGTGACCAGCCACGTCGCGATCGCCAGGCCGTCGTCGAGGAATGCCGGATCGACACCGCGCTCGAACCGCTGGCGCGCATCGCTGGTCAGCATCAGCTTCTGGCCGGTGCGCGTGATGTGATCGGGGTCGAAATAGGCGCATTCGATCAGCACGTCGGTCGTCGTTTCCGAGACCCCCGAATGCTCGCCGCCCATGATGCCGCCGATATCGTGGACGCTCGCCTGATCGGCGATGACAGTCATCGTCTCGTCGAGCGTGTACGTCTTGCCGTTGAGCGCCAGCACCTGCTCGCCGGCTCGCGCCTTGCGGGCGACGAGGGGGCCCGTCAGCCTGGCGCGGTCATAGACGTGCAGCGGCCGGCCGAGGTCGAGCATCACGAAATTGGTGATGTCGACCAGCGCGGAGATCGGCTTCTGGCCGACCGCTTTCAGGTAACGCTGCATCCAGTCGGGCGCAGCACCGTTGGTGACGCCGGACACTGCCTGCGCGTAAAAGGCCGGGCAGCCGGCGGGATCATCGGTGCGGACGTCGGGGCCGGGGCCTTCCCCCGCGATCGGCGCCACCTCGCGCATCCGATAGACCTCGCCTAGCGGCTTGAGCGTCCCCAGCCCCGCCGCCGCGAGATCTCGCGCAATGCCGCGCACGCCCATGCAGTCCTGCCGATTGGGCGTGATCGCCACGTCGATGACGGGATCGTTGGCGTCGGCATAGTCAGCGAATGGCGTGCCAATCGGCGCATCTTCGGGCAGCTCGACGATACCGTCATGATCATCGCCGAGCTCCAGCTCGCGCGACGAGCACATCATGCCGTTCGACTCGACGCCGCGAATGGCCGAGACCTTCAGCTCCATACCATTCGCCGGCACGACCGCACCCGGGAGCCCCAAAACGCCGACCAGCCCGGCACGCGCATTGGGCGCGCCGCACACGACCTGCAGCGGCACACCGTCCCCACGGTCGACGGTCAGCACCTGCAGCTTGTCGGCCTGCGGATGGCGTGCGGCGGTCAGCACCCGCGCCACGGTGAAGCCGGCGAGCTGGTCGGCTGGGTTGTCGACGCCTTCGACTTCCAGCCCGACGCTGGTCAGCGTCGTCAGGATCGTGTCGAGATCGGCAGTGGTCTCAAGATGCTCCTTGAGCCAGGAAAGGGTGAACTTCATGCCCCCACTCCCCCGCTCAGCGTCGGCACGTCGAGCGCCGAGAAGCCGTAATGCCGCAGCCAGCGGATATCGCCGTCGAAGAAGGCGCGCAGATCGTCCATGCCGTATTTCAGCATCGCCAGCCGATCGATGCCGCAGCCGAACGCGAAGCCCTGCCACTCGGCGGGATCATAGCCGCCCGCTTCGATCACCTTGCGATGAACCATGCCGCTGCCCAACACTTCCATCCAATGGTCACTGCCGCCGATCACGCGCTTGCCGTTCTGGATCGTATAGCCGACATCGATTTCCACCGAAGGCTCGGTGAAGGGGAAATAGCTGGGGCGCAGCCGCAGCACGATATCGTCGCGCTCGAAGAAGGCCTTCAGGAACGTCTCGAGCGTCCATTTGAGATGGCCGAGCGTGATGCCCTTGTCGATCACCAGCCCCTCGACCTGATGGAACATCGGCGTATGCGTCGCGTCCGAGTCCGAGCGATAGGTGCGGCCGGGCGCGATGATGTAGACAGGCTTGTCGCCGCCGGCCGCCTGCATCGCGCGGATTTGGACGGGGCTGGTGTGGGTGCGGAGCACCATCGGCGGCTCGTGCTCGCCCGCTAGGTAAAACGTATCGTGCATCGCCCGCGCCGGATGCGTCTCGGGGATGTTGAGCGCGGTGAAATTATACCAGTCGGTCTCGATCTCCGGACCCGTAGCGACCGCGAAGCCCAAATCGGCAAAGATTTCGGCGAGTTCGTCCATCACCTGGCTGACCGGATGCACCGAACCGCGCGGGGTGGCGGCCACGGGCAGCGTCATGTCGATCGTCTCGACCGCGAGCCGCGCGTCGAGCTCGGCGCGCTCCAGCAACGCCTTGCGCGCGGAAAGGGCCTCGGCGACCGCCTCGCGCAGACCATGGATGCGCGGCCCCTGCGCCTGACGTTCTTCCGGGCTCATGCCGCCCAGCGTCTTGAGCAGCGCGGTGACGCTCCCCGACTTGCCGAGCGCGGCCACCCGCACTGCCTCGATGGCGTCGGGCGTTTCGGCGGCGGCGATCTGGGCCAGCAGATCGGTCTTCAATTGGTCGATGTCGGTCATCGGGTCGTCCTTGTTCCCGCGCCTGCTAGCGGGATGTGCCGGAAAGAAAAAGAGCGCCGGTGTTGCCACCAGCGCCCCATATTCCGATTGCTCAGGTCCGCTCAGGCGGCCTGGGGCAGAGCCGCCTTCGCCTGAGCGATGATGGCGGTAAACGCCTCGCCTTCGTGCATCGCGATATCGGCCAGCACCTTGCGGTCGAGTTCGATGCCGGCGAGCTTCAGCCCGTGGATGAACTGCGAATAGGTGAGGCCTTCGGCGCGGACACCGGCGTTGATACGCTGGATCCACAAAGCGCGGAAATTCCGCTTGCGGACCTTGCGGTCGCGATAGGCATATTGCCCGGCCTTTTCGACGGCCTGGCGAGCGATGCGGATGGTGTTTTTGCGACGGCCATAATAGCCCTTCGCCTGGTCCAAAATCCGCTTGTGCTTGGCCTTGGTGGTTACACCACGCTTGACTCGTGCCATGGTCTATATCCTTCCGTCGCTCAGCGCAGCCCGTAAGGCGCCCAGGCCTTCACGGTCGCGGTATCGGCATCCGACAGCACGGAAGTGCCACGGTTCTGGCGGATATATTTGGCATTGTGGCTGATCAGGCGGTGACGCTTGCCAGCGACGCCGTGCTTGATCTTGCCCGTCGCGGTGATTTTGAAGCGCTTCTTCACACCGCTCTTGGTCTTGAGCTTGGGCATTTTCGTCTCCTTGTTTGCGCGACGATCTATGAACAGCCCTGGCAGCCCATATCAGCCAGGCGGTTCCTCTTACTCGCGGAAAGCGGGGCGCTTAGCGATGAGTCGGTAAAAAGGCAACCCCGCCGACCGATCCTTTGGGCCAACTACTCAATGCCCGTGGCAGGCGAGCGCCTCGACGATGTCGTCGATCCGCGCCGGATCGCCGGCTGCGATCACCTCGCCGGCGCTGTCGGCGGTGAGCGGATCGCCTTGCCAGTCGCACATGCGGCCGCCGGCGCCTTCGACCACCGGCACCAGCGCGGCGAAGTCGTGGAGCTTGAGGTTCGCCTCGACGACAAGATCGAGCCAGCCGCCCGCGACCAACCCGTAATTATAGCAGTCGCCACCAAGCACGGTCGATCGCACCAGCGCGTCGACATGCTCGAAGGCGTGAAGCTGGCCATCGTCAAAATAAGCGGGCGAGCTGGTCGCGAGCAGCGCATCGGCAAGCGCCGTGCAGGAACGGGTGCGCAACGGCTGGCCGTTGAGCAATGTCGGCTGGCCCATGACGCCCAGCCAGCGCTCGCGCAGGATCGGCTGATCGATAATGCCGAGCAGCGGCCAGCCATCGACGACGAGCGAGATCAGCGTGCCGAAGATCGGCCGGCCGGTGATGAACGCGCGCGTGCCGTCGATCGGATCGAGCACCCAGGCGCGGCCCGAGGTGCCGTCCTTGACGCCATATTCCTCGCCGATGATCGCATCGGCCGGGAAGGCCTGCTCGATCAGCCGGCGCATCGCTGCTTCCGCCTCGCGATCGGCCAGCGTGACCGGCGACTGATCGGGCTTGGTCTCCAGGCCATGGGGCTTGCGGAAATAAGGGCGGATCGCCGCGCCCGCCGCCTCGGCGAGGCGCTGGGCAAGATCGATATCGGCGGGGCTGATGCGCATCTTCATTGCCTAGCCCCGATTTCGGCGGATCGCCAGCGTCCGACGACGGGCCCGGACGCCGGTATTGGCGGCACGGCGCGCGCACGGTAATAGGTGCGATATACACAACCCGGAGAGACTCGCCCCATGCGCGCCATGATGATCGCCGCCCTTGCCGCCGCCGGCTTTGCCGCCAGCGCCGATGCTGCCCTGAAGAGCGGCGCAACCGCTGCCGACTTCACCACCCGCGGCGCGCTGGCCGGCAAGGTGTTCACCCTCAACCTGAAGGAGCAGCTGAAGAAAGGGCCGGTCGTGCTCTACTTCTTCCCGGCAGCGTTCACGCCCGGCTGCAGCGCCGAGGCACGCGCCTTTGCCGAGCATATCGGCGACTTCAAGGCCGCCGGTGCGAGCGTCATCGGCATGTCCGCCGACCCGGTCGACAAGCTTGCGGACTTCTCGACCAAGGATTGCGCCAACAAATTCCCCGTCGCCAGCGCCGGCCCGCGCGTGATCAGCGATTATGATGTCGCGCTCACTTATACCGGGCGTGACGGCAAGGCGGCGACGATCACCAACCGCACCAGCTATGTGATCGCGCCGGACGGCCACATCATCTTCTCGCTCACTGATCCCGCCGCCGGTCCGCACGTCCAGAACACGCTGGATACGGTGCGCGCTTATGCCAAAGCGCATCCCACCCACAGCTGAGCGGGACGATAGCGCACCTTGACGCAGCAGGAGAGGACTGGACTTCGCGCGCCGGAGCGGCTCTCTTTGGCGGCGGAGGAACATCAGGCACTGGCTTGAATGCGGGATGGGATGGCTAGAGTAATGACAATGGGGGACGATTCGGCCGCGACCGCATCGTCGCTCTATGCGAGAATCGGCAAGTTTCTCGACACTCACCGGCTCAGCCCCGAGCCGGTGCATTACGAATTCGCTTATCGCGTGCTGAGCAGCCCGGATGGTCCGCTCGCCGCCGCGGTGCAGTCGCTGACCGAAGGCGGCATCAGGCTCACCCGCAAGGACATTATCGCCTTGGGCGGCGAAGTCGCGTCGCCCGAGCCCGAAACCCAGAGCCGTGCGCTCCATGATCTGCTCGTCTCGCGCACTCAGATGCAGGTCGACGGCTTTCAGGACCTGGTCCGCTCGGTCCGCGCCGAAGCAACCGGTTTCGGTCGCGACCTTGCAGCGAGTGCCGAGGCGATCCGCGACATGGGCGGCGAGGCCGGGGCCGAAATCGCGCGGCTGACGAGCGCGATGGCCGATCGCGTCCGCAGCGCCGAAGCCCGGCTGGAAGCCGCGACGCGCGAAGCCGCTGAACTGCGCGCCAAGCTCGACGAAGCCCGCGACAATGCCCGCCGCGACCCCTTGACCAACCTGCCGAACCGCCGCGCTTTCGAAGAGGCCTATGCCGCCAGCCTCGCCGCCGGGCACACGCATTGCGTGGCGGTGTGCGACATCGACAAGTTCAAGCACGTTAATGACAGTTTCGGCCACGCCGTCGGCGACCGGGTGCTGAAAGCGATTGGCGAGGTGCTCGAAACGCGGTGCGGGGACCATCTGGTCGCGCGCTATGGTGGCGAGGAATTCGTCGTCCTGTTCGCCAATGTGCCGATCGAGCAAGCCCGGGTGACGCTGGAAGGCGCGCGCGCCACCGTCGCCGGCAAGACCTATCGCCTGCGCGAAACCGACGCGCCGCTGGGCACTGTTACTTTCTCCGCCGGGCTGACCGTCGCGGCCCCCGGCGAGCCGCTCGACGCCGCGTTCCAGCGGGCCGACGCCCTGCTCTATCGCGCCAAGGAAGCGGGCCGCAATCGCCTGATCGCCGACAGCGACGGCTGAGCAAGCGTGGCGGGGATTGCCCGGCATATTCACTTGGCGTTAATTACGACAAGTTGGTAATTTACGCGCCATTTATTTGGCATGAAACGCCATTTCATCAGCATCTGTTTCTATAAGTCCCTATATTACAGACACTTACGACTTTGGCACGCTCCCTGCTAACGTGTTGGCATCGCTGACCGAATGGTTCGGCCGGCGACACAAAAGGGAGTTAAGACCATGTTCGTTCGTGCAGAAACCTTCGCTCGCGTCGCCACCTCGGCGATCGTTTCGATGATGGTGGCGGGTGTCATGCTGGGCACTGCCGCTTCGGTTCTGCCGGTCGCGTGACCGGCAGAACGTTCCGACCCCGGGACCCAAGCGCCATGACCACCACTCGCACCTTCCTCGTCATCCTCGCCGCGTTCGGCCTGACCGCGACCACGCTGGTCGCGGTCGGCCAGCTCTTCGTCGCGGTTGCCGGCGCCTAACGCCGCTCGAGCAAATCCCAGCGATTGCCGTAGAGATCCTCGAACACCGCGACCGTGCCGTAAGGCTCGGTGCGCGGCGCTTCGACGAAGCGCACGCCGGCAGCGGTGAACGCGGCGTGATCGCGGGCAAAATCATCCGTCTCCAGGAACAGCCACACCCGCCCCGCGCCTTGATGGCCGATCGCCGCCGCCTGATCGGGCGTGGCGGCGCGGGCGAGGAGGATGGCGGCGCCTGCCCCTGCCTCACTGCCACCGCCGCGCGGTCGTACCACCACCCAGCGCTTGTTTTGCGCAGGAAGCGGCGTGTCCTCGACCAGCTCGAAGCCGAGCGTGCCGACATAAAAGCCGAGCGCCTCGTCATAATCGCGGACGATGAGGGCGATCTGGGCGAGGTGGGGCATGGGCAACGGTTTACCGGGGCCTCGGCGGGCGCGGAAGTGAATTCCGCGCCGTCGGTCGCGGCGTTGGCCGCGCCGGCCGGGCCGGGCCGTCTGCGGTTTAGCGTTGCTAAAGCCGCTGCGGCCTCGGTTGGCGCGGAAGTGAATTCCGCGCCGTCGGTCGCGGCTCTCGCCGCGCCGGCCGGGCCGACGGCGGTGCCGATTTAGCGCCGCCAAATCGCTCCGCCGTTCGGCCGAAGTTGACGAAGTTTACACGACGTCCCCCCTTTATTCGCCTCCCCCGCAGCATCCCGCGCGCGCGCCGCCGCCGTCGCAGCCTCACGCGCGTGCCGCTTGCTCAACGCATCGAGCTTGCGTTCCAGCGCACGCGTCACCTCGGCTTCGGTTGCGCCCTCGCGATCGGCCTTGTCCTGCGGATCGGGCGCGGTGGGCAGCTGATAGCGCGCGAGCGGCGTCGCCAGCCGGTCGTCGTGCCGCCGCGCGCGCTTGCCGGCAATCGCCTCGCACGCGCGCGCCAGGCCCTGCGCCAGCGCATCGGGCGGGCGATGGCCGCGCAAGCCATCGAGCGCGGCGCCATAGCGTTCGGAGTCGCGATAGCGCAGCACGAACATCGCCAGCCGCTCGTCATAATAACGCCGCTCGCCGATCTGCTCGCCCTGGTAGAAGACCGGCCGCGCCACGCCGTGAAGCGCGCGTGCCAGCACCGCTTCGCCCAGCTGATGCACGGCATAATCGAGCGCGAAATCCCACGCCGCGCGAAACGCCCCGGCATCCGCTCGCCGACGGAGCGCATAAGCCGAAGCGCGGCTCATGCCGACCGACGCGGCAGCCTCCGCCACGCACGCCGATTGCGCCAGCGCCTCGATAAACGCGATCTGCCGCGCCGGCGTCCACCCATCATGCCGAGGCTCGATGGGGACGGGCGCGAAATCAGGGGTTGCAGGACGCGCCGGCGTGACGGCACGCGCGGCGGGCGAGCGGGGGGAGCGACGATGAGGCATACAGGTAGGGAAGCATGAAATGGGGGGCGTAGGACAGGGGCGAGATTGACATTGGACAGAACGTTGTCCATTCGTCGTGCATGCGAGCCGTCAGCTATTCCGAAGCGCGCGAGAATCTGAAAGCAATGATCGACAAGGTCGTCGCCGATCGCGCGCCCATCGCCATCACGCGCCAGCGTGGCGAGGGCGCAGTGCTGATTTCCGAAAGCGAATGGGCGTCGATCGAGGAGACGCTGTATCTGCTGCGTTCGCCCAAAAATGCCGAGCGGCTGCTGGAGGCGGTGCGCGGTTTCGAGGCGGGCAATCCGGGCATTCCGCTGCCGTGAAGGTCGCCTTCTGGCCGACGGCGTGGGACGATCTGCGCTATTGGCAGGAGCATGACCCCAAGATCACCGAAAAGCTGATGAGCCTGATCGAGGAATGCCGCCGCCACCCGTTCAAAGGCACCGGCAAACCAGAGCCGCTGGGCGGCAACCTGTCAGGCTGGTGGTCGCGGCGGATCAGCCATGAGCATCGGCTGGTGTATCGGGTGAGCGGGAGCGGTGACGAGCAGACGCTGCAAGTGGCGCAGTGTCGGTATCATTATTAGTCTGTTGGACGTTATATGAGCACGACCAAGCTTTTAGCGATCTGCCAAAAAGCATGGGCTGCGAGCGATCTCTCGACTTGCAAGCCCTTAGGCCTTGATGCAGCGACTTGGATTGCTGGTCTGACCGCGTTTGTAGGTGTCGCACTTGTCACCGTTCGCTGGTTGATCAGGCGTTGGCGCAGAGCTGAGACCGACCCTAACTATATCAGTAGCAGCTTCGGACGAAGCCGTTTTCGTAATGTGTGCCGTGCCATCAAGCCTTTGATGAACGAGAATTATAGAATTTTCTCGCAATTTGGACCCAATGGCGGGCGCGGCGATGGCTTGCCCAAAATCGTTCGTTTTGATCTCGGTATTTGGGAACAGTTGCGTGAGCAAATTGTCGAAAATAACAGCCGTATTCGCTTACTCATCGCCACTAACCTGACCGCGGTCCCGCAGAAACATCGGTCGTCTTTTACGCGATGGCTCGATCATATTGATGCGTTTCGTGCCCATGTTGCCGACCCAAATGCCGATTATAGGAACCACCAATTTCCGCGCGAGGTGACGCGGATCGTAGAAAGTAATGTATAACTTAGCATCGATGCGATCATGGCTGGAGGACGCCGCTACCAGCCACTCACCGCCACTCGCGCAATGCGTCTTGTTTGGCTCTATCCTCAACAGCAGTCAGCCTGCGGACGTCGATGTTGTTCTCGTTTCAAATGAGTGGTATATTCAAAACATTCTGACAGAAATGCGCTTGAATTTTGTTGCCGAATTCAGGCTGCCGTTACACTTACAGCTTTTCCATATATCTCAAGTCGAGGCGATTAATAAATTTCTAAATCGCGCTGGCAAAATAGAGATTTTACTATGACTAAAGATTTATACTATACTATTCCTGAGTATTTTTTAGCTCGCATGAATGAGCATGATCAGGTTGTTTCTGTCACGGACGTGAGTACCAATGAGTTTTTCTTATTTCGAATTGACCGCTCTCGATATGAAAGTTTGACGGTCTGGTTATCCGATGCATACTCTTTCGGAGACATGGATTATGTCAACCGACCAGCAGAACTAAAGCGCGGAGACTATATTCTGATCGCAAAACCAGAGGGAGGCGGTGGCGCATCCCAGCACTTAATCGACGCTGCTGGCATCGGGGTGGGCAAGCTTGGCGAGCTTATGGGGGCGCTACGTACGCGAGATATGTGGACTTATGTTGCGCCGACGTGGGAGGAGAAGATGGAACGAAAGAAGCGTTGGAATACCCGCGCTCTATTTGGTCGTAAATAGACGGGCCTAACCACTTTCAATCCCGCTCCCGATCCCCAGCCCCCATATACAACTCCCGCCCGGTCGCTTTGTACAGCTCGCTCATCGCCGCCATCCCCTTTTCCGCTTCGTCGGCGGCGATGAAGGCGGTCGCTTCCTGGTTCTGCTTCGCCGCGAAATCCCGCACCTCTTGCGTAATCTTCATCGAGCAGAATTTCGGCCCGCACATGCTGCAGAAGTGCGCGGTCTTGGCGCCTTCCGCGGGGAGCGTCTGGTCGTGATATTGCTCCGCTGTGTCGGGGTCCAGGCTCAGGTTGAACTGGTCGCGCCAGCGGAATTCGAACCTTGCACGGCTGAGCGCGTCGTCGCGGAGCTTGGCGGCGGGGTGGCCTTTGGCGAGATCGGCGGCGTGGGCGGCTAGTTTGTAGGTGACGACGCCGACCTTCACGTCGTCGCGGTCGGGCAGGCCGAGATGCTCCTTGGGGGTGACGTAACAGAGCATCGCCGTGCCGTACCAGCCGATCATCGCCGCCCCGATGCCGCTGGTGATATGGTCGTAACCCGGCGCGATATCGGTGGTGAGCGGCCCGAGCGTGTAGAAGGGCGCCTCGCCGCAGGCCGCCAGCTGCTTGTCCATATTCTCCTTGATCTTGTGCATCGGCACATGGCCGGGCCCTTCGATCATCACCTGCACGTCCTGCGCCCAAGCGCGCTTGGTGAGCTCGCCCAGCGTGTAGAGCTCGGCGAACTGCGCTTCGTCATTGGCGTCGGCGATCGATCCGGGGCGCAGGCCATCGCCCAGCGAATAGGCGATGTCGTACGCCTTCATGATTTCGGTGATCTCATCGAAATGCTCGTAGAGGAAGCTCTCCTTGTGATGCGCGAGGCACCATTTCGCCATGATGCTCCCCCCCCGGCTGACGATGCCGGTCACGCGCTTGGCGGTGAGCGGGATATAGGGCAGGCGGACGCCGGCGTGGATGGTGAAGTAATCGACGCCCTGCTCGGCCTGTTCGATGAGGGTATCGCGGAAAATGTCCCAGGTGAGATCTTCCGCCACGCCGCCGACCTTCTCCAGCGCCTGATAGATGGGCACGGTGCCGATCGGGACGGGCGAATTGCGGATGATCCATTCGCGCGTGTCGTGGATGTTGCGCCCCGTCGAGAGGTCCATCACCGTGTCGGCGCCCCAGCGGATCGACCAGACCATCTTGTCGACTTCGGTCGCGACGTCGCTGGCGACCGCCGAGTTGCCGATATTGGCGTTGATCTTGACCAGGAAATTGCGGCCGATCGCCATCGGCTCGCTTTCAGGGTGGTTGATGTTGCTGGGAATGATGGCGCGGCCGCGCGCGACTTCATCGCGGACGAATTCGGGGGTGACGTAATCGGGGATGGCGGCGCCGAAGCTTTCGCCGTCGCGCACGTATTCGGCGAGCATCTCGCGGCCGAGATTTTCGCGGATGGCCACGTACTCCATCTCGGGCGTGATGATGCCGCGGCGGGCATAGTGCATCTGGCTGACGTTCATGCCGGGCTTGGCGCGCAATGGCCGCTTCACGACATTGGGGAATTGCGCGACGCCGGCGGAGCGGTCGGGACCGGACAAGCCGTTATCCTCGGGGCGGATTTCGCGGGCGTCGTAGCTTTCGACATCGCCGCGCGCGAGGATCCAATCGCGGCGCTTGGCGGGGAGGCCGGCCATGATGTCGATCTGCGCATCGGGGTCGGTATAGGGGCCGCTGGTGTCATAGACGTTGAGCGGCGGCTCGCCCGAGGAGGGTTCGAGGCTGATCTGGCGCATCGCGACCTTGAGCGGGCCGACATGGATTTTGCGGCTGCCGCGAATGGGGCCCGTGGTAACGCCGATTTCGGTGCGGGCGGGGATGTCGGCCATTGTTCAAGCTCCAAATCAACCGGAGCAAGATGGATTGCGGGTGTGCCGCCGCTCCACTTCCTCCGCCGGTGTCAACCGGATCAGGTTCAGCGGGTCGCGATCTCGTGATCGCCTCTCAGACGCCGTGACGGGTGTCCGTCAGCGTCCCCCCGGGGAATGGCGTTGCTGTAAAGCGCTTTGGCTAGAATGTATAGCCGAGCCCGGCACCGATGAACCATTGATCGGTGCCGCCGGCGATGCGCGTGACGGGGCTGGCGGCGAAATCGCCCTGCAGCGCGGTGTAGGAAACGAACGCGAACGCGCCGAGGCCGTTGCCGAGCGTGCCGTGCACCGATCGGTTGGCGACGAGCGCGAAACCCAGGCTCTTGAGGCCGCCGCGCGGATCGGCGAATTCGGGCAAGCCGCTCGCGGCTGCACCAGCGGCGCTGACCTCGAAATAATGCTCGGCATAGCGCGTGCCCGCGAAATTCGCTGCGACCGACAGATTGACCGCCATGCGGTGGCCGATCGCGATGCCGTAATCGGCGGAAGCGACCATCTGGTAGCTGTTATGCTCGCCGCTCGCGTCAACGGTGTAAGCGAGGTTGACCCCGATCGCATCGTGCGCGCCGAATATGCCGGGGCGGATGAAGCTGACGAAACCGCCTGCTTCCATCGCCACCTCGCGCCGACCGAGGCGGAGCACGCGCGGATCGGTCGCTTCCAGGTTCACCTGGGTGAAATTCTGGTTGATCACCGCGCCATAATGAAGCTGCACGCCGCCGACCGGACCAGCGTGGTTCATGTCGACCAGGATGCGCGTGCCGCGCCCGGCGACCGAGACGCCGCCGACGCCACCGTCAAAACCGCCGATCGGTTGCAGCAGCGTATCGCCCGATCCTTCGAAGCTCGGCAATATCCCGGTGCCGCCGCCCAGCATCACCTGGTTCCAGTCGAGCCCGGTGAATTCTGAGTCGTCGGGGCGCGAGCGCGGCGCGTGCGCGATGTGGTGGTGCGGCGGGCTCGCGACGGGGGCGGCCATCGTGCTGACGGCGCCGACGACCACTGGGTCGACCGCGATCGTGGTCGCGGCGGCTGTCGCGGGCGCAACGCTGGCGCTGCTCGTGCCGGCGCCATCGGGGGTATCGGCAGCGATGGCGGGCGTCGCAACGCCGATCGCCAGCACGGACGCGGCCAGCACCACTGCGGCGCAGCGTGCCTTGCTCCACTCCTGACCCCGTCGACGCATAAGCCCCTCGCGCTTTGCCGGTGACGATTACTTAGCCGTAACGTCCTACGCGGCGCTTACCCTTCGTGGTTAAGCCGCATTAGGGCGGGATCGGCAGCCGGGGTGGCGCGCGACGCCAGGCGCGGCTAAGGCCGGGCCATGACGGCGCAGATCATCGACGGGAAAGCGGCAGCGGCGTTGCTGCGCGGGCGCATCGGCGTGGCGGTAACGCGCTTTGTTGCCGAGACGGGGCGCCGGCCGGGGCTGGCGGTGGTGCTGGTCGGCGACGATCCGGCGTCCGCCGTTTACGTCCGCAACAAGGGCAAGGCGACGACCGAAGTCGGCATGGCCTCGTTCGAGCATCGCTTGCCGGCCGATACGCCGCAGGCCGATCTGCTCGATCTCGTCGCGCGGCTGAACGCCGACCCGGCGGTCGACGGTATATTGGTGCAGCTGCCGCTGCCCGCCCACATCGACGAGCGCGCGGTGATCGCGGCGATCGATCCCGACAAGGATGTCGATGGCTTCCACCCCGTCAATGCCGGGCGGCTGGCGACGGGGCTTGAGGGCTTCGTGCCGTGCACCCCGCTCGGCTGCCTGATCCTGCTCAAGGACCAGCTCGGCGATCTCGCCGGCAAGGATGCGGTGGTGATCGGCCGCTCGAACATCGTCGGCAAGCCGATGGCGCAATTGCTGATCCGCGAAAGCGCGACCGTGACCGTGGCGCATTCGAGGAGCCATGATCTGGCCGGCATTGTCCACCGCGCGGATATCGTGGTTGCGGCGGTCGGGCGGCCGCGCCTCATTAAAGGCGAATGGATCAAGCCGGGGGCGACCGTGATCGATGTCGGCATCAACCGCACGGCCGACGGCCTGGTCGGCGATGTCGATTTCGCCGGCGCGGCGAGCGTCGCCGGCGCGATCACCCCGGTGCCGGGCGGCGTCGGCCCGATGACGATCGCGTGCCTGATCCGCAACACCTATGTCTCGGCGGCACGGCGCGCGGGTGTGGCGATCGACCTGGACGCGCTGTGAGCATGCTGGCTTACCAGCAACCGTCATTCCCGCACAGGCGGGAATCCATTCTGGCCGACGCCGGTCACGCTCCCGTGGGGCAGCACCAATGGATCCCCGCCTGCGCGGGGATGACAAGGATTGAATGGCGCGACGCCCGTTCCGGTGCGCGCGATGCTTGAGCTCTTCGTCTCCTCGCTGATCACCTTTTTCGTCGTGATCGACCCGCCGGGTTGCGCGCCGATCTACGCCGGGCTCACCGCGGGGGCGCCGCGCCACCTCGCTCGCGCGATGGCGGTGCGCGCGGTGCTGATCGCCGGCGGCATCCTCGTGGTGTTCGCCCTGTTCGGGCAAGATATCCTGTCGGCGATCGGCGCCAGCCTGGACAGTTTCCGCATCGCCGGCGGCATTTTGCTGTTCGTGATCGCGACCGAGATGGTGCTCGAAAAGCGCACCCAGCGCCGCGAGGATCGCGCCCAGAAGCTCAGCGAAGCGCATGTCGAGGATGTCTCGGTTTTCCCGATGGCGATGCCGATGATCGCCGGGCCGGGATCGATCGCGTCGATCATGCTGCTGATGTCGAAAGGCCATGGCATCGAGCGCACTGTCGTCATCCTGACGGCGCTGGCGACCATCTTGGCACTGACGATGGCGGCGCTGATCCTCGCCGGGCCGATCATGAAAGTGCTGGGCGACAAGATCGAGGCGGTGGTGACGCGGCTGCTCGGCGTGCTGCTGGCAGCGCTGGCGGCGCAGTTCGTGATCGACGGGATCAAGGGGAGCTTTTTTCCGGCGTAGCACCTTCCCAACCCTCTCCCCTTGCGGGAGAGGGATACGGAGACTTGGCAGCTTGCTGCCTAGTCGAAGTTGGGTGAGGGGTAAGTCCCCCACTATCTACGGTGGGCATCCCCCTCACCAAGCTGCGCTAGCCGCTAAAGCGGCAAGCTCCGCTATCCTCTCCCGCAAGGGGAGAGGAGTATGCACTGAGCGTCAATTGATCCGCCACAACCTCAGCGGCGAATTCGCCGGCAGCGGCACGGGCGTCAGCCAGGCGGGCACCTGGTCACCGGCGATCTGGCTGTAGAAGCCGTGCGGGGCGCGGGCGCGGTAGATGGTCGATTCGGCGAGGTTAGGGCAAATCATCAGCAGGGTCGCGCCGTGGCGCGTGGCGATGGCGCGGAACTGGTCGGGCGTGCCCTGAAAGGCGTGCTGCACGTCGAGAATCGCCACGCCATTGCGGTGATAAGGGCCGGCAATCGCATTGTGATGCGTGACGGTGATGAGCCGCGGGCCGAGATCGACAAAAGTGAAAATCGTCTGCGCCGGCAGTCGGTTGAGCGGGGTGAGCGCGGTGAGCGAGGTGCAGCTGCCGCCCGCCTTATTGATCGTGCGCGTGCGCGCGTCCGGCGTGCCACCGGGCAGATAGGGAATCAGCAGCCCGGCAAACAGCCCCGATACTGCCAGAAAAGCGATCGGCGTCCCCAGCACGCGGATGATCGCCGAGCGGCTGTTGAGCGCCATCGGCAGCACGATCCACGCGAGCGCCACCGCGCCCGGTACCGCCAACATCATCGCGCCGGGGCCGATCCGCACCGCCCAGAGCAGCAGCGAGGCCGACAGCACCGTGAACACCAGCACGCCCACCCAGGGAATGAAGCGATCGGTACCGCGCGCGCGCCACATCGCAATGGCGGAGCCGATGATGCCGATCACCGGCAGCGTCGCCAGCGGAAACGCGCTGCGGAACGGGTGCTGGTAGATCGGCCGGGCTTCGCGGATATTGTCGAGCCAGTTCCTGGCGAGCTCGGGCGTGACTTGCTCGGGCCGGCCGAGGCATTGCGGGAACAGTCCGGCAAAGCCCCCCGCCAGCGCGACGCCTGCCACCGCCGCCAGTGCGAAGCGCTGCCAGCGCTCCTCCGGGTTGAGCGTCGCGAGCAGGACGAGCAGGCCGCCCGCCGTCATCATCACGCTCACCCACACCGGCGTCAGCGCGTCGCAGCGCGCGACCGAATTGCCCCAGGAGGCAAAGCCCAGATAGCCGATCGCACAGCCGATCGCGAGGCTGATGCCGTAAAGCTGGACGCGCGGCGCCTCATCCCGATCCCAGATCCAGCGCAGCGCCAGGATCGCGCCGGCGAATGCGGCATAGGGCATCAGCTCCAGCCCGATCGCCAGCGAAAAGGCACTGGCGCCGCCGACGAGCAGCCCGCCGCGCCGCCGCTCGGGATCGGCCAGCCCCGCCATCGTGACGGCGAGCGCGGCAATCTGCCAGCCATGGTGATCGATACGTTCGGGCATATACATGCCCATTGTCGGGTTGCAGCCGAGCAGGAACAGCATTGCCAAGGGCCAGGCGATCGGGCTGACCAGCCGCCGCACGGTGAAGGCAAGGCCGAGCATGGTGATCGACAAGGGCAAGAGCGGCGCGATGCCGCACGCCCAGCGCTCCGCCCACACCGACCCGGCAATCGGCTTGAGCAGCAGGATGAGCGCGGCGATCGGCAAGTCGACGATCCGCGTCCAGTGGATGTCGAAACCCTGGGGCGGGTTGAGCCGATATTGGCGCAGATCATACCAGCCCTGGCCGTGGAGCAGCGCGCGGACCTGCATCAGCCGCATATTGTCATCGGTATCGCCGAGCGCGAACCATTCGATCTGCGGCCAGCGCCCGACCAGAAACCAGATCGCGGTGCCGAGCCAGAACAGCACCACCAGCTGCCGCCAGCGCCGGTCGATCAGCGCCTCGATGGGGTTGGGCGCGGCGGCGGGATGGACGGGTTGGGCGGGATCGGACAAGAGCGGGCTTTCCTGGAGGCTCCCCGCGCTCTATCGCGCCGCGCGTGACAAGGGCAAGAGACGCCGCTGCGATGAGCACCCATCCCCGCCTGCACGATCGGCTGATCGACATGGCCGCGCGTCCGCTCGGCGGTCGGGAGGTGCTGGGCCAGCTCGTCCGCTTCGCCATCGCCGGCGGGATTTCGACGGTGGTTTATTCAGCCGTGTATCTACCGCTCGCGCATTACGTCTTTCCTGGCGCGCGCGCGGTTTATGCGGTGCCGTTCGCGTTCGCCGTCGCGGTGACCTGCGGCTTTTTCCTGCACAGTTACTGGAGCTTCCGCGGCCATGGCACGCGCGACCATAGCGGCCGGCAGCATTTGAAGTTCGTGGTGGTTCAGGGCGTCGGGCTGGTGTTGAACGCGCTGTTCACCTGGGTGATCACCGGGCCGCTGCATGGGCCCGTGTGGCTGCCGCTGATCCCGATCGTCACCATCACGCCGATCGCGACCTTCGCGCTCAACCGGCAATGGGTGTTCGGGTAGGAGCGGTGTTTAGGGCAACCTAAATCCTCCCCCGCCAGGGGGAGGTGGCAGGCGCAGCCTGACGGAGGGGGAAGTCAAATAGCTGCGTTGGCGTCCTCCCCCTCCGTCACCTTCGGTGACACCTCGCCCTGGCGGGGGAGGATCTTTAAAGACAAAGTGATTTAGACGAGGCGATCATACCGCCATCGCCTTATGCCTGAAGGGGGCACATGGACCGCATCGTTTACGACCGCATGGCCGCGCATGATTCCACCCATTGGTGGTACCGCGCGCGCCGCGACATCCTCGCCGATTATCTCGCGCGTTATGGCGCGCTGCCCAAGGCCGCGCATATCCTGGAAATCGGCGCGGGGACCGGGCACAATCTGCCGATGCTGGCGCGGTTCGGCGAGGTCGATGCGATCGAGATCGACGATGCGGCGCGCGCGATTGCCAGCGAACGGCTCGGCAAGGCGGTCGGCGCCGCCCCGCTCCCCGCGCTGACCGGCGTGCCGCGCGGCGCTTACGATCTAATCGCGGTGCTCGATGTGGTCGAGCATATCGAGGATGACGTGGCGGCGCTGGCGGCGATGCGCGATTGCCTGGCGCCGGGCGGCAAGATCCTGATCACCGTGCCCGCGCACCAATGGATGTGGAGCGCGCACGATGTCGTCAATCACCACAAGCGCCGTTATTCCAAAGCGACGCTGAAGGCCGCGCTCGACAAGGCAGGCCTTAGCCCCACGCATTTCGGCTATTTCAACTCGCTGCTGTTCCCGCTCGCCACCGCCGCGCGCCTCGCCGGGCGGTTGACCGGCAAGGATGACAGCGACGATTCGCCGCCGCCGGCGCCGGTGAATGCGTTGTTCGAATGCGTCTTTCGGCTCGAGCGCCACCTGGTCGGCCGGGTACCGCTGCCGCCGGGCGTCTCGATCATCACGCTGGCGGTGCCGAAGGCCACTTAGTCCTCTCCCGCAAGCGGGAGAGGATAGCGCAGCTTGCCGACTTGTCGGCTAGCGAAGCTTGGAGAGGGCAGCCACGTTGGCAACTGTTGGATTTACCCCTCTCCCAGCTTCGACTAAGCCTTTGCTACGCAAAGACTAAGTCTACGCAACCAGTTTGAGGTAAACAGCGCCCCGCGCTGTTTAGGCCATGCCGGGGGCATGGCCGACCTCAAACTCCCCTGCAAGCAGGGGCGAGGGATTAGGAACGGCGCACCGCCCCGATTCCCGTTCGGGCTGAGCGAAGTCGAAGCCCTGCCCTTCTTTCCAACGCGAGTTAAGAAGGACGGCCCTTCGACAAGCTCGGGGCGAACGGGACTACCAGAGAGCGCTTAAGCCGTCCGCTTGGCGCGGGGGCGCTTGGGTGGGGCGACGACAGGATCGGCGAGAGGTTCGGCAACCGCCTCGACCGGCGTCACCACCATGCCTTCCTTGAAGCTGCTCGGCGCCGCTGCGGGCGCCTCAACCGGGCTCACCGCCGAATAGCCGAGCGTCGCCTGCCGCTTCACCTGCCCCGCGACATCGGCGACCAGATAGAGCGGCCGATGCTTCGATTCGACATAAAGCCGGCCGAGATATTCGCCGATCATGCCCAGCACGAACATCTGCACCGCGCTCAGCACCACGACGACCAGCATCGTCGAGGTCCAGCCCTGGACATGGCTGCCGGCGAAATAGCCCCAGGCGATGTAGAACAGCAGCAGCAGCGACGCCCCGCCCAGGATCACTGACGCATGGCTGGCGAACCGCAGCGGCGCGGTCGAAAAACCCGTGATCGCATCGAGCGCGAAGCGGATCATCTTGCCCAGCGGATATTTGGTCTCGCCCGCGTGGCGCTCGGCGCGGTCATAGGGGAACGGCACCTGGCGGAAGCCCACCCAGGCGACCATGCCGCGAATGAAGCGCGCCTGCTCGGGCATGGCCAGAAACGCATCGAGCGCGCGCCGGCTCATCAGCCGGAAATCGCCGGTGTCGAGCGGGATCGGCGTGTCGGTGATATGGTCGAGCGCGCGATAGAAAGCCGCCGCCGTCGCTTTCTTGAACAATGTCTCGCCTTCGCGCTTGCGGCGGACGGCGTAGACGACATCGGCTTCCTCGCGCACCATCGCTTCGCGCATCGCGGTCAAGAGCTCGGGCGGGTCCTGGAGATCGGCATCGATGATCAGGATCTGCTCGCCCGCGCACAGATCAAGGCCGGCGGTCAGCGCCAACTGATGGCCATGGTTGCGCGACAGATTGACCGCGACGAGGTGCGGGTCTTCCGCCGCGATGCGCTGCATGACGCGCCAGCTATCGTCGCGCGAGCCATCATTGACGAAGACGATCTCATAATCATCCCCCACTGCCGCCCGCGCCGCGCCGGAGACGCGGACATGGAGCAGATCGAGGCAGGATTCCTCATTGTAACAGGGGACGACGATGGACAGCGCAGGACGGTTCATCGCGCCCTATTAGCGCGCTGTAACTCGTCCGTCATGGGGAGATTGCGGCGGCATGCGCCGAGTGCCCGCCTCTAGAACAGCGCCTTGCCGCCAGGGTTGGGCCAGCTCACCGCCAGCAACGTGGCGACGGTCGGCGCGATGTCGCGCTGGTCGATGTCGCCCAGCGCCTTGCCCTTGGGCACGCCCGGTCCGG
Source organism: Sphingomonas sp. GlSt437 (assembly GCF_048015635.2). NCBI lineage: Bacteria > Pseudomonadati > Pseudomonadota > Alphaproteobacteria > Sphingomonadales > Sphingomonadaceae > Sphingomonas > Sphingomonas sp. GlSt437. The sequence goes on along the minus strand of NZ_JBPGYA010000001.1, from coordinate 1,735,833 downwards.
CGGCGAAGAAGCTGGCGCGCATTTCTGGATGGGTTGGGAAATAGCCATGCGTGCCCTTGATCGGGGCGGGCTGGCGCAGCGGGCCGGTGGGGCCGCCGCCATTACTGAAGCCGAGCTGGAAATCAACCCAGAAGCTCGCGTCCGCCGTGCCGCCCAGCTGGGCAATCTCGTCGCGACCGATCACCTTGCCGATGCCATTGGCCGGATCGGCGGCGAGCTTGTCGAGCAGGGTTCGGACCTGGGCAGCGGTTGCGGTGTCGGACGGGTCGGCGAGCACGATCGCCGCCGATGCGCCACCCCAGGGCGCGGCTTTCCAGCGCGTGACCTTGCCGGTCTTGGGGTCGAGATCGATCAGGCCGGCGTCGACAAAGGCGCGCGTCAGGTTGATGCTGGTGTTGAGCGGCGCGAAGCCATGGTCGGAGACGACGACCACCACCAGATCGGGCTCGACCGCGCGTGCGCTCGCGACCAGATCGCCGACAATGCCGTCCACCGCTTCCAGATTCTTGATCGCTTCGGGCGAGCCGGGGCCATATTCATGCTCGGCCTCGTCAAGGCTGGGCAAATGCAGCGTGAAGAAGGTCGGACGATCGAGCTTGTAGATGGCGGCGGCCAGCTTGGCACGCGCGGCATCGGACGCGGCGTCTTCCCCGAACGCGGCCGCCAGCGTCGCCCCGCTTTCCTTTTCGGCCGCGTCGACCAGGCCCGGCGTCGACAGCGCCCGCACCAGCTTCAGGTCTTCGGCGTTGCGGGCGCGCCAATATTCGGGGATGTCATAGTCGATCGACCGTGCGCCGACGCTGACCGGCCAGCTGATCGACGCAGTGTGGCCACCGGCGGCATGAACCTTGTCCCACAAGGTCGGCACCTTGATATCCTCGGCATACCAATACCAGCCTTCCGCATTGCGCGATTGCGGATCGAAAGTGACGTTGTTGGCAATGCCATGCACCGCCGGCCACACCCCGGTGATGATCGTCGTGTGATTGGGATAAGTCACTGTCGGCAGGCTGTTGCGAACGCCTTGGGCATAGCTGCCGTCGGCCATCAGCTGGCGCAGATGCGGGACGTGAATGCCGCGCTTGTCCGCCTCGATCACATCGAGCGGGCGCAGGCCGTCGATCGAGATGAGCAAGACGGGCGACGCCTCGGCCGCACTGGCGCAGAGCAGAGAAAAAGCAGCAGCGGCGATCGCGGCGAATCGATACGTCATGATGGAGCCTCCCGGTATGTCGCTGGCTTAGAGCGCGCCGGTGACGCTTTCGTGTCGCCTACCCCCGCGCCGCTTCGTTCACCGCATCCGCTGCGCGCGCCGCGCTCGACACTCCGACATGGAGCAGATCGAGGCAGGATTCCTCATTGTAACAGGGGACGACGATGGACAGCGCGGGACGGTTCATCGCGCCCTATTAGCGCGCTGTAACTCGCCCGTCATGGGGAGATTGCGGGTGCCGACAGCAGGTCAAGAGATCAGCGCGCGAGGTCAACAGTAAGGATTCGCTCGATCAAAACCGCTCTAGTGCCGTCGCCAAGGTATCGCGTTGGATGTGACCCGAGGCTTGCTCGGCCAACTAGTCTCACCGTGAACGTCCCCTCGACAGGTTCGGGCTGCGTCCAATGCGCAGCGCGGCGCGCTTCCGCATCGAGCAGCGCGCATTGGCCGTTAACGCATTCGACCGAGGCGGCGGCGCCATCCAATAACGGTTTGCGCGCCGCGTCATGGCATTCCTCCATCCGGCTATTTTCGAAGTTGGAGAACCACGTGCAGGTCATGGTGCGTGGCGGACCATATCGCTCGACATCGACCGGCTCGCTATGGTCTTGCGCCAATCGCAGCATTGCAAACGCCATAGCGAGGATAGCGAACATGGTTCCTACCCCCGCGCCGCCTCGTTCACCGCATCCGCCGCGCGCAGCGCCGCGAGCACGCGCATCAGGTGCTGGACGTCGTGGACTTCGATGTCGATCAGGTTGGTGTGGAAACCAGGGTCGCGGTTGTCGAGGCGCATGTTGACGATGTTGGCGCGCTGCTGGCCGATGATCGTGGCGACGACGCCAAGCGCGCCGGGCTCGTTCTTCAATTCCACCTTGATCCGCGCGACGGCGCCCTCGCCCTTCGCGTCCCAGGCGAGATCGACCCAGTCGGCATCGTCAGCTTCGATCAGGCGCGGACAATCGATGGTGTGGACTTCGATGCCGCGATCGGGCCGGCGCAAGCCGACGATGCGGTCGCCGGGCACCGGGTGGCAGCAATCGGCAAGATCGAACGCGACGCCCGGCGTCAACCCGCGGATCGAGATCGCCTTGGCCTGGGCGGGCATCGGCCGCAGCGCGTCGGCACCCGCCGAGCCGGGCATCAGCGCTTCCATCACTTCGGCATCGGTCAACCGCCGCCGCGCAATCGCTTCCATCAGCGCGGCTTCGTCAGCAAGCTTGAGCCGCTTGACCGCGAGGCCGACCGCATTGTCCGCCAATTGCGCGGGCAGGCGCGACACGATCTCGTCATAGATTTTGCGGCCGAGCGTTTGCGTCTCGACGCGCTCCTTGTGGCGCAGATGGCGGCGGATCGCGGCGCGCGCCTTGCCCGTCACCGCGAAATTGAGCCAGCCGGCCTGCGGCGCCTGTGCTTTCGATCGCAAAATCTGCACCTGGTCGCCATTGCCGATCTGGGTGCGCAAGGGGGCGACGCGGCCGTTGATCTTGGCGCCGACCGCCTGATCGCCGAGATCGGTGTGGACGGCATAGGCAAAATCGATCGGCGTCGCGCCCTTGGGCAGCTGGATCAGCTCGCCCTTGGGGGTGAAGGCGAAGATGCGATCCTGGTACATCGCCATGCGGGTATGTTCGAGCAGCTCCTCGGGCGTGTCGGCGGTTTCGAGGATTTCGATGAGGTCGCGAATCCAGCTCGATTGGGTTTCGGGGCGGACCTTGTCGAGCTTGTACGCCCAGTGCGCGGCCAGGCCGTACTCCGCCTCGGCGTGCATCTCGGGCGTCCTGATCTGGATTTCGACGCGGGTATTTTCGGCATGGATGACGCTGGTGTGGAGCGAGCGATAGCCATTGCGCTTGGGCGTCGAGATATAATCCTTGAACCGACCGGGCACCATCGGCCAGCGGCGGTGGATGATGCCGAGCGCGCGGTAGCAATCATCGACCGTCGGCACGATCGCGCGGAACGCCATGATGTCGGACAATTGCTCGAAGCTGATGTGCCGCTCGGCCATCTTCTTCCAGATCGAATAGGGGTGTTTTTCGCGGCCGGAAATATCGGCGTCGATGCCCTGGCGGCTGAGCAGCAGCTTGAGGCCCGAAGTGATCTTGGCGATGCGGTCGCCATCGCCTTCCTTCAACTGCTCGAGCCGGCGCGTCACCGACTCATAGGCTTCGGGTTCGAGCTCGCGGAAGGCGAGGCTCTGCATTTCCTTCATGAATTCATACATGCCGATCCGCTCGGCGAGCGGGGCATAGATGTCCATCGTCTCCTTGGCGATGCGGCGGCGTTTGTCGGGATTGGGGATGTGGTGGAGTGTACGCATATTGTGCAGCCGGTCCGCGAGCTTGACGAGCAGCACGCGGATATCGTCCGACATGGCGAGCAGGAATTTGCGTAAGTTTTCCGCCGCGCGCTCATTCTCGGTCTGCGCTTCGATCTTGGAGAGCTTGGTGACGCCGTCGACCATGCGCGCGACTTGCGGCCCGAAAATCTGGAGGATCTGCTCGGGCGTGGCGACGGTATCCTCGATCGTGTCGTGGAGGATCGCGGTCGCGATCGTCTCGTCGTCGAGGTGGAGATCGGTGAGGATGCCGGCCACTTCGATCGGGTGGCTGAAATAGGGATCGCCGCTCGCGCGCTTCTGGCTGCCATGCGCCTGCAGCGAAAACACATAAGCGCGGTTGAGCAGAGCCTCGTCTGCTTCGGGATCGTAGCTTAGGACCCGATCGACCAGTTCATATTGCCGCAGCACGCGGCCTATTGTGGCCGCGTGCTGCCGCATTGCAACATCTTATCGATGCTTACGAGCGCGCCTTGGTGTTGCACTTGGCGAGCGTCGCCGCCGGGAGCGCGGTGCCGCTGACGGTGAAAGAGGTCAGCTGGCCGACATTCGACGCGACGAGCTGGCAGACGATCAGGTCGCGTTCCGGCGCCTTGTTGGCGACGCAAACGCCGTTGCCGCACTTCCACAGCGTGCCGTCGGTGATGATCGTGTCCTTGGCGGGCGCGGTCGCCGGGGTGGCGGCGTAATAACCAACGGGCTGAGCGAAACCGGCGCTCGCCGAGAAGAGAGTCGCAGCGACGATCGCGGCGGCGGCAGAGGTAAGGATGCGCGTCATGGGGAGGCTCCTGTTAAAAGTCTTTGATTCGGGTTGCACTTTTCAGTTGCGAATCACTACTTACACCGTTAGGTTTCTAGTTGCAACCCGAAACTTATATTTCATTCGCATGACGGCCAAAATGCGATAGGATGGCTGCAGGAAGAGGATAAATGCACAACAAACTGCGTGAGCCGCTGCGCGAACTGGCGGGATGCAGCTTACCGGCGGCCCTGGAAGTGATGGGCGAGCGCTGGTCGTTCATGATTCTGCGCGCCTCGTTCAACGGCCTTCACCATTTCGAGGAAATGCAGCAGGAGCTGGGCATCGCGCGCAACATCCTCGCCAACCGGCTGGCGCGACTGGTCGACCACGGCATTTTGGCGCGCGAAGCGATGCCCGAGGATCGCCGCAAGATCGAATACCGCCTGACCGAGAAGGGCTATGCCCTGCTGCCGGCGATGCTGGCGCTCAGGCAATGGGGCGAGCGCTGGGAAATGGGCTTCCCCGCCTCCCCCGTACTGGTCGATGCGCAGGACCGCCGCCCGATCGCGCCGATCGAAGTGCGCGCCTGGGATGGCCGCGTGCTGAGCAAGGACGATCTGATGTGGTCGCTGCCCGAGGATGTCGCCGGCTACGAACCACCGGCGCTGGCAGCGGAATAGCCGGCCCTTACCCCGCCAGCTTCTCTAAAAACGTCCGCACTTCACCGCCGATTTCGGCCGGCATTCCGGTCGGCAAGTGAACATTCACGATCACCATGTCGATCACCGTGTGCAGCGCACCGGTTTCGGCATGGCAGAGCTCGAAGCGCTGCGTCACGCTGGTGCGGCCGACCTTGGCGATCTTTACCCAGGCCTCGATCGTGTCGCCGAGCACGAACGGCTTGAGATAATCGACCTCGGTGCGGCGGACGTGGAATTCGGTTTCCTCCCACGCCTTGCCGAGCGCGGCGGCAATGCCGGTCCAGTCCCAATATTCGGTGACCGCGACATCGGCATATTCGAGGTAGCGTGAGTTGAACACGACCTTCTGCCCGTCAATCTCGGCATAGCGGACCTTGAAGCGGGTGGAGAAGTGGAAGCCGGGGCGAGTCATGGCGGCGGCGATGGCGGGGTGCGCCGGCGCGGTCAACCCCGGCTAGCCGATCAGCCAGATCGCTGTCGCGGTCGACAGGATCAGCGCCACCAGCGTCGCGCCGGCAATCACCAGCAACGGGCGCGGGCCGGTTTCCAATAGCTGCCCCATCGGGGATCGGATCGCGGTCGCGGTCACCGCGCAAGCGAGCATCGCCGCTGCCGCCTTTTCCGCCGCGCTCGCCACGATCGCGGGGACGACACCGAGCGAATTGACGCCGGCGAACACGAAAAAGCCGATGACGAACCAGGGCAGCCCCGGCCCCTTGGCGCGCGCGCCGTCTTTCAGAAACAGCGCGACCACCGCCAGCACCGGCGCGAGCAGCGCGACACGGGTGAGCTTGACGATTGCGGCAATCTGCCCCGCCCCTTCCGAATAGCTGTAGCCAGCGCCCAAGGTCTGCGCGACATCGTGGATCGAGGCGCCGAGCATGAAGCCAGCCTTGAGATCGGTGAGCGCGAGCCAATGCGCGAGGATGGGATAGGCCACCATTGCGCCCGCGCTCATCGCCGAAATGCCGACGAGGACCAGCGTCAGCTGCGCCTGGCTCACCCGCCGTTCACCCAGCGTCGTCGCCAGCGCGAGCGCGGCGGACGCGCCGCAAATCGCCACCGCGCCCCCTGCCAGCGTGCCGAACGCGGCGCCGAAGCCGAGCCGCCGCGCGGCGAGGATGCCCACGCCCATCACCAGCGCGACGATCGCCACCACCGCGACCAGCGCGACTGGTCCCAACGCCGCGACCTGGCCGAACGTCACCCGCGCGCCGACCAGCACGATGCCCCAGCGCAATAGCGAGCGCGACGCCAGCGTCAGCCCGGGATTGAGCCGCGCGTCCGCACTCAGGAAATTGAGCGCCAGGCCGATCAGCAGCGCCATCAGCGTGAGCGGCGCGCCATAATGGTCCGAGATAAACCCTGCCGAGAGCGTGCCCGCGCCGACCACGAGCAGCCCCGGGACATAATCGCGCCAGCCTGCCTTGGGAGTCGGCTCGATGTCGCCATAAAGGTCGGCGGCCATCGGCAGGGGCCGCGCCACCCGCCCGCCCGATGCTTGCTTTATCGCCATGCTTCCCCTTCTATCGGCTCGCCCGAAAAGGACTAGCCGATCCGCGTGGGCCATGACAACGTTATCGGAAAAAGGGAGCGCGGGGAGGACAGGATGACGGCGCAGACGGGACAATCGGCCGGCAACGCGGCGCGGTGGGTGATCGTGGTGATGGTGTTCATCGCGATCATGCTCAACTATGTTGATCGCCAGATCCTGGCGCTCTTGAAGCCGACGCTCGAGCAGGTCTTCCACTGGTCCGACCAGGATTATGCCAATATGGGCACGGTGTTCCAGCTTGCGACCGCGTTCGCGTTCCTCGGCACGGGCTGGTTCCTCGATCGGGTGGGCTTGCGCGTCGGCTTTGCGCTCGGCGTGCTGGTGTGGAGCCTCGCCGGAATGGCGCATGCCTTTGCGACCAATGTCGCGGGCTTTTTCGGCGCGCGGATCGTGCTCGGCGTGGCGGAGTCGATCGGCACGCCGGCCGGGGTGAAGTCCGCCGCCACCTATTTCGATCATCGCGAGCGCCAGATCGCGCTCGGCATCGGCAATACCGCGCCCAATATCGGCGCGATCCTGACGCCTTTGTTCATTCCCGCGCTGGCGGTAGCATTCGGTTGGCAATCGGCTTTCGTGCTGGCCGGCGGCCTGGGGGTGGCGTGGGTAATCGTCTGGTTCGCGATCCGGGTGCAGCCGGTGGCGATCGACGCGGTGGCGCCGGCGCGCGTGTCATGGCTGTCGGTGTTGCGCAGCCGCGAGACGCTGGCGATCGCGCTCGCCAAGGTGCTCTCCGATCAGGTGTGGTTCTTCATGCTGCTGTGGCTGCCCGACCTGTTCCACCGGCTGTTCGGGTTGCCGCAAGGCACGCTGGGGCTGCCGATCGCGCTCGTCTATCTGCTCGCCGCGTTCGGCTCGATCAGCGGCGGCGTGGTGCCGTCACGCCTGATGGCGGCGGGGTGGAGCGTCAACCGTGCGCGCAAGACGGCGATGCTCGGCTACGCGCTGCTGGTGCTGCCGGTGGTGTTCGTCCAATCGCTGACCAGCCCGTGGAGCGCGGCGCTGCTGCTTGGCCTGGTGCTGTTCGCGCACCAAGGCTTTTCGACCAATGTGTTCGGGCTGGTCACCGACATCACCCCGGCGCGCACGGTCGGCACGCGGATCGGCATTGCGGCGTTCTGCGGCAATCTCTGCTCGATCGGGATGATCCAGTTCCAGGCTTATGCGCTGGCGCATGGCTGGGGCTATGCGCCGGCACTGGCGATCTGCGCGGGATCGTATCTGGCCGCGCTGGGGGTCATCCAGCTGCTGATCCCCCGCATCGAGCCGATCGACGCGAGCGAGCGCGGGATCGCCTTAGCGCATTGAGGGTTGATCCGCTCGCGCGGATGCGGGCACCGTACTTCAACAAAAAGCCCGGCGACATCGCTGCCGCCGGGCCAAGCTCCCCCTGTTACTGGGAGCTTCAGAAGTTGACGCGCGCGGTGACGCTGAAATAGCGATCGGCGTCGCGCGGGATTTGGTAGCGATAGGAACCCGCCGGGCCGCCATTGGTGATCGCCGCGGCAAAGCTCTTGTCGAGCAGGTTCTTCACCGCAAAGGTCAGCCGGTATCTGTCATCCTTGGTCGCGATCCCGGCCGACAGATTGACCAGCGCATAAGGCGCGATGGTGCCGAGTTGCCGCTGGATCGGGTCTGGCGCGAACAGCGACAGCTCCGAGCTCTGGAACGACGATTGCGCGCCGAGCAGCAGGTTGAACGCATCGATGCTGCGCACCTTGTAATCGACCGAGACATTGCCCTTCCACTTCGGCGCAAAGCCGAGCGGCGTACCCGACGGGATGATCGCCGTCGGCGCGGCGCCGGGCGCCGCCAGGAACTGGTCGACATGCGCATCAGTATAGGCAAAGCCGCCCGCCAGCGTCAGATCCGGGATGGGCCGGAAGCTCGCGTCGACTTCGACGCCGCGCGTCGAGACCTTACCCGCGTTCGTGAAGCGCGTGACGACCACGCCCGCCACCAGATCAGGATTGTTCGCCTGGAAATTATCGTATTTGGCGTAGAAACCGGCGATGTTGATGATCACCCGGCCATTGGCGAGGGTATTCTTCAAACCGACTTCAAACGCGTTCGACGTTTCCGGCGCGATCACATTGGTGCCGGTCGAGGTCAGATTGAAAAAGACGTTATAGGCCGGGCCCTTATAGCCGCGCGAATACGTACCGTAGAAGGTCGACTCGTGGCTGAGGTCGAACTGGAAGCCGACCTTGCCCGACAGGTTGTTGTTATGCGTGCTGGTGCGGAACGGCACGCCGTTCGACGCCGCCAACACCGCGGGTGATCCCGCCGCCACCGTCGGCGACACGCCCGATGCGACCGCGGCCAGATAGGCATTGTATACGCCCTGATCGAAATTGGGCTGAATGCCGGGCCCGGTCAGCGCGGTGACGCGCTTGTGGAATACATCCAGATTGTCGATCGAGTAGCGCAAGCCGCCGAGCACGCGGAAGCGCGGCGTGATTTTCCACGTCGCCTGGCCGAAAAAGGCGAGGTTGTCGAAATCCGACCCGAAATCGGCGGTGCCGGTGGGGAAGGTCGACGGATTGGCGAGCGGGCTGGTGCACGGCGTCAACGTCGCCGGCGCGGCGCCGACTGCCGTGCAGACCTGGTCGTTGCGCGTGAAGACACGCTCGGACGCGGCGTTCGAGTAGAACAGGCCAAGCACATAAGTGAGCGGCTTGTTCGACGGCGACGTCAGCCGCACTTCCTCGGTCCAGGTATGGCCGGTCTGCGGCCCGAGATCGTGCAACTGGTTGAACCCGATATAGGGCTGGTCGAGCCAGTCACCGTCGCGGATTTCGGTGTTGCGCCAATTGCGATACGCCGAAATCGAGGTGAGCGTGTGCTCGCCGATCGTCAGATCGCCCTGCAGCGAGAAGCCATAGCCGGTCTCCTTGGTCGCGGTGACGAGGTTCTGGTTGATCGTGCGGGTGTTGGTGCCCAGCGGCGTCGGCAGCGCGGTGAAGACCGGGCTAGTCGTGGTGAACCCGGTAACGACGCCACCAGTGACAACCGGCGTGCCGGTCGCGATGATCTCTGCGCAGCAATTATCGTTATTGTGGTGCCAATCGGCGATGAAGGCGAGCTTGAGCGTCGAGGTCGCGTCCGCCACGACCTGAAGCCGCGCGCCATAATGCTCCCAGCCATTGACATGGCCCTTGGTGGCGAGATTGTAGATGTTGCCGGCGTAATTGTCGTAGAAGCCGGTAACGCGCGATCTGATGCTATCGGTCAGCGGCACGTTGAGCGCGACCCGGCCGCGATATTCGGCATTGCTCAGATACCCCGCCTCGATCGACCCGCCGAACTCGGCGGTCGGCTGCTTCGAGACGATGTTGATGACGCCGGCGGACGAATTCTTGCCGAACAACGTGCCCTGCGGACCGCGCAGCACTTCGATCCGGTCAACATCGACGAGATCGCTGAACGCCTCGCCCGAGCGGCTGTAGACGACGCCATCGACGACGGTCGACACCGACGGCTCGCCGGCGATCGAGAATGTCGAGGTGCCGACGCCGCGCAGGAACAGCGACTGGTTGAGCGTCGTCCCCGATTTGAGGAAGGTGAAGCTCGGCACCAGATATTGCGCGCCCTCAAGGCTCGACTTGCCGCCGCCGGCGAGCGTGTCGCCATTAACCACGGTTACGGCAAGCGGCACGTCCTGCAGGCGCTCGCTGCGCTTCTGCGCGGTCACGATGATGTCGCCGGGCTGGGCGGCGTTATCGTCAGCTTCAGGGGCCGCCGGTGCTGCCGGGGCCGGGGCAGTCTGCGCGACCGCCGGGGCGCCAAGGGCAAGCGCGATCACCGCCGCGCTGGCCAGGAAAAACTGCTTCTTCATCTCAAACCCTCCGAAACCCCATCGTTCTGATGGGTTTTTGTCATCGCGGCACCCGTCAAGTTTTTTGGGGCCGGCCAAGTTTGGCTTTCGCCGAGCATCAGACGCCCAGCTCCGCCATTTCCACCACGCGCTTCTCGCGCGCGCTCAATTCGGCCGCAGCACCGATCGCGACCGCCATCATCCCGTCGCGTGCCGTCACCTCGACCGGCCCTTCGCCCCGCACCGCCGCAATGAAGCGCTGATGCTCGTAAAAGGTCGAGCCATGGTGATGGCCGGCGTTGAGCGCGACTTCATCGGTGTGGACATGCCGGCGCTCGACCGCCTTGGGCGCGCGAAAGCCGACGCGCGGGGAATAGACGATCGTCCCTTCCGGGATCAGCACGTCGAGCCGCGCCTTGTCCCCCACCGCGGTGATCTCTTCCTGGTTCTCCGCCCCTTCCGCGAACATGCTCAAATCGAGCATTGCGCGGACGCCGTTGGCGAAGTCGACGGTGGTGTAGCTATTGTCGATAATGTCGGGGCGCTCGCCATCATAGCGCTCGTCGAGATGGTTCACGTCCATGCTGCCCGAGCAATAGACGCGCACCGCCTCCGACCGGACGACGAGCCGCATCAGATCGAAGAAGTGGCAGCATTTCTCGACCATCGTGCCGCCGGTGTTGCGCGAAAAGCGGTTCCAGTCGCCGACCTTGGGCAGGAAGGGGAAGCGGTGTTCGCGGATCGAGAGCATGTGCAACTGGCCGATCTTGCCGCCATGGATTTCGGCAATGAACTCGGCCGCCGGCGGCATGTAGCGATATTCCATCGCGGTCCAGAACACGCGATCGGTCTGCGCGGCGCGATCGACGATCCTGCGCGCGTCCTCGATCGTTGTCGCCAGCGGCTTTTCGCAGAGGATGTGGAGGCCGGCGTCGAATAACGGTTCAAGCACAGCGCGGTGGGTGAAATTGGGGGTGGCGACGATGACGGCATCGACCAGGCCGCTCTTGGCCAATGCCTCGGCGCTATCGAAGCTCTGCACGCCCTCGGCGCGATCGCCCAGCGCCCCCTTCGCCCAGCCAAGCGAGGTGTCGACCGGATCGGCGAGCGCAGTCACCACCGCGCCCGGGGTCAGCGCGAGATTGTTGAGATGCTCGACCCCCATCATGCCGGTGCCGACCAGCCCGTACCGCACCTGATTGCTCAACGCCGTACTCAAACCTCTTGCTCTCCCGCTCGGGTCAATTCTATGTATGACAACGATGTCTGAGATCACGCTTACACCCGATTCCCGCCCGCTCGGCAAGAGCGGATTGATGGCGAGCCCGATTGCCTGGGGCATGTGGCGTTTCGGTCACGGCTCGGTGGCGGAGGGCCGCGCGCTGGTCGACGCGGCGTTCGCGGCGGGCGTAACCCTGTTCGATACCGCCGATATTTACGGCTTTGACGGATCAGGCGGGTTCGGCGACGCGGAAGCCTTGCTCGGCCGGATTTTCGCTGAAGCGCCGGGGCTGCGCGAGCGGATGGTGCTGGCGACCAAGGGCGGGATCATGCCGCCGCTCCCCTATGACCAGAGCCGCGCCTATCTGATGAGCGCGCTTGAGGCGTCGCTGAAGCGGCTGCGGGTCAGTGAGGTCGATCTCTACCAGATCCACCGGCCCGATCTCCTCGCCCACCCGCAGGAAGTGGCGCGCGCGCTCGACGACATGGTGACGGCGGGCAAGGTGCGCGCGGTCGGCGTCTCCAACTTCACGCCGGCGCAGACACGCGCGATTGCCAGCTTCCTGACCGTGCCGCTGGCGAGCCACCAGCCCGAATATTCGCCGCTGCATCTGGAGCCGATCGAGAATGGCCTGCTCGATCTGGCGATGGAGCTCGATCTGGCGGTGCTCGCCTGGTCGCCGCTCGGCGGCGGGCGGATCGGCGCGCCGGAAGATGATCGCGCGCGCCGCGTCGCTGCCGCGCTCGATGTGGTCGGCGCCAAATTCGGCGTGAGCCGCGCGGCGGTCGCTTATGCCTGGACCATGGCGCACCCCGCCCGCCCGATCCCGATCGTCGGCACCCAGAACGTGCAGCGCATCGCCGAGATTGGCGAGGTCTACAAGGTGCGCTGGAGCCGGCAGGACTGGTATGACGTGCTCGTCGCGTCGCGCGGGGAGAGAATGCCGTGAGCGATGGCTTGCCGCCATGCGAGATCGCGTGGTTTTCGGCGCTGTGCGACGATGATTACGAGTTTCTCGGCGTGCCCGACCCGATGCTCAAATCGAGCTGGGAGCATTGCCGCGATATCGTGATGCAGGCCGAAACCGGCGGGTTCGACAATATCCTGCTGCCGTCGGGCTATGAGCTCGGCATCGACACCACCGCGTTCGCAGCGGCCATCGCGGCCGAGACCAAGCGGATCAACCTATTGCTCGCGGTGCGGGTCGGCGAGATGTGGCCGCCCCAGCTTGCCCGCCAGATCGCGACGATCGACCGGATTTCCGGCGGGCGGCTGAAGATCAACATCATCTCGTCCGACATGCCGGGTGAAAAGCTGGCGAGCGCGCCGCGTTACCAGCGCACCGTCGAGGCAATGGCGATCCTAAAGACGATGCTGAATGGCGAAACGCTGAGCCATGACGGTGACTTCTGGAAGTTCGACAATCTCGCCCCGCCTCGCGTGAAAACCGTGTCGGGCAAGGTGCCGCCGCTCTATTTCGGCGGGCTGAGCGAAGACGCGCGCGAGGCCGCCGCCAAGGGCTGCGACGTGTACCTGATGTGGCCCGACAAGCGCGAGACGGTCGCCGCGATCATCGCCGACATGAAGGAACGCGCCGCCAAGCATGGCCGCACGTTGCGCTTCGGCTATCGCGCGCATGTGATCGTCCGCGAAACCGAGGCCGAGGCCCGCGCTTATGCCGATCGGCTGCTGTCGAAGCTCGACGCCGCCGAGGGCGCTGCGATCCGGGCGAAGTCGCTCGATTCGACCAGCGCGGGTGTCGCCGCGCAGGCAGCGCTCCGCGAAGGCGCGGCGGATGACGGCTATGCCGAGCCCAACCTCTGGACCGGCGTCGGCCGGGCGCGATCGGGCTGTGGCGCGGCGATCGTCGGCGATCCCGACCAGGTGCTCGCCAAGCTCAACGATTATCGCGCGATGGGAATCGAGGCGTTCATCCTGTCGGGCTACCCTCATGCGGCGGAGGCCGATCTGTTCGCCCGCCACGTGCTGCCCCGGATCGACCACGCGGCGCTTTGATCAAGGTTCCAGACCGCGATCGTGTCTCGACTTCGCTCGACACGACCGGGTAGAGGGTTGGCATGTTGACCTGGACCAGACGCTAGCGTGACCACCGCCCAACCCCTTGTCGTCGGCATCGGCGGGACCGTCGGCGGCGTGTCGTCGACCGAGCGTGCGCTCAAGATCGCGCTCGATGCGGCGGGGCGCGAGGGATTCCGCACGCATCTGTTCGGCGGTGAGGCGCTCGCCGCATTGCCGCTTTACAACCCCAAAGCCGCCACGCGCACCGCTGCCGAAGCCGAATTCGTCGACGCGGTGCGCGCCGCGTCCGCGATCATCATTGCCTCGCCGGGCTATCACGGCAGCATCTCGGGCGTCGTCAAGAACGCGCTCGACCTGCTCGAGGAAACGGCCGGAGACGCGCGGCCCTATCTCGCCGATCTGCCGGTCGGCCTGATCGCCACGGCCTATGGCTGGCAAGCGACCGGGTCGACGATCGCCGCGTTGCGCTCGATCGTCCACGCGCTGCGCGGTTGGCCGACGCCGTTCGCCGCCGCGATCAACACGCAATTGAGCAAGTTCGACGATCAGGGCGGCGCGTCGGACCCGCAAGTCGCCGAGCAACTGGCGCTGGTCGGGCGCCAGGTCGCGCGCTTCGCGCCGCTGGTCGCCAGCCTTGGCTGAGCTCGACCGCCGCGACGCGCTGAGCATGCTGGCGCTGGGCGGCGCGGGCCTGGCCGCCGCGCCGCTGCTCGCCGCCGAGCCCGGCCCGCCGCTCACCCGCGCTTTCCCGGAAAAAGGCCAGATGTTGCTGCGCCGGACACGCGCGCCGCTGCTCGAAACGCCCTTGAGCGTGTTCGACGCGCATGATTTCACGCCGAACGATCGGTTTTTCGTCCGCTGGCATTATTCGGACATCCCGACCTCGATCGATGTCGAGAGCTTCCGGTTGAAGATCAGCGGCGCGGTGCGCAGCCCCGTCGCGCTGTCGTTGAGAGACTTGATCCGCATGCCGCGCGTCGAGCTCGCCGCGGTCAACCAATGCGCCGGCAATTCGCGATCGCTGTTCAGCCCGCGCGTCCCCGGGGCGCAATGGACCAACGGCGCGATGGGCAATGCGCTATGGACGGGCGTGCGGCTGCGCGACGTGCTCGATCGCGCCGGGATTGCGCCGGGCGCGGTCGCGGTCAGGATGAAGGGCATGGATCGCCCGCCCGGCGACGCGCCCTGGTTCGCCAAGTCGCTCGCCATCGATCACGCCCGCGACGGCGAGGTGATGATCGCCTTTGCGATGAACGGGCAGCAGCTGCCCATGCTGAACGGCTTCCCGATCCGAATGATCGTGCCGGGCTGGTTCTCGACCTATTGGGTGAAGGCGCTCGATACGCTGGAAGTCCTGACCCAGCCGGACGACACTTACTGGATGGCCAAGGCGTACCAGATCCCCGCCACCCCCGGCGGATCGGTTGCGCCCGGCACCAAGGATTTCCCCAAGGTGCCGATCAGCGCGATGCCGCCGCGCTCTTTCTTCACCAACCTGACCGACGGCGCGGTGGTCAAGGCAGGCGAGCGCTTCGTCACGCGCGGCATTGCGTTCGGGGGCGATGCGGGCGTGGGCGCGGTTGACTTGTCGATCGATGGCGGCCGCCACTGGCACCCGGCGCAATTGGGCGAGGATCACGGCAAATACAGCTTCCGCCGCTGGTCGGTGACGGTCGTGCCGCCGCCCCCCGGCCATTACCGGCTCGCGGTGCGCTGCACCAACGCGCATGGCGCGCAGCAGGTAGCGACGCCGATCTGGAACCCCGGCGGCTATCAGCGCAGCCCGATCGAAACCGTCGCGATCGAGGTGCGGGCATGAACCGGCTGTTCGCCCAACTCGCCTTTGCGGTGCCGGCGCTGGCGCTGTTCCTCGCGGCGGCGTGGATGGTGCTGGGCGGCCATCGCACGACCGGGCCGAGCTCGGCAATTTCGGAAGGCGGGGTTTCGCTCAAATCGACCACCATCACGCTGCCGACGACCGAGCCGGTGCTGCCCGGTGGGGCCAAGAGCGACATCATCACCAACAACTGCACCGCGTGCCACTCGCCCGAGATGATCCTGATGCAGCCGCCGCTCGACGCCAAGACCTGGGGCACCGAGATCGACAAGATGCGCAGCGCCTATAAGGCTGCGATCGACCCCAAGGACGTGCCCGCGATCACCGCCGCGCTGCTCGCGCTGCCGAGCCAGCGGAAACCGACCGCTACCCCAGCCGCGCCGCGTGCCAGCGCAGATGCTCGGCCATGAAGGTCGAGATGAAATAGTAACTGTGGTCGTAGCCGGGCTGGAGGCGGAGGGTAAGCGCGATACCCGCTTCGGCGCAGGCATTGGCCAGTAATTCGGGGCGGAGCTGCTCGGCGAGGAAAGTGTCGGCCGCGCCTTGTTCAACGAGCAGTTCGGGCACCCGCGCACCATCCTCGATCAGCGCGACCGCGTCATAAGCGCGCCACGCCGCGCGGTCCGGCCCTAGATAAGCGCTCAGCGCCTTCTCGCCCCACGGCACTTGGGCAGGCGCGACGATCGGCGCGAAGGCGGAGATGCTCCTGAACCGGCCGGGATGGCGCAAGCCCACCGTCAGCGCGCCGTGGCCGCCCATCGAATGGCCCATGATCCCTTGGCGTGCCAGGTCGACCGGGAACTGCTCGGCAATCAGCGCGGGCAGTTCATCCTCGACATGGGACCGCATGCGGAAATGCGGCGCCCACGGCGCCTCGGTCGCATCGACATAAAAGCCCGCGCCCTGGCCCAGATCATAAGCCCGATCGTCCGCCACCCTTTCGCCGCGCGGCGACGTATCGGGCGCGACGAAGATCAGCCCCAGCTCGGCGCAGACAGCGCGATACTCGCCCTTCTCGGTCACATTGGCATGCGTGCAGGTGAGGCCCGAGAGATACCAGACGACCGGCAACCGAGCGCCCGGCGCATGATCGGGCACGAACACCGAGAACACCATGTCGGTCCCGGTCGCGGACGATGCGTGGCGATAGACGCCTTGGGTGCCGTTGTGCGCGCGGGTGGTGGAGACTGTTTCCATCATTGATGCCCCTGAACAACCTCACCCTTCCCACCGCCTATGGCGGCGGGCCCCTTCCCTCTCCCGCCCGCGGGAGAGGGAGGGAGGCGCGGCACGCGCCGGAAGGGTGAGGGCTATTGCAGCTAGTAAACCACCACGCTCCGGATGCTCTCGCCCGCGTGCATCAGGTCGAAGCCCTTGTTGATCTGGTCGAGGCTCAGCACATGGGTGATCATCGGGTCGATCGCGATCTTGCCTTGCATGTACCAGTCGACGATCTTGGGCACGTCGGTGCGGCCCTTCGCGCCGCCGAACGCGGTGCCACGCCAGTTGCGGCCCGTCACCAGCTGGAAGGGGCGGGTGCTGATTTCCTTGCCCGCTTCGGCGACGCCGATGATGATGCTGGTGCCCCAGCCGCGATGGCAGCATTCGAGCGCGGTGCGCATGACCTCGGTGTTACCGGTGCAATCGAAGCTGTAATCCGCCCCGCCATCGGTAAGCGCGACCACCTTGGCGACGATCTCCTCGCGGCTGAGCCCAGAGGTATTGAGGAAGTCGGTCATGCCGAACTGCCGGCCCCAGCCTTCGCGATCGGGATTGATGTCGATGCCGATGATCTTGCCCGCGCCTGCCAGCCGCGCGCCCTGGATGACGTTCAAGCCAATGCCGCCCAGCCCGAAGACGACGACATTGTCGCCGACCTGCACCTTGGCGGTGTTCACTACGGCGCCGACGCCGGTGGTGACGCCGCAGCCGATATAGCAGCTTGTCTGGAACGGCGCGTCCTCGCGGATTTTGGCGACGGCGATTTCGGGCAGCACGGTGAAGTTCGAAAAGGTCGAGCAGCCCATATAATGGAAGATGGTCTGGCCCTTGTAGCTGAAGCGGCTGGTGCCATCCGGCATCAGGCCCTTGCCCTGCGTCGCGCGGATTGCGGTGCAGAGGTTGGTCTTGCCGCTAAGGCACGATTTACACTGGCGGCATTCGGGCGTGTAGAGCGGGATGACGTGGTCGCCGGGCTTCACGCTCGTCACCCCCGCGCCGACCTCACGCACCACACCCGCGCCTTCATGCCCCAGCACGCTCGGGAACAGCCCCTCGCTGTCCAATCCGTCGAGCGTATAGGCATCGGTGTGGCAAATGCCCGTCGCCATGATCTCGACGAGCACTTCGCCCGCCTTGGGCCCTTCCAGATCGAGCTCGACAATCTCCAGCGGGCGCTTGGCCTCAAACGCAACGGCGGCACGAGTCTTCATGGCAGGGGCTCCCTTGATATCGCAGGACCGCGCTTTGCCCAAAGCGCGCACGCGCGCAAGGGAACCGGTGCCCATCGGCGGCATGGATTGTTGCGCTTCTCCATCCTACATGAGCCGCAATGCCGCCCGATAGCTCCACACCGCTGCGCCCCGATCGCCCGTTATGGCCGACGCTGCGCCGCTTCCTCCCGTATCTGTGGCCTGAAGGCGAACCGATCCTGAAGCTTCGGATCGTCGTCTCGATGGCGCTCGTCGTGTTGTCGAGCGTGGTCCAGTTTCTCGGTATGCCGCTCGCGCTCCAAGACGCGATCGATTCGATGACAGGAAAGGCGAATATCGGTGCGCCCAACCTGACGACACTCGCGATCTTGCTGGTGGCAGGCTACGCTGCCGCGCGCTTCAGCGGGACGTTGTTCGACAATGTACGCAATGTCGTGTTTGAGCGCGTCGGCCAGGATGCAACGCGGCGGCTGGCGGCGAGGGTGTTCCGGCACTTGCACCAGCTCTCGCTTCGCTTCCACCTCGAGCGGCGCACCGGCGCAGTGACCAAGGTTGTCGATCGCGGCACCAAGAGCATCGACACAATGCTCTATTTCATGCTGTTCAACATCGTCCCGACAATTCTTCAGCTCGCGCTGGTCATCGGCAGCTTCCTGTGGAAGTTCAGTGGTTTGCTGGTGATCGCGACATTTACCACGATCGCGGTCTACATCGCATTTACCCGGTGGGTCACCGACTGGCGCGCGGCGCTGCGCAACCAGATGAATGATCTCGACACGGGCGCGGTGGCGCACGCGGTGGACTCGTTGCTCAACTTCGAAACTGTCAAATATTTCAATGCCGAGGCGCGTGAGGCGGACCGATACGAGAAGGCGATGATTGCCTATGCCAATGCCGCGACCCGAAGCGAGAACTCGCTCGCCTGGCTGAATGTCGGTCAGGCACTCATTACCAATATGATGCTCGGTTTCGGGCTGGCCTATGTCGTCTGGGGGTGGAGCCAGGGGCGGTTTACGGCCGGGGAACTTGTATTTGTGCAAATCCAGCTGACCAGCCTGTTCCGCCCGCTCGACCTGCTCGGCATGGTCTATCGCACCATTCGCCAAGGCGTGATCGACATGGGCGCGATGTTCGACCTGATCGACACGCCGAGCGAAGTGGTCGATGCGCCCGGCGCCAAGCCGCTGGTGGTGAGCGACGGGCATGTGCGTTTCGAAGGCGTGCGCTTCGGCTACGAGCCTGGGCGCGACATATTGAAGGGCATCGATCTCGACATTCCGGCCGGCAAGACGCTGGCCGTGGTCGGGCCATCGGGCGCGGGCAAGAGCACGCTCGCCCGGTTGATGTACCGTTTCTACGACCTGACCGGCGGGCGCATCACCATCGATGGGCAGGACATTTCGCAAGTCACCCAGGCGTCGTTGCGCGCCGCGATCGGCATCGTGCCGCAGGACACGGTGCTGTTCAACGACACGATCGGCTACAACATCGCTTATGGCCGCGAAGGCGCGAGCCCCGAGGAAATCGCCCAGGCAGCGCGTGGCGCCGCAATCGCCGACTTCATCGCGCGCCAGACCGATGGCTATGAAACCCGTGTCGGCGAGCGCGGGTTGAAATTGTCGGGCGGCGAGAAGCAGCGCGTCGCCATCGCGCGCACTCTGCTCAAGAACCCGCCGATCCTGATCCTCGACGAAGCGACGAGCGCGCTCGACAGCCGCACCGAGGCCGAAATTCAAGCAACGCTGGAAGCCATTGCCGAGCGGCGCACCAGCATCGTCATCGCGCATCGCTTGTCGACCGTGGTGAATGCCGACGAGATCGTCGTGCTTGAAGCGGGCGAAGTCGTCGAGCGCGGCAGCCATGCCGAGCTGCTCCGCCGGGGCGGACTCTATGCCGATATGTGGAACCGCCAGGCCCAGGAACGCGCCGAAGAAGCACTCGCGGCGGAATAACCCGCGGCGACGCGCATCGCCCGGACGACCGGCATGACCAGCCCCGCCATCGGCCCGTGGGGGCGCGGATCGAGCAGCTCTACGCCGAAGCTCAGCGCCTCACGCCGCGCGGCTGGCTGGTAAAAGGTCCCCGCCAGTCGATCGAAAATAGTGAGGCTGCTGCCAAAATTGCGGTCATAATGCGCGGGATCGGCCGAGTGATGGATCTGGTGGTGCGCCGGGCCAAACAGCCACTTCCCCCAGCGCGGCCCGAAGCTGACCCACAAATGCGAATGCTGAACGTGGGTGACGGCGACCGCAAAGCCCAACAGCAGGATATTGGTGCCGCCAATCTGCCAATCGCTGACCGGGCCAAGGACATGCAACGCCACGCCGCGGACACCGCCGGTAACGAGCGCGATGATCGCGGCGAACTTGATCGTCTCGAGCGGGTGGACGCGGAAATTGGTGAAGATCGACAAGCTCTCCGCGCTGTGGTGGACGCGATGGAGCTGCCAGAAGGCCGGCACTTTGTGGCTCAGCCAATGGTCGAGCCAATAGGCGAATTCATAAGCGACGAAGAGCGCGACGGTGAGCAGCGGCGCCGCGATCCAGGCGGGCCAGACCGGCGCGACCGGTCCCGGGCCGAGCCTTGCCTCCACCGCCGCCGCGACTTGGCCGGCGCCGAGCGTGAGCCCGCCGAAAACCAGGCCATAGCCCATCAGACTGAACGCGAACCAGCCGAGATCGGCACGGCCCGACGCACTCCGCCACATCCGGCGCGGGAACAGCGCGCGCGCCAGCACGCGCCAGCGGGGGCGCCGCGAGCGATGCGCGGGCACCAGCCACCACCCCGCGACGATCAGCGTGATCGCCAGCGCCGCCAGCGACAGCGTCGATCCGGGCGCAAGGAAGGTGCCGCCGAGCTGGTTGGCCCAGAAGCTCGTCAGCCGGTGAATCAGGGCGGCAGCTGCGGTCATCACGCGACGCTACGCCATCGCGGGTATCCGCCGGGTTAAGGCCCGCTCGGCCTAGCTGCAGGTCAACCGGATCGCGCGCTGCGGCTTGTCGAACACGATCGACGAGCAGCGGGACAGGACATCCGCACCCAGGATGATGAAGTCGCGGCGATCGCCGCCGCCCTTGGCGGTGACGACAATCTCCTCCGGGTCGGCGTCGGCATCGGCAATGCCCGCCGTCGTACCATTGTCGCTGATCCGCACGGTAATCTCGTTGAGCCGCAGCGGGCCGACGACCAGCGGCCGCGCCAGCCGCATCGAACGGACCGGTCGCTCGATGCCGAATGCGACTTGGGTGCGCCCGCGATCGCCCGACAATTGCCCGCCGAGCGCCGATGCCAGCGCTTGCCCCGCCCCCGCCGTCGCGATTGACCGCGCGCGGTGCGGATCGAACAGCACGTGGAGCTTGCGATCGGCCAGCCCGATCTGGGCATAGGCCGGGCGGAACATCTCCTGGACGAGCGGCAAGCTCGCCGTCTGCTCGCCCTCGCCCGGCGCTTTCAGGCGGAAGCGGACGATATCGACCGGCAGACCCCCCGGTCCGACAGCGGCATCGGCGGCGCGCTCATAATCCTTTTCGAACCACACGACGCGGCGCTTGAAGCCGACCTTGCCGAATTCGAGCTTGGTGACTCCAGTACCGCCCTTCACCTTGATCGGGCCGACCTTGACGGCGACGCCGAACAAGCCGCCATGCAAGCCGATGGCCTCCGCAAAGCCGGGATTGAGCGTCGGCGCGGCGGGTGCCCAGGGGCTGATCCTGAGCCGCGCCGGCTTGCCGCCGATCCGCACCGGCACGATCCCTTCGCCATCGACCGCGTAATCGATCGGCGCGCGCGCCGCGGCACCCAACATCGCGGCCGCCAGAATAATGGCCGCGACGCGACCCGAAAGCTGCCTCACCTGTGTTCTCCCCGCCCCTATTCCCTAGATCAGCAAATCGCGCTCGTCAGGATGCCGCTCGATATAGGCCGCCACGAACGAGCATTGCGGCACCACTTTCAACCCCCGTGCCCGCGCGCTTGCCAGCGCCGCGCCGATCAACCGGCTCGCGACCCCGCGCCCGCCGATTTCGGGCGGGACGATGGTGTGGGTAAAGGTGATGACGCCGCCTTCGATGCGATATTCGGCAAACGCCAGATGGCCATCCTCGACCAACTCGAAGCGGTGAAGCGTGGTGTTATCATGAACCTCGGCCAAAATTCTCTCCGCAAAGCCATGGCGGCGGCAGCGCCCAGGGCTATAGGTGGGGCGTGATTGCGCCAGAGTCCATCCTCCATACCACCTTCGGCTTTCCCGACTTTCGCGGCGTCCAGCGCCAGGTGATCGACCGCGTGCTGGCGGGCGAGAACACGCTGGCGGTGATGCCGACCGGCGCGGGCAAGTCGCTCTGCTATCAGCTGCCGGCGCTGGCATTGCCGGGCACCTGCATTGTCATTTCGCCGCTGATCGCGCTGATGCATGACCAGCTGCGCGCGGCGGAATCGGTCGGCATTCGCGCCGCGACGCTGACCTCGGTCGACACCAACCGGGCGGAGACGCGCGGGCGCTTCCTCGATGGCGGGCTCGACTTGCTCTACGTCGCGCCCGAACGCGCCTCCAGCGAGGATTTCCGCGAGCTGTTGGCGCGCGGGCATGTGTCGCTGTTCGCCATCGACGAGGCGCATTGCGTCAGCGAATGGGGGCATGATTTCCGCCCGGACTATCGCCTGCTGCGACCGCTGATGGACATGTTTCCCGAGCTGCCGCGCCTGGCGCTGACCGCGACCGCCGACGCGCATACGCGTGCCGATATCCTCCAGCAGCTCGGCATTCCGGTGGAGGGCTTGATCGTTGCGGGCTTCGATCGGCCCAACATCCGTTACGCCATCTCCCCGCGCGACAACACCGCGCGGCAAATCGGCGCGCTGGTGCGCGAGACGCTGGGGCCGGGCATCGTCTATTGCCCGACGCGCGCCGCGACCGAGCGCCTGGCAGGGCAACTCGCGGCGATGGGCCGCGCGGTGCGGCCCTATCATGCCGGACTCGAGCCGGGGCTGCGCGCGCGCAACCAGGCTGATTTCGTCGCGTCCGAAGACATGGTGATGTGCGCGACGATTGCGTTCGGCATGGGCATCGACAAGCCCGACGTGCGCTTTGTGGCGCATGCCGCTTTGCCCAAATCGATCGAGGCTTATTATCAGGAAACCGGCCGCGCCGGGCGTGACGGCGATCCGGCAGTGGCGCATCTGTTCTGGGGATCGGAAGATTTCGCGCGCGCCTGGAGCCGGCTGGACGAGGTCGAGCCCGAGCGGCAAGCAGTGGTGCGCGGCCAGATCAACGCGCTCGCCGGGTTGGTCGAGACGGGCGGCTGCCGGCGCGCGGTGCTGCTCCGCCATTTCGGCGAGGATCCGCCGGCGCGGTGCGGCAATTGCGACAATTGCCTGAATGCGCCCGGCCTGGTCGACGCGACCGAGCTGGCGCGCAAATTCCTGTCGGCGGTTTATCGCACCGGCCAGCGCTTCGGCGTCGGCCATATCGAGAAAGTGCTGACCGGCGCGCAAGACGATCGAGTCGCCCAGCTCGGGCATGACCGGCTGAGCGTGTTCGGCATCGTCCAGGCGACCGAAGCGCGGCTGATCAAGCCGCTCGCCCGGGCGTTGCAGGCGCGCGGGCTGGTGACGCCCAACGAGCATGGCGGGCTGGCGCTGGCGCCATCGGCGCGGCCGGTGTTGAAGGGCGAGGCAGCGGTCGAAATCGTCGCGCCGGCCGAGCAGGTGCGCGGCAGCCGACGGCGCCAGGCCGCCGCCAACCCGGTCGACGATCCGTTGTTCGAAGCGCTGCGCGCCAAGCGCCGCGAGCTTGCGCAGGCTGCCGGCGTGCCGCCTTATGTCATCTTCCACGACGCGGTGTTGCGCGAAATGGCCGCGCTGAAACCCGCCAGCCGCGCGGCGATGGCGGCGATCACGGGGGTAGGCGAACGGAAGCTCGATGCTTATGGCGAGGCGTTTCTGGCGGTGGTGCGCGATCACGAGTGACTTGCGCGCTCACCGAATAACGAGGCATGACAGCAGCAAAATCCTCCCCCGCCAGGGGGAGGGGAACCATGCGCAGCATGGTGGAGGGGGCATGAGCGAGCGCCGTGCCAGCGCAGCCCCCTCCGTCAGGCTACGCCTGCCACCTCTCCCAGAGGGGGAGGATTTAGGAGAGTCGTTTTGGACCTGCGTAAACTCGATGACCACATTTCCGTCGCGCCGCAAATCGGCCCCGCCGACGTGACCGAGCTTGCCGCGCAGGGCTTCACCGCGATCATCAACAACCGCCCCGATGGCGAGGAGATAAGCCAGCCCGAGGGTGCCGCGATCCGCGCTGTCGCCGAGACGCTGGGGCTGGCCTATGCCGAAATCCCGGTAACGCATGCCGGCTTTTCGCACCCCCAACTCGATGCCTTTGCCGCTGCCATGGCGGCCGCGACCGGCCCGGTGCTGGCTTATTGCCGCTCGGGCACGCGCAGCTGCAATCTTTGGGCGCTCGCCATGGCCAAGCAGGGCGCCGACCCGGACGAGCTCGTCGCCAAGGCAGCCGCTGCGGGGTATGACTTGTCGGGCATCCGGATGATGCTCGACCAATTGAGCGCGGGGGCAAAGGCGTAGCGATGAGCACGGCGCAGATCGTCATCTCGGTCCTTGGCGTGCTTGGCCTTGCGCTGGTCGCGCGGCTGCTCAAGCTCGGCGAGAGCAAGATCACGAGTCCCGACGATGCCGCGCGCCGCGCCGAGGAGCTGCTCGCGGGCTTCGTCGCGCGTCGCGCGATCGTCAGCCGCGATGGTGGCGCGGCGCTGGTGTCGGGCAACGGCACCGTCGCCATCCTGAAGCGCCACGGCGCGCGCGTCGCTGCCCGGCGCCTCGTGCCGCCGCTCAGGATGACCGACATACCCGAAGGCGTCCGCATCGAGACCGATGAGCGCTTGTTCGGCGCGGTGACGTTGGTCGGCGTCTATCCCGATGATGCGCGAGCGCTGGAAGCGCCATTGACACTGGTGTAAGCAGGCCCGGACATGCCTCCTCATCTGCCCGATCCCGTGCAATATGCCGTGCCCGCCTTCATCGTGCTGGTGTTCGCCGAGATGCTGGTGGCGCGGGCGCGCGACAAGAGCCGCTACGAGCCCAAGGACACGCTGACCTCGCTATCGCTCGGCTTTGGCAGCACCATCGCCGGCGTCATCCTCGGCGCGACGATGTATGGCATCGCCGCCTGGGTCTATCAGTTCCGCTTCTTCACGATCGGCTGGGCCTGGTACTGGTTCGTCATCGCCTTCGTGCTCGACGACTTTGCCTATTACTGGTTCCACCGCACCGCGCACCGTGTCCGCTGGTTCTGGGCGAGCCATGTCATCCACCATTCGAGCCAGCATTATAACCTGTCGACCGCGCTGCGGCAGACATGGACAGGCTTCTTCTCGCTGAGCTTCATCTTCAGGCTGCCGCTGGCGCTGCTCGGCTTTCACCCGGCGATGCTGCTGTTCGTCGGCGGCATCAACCTGATCTTCCAATTCTGGATCCACACCGAAGTGATCGACCGGATGCCGCGCTGGTTCGAAAGCGTGATGAACACGCCGTCGCACCACCGCGTCCACCACGGCATCAACCCGCGCTATCTCGACAGCAATTATGCCGGCGTGTTCATCATCTGGGACAAGATGTTCGGCAGCTTCGTTGCCGAGCGCGCCGACGATCCGCCGGTCTATGGCATCGTCAAGCAGCTCGGCAGCTTCAACCTCCTCTGGGCAGCGACGCACGAATGGATCGGCATTGCGCGCGATATTTGGGCGGCGCCGGGCTGGCGCAACAAGCTCAATTATGCGCTGATGCCGCCGGGCTGGAGCCACGACGGCAGTCGCGATACATCGGAGGCAATCAAGCAAAACTGGGCAGCGACCCGGGCAGAACGGGAGCAGAATGCATGGAAGAGGCGGACATCGTCGTCATCGGCGGGGGATCAGGCGGCAGCGCAGTCGCCGGCCGGCTGAGCGAGGACGGCCGCTATACGGTCGCGGTGCTCGAAGCAGGCGGCCGCAACAACGGCTTTCGCACCATCATTCCGGGCTTCCTCGCCTTCCAGACGCCCAAGACCAACTGGCAGTACGAAACCGTGCCGCAAGCCGGGCTAAACGGCCGGCGCGGCTATCAGCCCCGCGGCAAGGGCCTCGGCGGATCGTCGGCGATCAACGCGATGATCTATATTCGCGGCAATCGCTGGGATTACGACAATTGGGCGAAGATGGGCTGCCCCGGCTGGTCGTATGACGAGGTTCTGCCCTATTTCAAACGCGCCGAGCATAATGTCCGCGGCGCCGATACCTATCACGGCGCGGACGGTCCGCTCTGGGTGTCCGAGCAGATGTCGCCCAATCCGGGCGCGCTCGATTTCGTCGAGGCCGGCGCTTCCTTACAAATCCCGCGCAACGACGATTTCAACGGCGAGCGGCAGGAAGGCATCGGCCTTTATCAGGTGACGCAGCGGCGCGGCGAGCGGTGGAGCGCGGCGCGCGGCTATCTCGAGCCCAACCGCGATCGGCAGACGCTCAATATCCTGACCGGGGTTACCGTCGAACGCGTGCTGATGGACCAGGGCCGCGCCTGGGGGGTCGCTTATCTGCAAGGCGGCGAGCACAAGCAGATCAAGGCGCGCCGCGCGGTGGTGCTGGCGGGCGGCGTGTTCGGTACCGCGCAAGTGCTGATGCTCTCCGGCATCGGGCCGGCGGATCATCTGCGCGAAATGGGCTTGCCAGTGGTGGTCAATCGCCCGGCGGTCGGCGGCAATCTGCAGGATCACCTCGATTATGTCGCGTCTTACGAGACCAAGGATCGCACCTTCCTCGGCCAGACGCTGATGGGCACGCTCAAGACCGGCGCCGAGTTGCTCCGCTGGTTCCGCAGCCGCGAGGGCTCGTGGGCGACGCCTTATGCCGAAAGCGGCGCGTTCCTGAAGGTCGATCCCGACAGCCCCTGCCCCGATGTCCAGCTCCACTTCGTCATCGCGCCGCTTGAGGACCATGGCCGCACTCCGGTGAAGGCGCACGGCTTTTCGGGCCATGTCTGCGTGCTGCGCCCCGAGAGCACCGGCACGGTGCGGCTCGGCTCGATCGACGCACGCGATGCGCCGCTCATCGACCCCAATTTCCTCTCCGATCGCCGCGACCTCGACCTGATGATCAAGGGCATCAAGGCGATGTACCGCATCCTCGAAACCCCGCCGCTGACCAAATACCAGGCCAAGGATCGCTATCCGGTCAATCTCGACGACGATGCCGCGATCGAAGCGCTGATCCGCGCGCGATCGGACACCATCTACCACCCGGTGGGAACCGCGCGGATGGGATCGGACGACGCGGCGGTGTGCGATCCCAAATTGCGCGTGCGCGGCGTGGAGGGGCTTTACGTCGCCGATGCCTCGATCATGCCCAAGCTGGTGAGCGGCAACACTAACGCGCCCTCGATCATGATCGGCGAACGCGCGGCGGATTTCATCAAGGCTGATTTGGCGGCCTGATCGCGGCCACGCACTCTGGCCCAAGCCGTCATGCCAGCGAACGCTGGCATCGCTGGCAAGTGAAGCCAAGCGCACAACGACCCCGGCTTTCGCCGGAGTTGATTGGCGACCCCGCGCTTGCGCGGGTTACGCCAATCAAAAAAAGGCCGGTGACTTTCGCCACCGGCCAGTGCGTCCGCAGGAGGAACGCCTTGAGGGGCGGGCGCGGTGCCCGCCCCAATTCCGTCAGTAATGATAAGCCCGCTCGCCATGCTCGGCGATGTCGAGCCCTTCCAGCTCGACATCCCGGCTGACGCGCAGGCCCCAGGTCTTGTCGACCAGAATGAACAACACGGCCGCGCCGACGCCCGACCACAGCAGCGTCAGGCCAACGGCCCAGGCCTGCGTCGTCACCTGGCCGACCATGTCATAGGTGCCGGCGACCAGCGTGCCGGGCTTCGACGCATAATCGGCAATGCCCTGGCCGCCGAGATACGGCGCGTCGAGCACGCCGGTCAGCAACGCGCCAGTAATGCCGCCGATGCAGTGGACGCCGAACACGTCGAGGCTGTCGTCATAGCCGAGCTTGCCCTTCACCCAGCTCACGAAGAAGAAGCAGATCGGCGAGACGAGCAGGCCCAGCACCACCGATCCCATCGGCCCGGCATAGCCCGAGGCGGGCGTGACCGCGACCAGCCCCGCCACGACGCCCGACGCCGCGCCTAGCAGCGACGGCTTGCCGCGCACGATCTGCTCGGTCAGCAGCCATGACAGACCTGCCGCGGCAGTGGCGACCATGGTGTTGATGAAAGCAACCGTGGTGACGCCGTTCGACTCAAGGTTTGACCCCGCGTTGAAGCCGAACCAGCCGACCCACAGCAAGCTGGCGCCGATCATGGTCATGGTCAGCGAGTGCGGCGGCATCGGCTCCTTGGGGAAACCGGTACGCTTGCCGAGCAAAAGCGCAAGCACCAGGCCGGTGATACCGGCATTAATGTGGACGACGGTGCCGCCGGCGAAATCAAGCGCGCCCCATTGGAAGAGCTTGCCGGCATCGTTGTTGACCGCATCCAGCGCGTCCTTGCCCTTCAGCGCAGCGGCGGCAACGGCATCGGGGCCACCCCAATACCAGACCATGTGCGCGATCGGGAAATAGACGAGTGTCACCCACAGCGCCGTGAACAGCATCAGCGGCGAGAATTTCACCCGCTCGGCGACCGAGCCGACAAACAGCGCCGGCGTGATCATCGCGAACGTCATCTGAAAGCAGATATAGGCATATTCGGGGATGTAGACGCCGTTGGAGAAAGTCGCCGCCTGGCTGTTGGCGTCAACACCGAGCAATGCGATCTTGGACGTGCCGCCTACGAATGCTCCGAGGAACGTTCCCCATTGCGCGCCGCTGGTGAAGGTTTCCGAATAACCCCAGGTCACCCAGATCACGCCCACCATGCAGACGATCATCAGCACCTGAGTGAGCACGCTCAGCATGTTCTTGGTGCGAACGAGGCCGCCATAGAAGAGCGCGAGGCCCGGCACCGACATCATCAGCACGAGCAATGTCGAGGTCAGCATCCAGGCGGTGTCGCCCTTGTTGACGGTGGGCGGCGGGATCGGCGAGGCGGCCGTCGCGGCTTCGGCAACGGCCGGCAGCGCAGCAGCGAGCGCGGCCCCCAGACCCGCGACCGCGACCCATTTCATCGCTTGCTTCATCATTGTCCCCTTGGCTTTATCAGTCATGGTCTAGAGCGCGGTCTGGTCGGTTTCGCCGGTGCGGATGCGCACCGCCTGGCCCACATCGAGCACGAAAATCTTGCCGTCGCCGATCGCGCCGGTATTGGCGGCCGCCTGGATCGTCTCGACGATGTGGTCGGCCATGTCGGACGCGCAGACGACCTCGATCTTGATCTTGGGCACCATGTTGGTGGTGTATTCCGCGCCGCGGTAGATTTCGGTCTGCCCCTTCTGGCGGCCGAACCCTTTCACCTCGGTCACGGTCATGCCCGCCACGCCGATGCCGGTGAGCGCCTCGCGCACCTCATCGAGCTTGAAGGGTTTGATGATGGCAATAACGAGTTTCACCCGGCGCCCCCTGTCGCATTGAACCGATGACGCAGGGCAGCAAGGGGCGTGCCAGATTCAAAAATGGCTGAAACGCGGGAGTTTCGAGCAATCAAATGTCAACGAACGGTAAATTTTTGTGCAGTTGCGAAACGATGCTCAAAAAATGGGCAGGTCAGATCGGCTGCGCCAGCGCCTGCCGCGCCCGGCTGAGATCGTCTTCATCTACCATCACGCGCACGGGGATCAGGAACCAGCTACCGTCGGCGATGCTGGCATTGCCGTCAAAGGCGATTGCGTCGATGCCTTCGGAATCGAGGCGGCCGACGACCAGATGCGCCTCGTTACGATCGTATCGGCCAAGTTCGACCAGCGCCATCAATCCGCATCGACGTAAAGCGTCTTCTGGACGGTGACGGGCAGGCCATCGATGCTCTTGTTGCGGGCCGCGATCTTGGCGAGCCGCTCCCCCGGGTCTTGTTGGGCGTGGTAGCGGACCAGCGTATCGCGCTCGCGCTCGAATTCCATGCGCGGCACGCCCCAGCCGCAGCTGGTCTGCAGGCTGTCAACATCGACCACGAAAATCTGGCGCATGCCGGGGAGTGGGCTGAAATGGACCATCATCTCGTCAAAGCCCGCATCATCGACGCCGATGAAACTGCCGCGCCCATAAAGCCGCAGGATAAGCGCCGGATTGTCGAACGCGCAGAACATGATGGTGATGCGCCCATCTGCCGCGAGATGCGCCTGCGTCTCGTTGCCCGACCCGCCGAGATCGAGATAAGCGACGCGATGGGGGCCGAGCACGCGGAACACGTCCATGCCCTTGGGCGAGAGGTTGATCCGCGCGCCTTCGGCCGCCGTCGCGACGAAGAAAACGGGCTGCTTCTCGATAAAGGCGCGGTGCTTGTCGTCGATCGCGGTGAAGAATTCGGCCATCGTCGTCTCCTCTTTCGACTAAGGCGTGAAATCGCGCAGCGCCGCCACGGTCTTGGCATCGAGCCGCTCGATGATCGCGACGACCAGATCGACCGTCCGGTCGAAATCCGCCCGATCGATAATGCCATTATGCGCATGGGTATAGCGAGCCGGCACGACGAGGTTGACCGTCGGCACCCCGCCTGCGGTTGCCTGGATGGCGGCGCTGTCGTCGCCATAACCCTGCACCAGATCATGCTGGAGCGGGATGCCCTTGGCGGCGGCGACCTCGTTCACCAGCGCAACGAAGCGACGATTGGGCAGCGTGCTGGTATCGTAGAGAAACAGCCCCGGCCCCGCGCCGAGCACCGCTTGCGTCTCTTCGGGATTGCGACCCGGCGAATCGCCGGCAATGCCGCCCTCGATCGCGATGCCGATATCGGGCTTGATCAGGTCTGCGGCAGTGCGCGCGCCGCGCAGGCCGATTTCTTCCTGCACCGTCGCGGCGATGACCAGCCGGTTAGGATGGCCACTCGCGCGCAAGCGGCGCAGCGCCTCGATCACCACCGCGCAGCCGACCCGGTCATCCCACGCCTTGCCGAGATAGCGCTTGCCGTCGCCCAGCACGGTGAACGGCGAATCGGGAACGACCGGATCGCCGGGCGAAATGCCGAGTGCCGCGACCTCAGCCGCCGTCTTCGCGCCGACATCCAGATACAAGCTATCGCGCGGATAGACGCGCGTGCGTTCATCAGCGGGCACGACATGGACGTCGCGGATGCCCGTCACCGCCTTGACCGGGCCCTTGCTGCCGATGATCACCCAGCGCTGATCAGGCAGCGCCTGATCGAGCCAGCCACCGAGCATCTGCATCGACAGGAAGCCGTTGGGCGTGACGCGGCGAACGATGCCGCCCAGCTCGTCCATATGCGCATCGAGCATCACCGTGGGGCCGCTATTGCCTTGCTCGGCAATGACCGAGCCGACGCCGTCATACCGGATCTTGTCGGCATGCGGCTTTAGCTCGCGCACCATGATCGCGCGCACTGCTTCTTCATAGCCGGAAGGGCCGGGCGCATCGGCCAACTCGGCCAGCAGCCGCTCGGTGCGGTCGCCGGGTTCAGCCTGCGCCGACGTGGTGGTCAGCAACAGCAATCCCGCCGCTGCGAAGATCGACGTGATTCTCATATAGCTGCCCCCATGATCTGCATCGAGCGACATGGTTGCAGGCTATGCGGCGACGGGCAAGCCTGCCCAAGGGGCTAGACCGCCGTGCCCCCCACCGTCAGCCCATCGACCAGCAGCGTTGGCTGGCCGACGCCGGCGGGCACGCTTTGCCCGCCCTTGCCGCACATGCCGACGCCTTCGTCGAGCGCCATGTCGTTGCCAATGCCGATCACCCGGGTGAGCACGCTGGGGCCGTCGCCGATCAGCGTCGCGCCCTTAATCGGCCCCCCCAATTTGCCGTCTTCGACCAGATAGGCCTCGGTGCAGCTGAACACGAATTTGCCCGAGACGATATCAACCTGGCCGCCGCCGAACGACTTGGCGAAGATGCCTTTCTTGACGCGGCTGAGCAGCTCCTTGGGATCATCCGCGCCACCACGCATGAAGGTGTTGGTCATCCGCGGCATCGGCGCGTGGGCGAAACTCTCGCGGCGGCCATTGCCGGTCGCGGGCACGCCCATCAGCCGGGCGTTGAGCCGGTCCTGCATATAGCCCTTCAGGATGCCGTCCTCAATCAGCACATTTTCCTGGGTCGGCGTGCCCTCGTCATCAATCGAGAGCGAGCCGCGCCGATCCAGCATCGTGCCATCGTCGACCACGGTGACGCCGGGGGCGGCAACGCGCTGGCCGATGCGGCCGGTGAACGCGCTGGTGCCCTTGCGGTTGAAATCGCCTTCCAGGCCATGGCCGACCGCTTCATGGAGCAATACCCCCGGCCAGCCCGGCCCGAGCAGCACGGTCATCTCCCCCGCCGGCGCATCGACCGAGTCAAGATTGACCAAGGCTTGCGCCAGCGCCCCGTCGATGGCGCGGTTCCATGTTTCGGGTTTGAACAGATCGTCATAGAGATAGCGCCCGCCGAGCCCGAAGCTGCCCGTCTCGCGCCGGCCATTCTTCTCTGCCACGATCGACACATTGAGGCGAACGAGCGGGCGGATGTCGGTCGCGACGAAACCATCTGGGCGGACGATCTCGACCACGCTCCACGAGCCAATCAGCGATACCGAGACTTGCGCCACGCGTGGATCGCGCGCGCGGGCGGCGGCGTCGATCGCCTGGCACAGGTTCACCTTATCGGCGAAGGGCACCAGGTCCAGCGGATCGGCATCGGTATAAAGGTGGCGGTTGGTCTTGGGCGGCGGCGCGGCGCGGGTGCCGGTTGCCGGATCGATCAACGCCATGGTCTGCGCGGCTCGGCGGATGGCGTCGGCCGAAATCTCGTTGGCGTGCGCAAACGCCGTCATCTCGCCCGACACCGCGCGCAAGCCAAAGCCAGTGCTGGTATCGTAGCTCGCGGTCTTCAGCCGGCCATCATCGAAGCCGAACGCTTCGGACTTGCGATATTGCAAGTAGAGCTCGCCATCATCGGCGCGGGCAAGCGCGTCCGCGGTCAGTGTCAGCGCGACATCGGGATCGAGGGCATCGGCGCGGTAAAGGAAAGCGCGGGGGTCGGCAGGGCTGTTCATTCCGCCAATATAGGCGTGAGGTCAGGCAGCGCCAGCCGGGATATCGGGCAGCGTGGCGGGATCGACGCCATCAGCGGCCCCGCCGATCAGGATGAAGCGGCGGTCGCAATAGCCGCAATCGACATAGCCATGCTCGTCAATTTCCAGAAACACGCGCGGATGGCCGAGCGCGGCGGGAATGCCGTCCTGCGCGCCATCGCAGCTGACGCGGGGCGAGGATACGCGGGTAATTTGCGGCGGCGGGATCATGCTGGTGGCGTTAGCAAGGTGAGCGATCAACGGCAATCATTGCTTGGCGCATGGGTTGTCGCGGCTTAAGTGCGCGGATCATGACTGACGCCGTCCCGATTGCCGCCATTGCCATCCGCGATCTGTGCAAGACCTATCAAGGCGGCAAGCGTGCGCTCGACCAAGTGAGTTTCGATGTGCCGCAGGGCCAGATTTTTGGCCTGCTGGGCCCCAATGGCGCGGGCAAGTCGACGCTGATCAATATCCTCGCCGGCCTCGTCAACAAGACGAGTGGCACAGCGAGCATCTGGGGCTTCGACATTGACGAGCACCCGCGAAATGCCAAAGCCTCGATCGGCATCGTCAACCAGGAAATCACCTTCGATCCGTTCTTCACGCCGTTCGAGACGCTCGAAATCCAGGCGGGGCTTTATGGCGTGCCCAAGGCGCAGCGGCGATCGATGGAACTGCTCCGCGCGATGCGGCTGGAGGACAAGGCCAAAGCCTATTCGCGCACGCTTTCGGGCGGCATGAAGCGGCGGCTGATGGTGGCGAAGGCAATGGTCCATTCGCCGCCGGTGCTGGTGCTCGATGAGCCGACCGCCGGCGTTGACATCGAGCTGCGCCAGCAGCTTTGGGCCTATGTCCGCGAGCTTAATGCGGGCGGCGTGACGGTGGTGCTGACGACGCATTATCTCGAGGAAGCCGAGCAGCTCTGCGACCGCATCGCCATCATCAACCACGGCCAGCTGATCGCCAACCAGCCGACCCGTACGCTGGTGGGGATGGCGCAGGAGAAAGTGGTTGCGGTAACGGTCGACCGCGATGTCGTCGCCCCGCCCGAGGACCGGACGTTTCAGAAGATCGAGCTGGTCGGCGAGCGGGTGCTGGAAATCACTTATCGCAAGGATGCAGTGAACGCGGGACAAGTGCTCGCGGCAGTGCAGGCCGGGGGATACGGCATCGTCGACGTCAGCACCCGCGAGGCGGATTTGGAGGACGTGTTCCTCAACCTGACGCGGGCGGCGAATGGGTGAGCGGGATGGAAGACTCTGACGAAAGACCCAAAAAGTCAAAACCATCGGTGCGCGCTCGGGCGGACGCTATCAAGCAATTTCGGTGCAAAAACTGCATTGCAGTCATCGAGAATCCGACTGATATCAAGAATATCGGCACCGTGATCCGGAACGCTAACGCCCTTGGCGTGGAAAAGGTCTATGTCGTCGATCCCAAGCATAGCCTGAGCGACGACTGGCAAGATCTACGCGAAAAACCGGGCATTTCAAAAACGTCTGTGTCTGCGGTCAAATGGACATTTGTTAAGCGCTTTGACAGCACTACAGCCTGCTTCGATCATCTCGAGAAGAACAATTTCCGCTCGGTCGTCACATCGCCACACATCAAGGGCAAGCGGTCTATCTACCTTCATCAAGGCGACTTCACGGAATACACGAAGTTGGCGGTTTGGTTTGGCAGCGAGTCTCACGGCATCACCGACGAAGCGATCGAGCGAGCGGAAATGTGCGTCAGCATTCCGATGTTCGGGATGATCGAAAGCCTAAATCTCGGTACTTCATCGGGTATCGTTCTTTACGAGGTGACCCGCCAACGCCGAGCCTATCAAAGCGCCTACAGATTGCGCGACCGACGAGGGCGTCGCGGGGAGCCTTTACCCCTTGTGATGGAACCCTCTGAAGCGCGATGACGACCGACGCCCACCAATCCGACATCCTCGTCATCGGCTCCGGCGCCGCTGGCCTCACCGCCGCGCTCAACCTGGCCGATGACTTCCGTGTGACCGTCCTCGCCAAGGGTGGCTTGAGCGACGGGTCGACCAATTGGGCGCAGGGGGGCATTGCCGCGGTGCTGGAGCCCGGCGATACGTTTGACAGCCATATCGAGGACACGATGGTCGCCGGCGCGGGGCTCAACAACCGCGCCGTGGTCGAGAGGGTCGTCGAGGGCGCGCCACGCGCGATCGAGCGGCTGGTCGAGCTGGGCGTGCCGTTCAATATGGACGGGAACGCTCTGCACCTGACGCGCGAAGGCGGGCATTCGCACCGCCGCATCGTCCATGTCGATGATGCGACCGGCCATGCCGTGCAAGTGGCGCTGCAGCGCGCGGCGGAGGCGCACCCCAATATCCGGCTCATCCCCGACATGGTCGGCATCGATCTGGCGACGAGCCGGCACGAGGAGCGCTATTCGGGCGCGGGCAATGTGTGGGGCGTCTACGCCGTCAACCGCGCGACCGGCCGGGTCGAGCTGTTCACCGCGCGCGCGACGATTTTGGCGACGGGCGGGGCGGGGCGGACCTATCTGTTCTCTACAGCGCCGCGCGGCGCGACGGGCGACGGCATCGCGATGGCGTGGCGCGCGGGCGCCCGCGTCTCCAACATGGAGATGATGCAGTTCCACCCGACCTGCCTCTACAATCTCGACGTCAAGAATTTCCTGATTACGGAAGCCGTGCGCGGCGAGGGCGGGCAGCTGCTGATTCCCGACACCGGCTATCGCTTCATGCCCGATTTCGATCCGCGCGCGGAGCTGGCGCCGCGCGACGTGGTGGCGCGCGCGATCGACCATGAAATCAAGCGGTTGGGCCTCGATTATGTCCATCTCGACATCAGCCACAAGGGCGCCGATTTCGTCCGCCAGCATTTCCCGACGATCTACGAGAAGTTGTTGGGCCTCGGGATCGACATGACCGTCGAGCCCATCCCTGTGGTGCCCGCACAGCATTATACTTGCGGCGGCATCGTGATCGACATCGATGGCCGCACCGATTTGCCCGGCCTCTATGCCGCTGGCGAATGCACCGAAAGCGGTTTGCACGGGGCCAATCGCCTCGCCTCCAATTCGCTCCTCGAATGCTTCGTCTTCGGCGAGGCGGCCGCGCGCCACATCAGCGCACACTGGGATGATCTGCCGCCCGTTCCCGCCATTCGCCCTTGGGACGAAAGCCGGGTGACCGACAGCGACGAGGAAGTCGTCATCAAGCAGAACTGGACCGAAATCCGCCGCTTCATGTGGAATTATGTTGGCATCGTGCGCACCACCAAGCGGCTGGAGCGCGCGCAGCACCGCATCAAGCTACTGACCGACGAAATCGGCGAATATTATGCGCATTTCCGCGTGACGCCCGACCTGATCGAGCTCAGGAACCTGCTCCAGACCGCCGATCTGATCGTGCGATCGGCACTTGCCCGGCATGAATCGCGCGGGCTGCATTACACACTCGATTATCCCGAGACGCTGCAAGAGGCACGTGACACGGTGCTGGTGCCGTGAATGATACATCGCTGATGGGTCGTGATTCCCGCGAATAGGTCGTCATCCCCGCGAAGGCGGGGATCCATTCTTGCTGGCCGTGCACGTCACCACCACGACCTGCGGCAATAGATTCCCGCCTGCGCGGGAATGACGTGTTAATCAGGCCGGGACACGGTGCTGGTGCCGTAACGACCTCACAATTCGTCGCAAATCCGGCATTTTCAGCCCGCGCAGTTGCGCTTTGTTCACCTTTGATCGCGCAAAACGGGACATTCGCCGCGTTACGGCGGAACTGCCGGATTGCGCGGGACTCGCAACTATCGCATCAACCCGGCGGGGCAATTGAAAGAGCAGCGGCAACGACATGCAATTGGTGCAGCAACCACAGGGATTTTTGATCGATAACCCAAGGCGGCTCGCGGCGGTGGCAGTCGCAGCGATGATGCTGGTCGGCTGCGTGTCGAGCGGTCGACAAACCGCGATGGTCGCCCCCACCCAGCCCCCGGTAGCGCTCGCGGCTGCACCTGCGCCCAAGCCCGTCTTTGTCGCGCCCAAGCCCAAGCCTCCCGTTGGCATGCTCGCCTCGCTCGAAGCGCTGGCGCAGGGTTTTGATGGACGCGTCGGCATTGCCGTCACCAGCATCGACAAGGGCTGGTCGCTCGACGTGCATGGCGACGAGCGGCTGCCGCAGCAAAGCGTCAGCAAGCTGTGGGTGGCGCTGACCGTGCTCGATTTTCGCGACCAGGGTCGGCTGACGCTCGATGATCCGGTGACGGTGACCCGCGAAGACCTGACGCTGTTCCACCAGCCGATCGCGGCGATGATCAAGGGCGATGGCTATAAGACGACCGTCGGCGATCTCTTGATCCGCGCGCTCACCACCAGCGACAATACCGCCAATGACCGGCTGCTGCGCTATGTCGGCGGGCCAGACGCGGTGCGCGAGACGATCCAGCGCAAGCATCTCGGCAATATCCGCTTCGGCCCCGGCGAGCGCGTGCTGCAGAGCCAGACCGCCGGCCTTGAATGGAAGCCGCAGTACGCTTTTGGCAACAGCTTCACCCGCGCCCGCGCGCTGCTCCCCGTATCGGCGCGGCTGAAGGCGTTCCAGGATTATGTCGCCGATCCGCCGGACGGCGCGGCGCCTGCCGCGATCGCCGGTGCGCTGGCGCGGCTGAAGAAAGGCGAGCTGCTCTCGGCCGACTCAACGCGGTGGCTGATCTCGACCATGGAGGAATCCAAGACCGGCCGCCGCCGCTTGCGTGGCGCGGTGCCGCCAGGCTGGGAATTTGGCCACAAGACGGGGACCGGGCAGGATCTGGCCGGGCACACCGCCGGCTTCAACGATGTCGGTATCCTGACCGCGCCCGATGGCCACAGCTATACTCTTGCAGTGATGATCGGCGATACGCCGCGCCCGATTCTGGAGCGGCAGGCGTTCATGCAGCAGGTGCTGGCGACGGTGGTGGCCTACCACCAGGATTGAGGCGCGGGCCGGCTATCGCTCGTTCTGCGGTAGCCCATCGGCAATCGTGTAATAATCGCCTTTGCTGGCGGTGAAGATGTGGATTTTTAGCTGAGTACCCGTGGCGTCGTCGAACGCGCCCATGGCAACCGCAGTCCAATCGCGCTCCACCGGGTCCCAGAACAGCGACGCGCCGCAGGTCGCACAAAAGCCGCGCCGGACCCTGTCGGACGACCGATACCAGCGCAGGTGATCTTCGCCGGCAGTAATCGTCAATGCCGATCGCGCTACATCGGTCGACGCGAAATAATGGCCCGAGCTTTTGCGGCATTGGCGGCAATGGCAGGCATCGGGCGGCGGCAGCTCCCCCCGGACCTCGAAGCTCACCGCGCCGCATAGGCATGACCCGTGATGAACCGTCATCGCTCGCTCCTTAGCGAAGAGCGTACCGCCGGACCGAGGGCCGCCGCAATGGGCTCGCTTGCCCGCTTTCACCCTGCTAGGGCAGGGCGATCATGGCTGCCAACCATCTCTATCTGGTCGACGGATCGGGCTATATCTTCCGCGCCTATCATCGCTTGCCGCCGCTCACCAACAAGCATGGCGAGCCGGTCGGCGCGGTCTATGGCTATACGACGATGCTGTGGCGGCTCGCCGAGGATCTGCACAAGGCGGATGGCCCCACCCATCTGGCGGTCGTGCTCGACAAGGGCAGCTATAGCTTCCGCAACGACCTGTACGATCAATACAAGGCACACCGCCCGCCGCCCCCCGAAGACCTACGGCCGCAATTCCCGATGATCCGCGACGCGACGCGCGCGTTCAGCCTGCCGTGCATCGAGGAAGACGGGCTGGAGGCCGATGACATCATCGCGAGCTATGCGAAGGCGGCACTGGCGCAGGGGTGGAACGTCACCATCGTCAGTTCCGACAAGGATTTAATGCAGCTGATCGAGCCGGGGCTCGACCTGCTCGACACGATGAACAACCGGCGGCTCGGGCCCGAGCATGTCGTCGAGAAATTCGGTGTCGGGCCGGACAAGCTTGGCGATGTGCTGGCGCTGATGGGCGATGCGGTCGACAATGTGCCGGGCGTGCCGGGGGTGGGGCCGAAGACCGCCGCCAAGCTGATCGCCGAATATGGCGACCTGGAAAGCGTGCTCGCCGCCGCGCCCGCGATGAAGCCGGGCAAGCTGCGCGACAATCTGATCGAGCATGCCGACATGGCGCGCCTCAGCCGCGTGTTGGTGACGCTCAAGGACGATGCGCCGCTGGCCGAACCGCTCGAGGAGTTGGCGCTCAACGGCATTCCCGAAGCGCCGTTGCGCGCGTTCCTCGAGCATCACGGCTTCAAATCGCTGCTGACCCGGCTGGCGGCCGTGGCGGAAGCACCCGCCGCGGCGCCCGAACCCGTTGCGGCGGAGGATGATCCGCCCTGCGACCTCGACGGCTATGAGACAGTGACCGATTTGGCCGCGCTCGACCGCTGGATCGAGGAAGCGCGGCACCAGGGCTATGTCGCGGTCGATACCGAAACGACGGGGTTGGATGCGACGCGCGCCGATCTCGTCGGGGTCAGCCTGGCGCTTGCCCCCAACCGCGCCTGCTACATCCCGCTCGCGCATGGCGGCACCGACATGTTCGCCGAAGTGCCGGTTCAGGTGCCGATGGCAGATGCGCTGGCGCGGTTGAAACCGCTGCTCGAAGACCCCAGCGTTCTCAAGATCGGCCATAATCTCAAATACGACCTCATCATCCTCGGCCGGCGCGGCATCGATGTCGCGCCGATCGACGACACCATCCTGATGAGCTTCGATCTCGATGCCGGCCGCCACGGCCATGGCATGGACGAACTTGCCGCGATCCACCTGTCGCACAGCTGCGTCGCCTTCAAGGATGTGGTCGGCACCGGCAAGAACCAGCGTAGCTTCGCCGAAATCGACCTCAAGACCGCGACGCGCTACGCCGCCGAGGATGCCGACGTCACGCTGCGCTTCTGGCGGCGCTTCAAGCCGCGCTTGTCAGCCGAGCGCGCGACGCGGGTCTATGAAATGGTCGATCGCCCGCTCCCCGCGGTGCTGGCGCGGATGGAGCGCGCCGGCGTGAAAGTCGATCGCGACAAGCTCGCCCAGCTGTCGACCGACTTCGCGCAGCAAATCGCCGGATTGGAGGCGGAAATCCACGCGCTCGCCGGTGGCCCCTTCACCATCGGCAGCCCGCAGCAGCTGGGCAATGTGCTGTTCGAGCGGATGGGGATCAAAGGCGGGCGCAAGGGCAAATCGGGCACTTATTCGACCGATGTCAACGAGCTGGAACGCATTGCCGCCGACAAGGGATCGGAAGGCGCCGCGATCGCGCACAAGGTGCTCGACTGGCGGCAGCTGACCAAGCTCAAATCGACTTATACCGATGCGCTGCAGGCGCAGATCAACCCCGATACCGGCCGCGTCCACACCAGCTATTCGCTGACCGGCGCGCAGACCGGGCGGCTTTCCTCGACCGATCCCAACCTGCAGAACATCCCGATCCGCACCGAAACGGGCCGGCAGATCCGCGATGCCTTCGTCGCTGAGCCGGGTCATGTGCTGATGTCGGCCGATTATTCGCAGATCGAGCTGCGCCTCGCCGCGCACATGGCCGATGTGCCGGCGCTACGCGACGCGTTCGAGCAGGGCGCCGACATCCACTCGCGCACCGCCGAAGAGCTGTTCGGCGAAGTCAATCGCGACACCCGCGGGCGCGCCAAGACGATCAACTTCGCCATTCTCTACGGCATCTCGCGCTGGGGGCTGGCCGGACGGCTCGACGTGACGCCCGACGAAGCGCAGGCGATGATCGACCGCTATTTTGAGCGTTTCCCCGGCATCAACCGCTACATCGCCGAGACCATCCAGCAGGCGCGCGAGCGGGGCTATACCGAGACGCTGTTCGGCCGCAAATGCTGGTTCCCGCGCATCAAATCCTCGGTCCAGCACGAGCGCCAGGGCGCCGAACGCGCGGCGATCAACGCGCCGATCCAGGGCACCAGTGCCGACATCATCAAGCGGGCGATGGCGCGGATGCCCGGTGCGCTGGCAGACGCGGGTCTGGTCGATGTCCGCATGCTGCTCCAGGTCCATGACGAGCTGGTCTTCGAAGTGCCGGAAGCGAAGGCCGAGGCAGCCAAGGCCGTTATCGCTGACGTCATGGCGCATGCTGCCCAGCCCGCGATCACGCTGTCGGTCCCGCTTGGCGTAGAGGTCGGCTGGGGCGCGAGCTGGGGAAGCGCGCATTGAGCGGAAGCACCGCCGCCCGCCCCGGTCGAGACGATATCGCCGCGCTCGCCAAGGGTGGCCGCACCAATGTGTTCGGCTTCATCCTGCGGCTGAGCGCCCGCATCCCGTTCCTGTTCGTCGCCGGCCGGCTCTATGGCGCCGCGACAGTCGGCCGCTTCGCGCTGGCGGTGGTTGTGGTCGAACTTGCCGCGCTGGCGGCGACGTTGGGGATGAAGCGCGGGCTCGCTCAGGCACTCGCCAAGACCGATCGGCCGCACGCGCATGTCGTGTGGGATGCACTGGTCGTGGCGCTCGCCGCCTCGCTCTGCGCGAGCGGCGTGCTGTTCGCGTTCCCCGAGATCATGTTCCCCAAGGGCGCCGCCATCGGCTTCGAGCAATGGTTGCCGGGGATCGTCTTCGCGATCGCGTGGTCGGACTTGTCGCTGGCGGCGCTGGCTTATCGCGACAATGTCCGCGCGACGGTAACCGCGCGCGCGGTAATCGAACCATGGACGATCAGCATCGCGGCGACCTTGCTATGGTTCGTCATGCCCGCCGATGGCCTGGAAATGGCCTATGCGCTGTCGATGCTGGCGGCGATGATCGCTTCGATCGTGCCGTTTGTGCGGGAATATGGGCTGCCCAAGGGCTGGCGGCCCAATTTCTGGCAGATCATTGCGCTTGCCCGGCGCAATATGCCGCTGGCCGGCGCCGATGCGATCGAATGGGCGACGCGCAATGTCGATCGCTTCATCCTTGGCCAGCTCTTTCCGCCGGCGGTGGTCGGCATTTATTATATGGCGCAGCAGATCGCGTCGCTGCCGGGCCGATTGAAGACGAGTTTCGACCCGATCCTCGGCCCGGTCATCGCGCGCAGCCTGGCACGCGGCGACCGCGCCGCGATCGCCAAGCAGGTCCGCCAAGTCGCCTTCTGGATCATGGTGCCGCAGGGCTGCCTGGCGCTGATGGGCTCGATTCCCGGCGGCGCGGTGATGGGAGTGATCGGCCCGCAATTCGTCCCCGGCGCCGCCTCGCTCGGTTTTCTGCTGACCGCCGAAGTGATCGCGACGATGGGCGCGGTCAGCGAAAGCGCGCTCGTCTATATCGCGCGGCACTGGAACCTGATGGTGTCGCTCGCGATGCTGGGCGTGCAAGTGCTGGTGAGCCTGGCGTTCATCGAAGTGATCAAGGCGCTCGGCTGGCCGATCGCGGCGCAAGCGGCAGGGCCGGCGGCGGCCTTGTGCCTGTCAGTCGCCATTACGTCGATCATCAAAAGCCGCCTGCTCGGGCACTTGCTGAAGGCGCCGATTTCCGCCTGGCGCTGGCCGCTGATCGGCGCGGCGATGGTAGCAGGCGGGGTGGGCTATCTCTTTACGCTACTGCCGCACCGGCTGGAATGGGCCGAACTCAGCTTCGGCCTGCCGGCGATCATCGTCACTTATTTCGCGGTGCTGTGGCGCTGGGGGTTCGAGCCCGAGGACAAGGCGCTGTTCCGGCGGCGCGGGCGGATCGAGCCGGCCATTTCCTGATGTCGTCACGCCGGCGAACGCTGGCGTCGCGCGGTACAGGGCGAGCGATGCCAGCTTTCGCTGGCATGACGGATCGCGTCAGTGGCGGAAGTGGCGCATGCCGGTGAAGACCATCGCCAGCCCGGCCGCATCGGCGGCTGCGATAACCTCGTCATCGCGGATCGAGCCGCCGGGCTGGATGACCGCGGTGGCGCCTGCTTCCGCTGCTGCCAGCAGACCATCGGCAAAGGGGAAAAACGCATCCGACGCGACCGCCGAGCCGATCGTGCGCGGCTCCGCCCAGCCCGCCTGCGCCGCAGCGTCGCGGGCTTTGGCGGCAGCGATTTGCGAGGATTGCAGCCGGTTCATCTGCCCGGCACCAATGCCGGCGGTCGCGCCATCCCTGGCATAGACGATCG
Organism: Sphingomonas sp. GlSt437; assembly: GCF_048015635.2. NCBI lineage: Bacteria > Pseudomonadati > Pseudomonadota > Alphaproteobacteria > Sphingomonadales > Sphingomonadaceae > Sphingomonas > Sphingomonas sp. GlSt437. The sequence continues at coordinate 1,692,657 of NZ_JBPGYA010000001.1, read as the reverse complement.
CGTTCGACTTGACATGCTTGGCGACCGTCCAGGCGAACAGGCAGTCGGCAAGTTCCTGCTCGGTCGGCGCGCGCTGGGTGACGACCTTGAGATCATCGGCCGACACCCGCCCATTGTCGCGCGTCTGCACCAGCCAGCCGCCGGTGATCGTCTTGACGTTGAAGCCGCCGCGCGCCGGATTGGGGAGATCGCCAGTGAGGAGCAGCCGCAAATTGCGCTTGGTCGCGAACACCGCGAGCGCCGCTTCATCCGCATCGGGCGCGACGACGACTTCGGTGAAGATATCGGTGATCGCGCGCGCCGTCGCTTCGTCGAGCGGCCGATTGAGCGCGACGATGCCGCCGAATGCCGACACCGTATCGCAGGCAAAAGCCTGGGCATAAGCCTCGGCCAGCGTTGCGGCGGTGGCGACGCCGCACGGATTGGCATGTTTGACGATGACGCAGGTCGGCCCTGCATCGCGGAACTCGCTGACCAGATCGAGCGCGGCGTCGGCGTCGTTGTAATTATTGTAGGACAGCTCCTTGCCCTGGACTTGCCGCGCCTGGCCGATGCCGGCGCCGGCGGGCCCACGATGGCGGTAGAATGCCGCTTGCTGGTGCGGGTTCTCGCCATAGCGCAGCGGCTGCGGCGCTTCGAGGATGAGCGGCAGCGTCGGCGGGAAGAACTGGCCCTGATCGGCAAAGCCGAACCAGCTGGCGATCATCGAGTCATAGGCGGCGGTCGCGGCAAAGGCCTTGGCGGCGAGGCGCTTGCGATCCTCCAGCGTCGTTTCGCCGGCAGCGACCAACGCGTAATCGGCGGGATCAGTGACGATCGCGATATAAGCGTGGTTCTTCGCGGCGGATCGCACCATCGATGGGCCACCGATATCGATATTCTCGATAATCTCGTCGCGCCCGGCGCCTTTGGCCACCGTCGCCTCGAACGGGTAGAGATTGACGACGACAAGATCGATCGCGCCGATGCCATGCTCGGCCATCGCCGCGGCGTGCGCCGGGTCATCGCGCACCGCGAGCAAGCCGCCATGCACCTTGGGGTGCAGCGTCTTGACGCGGCCATCCATCATCTCGGGAAAGCCGGTGAGCTCGCTGATGTCACGCACCTCGAGCCCCGCGTCGCGCAACGCCTTGGCCGTGCCGCCGGTCGAGACCAGCTCGACGCCCTTCGCCGCGAGAGCGCGGCCGAGATCGACGATGCCGGTCTTGTCCGAAACCGATAGCAGCGCGCGGTTGATCTTGATGGTGGTCATGTGCCCCTTTCCGTTCGTCCCGAGCGAAGTCGAGGGACGGGATATCTCGCAGAGACCGGGATGACGTGTCTCGACTTCGCTCGACACGAACGGCTTTAGATTATTCGGGGCCCCTCTCGCCGATCACATCGCGCGCTTCAAGGCCCAGCTGACATTGGTGCCGCCCGCTGGCGTTTCCCCCGACACGACGAGCTGCAGCGTCGATTGGGCGCGGCCATCGGCGTCGACCCACAGACTTTCCTCGACCGTCAGCGCGCCGCCCCGGCAGCGGAATTGCCACAAGGTGCCCGAGGGCAGCCGCAGCAGCGCCGCTTGCCCGTCTGCGGTGGGCGATACCTGGACGCCGGGCGCGAGGTGGAAGCGCACCGCAAAGCCGATCTCGCCGACGCGGCGCTTTTTGCCGGCGGGCAGCAGCATATCCTCGCCGCGCAAATCCCGGCCGTCGGCGGAAAGGATCAATTGCCGGCGATGGACGAAGCCGAAGCGCTTGGCATAACCGTCATGGCTCGCCTCGATCCGGCTCGATGCTTCGCTTTCCTGGCGATTGAGCTCGACCTCGGCGACGCCTTTGCCCAGCGTGCCATCGGCGTGGATCGCGGTCGAGTTGCTATCGGCGAGCACCAGGGTCGAATGCGCCGCGGTCGTGCGCAGTCCTTCGGCCAGCGCCGCCGGCACGTTGATCGACAGCGTGCGCGCGCCGCCGCAATTGACGATCAGCCGCTGCGGCCCTTCCGACATTTCGAACGCCAGCGTCGAGCCGCAACCGCCCTCGACCAGCCGCGCGACCGGCGGGGGTGCAGCATCGACGACGATCACCGTCTGCCCTGCCGCGAGCCGCTGATAGCCCCAGTCGCGCGCCTGTTTCAGCGGGCGGGTGCGGACGCCGGTGGCCGCGATTACCGCATCAACATCCTCGCCACGCAGCGGGCCGCCGCCTTGCCAGCTCGACAAGCCATGGTCGCCATGACAAATGCCGAGCAGCGGCGGCACCATGCGGGCGAGCGTGCTGTTGAGGAATTCGGGCGGCTCCAGCCGGCGAACATCGTATGCCGCGCGCAGCTTCGTGAGCAGCATCAAGGCGTCGATCTGGGCGAGCGGCGAGCGCGCGACGATGCCGCCATCGCCAAAGACGGACGCCTGGATTGCCTTGGCCAGCCCGCTTTCGCCGAGCTTGCGGCGCGGCTCGCCCGCCGGGATCAGCAGACCGGCGGTGATCACCCCCGCCCAGGCCGCCAGCCGCCCCGCGCCGGGGGCTGCCTTGTCCGCCGTGCCGTCGAGATGCCGAGCGCCGCGCGCCAGGGTGTTGAGCACCTTGGAGCGATAGACGAGATCAGTCGACGACAGGATCAGCGGCGCGTGCGCGGTCCAGAACTGCACGCGCCGCCCCCACAAGTCAGGCCGCCAGGCAGGCTCGCTCACCGTATCGGCATGCGCATCGAGCCAGCGCCGCATCAGCGCCTCCGCGATCGGCGAGGCCTGTTGGCGCGTCGCCACGGTCGACAAATCCCGCAGCCAGGCGAAGCTGTGGAGATAATCGCCCATCCGCCGCGACCAATCGGGCTTGGCGAAATTGAGGCCCTTGATCTCGCGCGCCTCGCCCGCGAACAGCACGCGACCGTCGAGCAGCGCGCGCCCGCGCGCCACATCGCCGGCGAAGGGATCGTCGGGAACCGCGATCAGCTTCAACGGATGCCGCCCTTTCAGCCTGACTCCGTGAATCGGCGTGCGCCAGGTGAGTCGATAAAGCCGCTCGCTAATACGTTCGGCAAGTGACAATCCCTTGTCGCCGCCGACCCGGATCAAGCGCTTGCCGGGCTCGATGCCATCGGCTTCGATCGGGCGTTCCTCCACCTCGATCACGCGCCCCTCAACGCCTGGATGTTCGCGGCATAGCTGCCCGCGCCGCCACGAAACCCCGCAGTGCCGGCTACCAGCGCATCGGCGCCTGCCTCAACGCAGGCGCGCGCGATCTCAGGATCGATGCCCCCATCGACTTCGAGATCGATGGGCTTGCCGAGCTTGTCGATCATCGTGCGGATCGCGGCGATCTTGCGCAATTGCGAGGGGATGAAGCTTTGCCCGCCAAAACCGGGATTGACGCTCATGACCAGGACGAGATCAACCTCCTCCAGCACATAATCGAGCATCTTCGCAGGCGTCGCGGGGTTGAGCACCACGCCGGCGCGCTTGCCCAGCGCCTTGATCCGCTGGAGCGAGCGGTGGAGGTGCGGCCCCGCTTCGGGGTGGACGGTAATCGTATCGGCGCCGGCCTCAGCGAACGCCTCAAGATATACATCGACCGGCGAAATCATCAGGTGGACGTCGAACGGCTTGGCGCTGTGCGGGCGCAGCGCCTTCACCACCGCCGGCCCGATGGTGATGTTGGGGACGAAATGCCCGTCCATCACGTCGATATGGATCCAGTCGGCGCCAGCGGCATCGATCGCGCGGACTTCCTCGCCTAGTCGCGCGAAATCGGCGCTCAGGATCGAGGGCGCGATACGCACGGGACGAGCCGGGGTTGACATGGCAGGGCAATAGCATTGTTGACGCCGCTCGCAAGCGAGGCATCAGCCAGTGCGAATCATCCGTGCGGCAAAAAACCCGTCCAAACCGCCCTTATCCGCAATCTGTTGTGGAAAAGTCCGGAGCCAGCCCTGCCGCGTGGCGGGGACGCCGTCCGGCAGCTCGTCGGGCAGCACCGGGTCGAGCGTGAAATTGGCGTGCGCCGCCAAGAAGCGCTCGAGCTGCCGCTCGCCCTCCTCGGGCTCGAGCGAGCAGGTCGCGTAGACAAGCACGCCGCCCGGGCGCACCCAGTTAGCGACACGGTTGAGCAATCGCGTCTGCAGTGCCACCATCTCGCCGATCAGCCGGGGATGCGCGCGGTAAAGCACATCGGGGTGGCGGCGGAAAATGCCGGTAGCGCTGCAGGGCGCGTCGAGCAGGACGGCATCGGCGGGCGCCGGCGGCGACCATTTGAGCGCATCCGCCGTCACGATCTCGGCCGAGAGCCCCGTGCGCCCGAGGTTTTCGGAAAGTCGCGCCAGACGACTTTCGGCGATGTCGATCGCGGTCACGTGCCAGCCCGCCGCCGCGAGCTGCATCGTCTTGCCGCCGGGTGCCGCGCAAACGTCGATTGCGCGCCCCTCGCCGCCGCCGATCAACCGTGCCGGCAGCGACGCCGCCAGATCCTGCACCCACCAGCCGCCTTCGCCGAACCCTTCGATCTCGGGCACGCCGCCGTGCTCGGCGAGGCGGAGATGGCCGGGCATGAGACTGACGCCATGCAGCCGCGCCGCCAGCGCCTCGGTCTGGCCCGCATCGGCGAGCGTCAGGTCGAGCGGCGGCGGCGCGGCCAGCGCGCGTTCGGCGCCGGCGACCATCGCTGCGCCCCACGCCGCTTGCCACCGCGCCGCGACGGGGGCGGGCAGCGTCGGCACCTCGGGCAAGGCGACCGGTCGCCGCATCAGCGTGCCGAACACGCCATGGACGAGCTTCCTCGGCCCGCCATCGACGAGCGGCAGCACCGTGGCGATCGCCGCATGGCCGGGCGTGCCGAGCACCAGCGCTTGCGCCAGCGCAAGGCGCAGCGCCATCCGCGCCTTGGCGTCATCAGGCAGCGCGCGCGCGGTCGCACTGTCGATCAGCGCGTCGAGATCGACCATCCAGCGCAGCACGGCAGCAGCAAGCGCATGGACCAGGCCGCGATCGTCAGCGCGATCGAGCCCGCGCGTGGCCGGGCCGAGCGCGACTTCGAGCGCCTCGCCGCGCCGCAAGACGCCATCGAGCACGCGCAAGGCCGCGCGCCGGGCAGCGACGCCGGGCGGATCGGCAGCGGGCGCGCGTCGCTCAGCCACTTGCGCTTGCTTTCCGCTCGCCCCAAGTGGCGGCAACGATCGAACGGAGCCAGCCATGGGCCAGCGTCCCAGCCATGTGAAGCCGCCCGCGCACCTCGCCAAGAGCCCGCCGGTGCCCAAGCCCGCGCCGCCCAAGCCGGCAAGCGACGACCCGCTCGGCCTTGATCCGACGCGCTATGGCGATTGGTCGCTGAAGGGCGTGGCGGTCGATTTCTAGCGCTCCGCTCAGCGGCTTTCGGCGGTTAACGGCCGGGCCAGCAGCGCCTCGACAACGGCGGCGACCGGCGCGCCTTCGAGCAGCGCGCACACCGCTTCGACAACGGGCATCTCGACGCCCGCCGCTTGCGCCGCCTCGCGCAGCACCGGCGCGGTGAAGGCCCCTTCCGCAACGGTGCGCTGGCTGTCGAGCAAAGCGGCGGCGGGTCGCCCCTGCCCCAGGCCGATGCCGAGCGCATAGTTACGCGAGGCGGGTGACGAGCAGGTCAGCACCAGATCGCCGAGCCCCGACAGTCCGGCGAGCGTTTCCGCCTGCGCGCCGCGCGCCAAGCCAAAGCGCGTCATTTCGGCAAAGCCGCGCGCGATGAGCGCAGCGCGCGCATTCTGGCCGAGCCCGGCGCCCTCGACCACGCCGCAGGCAATGGCGAGCACATTCTTGACCGCGCCGCCAATCTCCGCGCCGATCACGTCGTCGCTGGCGTAGAGCCGGAACGTCGGGCGGGCGAGGCGGGCCGTCAGCGCGTCGCGGACGGCAGCATCGGCGCAGGCGAGCGTCATCGCCGTCGGCAACCCGGCGGCGACTTCGCGCGCGAAGGTGGGGCCGGAGAGCACCGCGATCGGCGCGCGCGGGTGCAGCTGCGCCGCCACCTCGCCGACTAAGAGCCGCGTGCCGGCCTCGATCCCCTTGGCGCACAGCACCAGCGGCCGGCTTCCCACCGCCGTTTCCGCCAGAATCGCGCGGACGTGCTGGGCTGGCGTGACCACGAGCAGTGCATCCGCTGCCGACAAATCGCCGAGGTTACCCGTCGCCCGGATCGCCGGCGACAGCTTGACGTCAGGCAGGAATAGCGGGTTCTCGTGCGCGCCGTTGATTGACGCCACGACCTGCGGCTCGCGCGCCCAGAGCAGCACCTCGTCACCCGTCGCCGCCGCGACTTGCGCGAGCGCCGTCCCCCAGGCGCCGCCGCCGATGACGCCGATCCTCACGCCTTCACTCCCGCACCCCGCACGGCTTCCGCCGACGGATCGAGCGGCCAGCGCGGGCGCGCCGGCGCGTCGAGCGGGTCGGTCAAGCCCGCCGCAAAGCGCTCGGCGCCCGCCCAGGCGATCATCGCGGCATTGTCGGTGCACAGCCAGAGCGGGGGTGCCACGAAGCGCTTGCCCTGCTCGGCGGCGAGGCTGGTCAGCGCCGCGCGCACCGCCTGATTGGCCGCGACACCGCCCGCCACGACCAGCGCGCTAGCCTCAGGCGCCGCCGCCAGCGCGATCCGGGTGCGATCGACGAGGCAATCGACCACCGCCTGCTGGAACGAGGCAGCGATATCGCCCACCGGATACTGGCCGACGACGCGCGCCACCGCGCTCTTCAAGCCCGCGAACGAGAAATGCGGCTCGCCCGACCCGACCAGCGGGCGCGGCAGCGGCACCGCCCAGGGATTGCCCTCCAGCGCCGCGCGCTCGACCGCCGGGCCGCCGGGAAAGCCCAGGTCGAGCAGCTTGGCGACCTTGTCGAACGCCTCGCCCGCTGCATCGTCGATCGTCGTCGCCAAGCGGCGATAGCGGCCAACGCCTTCGACCAGCAGCAACTGGCAATGCCCGCCAGACACCAGCAGCAACAGATAGGGAAAGGCAAGATCGGGATCGGCAAGCCGCGGGCTGAGCGCATGGCCTTCGAGATGATTGACCGCGATGAGCGGCTTGCCCGCCGCGTGCGCCAGCGCCTTGCCGGTGACGAGGCCCACCATGACGCCACCGATCAGCCCCGGCCCCGCCGTTGCCGCAATGGCGTCAACCTCGGCCAGGGTCACACCCGCTTCCGCCAGCGCGGCCTCAACCAGCGGGCTCAGCACCTCTACATGTGCGCGCGCGGCGATTTCAGGTACCACCCCGCCATAGGGACGGTGCGCGGCTTCCTGACCCGCCAGCTTGTGCGCGCGGACGACGCGGTCGCTCGTCACTAGTGCCGCCGCCGTTTCGTCGCAGCTCGATTCCAGGCCGAGGATCAGCGCCATGGCTTGCTCTCTAGCGGGCAACGGGGCTAGCACAAGCCATGGGCTCTCCCGTCTTACGCCTCGGCACCCGAGGCTCGCCACTCGCTTTGACTCAGGCCCGCATGGTCCGCGCCGCGCTGATGGCCGCGCATGGCCTGGCCGAGGATGCGATCGAGATCGTTACGGTCAAGACCACCGGCGATATCGTCCAGGACCGCGCACTCGCCGAAATCGGCGGCAAGGCGCTGTGGACCAAAGAGCTTGACCGCGCATTGCTCGACGGCGAAATCGACTTTGCCGTTCACTCGATGAAGGATGTCGAGACGATCCGGCCCGAAGCCATCGCCATCGCCGCGATGCTGCCACGCGCCGATGTCCGCGATCGGCTGATCGGCGCCGAGAGCATCGCTGCGCTGCGCCAGGGTGCGCGGGTGGGGACAAGCTCGCCGCGCCGCGCGGCGCAGTTGAAGCGCGTGCGTCCTGATCTGGAGATCACGCTGCTGCGCGGCAATGTCGATACGCGGCTCGGCAAGGTGGCCTCAGGCGAAATCGACGCGACGTTGCTGGCCGCCGCCGGGCTCGACCGGCTGGGGCGCGGAGATGTCGGCGCGGCGGTGCCGATTGACGTCATGCCACCCGCGCCCGCTCAGGGTGCCGTCGGGATCGAGGCGCGCGCGGATGATGGGGCGACGCTGGCGCTGCTGGCGGCAATCGATGATGCGCCGACGCATCGCTGTGTGCTTGCCGAGCGGGCGCTGCTTGCCGCGCTCAACGCCGATTGCCACTCGCCGGTCGCGGCGCTGGCGACGCTCGATGGTGAGGGCTTGCACCTGCGCGCCACGCTTTACGCCGCCGATGGCAGCGCGGCGGTGGATGGCGAAAGGCAATCGACCGGCGACGACGCCGCAGCCGCGCAAGCGCTCGCCGCCGACCTCATCGCGCGCGCGCCGGCCAGCGTTGCGGCGCTGTTCGGCGGCTGATCGGCGCCGGCCATGCCCCGGCCCATCGCAGTGCTGCGGCCCGAACCCGGCAACAGCGCCACCGCGCGCCGGATCGAAGCCCTCGGCCTGACCGCGATCCGCCTGCCGCTGTTCGCCGTGCAGCCGCTGGCATGGCAAGCGCCCGACGCTCGACGCTTTGACGCCATCATCGTCACCAGCGCCAATGCGGTGCGTCACGCGGGGCCAGCGCTCGATCGGCTCCGGCATCTGCCTACCTTCGCGGTGGGCAAGGCAACCGCCGAAGCAGCGCAGACGGCCGGCTTTTCGGTCGCGCTGACCGGCGAGGGCGATGCCGCCGCGCTGATGGCGGCTGCCCAGCGCCATGGCGTCACCCGCGGCCTTCACCTGAGCGGCCGTGACGTCAGCGCCGGCGATGGGGGCGCGGATGGCATCATCGCCGAGCGCGTCGCGGTCTATGCGAGCGAGGAAGTGCCGATCGGACGAGACGAGCTGACGGCCTTGATCGGCACCGTCGCGCTGCTCCATTCGCCGCGCGCCGGCGCGCGTCTCGCCGCGCTGATCGACCAGGCCGGCATCGCGCGCGCCACGCTCGATATCGCCGCGATCAGCCACGCCGCCGCCGACGCCGCCGGCCATGGCTGGGGCGCGGTGGCGGTAGCGGACGCTCCAAACGATGCCGCGCTCATCGCGACCGCGCAACGCCTCGCCGATTGACCCCATCGCCCGGCAAGGGAATAAGGGCGCGATGGCCAGCGATCCGACGACCTATCCCTTGCCCAAGCGCCGCACCGGATCGCGCGGGTTCATCCTGTTCATGGCGCTTGCCTTCGCGGCCGGGATCTTGGTGACGCTGGCGCTGGTGCGCTATTATGCCGGCTGGACGATGACGGCGCCGTCGCGCCCTGGCGAGGCGACGTCGACCGGCAGCGGCATGTTCCAGCCGCCGCCCGAAGCCGATAGCGCGCCGCGTTCCCCCGATGCCGCCGCGCTCGACGCGCGGGTGGCAATGCTCTCCGGCCGGCTCGCGGGCCTGGAAGCGCGCGAAGCGATGATCGATCAGGATAGCCGCTTCGCCGCCGGCAATGCGGGCCGCGCCGAAGCGCTGCTGGTGGCCTTTGCGTCGCGCCGCGCGATCGATCGCGGGCTTGGGCTAGGCTACCTCGAAGGCCAGCTGCGCCAGCGCTTCGGCGCGAGCCAGCCGCGCGCGGTCAACACCATCATCGATGCGTCACGCAATCCGGTGACGGTCGAGGATCTGCGCCTCGCGCTCGAATCGATCGCGCCGGTGCTCACCACCGGCGGCATTCAGGATGGCTGGTGGGCGAGCTTCCATCGCGCGCTGACCGGGCTCGTCACCCTGCGCAAGGAAGGGACGCCGTCGCCTGACCCCGCCGACCGGCTGGCGCGCGTTCGCCGCCTGCTCGACGCGCGTCAGGTCGAACCCGCGCTGGCCGAGATCGACCGGATGCCCGGTGCCGGCCAAGCCGGCGCGTGGCGGGCAGCGGCGCAGCGCTATATCGACGCGCACCGCGCGCTCGATCTGATCGAGACCGTTGCTCTCGTTGGCACCGGTTCGCCCGATCCCGAAGCGATGATGCCGCATCGCGCCGGCCAGCGCCCGGCGGTGACGACCCCGCCGGCGCCCAGCGCGCCAACCGCACCGCCGACGCCGACCACCGCGACGGCAACGACGCCCTGACCGGCGCGCCCTAGCGCCCCAATCGCTCGATCAACGCCATCGCGCCATGGGGCGCGCGTTCCTTGGCGCCGTTGATGAAGAACACGAACGCGTCGCGCGGCGTTGCCGGGGCCGGATCGGCGACCAGCGGCACGGGCGCAGGCGCCGCGCCCCGCTGCCAATCCCGCGCCATACCGGTCCAGCGATCGAGCGCCTCGGGCGCATAGCCAGCCGGCTCTTCGGCAACGCCCTGCTCCAGCCGGACATAGACGTGATCGCCCGACACATCGGCGATCGCCGGATAATCGGCCGAATCGGCGTGTACGATCGCCACGCCCGCCGCACGCGCCAGCTCGACGAACGCCGGCGTCGCGAAGCTCTCGTGTCGCACTTGTACGGCGTGGCGCAGCGTCACCCCGGCATGCGCGGTCGGCAGCAATTTCAGGAAGGCGCCGAAATCGTCGGCGTCGAACTTCTTGGTCGCCATGAATTGCCAGAGGATCGGCCCGAGCTTGGGGCCCAGCTCGGTCAAGCCTTGGCTAACGAAACGCTCGATCGACTCGCCCGCGTCGGCAAGAACCTTGCGATTGGTGCAGAAGCGGCTCGCCTTGACCGCGAAGACGAAATCATCAGGCACTGCCGCTGCCCAGGCCGCGAAGCTCGCCGGCTTGAACGACGAATAATAAGTACCGTTGATCTCAATCGCGGTCAGCTTTGACGCGGCATATTCAAGCTCGCGCTTCTGCGGCCATTTCTCGGGGTAGAAATTGTTGCGCCACGGCTCATAGGTCCAGCCGCCAATGCCGACGCGAATCTGTGTGGTGCTCATCATCGGGGCGTAGAGCCAAGACCGGCGGTTTTGAAGAGCGCGCCGGTCAATAGGGGGGTGGGGTGTCCGCCCGCTGGCGGCGCGCGGCATTGGCCCACCATTCGAGATCGGCCGCGAAGCGCGGGAAGGTGGCTTCGAGCGCATGGCCGCCATCGCCGGTCGGCTTGTCATCGGCGTCAAGCGCGCCGGCGATGCCGCCGACGGTGACGGTGCTCGAAATCACCACCATGCCCATTTCACTGAGCGTGCCATGCCAGGCGACGGCGGCGCGGGCGCCCGCCAATCGCCCGGCCGAATAGCTGATGATCGCCGCCGGTCGCCAGAACCACTCCTCGAGGAAATGGTCGGTCAGGTTCTTCAGGCCCGGTTGCATGCCCCAATTATATTCGCCGGTTACGAAGACGAAGCCGTCGGCCTCGCGGATCTTGGCAGCGAGCGTTGCCATCGCTTCGGGCGCCTGGCCGGGCGGATATTCCTTGTACATGCGGTCGAGCATGGGGAGGTTTATCTCCCTGGCGTCGATCAGCTCGGCATGGTGGCCGCGCGCGTTGAGCTGCGCGACGGCATAGCGCGCGAGGCGGATGCCGGCGCGGTTATGGCGATAAGAGCCATAGAGGACGAGGAGTTTTAGCGGCATGGGAGCGCTCCCGATGGGCGTGGCGACTGGGCATGGCAGGCTAAGTGCCCGCCGCCAAGGTGCGGCATGTGCAGGGGCGCGCTGATCGGGTGCGGGATGGCGTCCGCGCGTGTGGCCCGGCGCCCCTCCGCTGCGCTCTGGGAGCCCGCGAGATAAACGGTCCCCCGGACCCTTTATCTCGCGGGCTGGTGGAAGGGGCTGGATTCGAACCAGCGTACGTCGGAGACGGGCAGATTTACAGTCTGCTGCCTTTAACCACTCGGCCACCCTTCCATGGGTGTCGCTTGAGCCGCGAAGCGTGGCCCCTTGCCGAGCGAATCCGTCGCTGTCAACCAGCGGGCGGTCGTTCCGGCGCCCTCTTGCGCGGCCCCGCCGCTTGCGCTTAGCACCGCGCATCCGTGTTTCTACCGACCAAGGGGGTTTCCATGCGCCGTTCGCTACTTGCCGCTGTCGCCACGCTTGCGCTTGCCGCGCCCGCCGCATCGCAATCGGTCGACAAGGCGGCGACCGCCAAGATCATCAATGAAGGCCTCAACCACAGCGAAGTGATGGTGACGGCGGAATATCTCGATGACGTCATCGGCCCGCGCCTCACCAATTCGCCGGCGATCCGCAAGGCGGAGGACTGGACGCAGTCGAAGTTCAAGGACTGGGGCCTTTCGAATGTCCACAAGGAAGGCTTCGAGTTCGGCCGCGGCTGGTGGATCGAACGATCGAGCGTGCGGATGCTCACCCCGCGGCCCATTCAGCTGACCGCAATCCCCGTCGCGTGGACCCCGGCGACCAACGGCGCGGTGAGCGCACCGATCATCGTCGCGCCGCTGAGCAAGGAAGCCGATTTCGCCAAATGGAAAGGCAAGCTCGCCGGCAAGATTGTGCTGATCACGCTGCCCGACAGCGGATCGGAACCGCGCGAGGCACCCTTCCAGCGGTTGAGCGGCGAGGACCTGAGCAAGCTCGATACCTTCCAGCCGCCGCATTTCGACCCCAGCGCGCCCGATCGTGCGCTGAAGCGGCTGGGCTTCGCGCAAAAGCTTGATGCGTTCCTCAAAGCCGAGGGCGCGGTCGCCTGGGCAAGCGAGGCCTATCGCGACGGCAAGCTGGTGAGCGGCGAGGGCTATCTCTTCACCAAGGACGCGACGCCGAGCCTGCCCGGCGTGCAGATTGCGGCCGAGGATTATCGCCGCCTCGCCCGCCTCGCCAAGGCCGGCGATGCGCCGACGCTCGAAATCGATAGCGTCGTCCATTTCGACGACAGCGACAGCAAGGCCTATAACATCATCGCCGAAATCCCCGGCAGCGACCCCAAGGCGGGCTATGTGATGGCGGGCGCGCATCTCGACAGCTGGGTCGCGGGCGATGGCGCGGCGGATAACGGCGCGGGCAGCGTGATGGTGATGGAAGCCGCGCGCATCCTGGCGAAATCGGGCATCAAGCCCAAGCGGACGATCCGCTTCGCGCTTTGGGTCGGCGAGGAGCAGGGCCTGCTCGGCAGCATGGCTTATGTCGAGCAGCATCTGGCGACGCGCGGCAACCCGGGTGATGCGCCCGCGACCGGGCTGGCGCGTTATCTCGGCTGGACCAATCGCTGGCCGATCAATCCCAAGCCCGGCTATGGCGACCTTGCCGCCTATTTCAATCTCGACAACGGCTCGGGCAAGGTGCGCGGCATTTATGCCGAGAACAATCCGGCGGTCGTCTCCACTTTCCGCGAATGGCTGGCGCCGTTCAATTCGATGGGCGCGACCAATGTCGTCATCCAGAAGACGGGCGGGACTGATCACGTCTTCATGCAGGCGATCGGGCTGCAGGGCTTCCAGTTCATCCAGGACCCGCTCGATTATGACAGCCGCGTCCACCACAGCTCGATCGACACTTATGATCATCTGAAGGGCGACGACATGCGCCAGGCATCAACGATCATGGCGAGCTTCCTGCTGAACGCCGCCAATGCCGAAAAGGCACTGCCCCGGCCGCCGCTGCCGACCAAGCCAACGACGACCGACCCCTATGCCTATAGCAAAGACGATGAGTGAGGGCGGCGACTGATGGCGCGTAAGGGTGGCCATCGGCCGGCGGGCGGCAATCCCAACCGGCCGCGCTTCTGGGGGCGGCACGCGGTTTATGCCGCGCTCGACAATCCCGCGCGCACGGTGCGCAAGCTGTGGATCACGCATGAGGCGGCGCGCGAGATCGTCCTGCCTGATGGCGTGCCGGTGACCTATGCCGATGTCGCTGATCTCGCGCGGCTGGTGCCGTCGGATGCGCCGCACCAGGGCATCGTCGCCGAGGTCGATCCGCTCGAGGATATCTGGCTCGCCGATCTGCTGGCGGAGGTGGGCGACGCCGGCGACGCGCGGCCGCTGGTGGTGCTCGACCAAGTGACCGACCCGCACAATGTCGGCGCGATCCTGCGCTCGGCCGCCGCGTTCGATGCGGTCGGCATCGTCACGCAAGACCGGCACGCGCCGCCCGAATCGGGCACTGTTGCGCGCGCCGCCTCGGGCGCTTTGGAGCTGGTGCCCTGGGTGCGCGTCGTCAACCTGGCGCGCGCGCTTGGCGAGATTGCCGAGGCCGGGTTCTGGAGGGTGGGCCTGACTGGCGCCGCCGACGCAACATTAGCGCAAGCAATCGGTACCTCCGGCCGCATCGCGCTGGTGCTCGGCGCCGAGGGCGAAGGCATGCGCCAAAACACGGAGGCACATTGCGACGCTTTGGCCCGGCTGCCGATTTCGGCTAGGATCGAGAGCCTGAACGTGTCGAACGCCGCGGCGATCGCGCTTTATGCCGTCGCCAGCCGGGAGGCACGCTGAACCGGGGAGACGGGCGATGATCCATCGGGTAATGCGCGCGGCGGCGGTGTTGCTGCTGCCTCTGGCGCTCGCGAGCTGCGTGCTGGCGCCGGGCAAGTTCACCTCGACGCTGAAGATCGACGCCGATGGCCATTTCGCGTTCGCTTATCAGGGCGAAGTGATCGACGCCGGCGACAGTGCCGACATCCCCAATTTAGGCGCCGACAAGCCGAGCCCGGCCGAAGCACGCGCCAATGCCGAAAAGGCCGCGCAGGCCAAGGCCGAGACCGAGCGCAAGCGCCGCGCGCTTGCCGAGGCGCTGAGCCACGAGGCGGGCTATCGCCAGGTGACCTATCTCGGCGACGGCAAGTTCATGGTCGATTACGCGATCACCGGCACGCTGACCCATGATTTTGTCTGGCCGTTCAATCTCGACGCCGAAGTGATGTTCCCCTTCATCGCGCTGGAGCTGCGCAAGGGCGGCACGGTGCGCGTCAAGGCGCCTGCCTTCGCCAATGACGATAGCAGCGGCAAGGCGATGGGCGACGTGGGCGGGCTCGGTGGCATGGGCAGCGCGGCATCGGGCGCCAGTCAGCTTGATGGCAGCTTCACGCTCGATACCGATGCGGCCATCGTCAGCCAGAATAACGAGGATGGCGTAAGCGAGGCGGGCGGGCGCAAGATCATCCGCTGGCGCGCGACGCCGCAGACCAAGGTCGCGCCGACTGCCGTGCTCAGGCTCGCGACCGGCGGTTAATCCTCGGCGGCGACGCGGACTTTCAGGCCGTTCAGCGCGTCGGTGAACGGGATCTGGCACGACAGCCGCGAATAATCGTCGCGATCAGCGGACGATTCGAGCAGATCATTCTCGTCTTCGCTCATTTTCGGCAGTTTGGCCGCAAATTCCGGGTCGACATGGACATGGCAGGTCGCGCAGCTGCAGCAGCCGCCGCACAGCGCCAGGATTTCATCGATGCCCGCGTCGCGGATCACTTCCATCACCGACAAGCCCGCCTCGCCGGTGATCGTGCGTTCTTCCCCATCGCGCAACACGACGATAAGCTCTGGCATGTCCATTTCCCCTACAGGTGTCGCGCGCTCCCTTGCCGTCGCCGATCCACGATTTCAAGGACGCAGTTGATGGGCCTTTCCGCCGAGCAGTTGACGATGGCGCTCGATGCGCTGGCCGCGCGTGAGCCCGCCTTCGCTGCCGCCGTGGCGCGCGTCGGTTATCCCGAGCCGCGCATCCGCGATCGCGGCTATGGCACGTTGCTGCGCACCATTGTCGGCCAGCAGGTGTCAGTAAAGGCGGCGCAGTCGATCTGGAACAAGCTCGAAGCCGGGCTCGGCGATTTGGATGACCCGCAAACGATCGCCGCCGCCACGCCCGAGGGCTTGCGCGACGCCGGCCTCTCACGCCAGAAATCGAGCTACGCCAAGAGCCTGGCGGATGAAGTGACGAGCGGCCGGCTTGACCTGATGAACCTGCCCGCCGACGATGAGGAAGCGATTGCGCAGCTCGTCCGGATCAAGGGCATTGGCCGCTGGTCGGCGGAAATCTATCTGCTGTTTGCCGAAGGCAGGACCGATATCTGGCCGGCGGGCGATCTGGCGGTGCAGATCGAGATCGGTCGCCTGCTCGGCCATGACGAGCGCCCGAGCGAGAAATTGTGCCGCGAGCTGGCGGAACCCTGGCGCCCCCACCGCGGCGCGGCGGCGATCTTCGCCTGGCACCACTATTCGTCGGGCATGAAGGTCGTTTAAACGCCCGCTATTTCGCCGGCTTCCACGTCTGGGTCTGGCAGAGCAGCGCCGCCACACAACCCTTCACAGTCAGCGTACCGTCAGCGTTCCTGGAGAGGTAGCCGCTATATTCCCCGCCCGTCTCAGGCGAATAAATACGGCCGCGCCAATCCTTGCCGGCATCGGTAAAGTTGGGAATGATCATCAGCCCGACCAACTTACGGGTACGCAGCTCGGGCTTGCCGTTGCGGCGATCGAGGCCATCGGGATTTTCCGGCGTCGTGACGAGCAAGCGTGAAATCCGGCCACATGCGTTCGCGCCGCACTTGCTAATCGTCACAACCGCATTGCCTTTGGCGGTTAGCCATTGCCCCGTGATCGGGTCGGCGGCATGGGCAGGGGCGGCACCGATGATGGCAATAGCAGCAGCTAGAGCAGTCAGGCGGCGCATCGAATCTCCCCGGCAACAGGCCCGGGCAACATATGGCATGGCGACTGTCAGGAGTGAACATGGCAATTCGAGGTGATGGCCAGAATATCGGCGGCTGGACGATCGGGATCATCGGCGGATCGGGGCTCTACGCGATCGGTGGGCTGGAGGATGCCGAGTGGCGCACGGTCGAGACGCCGTGGGGCCCGCCATCCGACCAATTGCTGTTCGGCCGGCTCGGCGCGGTCAAGCTCGTCTTCCTGCCGCGCCATGGCCGGGGCCACCGCATCAGCCCGTCCGAATTGAACGCGCGCGCCAATATCGACGCGCTGAAGCGCGCCGGCTGCACCGACATCCTCGCGATCAGCTCGATCGGCAGCTTGCAGGAAGAGCTGGCGCCGGGCCGCTTCGTGGTGGTCGATCAGTTCATCGATCGCACCAAGGGCCGGCCGTCGAGCTTCTTCACCAGCGGTATGGTCGCGCATGTCTCGATGGCGGAGCCCGTCTGCCCGCGCCTCTCTACCTTCGCCGATGCCGCGATCACGCAGGCCGGCGGGCAGTCGACACTCGGCGCGACTTATCTCGCCATGGAAGGCCCGCAATTCTCGACACGCGCGGAAAGCCTGCTCTACCGGCAATGGGGCGCCGATGTGATCGGCATGACCGCGATGCCCGAAGCCAAGCTCGCCCGCGAGGCCGAGCTGCCTTATGCGCTGATCGGCATGGTCACCGATTATGATTGCTGGCGCGAGGAAGAGGCGCATGTCGAGGTGGCGGAGATCATCGCGCAGATGGCCGCGAACGGTGCGCTGGCACGAGCAACGGTGAAGGCGTTCGTCGAGGCGCTGCCGCCCGTCCGCGAGCCCTCACCGCTTGATAGCGTGCTCGACTATGCGCTGATCACTGCGCCCGAGGCCCGCGACCCGGCGCTGCTGGCGAAGCTCGATGCGGTGGCAGGGCGCGTGCTCGCCAAGCACTGACTCGCGGCGGCGCCGCATCAGCTGGCGGGCTTGGGCGGTGGTGCTGGCGGACATTGGCAAGCGCACGCACAGCCCCGCATGCAGATGCAGGCTTGGACCGCCGTGCAGCGACAGACCGGCGGGGGCGGCGGAGACGGTGGCGGTGGCGGCGGTGCTGGCGGCGGCGGCAGGACGATCGGCTGCAGCGGATCACGCGCGCGGGGATGATGATCGCCGGGGGTGCGCTTGCAGCACGGGCATTCATGCGCCTCGCCCTCGCCGTGGCCATGGTCGGGCTTCTTGTCCTTGTCGAGCAGCTTGCGCGCCACCGCGCAAAACGCATAAGCGCGCGCTTCGACATCATCGACCCGGCGAAGCAGGAACGCCTGCTCGGTCAGATACTGATAGACCAGCGTCGCATCGCGCTGCTTGTCGACCGGCTCGCGGAGCAGCGGATATGTGACCGCCTGATGGAGATCGTCGAGCTGCTTGGCCATCGCGACGACCGGCGCGCTCCAGTTGGTGAAGGCCGTGAAGATATCGGCGCCGTGCCAGCTGCCTGGCGGGTGGGCGCGCATCTGCTCGATGAAATTGATCGCCGTGCTCAGGTCTTCGCGCAGCAGGCGCACCAGGATGCGCATCGCGGCAATGTCAGAGGGCGGGTTGCGCAACCGCTCGGCAAACACCTTGGCGATATGGTCGCTATGCTCCCACAGTTGCGCGCAGAGCATGCGGACGAAATCGGCGGCGCGATGCTTGGCCGGCACCGGAAAGCGATTCTTGAGCGCGACGACCGCGCCGATCAGCCCGAAGGCCGCGCCGACGCCGAGAATGGCGAGGCCAAGCTGGAGCCATTCGGGCCAGCTGCCCGCGGAGAGCGACCACGCGGCGCCCGCGGCATGAGCGGCCGCTGGTGCGTGAGCCTGAAGCAATTGAGCTGCGCCACCGAACAGCTCTTTTGCCCCCATCGCCATTCCCGCCCCCGCCCGCGAATCGTTAAGCATCTGCAACGTGCTACGGTTAACAGGCAATCGCGCGCTTGCCCACGCAGGCGCATACCCAATCGCATCCAGGATCGATCAGCTTTGGTGGGCGCTCTCGATCGCGGTGCGGCGCTGCTTGCCCCAGCTGCCCTGGCCGGTAAGGAACGTCCACCAGCCCCAAGCGGCGCCGGCATGACGGAGCAGCTGAAAGCTGAACGGCTCGAGCAGCGAGGCGACCAGCGCCCAGCGCCAACCAAGGCCGTCTGCCTGCCCCGTCCAGCGCGCGTAGAGGCGCAGGCTCCAGAGGTGATAGGCAAGATCGAGTACGACCTTGGCGAGCATCACCAGCAGGATCGGGAAAGCGAGGCGGAACGTGCCGGTTGCGATTAGCGCGATCAGGATCGCGAACGCGGCAAGGCCGTAGATCGGCTGCAGCGTATCGAGCGTCTTCACTGGCATCATCCGCGTGCCGAGCCGGCCGAAATGCGCATTGCCGATCATGTCGCGGTTCCACCAATGCGTCTGGAGGAACCCGCCGAACCAGCGGCGGCGCTGGCGCAGGAACGCCATGGGGCTGGCAGGGGCATCGGTGCGCGCGGTGGCGCCGCCGATCACGCGGATCGTCCAGCCGAGGTCGTGATCGGCCGAATGGCGATAAAGCCGGTGGATCAGCTCATAATCCTCGACCAGGCAATCGGGATCGAACCCGCCGACGCGCACCACCGCCTCACGCCTAAACGCCGCGAACGCGCCCGAGATAAGCAGCAGCCCGCGCTCCTGCATCCAGGCATAGCGCGACAAGAAATTGCGGACATATTCGTAGCGCTGGAACCATTGGAAGGTGCGCTCCATCCGCGATGGCCCGCAGATCGGCGTCAGCACGCCGGTGGCGGCAACCAGCGCCGGCTCGGCGATGAAGGCAGCACGCATCGCGGCGAGCGCGCCGGGATCGATCAGCGTATCAGCATCGACGGTGAGCACGACATCGGTATCGATGCGCTGGATGGCATCATTGAGCGCGCGCGCCTTGCCACCATGGGGCAGCCGCAGCCAGCGCAGGCTCGGCAAGCGCGGCGCGGCGGCGCTCAACCCGCCGAGCGGCGGCGCCTGGATTCCGTAGAGCCGGGCCAGCACCTCGCCCGTTGCATCGCTCGAGCCGTCATCGGCGATCAGGATCAAGTCGGGCGGATCTCTCTGCGCGGCTAGCGTGTCGATGGTGACGCCGAGCACATCGGCCTCGTTATGCGCGGCGACGATGACGCCCAATGTCGGGCGCGGTCCAATGGGCGGGGTGGGCGCGGCGGGCGTGGGCTGCATCAGCCGCCAGGTGCGGCTCGCGGTGAACGCCAGCAGGAAGCTGTCGTAGAGAATATAGGCGACACCGACCGACCAGCTCGCAAGCCCGGTGCGGAAATACGCCTGCGCGAGCAGCGCCAGAAACAGCGCGGCCGCGCCCAGATTGATCGCGGTCGCCGTCCACGGCACGCGCCGGGGCGTAAAGCGCGGCGATTGCGCGACGAGCGCCTGGGTCATCATCAGCATCGCGCGACTATTTCCGAATTGAGCTGAACGGGAGCTTGCGGCTAGGTAGGCGCGTTGGGCGGTTCGCGCCAGATGGTCCTTGGGCGTATGATGAGGAGCGACGTAATGGAAGCACGGCGATACACCCAAGCCGCGATCTGGCTGCACTGGCTGGTAGCGCTGGGCATCATCATCAACATCGCGCTTGCCTGGACCTGGCCCAACGTGCCCGACGCGCAGGTCCGCCCGCTGATCGACGTTCATAAGTCAATCGGCATCACCGTGTTCGGCCTTGCTGTGCTACGGCTGCTCTGGCGGTTCACCCATCGACCGCCGCCGCTGCCGAGCAAATATCAGCAATGGGAAATCCGCACCTCGCACTGGACGCATTGGGCGCTCTATTTGGTCATTTTCCTGATGCCGATCACTGGCTGGCTGCACGATTCGGCATGGGATGCGGCGGCGACGCACCCGTTGATGCTGTTCGGCCTGATCGAAATTCCGCGCGCCGCCTATTTCCAGCATCTGGGGCCGGCGGAGATGAAGCGGTATCACGAGCTGTTCGGTGAGATTCACGAACTGGGCGCCAAGCTCGTTTATGCGTTGTTCGTGCTGCACGTTGCGGGCGCGCTGAAGCATCAGTTTCTTGATAAGACACGCGAATTGCAGCGGATGTGGTTCTGGGGTCAGCCCGAATGAAGCGAGTCGTTGCCGTTGCTCTGGCAGGCCTGGCGCTGATCGCGGCGGCACCGCCGGCCAAGCACGTCGCGCCAACGGCGCCGCCAGCACCGATCGGCGATACGGTGCGCGTGGTGGTGACGACCGACCTAGGCGCGATCACGCTCGAGCTCGATCATGTGCATGCGCCGATCACGGTCGAGAATTTCGTCCACTATGTCGATCAGAAGCGCTTCGACGGCACGGTGTTCTATCGGGCGATGCACCTCAACTGGGGCGATCAGCCCAATGGCCTCATCCAGGGCGGCATCCAGAACAACCCGCAGCGCGCCCTGAAACCGATCGCGCACGAGCCGACGACGCAGACGGGCTTGAGCCACAAGGCCGGCGCGATCTCGATGGCGCGCAACGCGCCCGGGAGTGCAACGGGCGATTTCTCGATCATGCTCTCCGACCTGACCGGGCTCGACGCCGATCCCAAAGCGAGCGGCGACAATGCCGGCTATGCGGTGTTCGGCCATGTCGTCAGCGGCATGGACGTGGTTCGCAAGATTTGGGACCAGCCCTTGTCGCCGACGGCGGGCGAGGGGTTCCTTAAGGGTCAGATGATCGAGCATCCGGTAAAGATCCTATCGGCGCGGCGCGTACCGCTGCCGTTGGCGGCTCCCGCACCGGCCACGTCGCCCGCACCGCCTGTCACGCCAAATTAGACTGCGGAACCGATACCACCCTAAAAGCCGCTGGACCGACCCCGCCGCTTGGCCCTATTCTGCGTCGCAAAACGCCACCTGTGCGCGGGGGCAATAAGCGGGGACATGGACGCCATGGCGATCACCACCACCATCAACGGCAAGCCCGTTACGCTCGACGGCGATGCCGATACACCTCTCCTCTGGGCGATCCGCGAGCAAGCGGGACTGACCGGCACCAAATTCGGCTGCGGCATCGGCGCGTGCGGAGCGTGCAGCGTCCATATCGATGGGCAAGTGACGCGATCCTGCCAGGTGCAGATCGCTGATGTTGCTGGCAAGAAGATCACCACGATCGAGGGGCTTGGCGGGGCGCCGGGCCAGCTTTCCAAGCTGCAGCAAGCCTGGATCGAGCATGAAGTGCCGCAATGCGGCTATTGCCAGTCGGGCCAGCTGATGGCGGCCTCTGCGCTCCTCGCCAGCAATCCCAAGCCGAGTGACGCCGATATCGACGCGGCGATGACCAATATCTGCCGCTGCGGCACTTATGTCCGCATTCGCGCCGCGATCCACGCGGTCGCGGGCGCCTGAGGGGAGACGGACAATGGGCATCAAGCGCAGAGCCTTCCTGATTGGCGGCGTCGCGATTGTCGGCGGCGCGGTGTTCGGCGTTGAATGGCTCGACGGGCATAATGTCCGTCGTGCCGCCGCGCTGACCGCGGGCAAGGGCGAGACTGGTTTCGCCACCTGGGTGAAGATCGGTACCGACGACACCGTCACCCTCATCACCCCGCATATCGATTTCGGCCAGGGATCGCACACCGCCCTTGCCCAGATGTTGGCGGAAGAACTCGACGCCGATTGGGCGAAGGTGAAGGTGGAGCAGGCGCCGGCTGACGCCGCGTTTGCCAACACGCCGCTCGGCGAGGCTTTCATCCTGGGCGATGCGCAGATCCCGGTGTTCCTGACCGGCCTCGTCAAATCGGGCTTCTCGCTGATCGCGCGCAGCATGCCGCTGCAGATCACTGGCGGGTCGACCGCGGTGCGCTTCACCGGCCAGCACGGCATCCGTGTTGCGGGCGCTGCCGTGAGGATGGCGCTGGTCGCGACCGCCGCCGATAAGCTCGGCGTGCCGGCAGGCGAGCTGACCACCGAGAATGCCCGCGTGATCCACGCCAAATCGGGGAAGTCGGTTCGCTATGGCGAAATCGCCGAAGCCGCTGCCGGCCGCTCGCTCGCACTCAAGCCTGAACTGAAAGCCGCCAAGGATTATCGTTTCATCGGCAAGCCGATGGCGCGGTTCGACGTGCCGGGCAAGGTCGATGGCTCGGCGCAGTACGGTATCGACTTCACCCTGCCCGACATGCGCGTCGCCACGCTGATGATGGCGCCGGTGCGCGGCGGCAAGCTGGTGTCGGTCGATCCCGCGCCGGCGATGGCGGTCAATGGCGTAGAGAAAGTCGTCAAGCTCGACGAGGCAGTCGTCGTCGTCGCCAAGGGCTATTGGCCGGCGCTGAAGGGCGTGCGCGCGCTCAGCCCCAAATTCGATGATGGCGGCCATGGCGCCGTGTCCACCGCCACGATCTTCGCCGATCAGGACAAGCTTCGCGCTGGCGGCAAATCCGACAACAACCACGGCAGCGGCGACCCCGACGCGGTGTTCAAGCAAGGCGGCAAGGCGCTGGAGGCGACCTATCGCGTGCCGTTCCTCCATCAGGCGATGATGGAGCCCTTCGTCCTCACCGCGCATCACAAGGACGGCAAGCTCGACATCTGGGGCGGCATGCAGGACCCGCTGTCGACGCGGATGATCGCCGCCAAGGTTTCGGGCCTGGGCGCCGCCAACGTCACTTTCCACCCGATGATCATGGGCGGCGGTTTCGGCCGGCGCTTCCCGGATTATTCGCAAATCATCGGCCAGGTGACTCAGCTCGCCATGCAGCTGCCTTACCCTGTCAAGCTGATCTGGTCGCGCGAGGAGGATGTGAAGCACGGCGCTTATCGCCCGCAATCCTCGGCTGGCTTGAAGGCGTCGCTGGGCGGCGACGGCAAGATCACCGCGTGGCGGACCGATTATGTCCAGTTCGCCGATGCCGAGAGCGAGACGGTGTTTCCCTATGATGTGCCCGCCGTCGCCCGGCACCATTACAAATATATCTCGCACCAGGTCGATGCCTATTGGCGCTCGGTCAACAGCACCCAGCACGGCTTTTACAATGAAAGCTTCATGGACGAGCTGGCGCATGCCGCCGGCATCGACCCCTATGAGTTCCGCCGTCGGCACTTGAAGCCGGGCGGGCGGCATCTGGCGGTGCTCGATGCGGTCGCCAAGAAAGCGGGCTGGGGAACGCCGCTGCCGGCGGGTTCGGGGCGCGGCATCGCGCTGGTCGAATCGTTCGGCACGATTGTCGGCGAAGTGGTCGAAGTAGCGATGCAGCCGGGCGGCGCGCCCAAAGTCACGCGCGTCACCGTGGTCGCCGATTGCGGCACCGTGGTGAATCCCAAAAACGCCGAAACCCAGGTGCAGGGCGGCATCATCATGGGGCTCTCCGCCGCGCTGGGCGAGGCGATCACGCTTGAGAAAGGCGCGGTGCAGCAGTCGAGCTTCCCCGATTATCCGGTGCTGCAACTGGCCGGGGCACCGGCGGTGATCGATGTGAGCTTCATCGACAGCGGGGCGACGATCGGCGGTCTGGGTGAACCCGGCCTGCCGCCCGCCGCCCCCGCGCTGGCCAATGCGGTGTTCGCCGCGACCGGCAAGCGCGTGCGGGAGCTGCCGTTGCTGGCGAATTTGCGGGCTTAGCCTGCCCGCACCCTTCCGCGGCTGACGCCGCTCCCTCCCTCTCCCTTCGGGAGAGGGAAGGGGCCCACTGCCGAAGGCGGTGGGAAGGGTGAGGGCATCTACCCCTCATCCCCACCAAACAGCGTGTCTTGCGTGCCGACCGGCGGGTTGAGGCCGAGATGCTTCCACCCGCCGGCATTAAGGCATCGCCCGCGCGCGGTGCGTGCGACGAGGCCGAGCTGGATAAGATAGGGTTCGATCACTTCCTCGATCGTGTCGCGCGGTTCGGACAGCCCCGCCGCGAGCGTTTCCACACCGACCGGCCCGCCGCGATAAATGTCGGCGATCA
The DNA here is from genome assembly GCF_048015635.2 of Sphingomonas sp. GlSt437. NCBI lineage: Bacteria > Pseudomonadati > Pseudomonadota > Alphaproteobacteria > Sphingomonadales > Sphingomonadaceae > Sphingomonas > Sphingomonas sp. GlSt437. The sequence continues at coordinate 1,668,309 of NZ_JBPGYA010000001.1, read as the reverse complement.
TGGTGAGGTAGCGGCGGTCCATCGCATCGAGGCCCAGCCCATCGACCTCGAGCCGGTTGAGCGCCGCATCCGCCGCGCGCGCATCGACGACATCGTGCCCTGCGGCATGGGCAAAGTCGCGCACTCGCCGCAACAGCCGCCCGGCGATGCGCGGCGTGCCGCGGGCGCGCCGGGCTATTTCGCGCGCGCCATCGGGCGAAAGTGCCAGATCGAGCAGCCCTGCCGCGCGGGTGACGACCCGTTCCAGCTCATCGACGGTGTAGAAAGTGAGCCGCACCGGAATGCCGAACCGATCGCGCAGCGGCGTCGTCAGCAGCCCTTGCCGCGTCGTCGCGCCGACAAGGGTGAAGCGCGGCAGCTCGATGCGGACCGAGCGTGCCGACGGCCCCTCCCCGATCATCAAATCGAGCGCGCGGTCCTCCATCGCCGGGTAGAGCACTTCCTCGACTGCCGGCTGCAGCCGGTGAATCTCATCGATGAACAGGACGTCGCCGTCTTCGAGGTTGGTGAGCAGCGCCGCAAGATCACCCGATTTGGCAATGACCGGCCCCGATGTCGCGCGAAACCCCACCCCCATCTCCCGCGCGATGATCTGGGCAAGCGTCGTCTTGCCGAGCCCAGGGGGGCCGAAGAACAGCACATGGTCGAGCGCATCGCCGCGCGCGCGCGCCGCGTTGATGAACACCCGCAGATTCTCGCGCGCCGCCGCTTGCCCGACAAACTCGTCGAGCGATTTCGGGCGCAGCGCCGCGTCAGGGTCTTCGGGCCGGCGGGCGGGGGAGAGGAGGCGATCGTCGGTCATGATCAGGGTCGCGCCTCGCTACTTCGCTGCCTTGCGCAGCGCCAGCCGCACCAGCGCATCGAGGCCGGCGCCCGGCCCAAGCTCTTCTTCCGCCGCTGCCACTGCGGCCTGCGCTTCGGCGGGCTTGAAGCCGAGATTGCCGAGCGCCGACAGCGCATCGGCCGCCGCGCCGCCGCGCGATGGTGCCGAAGCCGCAGCGCCAGCGCCGACCGGCAGCACGCCTGCCTTGTCCTTCAACTCACGAACAATGCGCTCGGCGAGCTTCGGCCCGACGCCATTGGCGCGGGCGATCATTGCCTTGTCCTGCCGGGCCACGGCATCGGCGATCGCGGCGGGATCGAGCACCGACAGGATCGCCAGCGCCACGCGGGCGCCGACGCCCTGCACGCTGGTTAACAGCCGGAACCAGTCACGCTCGGCGGCGCTGGCAAAGCCGACCAGGCGAATGAAATCCTCGCCCACCAGCATCTCGGTGTGGAGCTGCACCGCTTCCCCGATCGCGCCCAGCGCATCGAGCGTTCGCGCCGAGCAGCTCGCCAGATAGCCCACGCCGGCCACGTCGATCACGACATGGTCGGGGCCTGTGGCAGCTAGGACGCCGTTGAGATGCGCAATCATGACGCGCGACCCTAGGGCAAGATCGCGCCGGTGGGAATCACCCTGGCGGGCTGAAGCCTCAGCTGCCGAATTCGGCGTGACGGTAGAGCAAGGTAATGGCGACGCGGCGGTTGCGCGGATCGGCGGCATTGTCGCGGATCATCGGTTCGCGATCGGCGACGCCTTCGATCCGGTCGAAGCGCGCATCGGGCAAGCCACCTTGCGCCAGCCGCCGGCGCGTCGCCTCGGCGCGGCCGCTCGACAGCAGCCAGTTATTCATGCCCTGCGGGTTTTGATAGGCGAGGCTGTCGGTGTGGCCGCGGATCATCAGCGTGTTGGGCAAATCCCGCACCGAGCCGGCGATCATGCCGATCAGCTTGTCGGCCTCAGGCTCGAGCACGGTCGTGCCCAGCGCGAACATCGAATAATCGGCATTGTCGACCAGATCGATGCGCAAGCCATCGCGCGTCGGCACGAAACGGACATGGTTGGCGAGCTTGTTAAGGCTGGGATTGGCCGAAATCGCCTGGCTCAGCTGGCGGTGGATGCGCTCGAAATTCTTGTGATCTTCCGCCGCGAGTTGCCGGTTCTTGAGCGAGCCGGTCTGGCCAGTGCCAACCTGGTTGCCGCCGACGGCATCGACCGGCACGGTCATCGACTTGGTGCCGGTCTGGGAGGCGCGGTGGGGGTAATTGTCGCGATCAACCAGCGAGGCGCCGCCGAACGGCCCATTCGAGCCGGCGCTGTTCTGCCGGAACTGGACGAGCGTCGGCGAGAAATAATCGGCGATCGCCTTGCGCTGCTTCTCGTTGGTGGCGCCGAGCAGCCACATCAACAGGAAGAACGCCATCATCGCGGTAACGAAATCGGCATAGGCGACTTTCCAGGCGCCGCCGTGGTGGCCGCCATGCCCCTCGATATAGACTTTCTTGACGATGATCTTGGGCGGCAGGTTGAGCCCGTGCGGTGCCCGCGCGGTGGCCATCAGCTGTCTCGATACGACGGAGAGTGCGGGAAGATTGTGGTCACGCGGAGGCGCGGAGGCCGCGGAGAGGTAGTGTTTGATCGCGTCAGCGATCCTGCAATTTCGACGCGCATTCCAAGCAGCTTCGCTGCAGTACGCGACGCCATCTCCGCGTCCTTCGCGCCTCCGCGTGAACCCAAAAATTCGTCATCAGCAAAGGCCATCGCGCCGACCATCGTCAGCGCCCCCTCAACCCGTCGAACACCTCGGCAAAGCCGGGCTGGTTCGAATGCGCGATCGACGAGCGCGCCGCCTCGATTACCAGCGGCTGCGGGTGGCCGTGGAGCGAGGCGATGATGATCTGCTTGACGACATGGTAGATCGCGGCATCCGCATCGACCACTTGCTTGATGCGGTTGGCCAGCGGGCCGACAATGCCATAAGCGAGCAGGACGCCCATGAACGTGCCGACCAGCGCCGAGCCGATCATCGCACCCAAAATGGCCGGCGGCTTGTCGATCGAGCCCATCGTCTTCACCACACCCAGCACGGCCGCGACGATGCCGAGCGCCGGCAGCGCATCGGCGAGCGAGGCCATCGTGCCACCAGGACCTTCGACTTCATGGTGGTGCGTCTTGATCGCGTTATCCATCACTTCCTCGACCGCATGCACGTCGAGCGTGCCCGACGAGACGACGACGAGCCGCAGCGTGTCGGCGATCAAGTTGACCAGCGTGTGGTCGGCGAGCAGGCGGGGATATTCGGCGAACACCGCGCTCGATTTCGGGTCCTCGACATGCGGCTCAAGCGCAATCGGCCCTTCGGTGCGCAGCATCTTCATCAGCTTGGAGACGAGGAAGATCGTGTCGAGATAATCCTGCTTCTTGTATTTCGGCCCTTTGAAGGCCTTCATGAAGCCACCGCCAAAGGCTTTCAGCTCCTTCATCGAATTGCCGATGATGAGCGCGCCCGTCGCCGCGCCGCCGATGATGAGCATTTCGTGCGGAATCGCTTCCATCACGGGCCCGAGCGCGCCGCCGGTGAAGGCGAAACCGCCAAACACCATGGCCAGCAGCACAACCAGACCAATGATTGGATACATTCCCCGCCAACTCCATTCAGCGCGGCCATCTTCGCCGCGCGGGGTACCCCGCAATTCAGCCCGTTATTGCCGACCGTTCCTCATTATTTGGTTACCAAGCCGGAAATTTTTTGGGCTTTCTGAGTAAAACCAAGCGCGATCTGCGCCCGGCCGAGCAGCAGCCATCAAACCAGCCTTCAATGAAGATAATTGAACAAGGACAATTGGCTGAGCTTGGTGAAGCTCGCCTGGGTTGCCTGCAGCACGGTCGATGTTTTCTGCAATTCGGTAATGGCAGCGGTGATGTCGGTATCCTGCAGCGCCGATTGCTCGGAGGCGCGCGTCGTCGCGGTGTCCTTGAGCCGCGTCTGCTCCAGATCGAGCCGGGCACTGCGCGCGCCGGCGGCGCTGCGCACGTCGGTGACTTGCGTCACCGCTGCATTGAGGCTGTCGAGCGCGCCCGCCGGCACCGGCGCGCCGCTTTCAAGCGCGGTGGCGAGATTGTTGAGCAGCGCGAACACGTCGGTCGTACCGCTTTGCGTCGGTACATTGCCGAAAATGCGGGTCGCCGTGTCGCTCGGCTGAATGCTGACATTGTTGCCGATCGGGATGCCCGATGGCGACCCCGATCCCACGAAGCTCACATTGCCCGACGAATCCTGCGTTACCGCCGTGGTGCCGGTCGCGCTGCCGAACAGCGGCTGGCCGCGCACGTCCGTGGTATTCGCCAGCCCGACCAGATCCTGCAGCGCCGCGCGAACATTGCCGGCAAGCGTCGCGCGGTCACTGGCGGAAAGCGTGCCATTCGAGGCCTGCACCGTCAGCTCCTGCACCTGCTGCAAGCGATCGGTGATGCTGCCAAGCGTGCTGTCGGCCTGTTGGATGATCGTATGTGCGAGCGTGATGTTGCTGCCCCACGCCGTATCGTCCACGCCTGCCTGATTGAGCGACGTCAATCGCTGGTAGCCGACCGCATCATCCGACGGCGCCGCGACCTTCTTGCCGCTCGAAATCTGCTCCTGCAGTTTGTCGACCTGCGCCTGCAACGCCTGAAACTGGCTGTTCGAGCGGTCATAATAGCGATTGGTGCTGATCTGCATCGCTTGAGGCCTTACCGGATCTGGAGGATCGACTGGAAAATGTCGCTGGCGGTCTGGATGACGCGGCTCGAGGCCTGATAGGCCTGCTGGAAGCGCAACAGATCGACCGCCTCGGCGTCGAGATTGACGCCCGAGACATTGTCGCGCGCCGCGACCGCACCGTCGTAAATCGTGCTCTGCGCGTCGGCGACTTGCTTGCGCGCGGTGAGCGTCGAGGCATTGGCCGCAATCGTGGTCGAGAGCGACGCTTCATAGCCGCCCGACTGGCGCACGGTCTCGAACGCGTTGATGTTGGTGTTGTCGCGCGTGCCGCCGCCCACCGCCGCCGCGGCGATCTGGTTGGGATCGGTGATGGCGACCGTGATGTCGGTCGGCGTCGCACCGGTCGCGAAGAAAGCGGCACCGGGATTGCCGGCAAGGTCGCGCCCCTGCGCTTGCACGTTGTTGATCGTGGCGGTGAAGTTGCTCGCGATCTGGTTGAGCGTCGATCGCGCATTGGCGAGCCGGCCGGCGCCTTCGCTCACCGCGGCCAGCGCGCCGCCGGTCGGGCTTAGCGTGCTCGTCACGCCTTGGCGCGACACGGTGAACGACACCGCGCCCGATCCATTGCGCGCATAGCCGATAAAGGCAGCAGTATCGCCGGCCAGCGCGACCGGGCCGCTGCTGTCGCCGAGCTGGAGCGTCACGCGACCGAGCGCATCGGTCGACACGGTGGTGTTGGTGATCGCACTGACCTGGCCGAGCAGCTGGTCGCGCTGGTCGAGCAGCTGCGCCGATGCCCCCGTGCCTGGCTGCGAGCGGCCAAGCCCGTCATTCACCTGGCCCAGCGACGCAAGCAGATTGTTGAGCTGGCCGATGGCGTTGTTGGCTGTGGTGTCGAGCTGGGTCGTCGCATCGTCGAGCGCCTTGCCGGTCAGCTGGAAAGCGCTTGCCACCGCCGAGCCTGCCTCGATTAGCGCGTTGCGCGGCGTGCTGGCGGTGGGATCGGCTGCGACCGTCTTGGCGGCGTTAAAAAAGCCGGTCAGGCTGTCCTGCAGCGTATTGCCGGAGAGCGCGGTCTCGATCGACTGGAGCCACGTCACGCTGCCCTGGCTGCGCGCGACATCGCTGCCCGCGGCGCGAACCGAGGCCTGGCGCAGATCATCGGCGGCGCGATTAATGCCCGTGACGGTAACGCCGCTGCCGGTCGAGCTGCTTGCCGAGGCGCGCGACGAGGTCGCGGTAATTTCTTGGAGCGTCGTCGTGCGGCGCGAATAGCCGGCGGTGCCCGCGTTGGAGATATTCTCCGACACGGTCGACAGCGCGGTCTGATAAGCGAGCACCCCGCTCGCGCCGACGGCGAGGAGGTCGCTCATTGGGCGGCTCCGTCAGCGGCACCCGGCGCCTGTAGGCTCGGCTGCGATTTCGCCAGGAAATCGCTCATCGCCTTGCCGATGCCGAGCGGCTGATGCGCCGCCATGTTCTGCGCGATCTTCTGATCCTGCAGCTCGCGGAACGTGTCGCCGGCCTTGGAGCCGAAGATATCATCAGCCAAATGCGCCGAGCGCATCGACTTCAGCATCATCTGCACGAAAATCGCTTCGAACTGCTGGCCCGCTTTCTGCAGATTCGCGCGCGTCGCGAGGCGACTGGTGTCGCTCGCGACGCTCGACACATCGAGCGGGCTCGCCACCGGGGCGATCGGAGAGACCGGATCGCTCACAGCACGATCAAGTCGGCTTTCAGCGCGCCGGCTTCCTTCAAGGCTTCAAGAATCGCGACCAGATCGGCAGGCGACGCGCCGATGGCGTTCATCGCCTTTACCACATCGGCAAGCTTGGGTCCCGGATCGAGCAGGAAAATGGGTTTCACTTCCTCGGTCACGCCCACGCTCGAATGCTGCTCGGTCTGGGTCTGGCCCTGACTGAACGGCGCCGGCTGGCTGACATGCTGTTTTTCATCAACGCGCACGGTGAGCTTGCCCTGGGTGACCGCCGCGGCGCCCAAGCGCACCGCCGAATTGATCACCACGGTACCCGTACGTGCGTTAACAATTACTCTCGCTGGCGGTTCGGCAGAGGTGACAGTGAGGTTCTCGATCTCGCTCATCAGCGCGGCGCGGAGATCAGCGCCGGCCGGCGCGATGATCGCCACCGAAACGCCATCGATCGCCTCCGCCCGGCCCGGCCCCAGCCGCGCGTTGACCGCAGCCGCGACATTCTGTGCAGTGGTAAAATCGGCATGCGCCAGATTGAAGGTGAGCGTCGGGCTGGTCGCAAAGCCGGTATCGACCGCGCGTTCGACCGTCGCTCCTTCCGGGATGCGCCCGGTCGAGGGCACGTTGATGACGATTTTCGAGCCATCGGCGCCATCAGCGCCCAGACCACCGACCGCGAGCGACCCTTGCGCCATCGCGTAGATCTGCCCGTCGGCACCGATCAGCGGCGTCATCACCAGCGATCCGCCGCGCAAGCTCTTGGCCTTGCCCAGCGCGGCGACGGTGATGTCGATGCGCTGACCAGGCTTGGCGAAAGGCGGCAATTCGGCAGTGATGATCACCGCCGCCGCGTTCTTGAGCGCCGGATTGGCGTTGGCCGGCAATTGCAGACCAAAGCGCGAGGCAACGCTTTTGAGCGATTGCACGGTATATTCGAGATTGTCGTCGCCTGTCCCCGGCAAGCCGACGACGATGCCATAGCCGGTCAGCTGGTTGGAGCGGATGCCCTGGAAGGTGCCCAGATCCTTGACGCGATCGGCGAGCGCCGGCTGCGCGACGAGCATCGCGGCGAGCAGGCCAAGGATCAGGCGAATGACGGCTTTCACGAGTTTTCCCCCAAAGCTCAGAACGGGCTGAGAATGCCGAAGAAGTGGGCAAGCCATCCCTGGCGCGCGGCGCGAGCGACATCGCCCTTGCCGGTGTAAGCGATCTGCGCGTCAGCAACGCGCGTCGATGGCACGCTGTTGTCCGCATCGACATCGGCCATGCGGACGATACCCCTGATCTGGATGAATTCGTCGCCGCGGTTGAGCGTGACGCGCTTTTCGCCCTGGACCAGCATCGTGCCGTTGGGGAAGACCTGCGCGACGGTAACGCTGACCGATCCCGACAGGCTGTTCGACTGGTCGGCAGTGCCCTGGCCGTTGAAACTGCGGTTGCCGCTGGCCTGCGCCATGCCGGGATCGAAAGCGAGCGGGCCGGTCTTGGGCGGCGTCAGGCCGATCCCACCGGTGCTGTCGAGCTTCGAACTCGATGATTTGGTGGCCGCGGTGCTTTCGACGAGGACGATGGTCAGCGGATCGCCGACCCGCTTGGCGCGCCAGCCCTCGTAGAGCGCCGAATAACCGGTCGATGCTTGATAGATCGATCCATTGGCCGGCGGCGGTGGCGGCGGCGCCATTGTCGGCACGGTAGTGGTGAAATCGGTCGCGGGCTTTTTCTTGCCAAACAGCTTCGCCTCGGCGCTGCCCGGCACGAGCAGGGCAGCGACCAAGGTGGCGACGGCGACGCCGCCCAGCGCGCGCGCGATGCGGCCGCGATCAGACATTCTGGTTGACATATTTGAGCATCTCGTCGGTCGCGTTGATCATCTTGGAATTGACCTCGTAAGCGCGCTGCGTCTCGATCATGTCGACGAGTTCCTCGACGACATTGACGTTGGAGCCCTCGAGCATGCCCTGGCGAATGTTGCCGCGCCCGTCTTGCCCGGCGATGCCGAGGCTCGGCGCGCCGCTCGCGGCGGTTTCGGTCAGGTAATTGTCGCCCTTGGCGGCCAGACCGGCGGCATTGGGGAACGTCGCGACTTGCACCTGGCCAAGCTGGGTCGGAGTCGACTGACCCGGGATCGTCGCCGAGACGGTGCCGTCATTGCCGACGGTGATCGAGGTTGCGGTCGGCGGAATGGTGATGCCCGGCTGGACCTGATAGCCCTCCGCCGTCACCAGCAAACCCTCGGCCGAGCGCGAGAAATTGCCTGCGCGGGTATAGCCCAACTGCCCCCCCGGCAGCTGGACCTGAAAATAGCCTTCACCATCGAGCGCCAGATCGAGCGAATTGCCCGTGGTCGCCAGCGTGCCTTGCGTATCGATCCGCGCGGTGCCGGCAATGCGGACACCGGTGCCGAGATTGAGGCCGATCGCGTATTTGGACTCGGCCGTGTTGGGCGCGCCGGCCTCTGTGATCGTCTGATACGCCAGCGTCTCGAACGCGGCGCGATCGCGCTTGAACCCCGTCGTGTTGACGTTGGCGAGGTTGTTCGAGATGACCCGCATGCGCATGTCCTGAGCGTCAAGCCCAGTCCGCGCGATCTGCATGGCGGCGTTACCCATTGCCCGCTCCTTCCCTTAACCCGGCAACCGCATCAGCGATGCGGCGCTTTCGTCCATGTTCTTGGCTTCCTTGACCAAATTGGCCTGCACTTCATATTCGCGCTGGTTCTGGATCATATCGATTAGGATCTGCGCCATGTTGACGTTCGATCCCTCGAGCGAACCCGACTGGACCTTGGCTTCCTGGTCTTGCGGCAACACGCCGCCGCCGCGCACGTGCAGCAGATTGTCGAGGCCCTTCACTGTCGCGGTGCCCTGAACCGACACCAGCTTCAGCTTGTCGATCGCTTGCGGCACGGCGCCGGGGCCACCGCCGGGGGGCACGATCAGCACCGATCCATCGGCGCCGATCGACACCTGCTGCGCCGGCGGCACGGTGATCGGGCCGGACTGGCCGATCACCGGAAAGCCGTCGCCGGTTTCAAGCACGCCCGACGGCGCGATCTGCAAGTCACCGCGGCGGGTATAGGCCTCCGCACCATCCGTTGCCTGCACGGCCAGCCATGCATCGCCGCTGATCGCGACGTCGAGCGGGCGGCCGGTGGCCTGAACAGCGCCGTTCTTGCGATCGGCGTCGATCACTTCTTCCGAGGTCGGCTGGCGCGTGTCGAAGCCGGGGCCGGTCACGTCCAAGCGATCGAACACCGTGCGATCGGCGCGAAAGCCCGTGGTCGCGATGTTCGCCATGTTGTTGGCGATCGCGGCCTGGGCGGCCATATGGCCCTTCATGCCCGATGCAGCGGTGTAGATCAGCTTGTCCATGGCCTCGGCCCCTCAGCCCCTTTGCGTTACTGGATCTGGAAGATCGTCTGCGAAATCTGGCTGGAGGTTTCGAGCGCCTTGGCGTTCGCCTGGAACGTGCGCTGCGCGGCGATGAGCCCAACCAGTTCTTCGGTGATGTCAACGTTCGAGCGCTCGACGGTGCCTGACAGCAGGCCGCCAAAGCCGTTCGAATTCGCCTGGCCAAGAATGGGCGCGCCCGAAACGCCGGTCGACGACCAAGTGCTATCGCCCAACTGGCGCAGGCCAGTGGGGTTGGCGAAATTGACGAGAACGACCTTGCCAAGCACCTTGGTGTCGCCGTTCGAAAAGCTTGCCTTGACGACGCCATTGGCATCGACAGCGACGCCCTGAAGCTGGCCGACCGCGACGCCGTTCTGCGTCGAATTGGTCACTTCGAACGAGCCTGCTGCCTGCTTCGTGGTGGTCAAGTCGACCGACAGCGTTTGTGGCGCAGCACCGCTTGCGGGGGTGAAGGCATCGAAGCTCGTCGCGCCCGCGGGCGAGGTCAACTTGCCGGTTGCGTCGAAGCTGAGCGTCACCGGGTTGGTCGAGCCACCGACTTTCAGCTGCTGGTCGCCGACAAAGCTATAGGCGCTCCACGTGCTCGGCGTGCCCGTGCTGGTGCGGACGAAATAATTGGTCAGCGTTTGCGGGTTGCCGTTCGCATCATAGATCGTGGTCGACGACGAGGCATTGTAGCTCGACGGATCGAAGCGGTTGAACGTCGTGGTCGTCGGGATCGGCCCGGTCGATGGCAAGCTCGCCGTCAAGCCGACAGTGCTCGTGGCAACCGGCGTGCCGCTCGCCTCGGGTAGGCGTAGCGCGGTCGCCGACGCAAGCGTGGTTGCGACGACATTGCCGCTACCATCAACCGGATAGACCAGCACATGCGCGCCTTCCGAATTGGTGACATAATGGTTGGCATCGACGAGGAACGCGCCGTTGCGGGTGTAATTGACGTCGACCTGATCGAGCGACGGCTTCACCGCGAAGAAGCCGTCCCCCGAAATCGCGAGGTCGAGCGACGAAGACGATTGCACCAGATTGCCCTGGCTGAATTCCTGGCGATTGCCCTTCACCACCACGCCCGAGCCGATCTGCGACGTCGGGTCCTGCGACACCGAAGACGCGATGACATCGGCGAATTCGGAACGGCTTTTCTTGAAGCCGTTGGTCGAGACGTTCGCAAGGTTGTGCGAAATGACCGAAAGATCGGTCTGTGCTGCCTGAAGGCCGCTGAGCGAAGTGTAGAACGACATGGCCTTATCTCCTGCCAAAGATGGTTAATATTTCGTATGAGCGCGTCTTCATCCCACTTGCCGGACGTCGCTGGTCGGCACCGTGCCGAGACCCGGGAGCGACAGCACCGGCGCGCCATTTGCTGGCAGCGAAACCGAGTTGACTGGCGCCCAGACAAGCGGCTGGGCCGTCACCGCCTTGCCATTGGCGTTGGCGCTGACGACGATCTTGAACGGGCCGTTGCCGGCAGCGGCACCGCTGTCAGTGGTGCCGTCCCAATCGAAATTGACGGTGCCCTTGCTGTGCGCGCCCAAATCCTGCGTCTTCAGCACCTGGCCGTCGGGCGTCTCGATCGCGACCTTGAGGTCGGTCGCATCGTCGCCGAGCTCGACCGCGCCGGCGATCCCGCCCGAGGTGCGCGGATAAGCCGTGGTGCCCGGCACCAGCACATTATGCCCGACATAAGCCAGCGCATCGCTGGTGCTGGTCTTGCCGCCTTGCGACGACAGCTGATCCTGGATCGCCTTCAGCGTCGTGTTGATCTCGCTGATGCCCGAGACCTGCGAGAATTGCGCCAGCTGAGTCAGCTGCTGGGTCGCATCAACGGGGCTGGTCGGGTCCTGGTTCTGCAGCTGTGCGGTCAGCAGCTTGATGAAGTCCGACGAGGTCAGATTGTTGGCATTGGTTGCCGACTGCACCTTGGGCGCGGCATTGCTGCGCGTGATGCCCAGGCTCGCCAGCGTGGTGTCAAAATTCGAAGCCATCGTCAGTGTCCGAGCTTGAGGGTATCGAGGATCAGGGTCTTGGCGGTTTCCATGACCTGAACGTTGTTCTGGTAGCTGCGCGCCGTCTCCATCATGTCGACGAACTCGCGGGTCTCATCGACGGCGGCGTCGTAGACATTGCCATCCTTGTCAGCGAGCGGGTTGGAGGGGTCGTAGCGCTTGGCGGGTTCTTCGCCCGCCGTTACGATGCGTTCGACATTGACGGTCGACAGCCCCGTCGCCTGATCGAACTGGGTACGGAAGACCGGCTTGATCGAGCGATACGCCGCGTCCGCGCTCGATGCCGAGACGCCGACATTAGCGAGGTTCGACGCGGTCGTGTTGAGCCGCACGAGCTGCGCCGACATGGCGCGGCCGGCGACATCGAAAATGGTGAGCGGACGATCGGCCATCTTATTCGCCTCTCAACGCGCGGGTGATTTCGCCGATGCGGCCGTTCAGGAACGACAGGGTCGTCTGATATTGCACCGCGTTTTCGGCAAAGGCGGTCTGCTCGGTCGCGAGTTCGACGGTGTTGCCGTCGAGCGAGGGCATAGTCGGGTTGCGATAGAGCGTAGCGCTGTCAAACGCGCGATCGGTCGAGCTCGTGCCCGACGTCGCTTGCGCGAGCGCTTGCGAGAAGTCGATATCGCGGGCTTTGTAGCCCGGGGTCGAGGCGTTGGCGATGTTCGACGCCAGCAGCCCCATGCGCCGCGAGCGCAGCTCGAGTGCCGCGCCGTCGATCCCGAAAAGAAGGTCGTTTGCCACCGTGGCGAACTCCACACCTATATGCCTGCGCGTATTCCAAGCAATCACCGTGCCAATTTGGGCTGAGGCGATGGAAATCGGTTGGGGGCGAGAGAGATGGGGCAGAAGCGGCAAGATTTTGCCGGTGGGCGGCAAAGCTTGCCGGGCGGTTGCCGGGCAGATCGACGTCTCCATCACCCCGGCCTGGAGCCGGGGTCTCGCTATTACTGGGCACGGAAAGAAGCGGGACCCCGGCGCAAGGCCGGGGTGACGGGGTTTGGGATGTCTGCCATCCGTTTGGCCCGACCCTTGCTACGCGATGCGCATGTCTTCTCCGCCGCTTGTCGCGCTCAGCGCCTTTGTCGATCCCACCGCCATCGCGATCGTCGCGGGCGGCACGCTGCTGGCCACGGCGTTGCGCACGCCGTTTGCCGACCTCACGCGGGGCGCGGCAGCGCTCGGCGTGCTCGGCCGCAAGCGCTACCGCGCCGACGAAGCGATCACCCAGGTCAACGCGCTTGGCCGCATCGCCCAGCGCCACGGGATGCTCGCGCTCGACCGCTCGCGGATCGCCGATCCCGATATCGCCGCCGCCGTTGCGGTGATCATCGATGGCGGCGAAGCGGCCGAGGTCGAACAGCGGCTCGCCGATCGCTTCCGCGCCCGCGCCGACCGTCACCTCGCCGCTGCCGAAATGTGGGCGGGTGCTGCCGAAGTCGCGCCTGCCATGGGCATGGTCGGTACGCTGGTCGGCCTGGTCCGCATGTTCGCCGCAATGACCGATACCGCGACGATCGGTGCGGCGATGGCGACCGCGTTGCTCGCGACGCTGTATGGCGCCGTACTCGGCAATCTGGCGCTGATGCCCATCGCCACACGGCTCAAGCGGCTGGCGCGCGCCGAGGCGATCGAGCGCCTGCGCCTGATGGTGCCGCTCGCCGAGTTCGCGACGCGCGAAGCGCCCCGCCGGCTGACCGCCGCGCCATCGGTGGCGGCATGACCAGCGCCGACGCGCTCAGCTATTTCGATCGCGCCGAGGCAGCACCGGCGCGGCCGCTCTGGCTGATCACGCTGGCCGATCTGTCGCTGCTGCTCGTCGGCTTCTTCGTGCTGCTGCAGGCGAACCAGCATCTCGATCGCAAAGCGCTCGCCAAGGGATTGCGCGACGGCTTCGGCGCTGCCCCCTGGATCGATGCGCCGCATCCGCTGCCCGTCGCATCGGCGTCGGTCACCGGCTTTGCGCGCGGCTCGGCGGTGCTGCCGGATAATGGCACCGCAATCATTCGCTGGGCGACGACGATGACACGCGACCCGCGCACCATGCTGGTTATCACCGGCAGCGCCGACGATGCGGCAGGCGATGTCGACGCCACGACCGGCAGCGGCGCGGTGCTTGCTGCCGATCGCGCTCGCGCTGTCGGCGCCGAGCTCGCGCGCGCGCTGCCCGGCGTCCGTCTGTCGATCGCCGCTGCCGGCCAGGGCCGCGCCGGCGCCGTTACCGTCACTTTGGGATTTGCCGGCGATCCGAAGTCGCCGTCGATTGCATCAGGCAAGGGGGAATGAGGATGACCCGTCGCTCTATACATCTGGCCATGGTCGCGCTCGCTGCAACCTGCGCCGCGCCAAGTACAGCTCAATCGACTTTTCAGGACACGACCGCGCTCGACATGGCGGTCGAGGGCTTTACCGGCCGCCCGGTCGGCACCGAGGGCGGCGCGCGCGCCGCGGTCGACAAGCGGCTCAAGCTCGGCGCCTGCCCGACGGTCGCGCTCTCCTGGTATGGCGCGACGCACGACGCCGTCATGATCCGCTGCGGCAGCCCCGAATGGCGGTTGTTCGTGCCGGTCATCGCCGCACCGCCTGCCCCCGCGCCGGCCGGTGTGCCGCTCGTGCCCGTGAGCCGGCCAGTCGTCGTCATCAAGCGCGGCGACCCGGTGACAATCGAAGTCAACGCCCCCGGTTTCGTCATCACGCGCGACGGCATCGCCATGTCGGACGCCGTCCAGGGCGGGCGCTTCCTCGTCGATGTCGACGGCAACGGCAAGAAGCCGGTGCAGGCCGTCGCGCTCGAAGCCGGACGGGCAACGCTGCCCGGCTGGACCAATTAAATTTTTCCTAAAGGTGGCGCCAATGCGGTCGTTCTTGCCCATAAGGACAGAACCCAGAGGGTGGAAGCATGGTAGACCCCATCGGCGCCAAGCCTGTTGCGGCCAGCGATCGCCGCTCGACCCCAGTCGAGCCGACGAGCGTGTCGACGCAGGTCGCGACGGTAGCGGCGCAAGTCGCCCCTGCCGCGGCGACGGCGACTGTTGCCGCAACCACCGTGTCGGTCGCGCGTTCGCTCGCGGCGAAGCCCCCGGTCGATCTGGAGCGGGTCGAGCGCATTCGCACCGCCATCCAGCGCGGCACGTATCCGATTACCCCCGAAACTATCGCCGATCGGCTGATCGCACTCAAGCTTGGATGGCCGCCGCATGACCCGTCGTGATGCCTTGGTCCGCGTGATCGACGCGCTCCACGCCGAGATCGCCGCGCTGAAATCGAACGATGTCGCCGCACTCGAGCGCGCGACGCAAGTCAAGCTCGGCTATATCGATGCCGTCGCCAACGCGCCCGACCAGGGCGTGCCCTCGCCCGAGCTCAAGCAGCTCGCGCAGGAAGCGCAGCGGCTCAACGAAACCTGCCGCATCTACGTCAACCTGATGGCGGCAAATGTGCGCCGCCGCCTGCAACAGATTGCCGGTCTGGACGGCGCGGGTTACCGGCCGGGCTCGGGCGCGCTGGCTTAAGACGCTCTTCCGCCCCCACTATCTTCAATGGTCTGAGTTGGCACGATCTTTGCTGATCTGATCCCCGTTAGGGGAAAAGCAGTTGGGATCGATGGGCATCAATCCACTCAGCGCGACGACCGGCTCGATCCAGTCGGCCATCGCGATTGCCAGCCAGAAGACCGGCATCGACTTCAATTACCTGCTCGGGCAGGCGCAAGTCGAAAGCGGGTTGCGCGCCGACGCGCGCGCGCGCGGATCAAGCGCGAGCGGGCTTTATCAGTTTATCGACCAGAGCTGGCTCAAGGTCGTCAAGCAGCATGGCGCCGAGCATGGCATTGCCTGGGCTGCCGACGCGATCCAGCCCGGCGCCAATGGCCGGCTGACGGTGAACGACCCCAGCTTGCGCCAGCAAATCCTCAATCTGCGCAGCGATCCCCAGCTTTCCGCGCTGATGGCGGCCGAGCACGCTGCCGACAACAAGAGCGCGATCGAACAAGCGACGGGCCGCCAGGCGACCGGCACCGATCTATATATGGCGCATTTCCTCGGCCTGGGCGGCGCGCGCTCGTTCCTGACGACACTGTCCTCGACGCCCGACCGGATCGGCGCGGCGATGTTCCCGGCGGCGGCGCGCAACAACCGCTCGATCTTCTATTCGAGCGACGGCCAGCCGCGCACGCTATCGGAAATCTACCAGAATCTCTCGGCCCGGCTCGACAAGGGCGCGGCCGCCGTCGGCGCAACTGGTCTGGCTTCAGCGACGTTGAGTGGTGCCGGCGCCGGCGCCAGCGGCTTTGCCGGCCAGGCGCAGACGGTGCTCGCCGCGCTCACCACCGGCAATAGCGACGCGACGACGATCATCCCTGGCACCGGCGAAGCTTCGCCGAGCAACGCGCTCAACTGGGCGCATGCGACGCTCGACCAGCTGAACGGCGGCTCGCGCGTGGTCACGGCGGCGAGCAACGCCGCCACCTCCATTTTGCGCCCGACGCCCAAGCTCGCGCGGCTCGCTTATATGATGCTCGCGGGCATGGGGGTCTAAGCCCATGAACCTGACGCTGCCCGGTTTCGGCAATCTCCCCGCTTTGGCGCGCGGCGCGGCACTGCCCGTCGCGATCCTGCTGCTCGTTCTGTTGATGGTCGTGCCGCTGCCGGCGGCCGCGCTCGACTTCTTCTTCATCCTCAACATCACGATCAGCCTGGCGGTGCTGATGGTCGCGCTCAACGCGAAGAAGCCGCTCGATTTCTCGGCGTTCCCGACCGTGCTGCTGTTCGCCACGCTGTTCCGGCTGTCGCTCAACGTCGCCTCGACGCGCGTCGTGCTCGTCCATGGCCATGAGGGCGAAGGCGCCGCCGGGCGCGTGATCGAATCCTTCGGCAGCTTCCTCATCGGTGGCGATTATGTCGTCGGACTGTTCGTCTTCTCGATCCTGGTGATCATCAACCTGATCGTCGTCACCAAGGGCGCGGGCCGCGTCTCCGAAGTGTCGGCGCGTTTCACCCTCGATGCCTTGCCCGGCAAGCAGATGGCGATCGACGCCGACTTGAACGCTGGCCTGATCACGCCCGACGAAGCCAAGGCGCGCCGCGTCGAAGTTGCGACTGAGGCGGATTTCTACGGCTCGATGGACGGTTCGTCCAAATTCGTGAAGGGCGACGCGATTGCGGGCCTGCTGATCCTCGCCGCCAACATCGTCGGCGGCTTGATCCTGGGTCCGGTCAGCCATGGCATGAGCTTGGGCGACGCCGCGCACAATTACGTGCTGCTCGCGATCGGCGATGCGCTGGTCGCGCAGCTCCCCAGTCTGATGCTGTCGATCGCCGCCGCCGCGATCGTGACGCGGGTGACGAGCAGCCAGGACCTGGCGGGCCAGATCGGCACTCAGTTCGGCGCGTCGGCCACCTGGATTCCGGTTGCCGGCATTCTGGCATTGCTCGGCGTGCTGCCCGGCATGCCGCATATCGTCATTCTGCCGGCAGCGGCAGCCGCCGGTTATGTCGCTTACCGCCTGCGCACGATCGAAAAGCGCCCGCCCCCGGTCGCCGCCGAGCCCGCCGCGCCGATCGATCTCTCGCGGATCAACTGGGACGAAGTGACCGACGCGATCCAGGTCAATATCGATATCGGTTATGGCCTGGTGCCGCTGGTCGATGAGCGGCGCGGCAGCCCGCTCACCGGTCGCATCACTGGCGTCCGCCGCCAGCTTTCCAAGGAACTGGGTTTCGTCGTGCCGCAAGTGCGCGTGCGCGACGATATCAATCTGGCACCTTATACCTATCGGCTTGTCATTGGCGGCATCGTCGTCGGCGAAGATGTCGTCTCGCCCGACGAAATGCTCGCGCTCGATACCGGCCAGGCAGTCGGCTCGCTCAACGGCAAGGCAGCGAAGGACCCGACTTTCGGGCTTGCGGCGACGTGGATCATGCCCGGTGACGCGGATGCCGCGACCGGCCAGGGCTTTCTGGTCGTCGATGCGAGCACCGTTATCGCCACGCACCTCAACCACGTCCTCAACCAGAACGCGTCGGACCTGCTCGGCCCGGACGAAGTGCAGAATCTGCTCGACGGCCTGAAAGAGCGCGCCGCCAGCCTGGTTGCGTCGCTCACCCCGACGCCGGTGCCGCTCACCACGCTGACACAAGTGCTGAAGGGCCTGCTGGCGGAAGGCATCGCGCTCAAGGAATTCCGCCGCATCGCCGCTGCCATCGCGGTTGCCGCACAGCGCACGCTCGACCCCGAGGAACTGATTGAGGCGATCCGGCCTGAGCTGGGCGCGCTGATCATCCAGAAACTGTGCGGCGTGCGCGAGCCGCTGCGGGTGATGACGCTCGAAGGCCAGCTCGAAGGGCTGCTCGGCCAGGCGATGCGCGCCGACACCTCGCGCCGCCATACGATTGAGCCCGATCTCGGCCGCCGTATCGTCGATGCACTGCAACAGGCCGCGCGCCCGCTGATCGCCGAGGCCAAACCGTTCGCGCTCGTCGTCCAGCCGGCGATTCGGCTCGCGATCCGCAAGCTGGTCAAGACCTGCCTGCCCGACACGCCGGTCATGAGCTTCTTCGAAGTGCCCGAGGACAAGTCGGTCGAGGTCGTCGCCATCATCGGCGCGCCGGGAGCGCTGCCGGCATGACGGTTCAGCCCAATCCCGAAAGCTTCCGCCCCGACCTGACTTATGGCCGGGACGGCAGCCAGAACGGCGCGCTCGACGCATTGGCGCGCCAGCATCTGCCGATGATCCGGCGGCTGGCGTGGCACGTCCATGGCAGCATGAGCAGCATCGTCGATATCGAGGATCTGGTGCAGATCGGCCTCGTCGCGCTGGTCGAGGGCGCCCAGAGCTTTGAGCATCGGGGACAAGTGACCTTTGCCCAATATCTCCAGACGCGGGTGCGCGGCGCGATGATCGATGAGCTGCGCCGCCAGGCGACGCTGACGCGTGGCGCAATGCGCCGCCGGCGCGCCTATAACGAAGTCGTCGCGACGCTGGCGCGCGAAAGCGGCGCGCCGCCTGCCGAGGCGGCGATCGCTGAGCGGCTCGGCATCAGCATCGAGAAGCTGCGCAGCGACTACGCAACCGCCGAGGCAATCCGCTTCGAAACGATCGACGATGTCTATTCGGACGACCTGCCCTGGTTCATGAGCGACGAGCCCAACGCATTCGACCAGCTCGCCGAGGCCGATCTGCGCACGGCGCTCGTCGCCGCGATCGCCGCGTTGCCCGAACGCGAAGCGCAAGTCGTGCAGCTTTATTATGTCGAGGAGTTGAACCTCGAGGAAATCGGCCTGGTCCTCGGCGTCGGTGCTGCGCGCATCTGCCAGATCAAGGCATCCGCGCACGCCAAGCTGAAAAAGGCGCTGGCGAAAGCGGCTTGAGCACAAAGCAAATTGAGATGCGCCGCGCGGTTTGACCGTCCTCCCGCCAAGATGTAGACTGCAGCGGCATCCGTTCGGGGGGAATCGTGATGTGTCCCGCGCCGGTCCGTTTCGCCATCATGCTCCTGGCCTCGATAGCTGCGCCTGCGATACACGCGCAGTCAGTTGCTGCGCCAGCGCCACCTCCCAAGGTTGATCCCTCGCTAATCCCTGGAATGCGCGCGCAGCTGGCGGCTGCCACGGCCGAAGCACAGGCCCAGACCGAAAAGGCCGATCTGCTGCATCGCGAGCTGGACCAGCGCATGGCGGAAAAGGGACGCTGGCAAGCGCAGACCGCCGATGTCGACAAGGACAGGGCGCTGCTGGAGCGGAATCTCGCAGATTGGGAAGCCGAAGGCAGTCGCTACAAGGCTGCGGTCGACGCACACAACGCCAGATTAGGCAGCATTGGCAATGACCCTGCTGCGGCTGCTGCGTACAACGCCGAGAAGGCCGAGGGCGATGCCTGGCAGTCCCGGCTCCAGGCAGGGCTCGTGCGTTTACAACAGGCTGAGGCCGACCTCGAGACGCGCTATGGAGAAATCGAGAAGCAAGTGGCCGCGCTCAATGCGCGGATTGCGGAGCTTTCCGATCAAACCAGACAAGCGCGCGACGCGGCAACCATCGCGCAAGCGCAAGCGGACTATCTGAAAGGCGTATTGGCGGCACAAGACGCCATACCCTGATCGTGCTGCGCCAGGGCCCTCGCTGTCCCTATCGATAACCAAAACCCCGACGATCCGCTGGGGATCGCCGGGGTAATGTTTGCTCTCGCCGGACCGGGTCCGAGAGGGCTGGGCGGCTCCGGCACCCGGTTAGGGGGGCGGTGCCGGAGCCGTACTCGTTGCCGCTTAGCGGAGCAGCTGCAGCACGTTCTGCTGGCTCTGGTTCGCCTGGGCGACCAGCGCCTGCGACGCCTGGCTCAGGATCTGTTCCTTGGCCAGCTGGCTGGTTTCGGTCGAGAAGTCGACGTCTTCGATGCGGCTGCGCGCGTCGGTCAGGTTGGCAACCGCGCTGGTCAGGCTGTTGACGACCGAGCTCAGACGGCTCTGGCCGGCACCCAGCGACGCACGGGTCGTGTTGACCGCGGTCAGCGCGGTGTCGACATTGCCGAGCGCGGTGGTGGCACCAGCCGCAGTGCTGATGTCCGACACAATCGCGCTGGTGAGGTCGAAGCCCGTGATCGTCAGCGTGGTCGTGTCGGTCGAGCCCGAGCCGGTCTGGATCTTGACCGTCTGGTCGGTCGTGCCGAACAACGCGACGCCGTTGAACTTGCTGCCGTTGAGCGTCGTCAGCTGCTGGGTCAGCTGGGTAACTTCGGTATTGAGGTTGGTGCGGTCCGAATTTTGATAGGTACCCGAAGCCGACTGAACCGCCAGCTCGCGGATGCGCTGCAGAATGTTGGTGACTTCACCCAGATAGCCATCGGCGGTCTGAGCGAGCGCGATGCCGTCATTGGCATTGCGGATCGCCTGGTTCTGGCCGCGGATCTGCGACGTGAACGAGGTGGCGATCGCCAGGCCGGCGGCGTCGTCGCCGGCGTTGTTGATGCGCTTGCCGGTCGACAGGCGCTCGATGCTCTTCTGCAGCGCGACAGTCGCCGCGTTCTGCGCATTGGCCGCTTTCAGCGCGGCCACATTGGTTCCGATAACGGTCATGTCCAAATCTCCATTTGCTCTGCGCCCCTGCCGCCCCCCAAGGGAAAGGGCTGAGCCGCTACAGCCATGAACGACCGTGCGGTGCGGGCCTTAAGCAAAAAAAATTGAGTGGGCATTGAAGCGGGCCGAATGGCGATTTTATTAGCGTTATAAAGGGTTAGATCATAGTCGCCGCACCAGGCCCGGCACCATTTAGCCAGCCCGATCACCAGAACGGGTAGCGCTTTCCGCCGGCACGAGGCGGAAAGAATTTGCCGGCAGCCGGCATATTTACGCTTGGTTTACCATGTCCGGGGCAAAACGCCGCTTGTCCTTAGGGGGAAGCAATGCCGAGTATTTTCCCATCTGCCGCGATCCTCGATCAGAAATACGCGCTGCTCTCGTCGCTGCGCGCGCAGGGCTATGAGATTGCCTCCCCTGCCGAGGGACGCCCCGCCAGTGGCGACTTGTTCCTGATCGCCGCGGGCGAAGTGCCCACCGCGCCGGCCCGCACGCTGATCCTTGGTGACGAGGGTCGCGCGATCACGCCGTGGCGCGATGGCGCCGCCGCGCGCATCGCTTATCCCGCCCAGGATGCGAATGTTGGTGATGCTTTCGTTCGCGCGATGATCGCCGGACCCGACGCGCCAACCGCCGCCGATCCCGAAAGCCTCGCCCTGTTTACCCTGGCCGAGCGCGTTGCCGCCGCCGACATCACCGTGCTCATCAACGGACCCACCGGCACCGGCAAGGAAGTGCTGGCGCGGACCATCCACCTGCAATCCGCGCGGCGCAACGGCCCGTTCATCGCGATCAATTGCGCGGCGCTCCCTGAAACGATGCTGGAAGCTTTGCTGTTCGGCCACCAGAAGGGCGCGTTCACCGGCGCCTCCTCAGGCGGCGAGGGCTTCTTCCGCGCGGCGAACGGCGGCACGCTGCTGCTCGACGAAATTGCCGAGATGCCGGTCTCGCTGCAGGCCAAGTTGCTGCGCGCCCTGCAGGAGCGCGAGGTGGTGCCGCTCGGCGCGTCGACGCCCGAGCCGATCGATGTCCGCGTTATCGCTTGCGCCAACCGCGATTTGCAGGGCGAAGTCGCGGCCGGTCGCTTCCGCCAGGACCTTTATTATCGCCTCAGCGTCTTCCCGCTGACGACCAAGCCGCTCGCCGATCGCCCGCAGGACATCTCGGCGCTCGCCGCCGCGCTGGTGCTGCGTCACGCCAGCCAGCGCACGCTGGTGCCGTGGATCGACCAATCGGCGATCGACGCGCTGATGGCGCATGACTGGCCCGGCAACGTCCGCGAGCTCGACAATGTCATCCAGCGCGCGCTGCTCTTCGCTGCCGGCGACACGATCACCGCGGGCCATATCCTGTTCGACCGCCCCGCGCCTGCCCGCATCGATCGCGATGCCGCGCCGGCGACGCTCGGCAATATCGTCCAGATGAGCGAATTCCAGGCGATCCGCGACACGCTGGCGGCGTGCGGCGGCAGCCGCATCGAGACCGCGCGGCGGCTCGGCATTTCCGAACGCACGCTGCGCTATCGCCTCGCAAAGGCACGCGAGCAGGGCGAACAGATTTTCCCCAACACTAACCGGGTGGCATCGGCATGAGCGGGATCAACGGCATCGGCGGCGCGGGCGGCATTGACCGCATCATGGCCTTGCGCGCCCAAATTCTCGAGCAGAACCAGGCGCTGCAGCGCGCAAGCCAGCAGGCCAGCGCGACCAATGCGGCGCCGGTCACGAGCGCCGGCCAGCCCGCGCCGGCGGCAGCCAACAGCTTCAGCGCGGCGTTCAACCAGGCGCTGGGTGCGGTTAACGACCAGCAGAACAGCGCCGGCCAGCTTTCCGAAGCGTATCAGCGCGGCGAGAATGTCGACATCGCCAAAGTGATGCTCGCCCGCCAGCAAGCATCGGTCAGCTTCGAAGCGACGCTGCAAGTCAGGAACAAGCTCTTGTCCGCGTACAAGGACATTATGAGCATGCCGGTCTGATCCGGGGGGATTGAACGATGAGCAATAACCTTGCCCAAACGCCCGAGCGCTTCGCCAATCCGCTGAAGCAGCTGAACGGCGTGCTCGCGCAGCCGGCGGTGCGCCGCAGCCTGCCGATGGTGCTGATGCTGGGCCTGATCGCGTCTGCCGCGCTCGCCTGGATGATGCTGGCGACGCCGACGCAGAAGACGCTGTTCCCCAACCTGCCCGATGCCGACAAGGCAGCGGTGACCGCGGCGCTGACCCAAGCCAATATCAAGAGCCATATCGATGCCGCGACCGGATCGCTCACCGTTGGCGAAGAGGATTATTCGCGCGCGCGCATTCTGCTCGCCGGCCAGGGCCTGCCCAAGACCGCACCCACCGGATACCAGGTGCTCGACCAGCTGCCGATGGGCGTCAGCCGCGCGGTGGAAGGCGAACGCCTGCGCCAGGCGCGCGAGACCGAGCTTGCCCAGTCGATCCAGGAAATCGACGCGGTGTCCGAAGCGCGCGTCCACTTGGCGATGCCCGAGAACACGGTGTTCGTGCGCGACAATCCCGAGCCTTCCGCCTCGGTGATCCTGAAGCTCGCGCCGGGGCGCAGCCTGTCCGACGCGCAAGTCTCCTCGATCGTCAATCTCGTCGCCTCGTCGGTGCCGGGGATGAAGCCGGACTCAGTCACCATCGTCGATCAGATGGGTGCGCTGCTGTCGCATCCCGGTGGCGGCGATGACGCCACCGCCGCCTCCGACGCGCGCATCGATTTCCAGCGCAAGATGGAAGCCAAATATCGCGAGCAGCTGACTCAGCTGCTGACGCCGCTGGTCGGTGCCGGCAATTTCTCGGCGCAAGTCCAAGCCGATGTCGATCTCGACGAAACCCAGGCAACGCGCGAAAGCTATGACAAGCAGGGCGCGCTGAAGGCCGAGCAGGGCAATTGGACCGCCGACAAGGCCGGCGCCCAACCGGGCGGCATTCCGGGTTCGCTTTCCAACCAGGCGCCGCCCGCCAGCACCATCACCGCGCCCAAGCAGGCAGCGGGAAATAGCGGCCAGCCGCAGAACGGCAACAGCACCAGTCAGCCGACCGGCGGCGCCGGCAACCCGGCGGACAGCGCCAAACAGTCGGACAGCTATGCCCGCGCGTTCGACCTCGGCAAGGAAGTGTCGGTCACCCGCGCCTCGCCCGGCAAGATCAAGCGGCTCTCCGTCGCCGTCGTGCTGCGCGATCCCGAAACCGGCCGGCCGCGCAACGCCATTGAGATCCAGCAGGTCACCGACCTTGTCCGCGCCGCCGTCGGCTATGATGCGAGCCGCAATGACCAAGTGACGGTCATCTCGCGCCGCTTCGCCGCCTCGGCAACGGGCGCGGCCGATAGCGCCAAGACAGCCTGGTACGACGCTGCCTGGGTGCCGATCGTGGCGCGCAACGTGACCGCGCTGGTGATCGCGCTCCTTGTGCTGATGCTGGGGGTGCGCCCTTTGTCCAAAGCCTTGCTGAAGCGGCGTGACGACGTGCCCGCCGCGCTGCCCGCCTTTGCCGCGCCGGCAATCGCATTCGACGAGACGAGCGGCACACCGGTGCCTGCGCCCGCGCGCCGCCCGTCGATCAGCATCGAAATGCTCGAACAGACGCGCGGCTATGACGATCGCATCGCGATGGTCCAGGGCTTCACGCGTGAAAACCCGACCCGCGCCGCGCTTGCCGTGCGCGACATGATCAAGGCGGATGCCAACTGATGGAACAGCCAGCCAAGACCTATACCGGCGTCGAACGCGCCGCCGTGCTGATGATGCTGGTCGGTGACGACGAAGCCGCCGCCATCCTGCAGAAGCTCGAACCCGACGAGGTGCGCGAGCTGGGCCGGGCGATGTTCGCGGTCGCCGACGTGACCGAAATCGAAGTGGAAAGCGTGCTCAACGATTTCGTCGGCAAGGCGCGCGATCGCACCGCGATCGGCTTTGATCCGCGCCCGAAGATCGAAAGCGTGATGACGCGCGCGCTCGGTCAGGAAAAAGCGGAGAATGTGCTGGCGCGCATCACGCCGTCGCACGATGCCTGCGAAATCGACCTGCTCGACTGGATGGACGCGAGCGACATCGCTGCGCTGGTCGAGAAGGAACATCCGCAGATCGCCGCGGTGCTGATCGCCAATCTCGATCCGGGAATCGCCGCGCAAGTGCTCGAGCTGTTGCCCGAGGCGGCGCAGCCCGAGATTGTCCACCGCATTGCGACGCTGGGGCCAGTGACGCCCGAAGCCGTCGAGACGTTGAAGAGCGTGATCGCCAGCCAGGCCGGCGGGCGGCGCGGCTCGACCGGCGTCACCATCGGCGGCACGCGTGAGGCGGCCAAGATCATGTCGTCGGCGCGCAAGGCGACCGAGCAGCGCGTGATGCCCAAGCTCGCCAAGATGGACCGTGACGTTGCGCGCGCCATCGAAGAAGCGATGTTCGTGTTCGAAAATCTGCTCGACCTGGACGACAAGAATCTGGGCACGCTCATTCGCAATATCGACGGCGATATCCTCACTCGCGCGCTGAAAGGCGTCGACGAAACGGCGCGCAACCGCTTCCTCGGCTGCATGTCGGCCCGCGCGGCCGATTCGATCCGCGACGAAATGGAAGCGCGTGGGCCCATGCGGCTGTCCGAAGTGCTCGAAGCGCAGAAGGCGATCATCCAGATCGCGCGCAACCTCGCCAAGGACGGCACGATCATGATGGGCGGCGGCGAGGACGATTATGTCTGAGTTCACTGCCGGCTTCGCGTCGCGGCTCGATGCGGCGGCGCGTGCGCTGGCGCTCTCTTACGCGCAAGCCGAGGACGGCTTCGCGCCGCGCAGCCTGAAAGCGCGCGCCGCCGGCCGGGCGCGCGCCGAGGCCGATGGCCCGGTCAGCTTCGCGCCGCAGCCGGTGGCACCGCGCTTCCGCAAGGACGACAGCGATGAGAACACCGATCGCGCGATGCACCCCGGCAGCTTCGCCGACCCAATGACGAGCGCGCGCAGCACCGGCTACAATGATGGCTTTCGTGATGGCTACGAACAAGCGCGGCTGGAGCAGCAGCGCGACGAGGCCTTGCTGGGTGATCTTGCACAAGCGCTCAACGCCGGCATCCGCGTCGATCGCGATCTGATCGCGGCGCGGCTGCGCCAGACGGTGCTGTTCCTGGTGAGCAAGCTGATCGGCGAGGCAGGCATAGAGCCTGATCTCCTCGCGCGACGCATCGGCGCGGCGGTCGATCTGGTCGCCGACAGCGCGGAAACGGTGCAGGTCCGCCTCCACCCCGACGATATCGCGCTGCTGCCCGCCGACATGCCCGCCATGGTTCAACCGCTGGCCGACGAGACGATGGCGCGCGGCGCTTTCGTGATCGATGCCGGCGGCACCATTGTCGAGGACGGTCCCGATATCTGGCTCGAGCAGCTCGCCCAGGCGATCGACCGCGTCGGCGTGCCGCCGATATGCTGAACCGTTTCGTCGCCGATTATCTGGACGGGCTGGCGGCCGCCGACTTCGCGCCCACGCCGCGCGTGGCGGGGCGGCTTGCTTCGTATGACGGCCTGCTGATGGAAGCGACCGGCCTGTCGCTGCCGGTCGGCACCGTCTGCGCAATCGGATCGGGCGCTGAACGCGTCGAGGCCGAGGTCATCGGCTTCCGCGCCGGCCGCACGCTGCTAATGAACCTGGGTGGCTCGACCGCGTTGCTGCCCAATGCACCGGTACGCCCGATCGGCCCGCCGGGCGAGGCGGAAGTCGGCCATGCGCTCCTCGGCCGGGTGATCGATGGTGCCGGCAAACCCATCGACGGAATGGGCCCGATCCGCGGCGCCGGCCGCTGGCCGCTCGCCGGCAAGGCGGGCAACCCGCTTGACCGGGGCCGCGTGCTCAAACCGATGGATGTCGGCGT
The DNA here is from genome assembly GCF_048015635.2 of Sphingomonas sp. GlSt437. Taxonomy (NCBI): domain Bacteria; kingdom Pseudomonadati; phylum Pseudomonadota; class Alphaproteobacteria; order Sphingomonadales; family Sphingomonadaceae; genus Sphingomonas; species Sphingomonas sp. GlSt437. The sequence goes on along the minus strand of NZ_JBPGYA010000001.1, from coordinate 1,641,722 downwards.
CCGCGCGATCAACGGCTTGCTGACGATCGGCCAGGGTCAGCGCATTGGGATTATGGCGGGCTCCGGCGTCGGCAAATCGGTGCTGCTCGGCATGATCGTCCGCGCCGCGCAAGCCGATGTCATCGTCATCGGGCTGATCGGCGAGCGCAGCCGCGAAGTTGCCGACTTTCTTGAGACCAAGGTGGCGGGCGAAGCGCGGAAGCGCGCGGTCGTCGTCGCGGTGCCGGCCAATCACTCGCCAGTGCTGCGCATCCGGGGTGCACTCCGCGCGACCGCGATTGCCGAAGCCTTCCGCGCCGAGGGCAAGAACGTGCTGCTCATCATGGACTCGCTGACCCGTGTCGCCCATGCCGGCCGCGAGATCGGCCTGGCATTGGGCGAGCCGGCTTCCGCGCGCGGCTATCCGCCGTCAGCCATCGCGATGCTACCCAACATCATCGAGCGTGCGGGCGCCAGCGTCTCGTCGGGCGGATCGATCACCGCGATCTACACCGTGCTCGCCGATGGCGATGACGGCAACGACCCGGTCGTCGATTCGGCGCGGTCGATCCTGGACGGGCACATCGTCCTGTCGCGCCAGATGGCCGAACGGGGCGTTTATCCCGCCATCGACGTCGGCCCCTCGGTCAGCCGGGTGATGACTGACATAGCCGACAAGCCGCACCAGCTCGCCGCGCGAGTGCTGCGCCGGCATCTCGCCACCTATGAGGAAAACCGCGATCTGGTGCTGATGGGCGCCTATCGCGCCGGTGCCGATCCCGCGATCGACGCGGCGATCACCTATCATAGCGCCATCCTCGAATTCATCCGCCAGGAGCCCGACCAGATCGTCCCGATGGCCGAGTCGATTGCCGAACTGACCGGCGTGTTCGGCGATGGCTAAGGCCGATCGCTTCGGACGCGTGCTGCGCGTGCGTACGCTGCAGCTCAACCTGAAGCGCGCCGAGGAAGCGCGCGCGCTGGCCCGTGTCGAAAACGAGCGCGCGCTAAGCTCGCGCATCCGCCAATTGTCGGACGCGGTCGCGCCCGAGGAAAGCGCGACCGAGGCATTCTCCTTCATCGCGGCTGCGCATTTCCGCGAGCGGTTGCACCAATCGGCAAGCGCCGCCGACCAGCGCGTCCGCGCTGCCGAGCGCACGCTTGAAGCGGCCAGCGAAGCGACGCGCGACGCCAAGCGCGACCAGACCGCAGTCGAGAAGCTGATCGAGCGTGACGCCGCGCGCGACGCGCTCAAAGCGATCCGCGCGCTGGGAGAAGCGCCCGCCGTCCGGCGCAACCGGCACGATCCTTGCTGATCCATGCCAAAGCGGCATCGGCGCCGCGCGGGATGGGGCATGGCAACGATTTCTACCGTCACCAATACGGCATCCGCCCTGGTCGCATCGGGACCGGCGTCGGCGCCCGCAACGGCACAGACTGCGGCGCAAACTCCAGCGCAGGCAGTCGCTTCGCCGGATTTTGCGGCGTTGCTGACCGGGGCCGACATCGCCGCCAACCCTATCGCCGACCTCGCCGCGTCCACCGCCACCCCGCCGGCATCGACCGACGCATCGACCCTGCAAGGCGTTGCCGGAGACGGCAAGGATTTGCCGTCGGGCGACGATCAGGATCAAGCCGATAAGGACGCCGACCAGCAGGATCCTGCCAATGCCGCCGCGCTGATCTGGCTGGCGCTTGCGATGCCGGTGGTGGCGCCCGCTCTACCCGCCCCCGCGAACGACGTCGCGCGCTCGGCGCCGGCTGCTCCGGTTGCTACGGTTGGCGCGATTCCGGATGCTCCCAGCGCTTTAATAGCGCTTCCCGCTGACGCGCCAGCATTAACGCCAGCAGCGACCAGCCTAGCTCAACCATCACCAGCATCCGGCGCGCTCGATCTTGCGACCGTAGCGAACAACAGCAACGACGCGCCGCCCACGCCCGTCGACCCGGCATCGCCACCCAGCCCGGCCAAAGCGGATCGCGGCGACTCGGCCAAGGCCCAGGCGGCCCCGCGCGACCCCGTCATCGTCTTGGCCAATGCGCTGCGGACAAGTGCGAACGCGGCACCCCTGGCAAATCAGCCGCCGGCCGCTGCCACGCCGGCTGCAAGCGCGCCAACGCCCGTGATCCCCACCCCCGTCGCCGACAATGCCACGCCGATTGCCCGCGCAACGGACCCCGCATCCACCAGCAGCCCGACCGCGCCCAGCGCGCCGCAACCTGTCGCCAAACCCAATCCCGACGTCCAGCCGCTCACGCTCGCGAGCCTGCCCGGGGCTGCCAACGTCGCCCTTGTCGGCTCGGTGCAACCAGCGAGCCAGGCCTTTGCCGCTGCCTTGAGCGTCGCCCAGCCTGCCGCCAAGCGGTCCAACCGCGACCCCGGCTCGCTCCCTACCGCCCAGCCCTTCACCGGCATTGCCGACGCATCGGCGACTGCATCGGTCGACGCGAAACCCGCGACGGTCGACACGAGCCATACCAAATGGGTCGAGGGGATTATCGACCATATCGAGTTGCTGCGTGATGCCAGCAACGCGAGCGACACCCGCATCCGCTTGCTGCCCGATGCGCTCGGCAAGATCGACGTCGCGATCCGCAAGGACGGCGACACCATCAATGTCCGCTTCTCGTCCGATCAGGCGCCGACGCGCCAGCTGCTCGCCGATGCCCAGCCGCGCCTCGCTGAAATCGCCGCCGGTCGCGGCATCCGGCTCGGCCAGACGCTGATCGACGGCGGCGACAGCGGCGCGGCCCAGCAACAGCAGCGCGGCGCCCCGCAACAGGCGCCCCATGCGCGTCAACCCATTGCAAACGCTCCCCACGTTAAAGGGGACGACAGTGATGACACCGTCGAGACCGCCGCGATTGCCGGCTGGCTCGCCTGATTTGCGAAGGATTTTGACCAATGGCCAAGGCTCAAGTTGAAACGCCCGACGGCGAAGCGCCCAAGAAGAAGGGCAAGAAGAAGCTGCTGATGCTCGTGGGCGCGTTCGTCGTGATTGGCGGCGGCGGCGCGGGTGGCGCGCTTTATGCGATGCAGTCGGGGCTGCTCGGTGGCGGCGCGACCGTGAAAGTCGACAATGGCCCGCACCTCGTACCCAAAAGCCTGGAAAAGCGCGCGAGCGCATCCGGCGAAGGCGGCGGCGAAAGCAAAAGCGGCGGCAGCTCGAACAATGCCCCGCTCGGCACCGGCGGCGAGAAATATGCCTCCACTTATTACACGATCGACAAGGAGTTCACCTCCAACCTGCGCGACAGCGTCCATTTCATCCAGGTCGGCATCGCGGTGTCGACGCCGTACGACGAGCGCGTCATCGAAAATCTGAAGACGCATGAGATCGCCGTGCGCTCGGCGATTCTGATGGCGCTGGGCGATGCCAATGAGGACCAGGTCTTCACCAATGAAGGCAAACGCGCCCTGCAGGTCCACCTCGCCCATGCGATCAACGATGTTTTGAAGCAAAAAGAGGGATTCGGCGGGATTAGTAACGTCTACTTTACCAATTTCGTTGTTCAGTGAACGGGCATGGTTAACGGGGATTCAGACACGGACACCGATCGGCGCTCGCGCGAGCGAGCCGGGCCGCTGGTGACGCATAGCGCGGTGTTCGGCACCGCCAATCTGAATCCTTTTGGTGACCTCCACACGCTGCAGCATCTCTGCGCGCTGCTTTCGCGGCAATTGCGTGGGGTTTTCGAGCCCTTTGTCCGCCGTGAAGTGCGCGTCTGGGCCGATCCGCTCGAGGTACAGCGTTTCTCCGATTATCGTATTGAGCGTGGCGAGCGGCTGACGGCGTGGCTGCCTGTCGCGATGCGCCCGACATCGGGCCAGGCGCTGATCGTGCTCGATGGTAAGTTCGTGCTCGAAATGGTCGATCTGTTCTTCGGCGGCCCCGGCGAAGCCCCCGCCAAGATGCCGGCCGAATTCTCGCCGGCAGCCGAAGCCATGGTGAAGCGGCTCGGCATTGCGCTCACCGGCCCGCTCAAGACCGCGTGGGAGCCGATGGCGCGGATCGATTTCCAGCCCGGCCATGTCGAATCGTCCGCCGCGCTGATCGGTGACATCGACAATGACGATGCGCTCGTCATCACCCGCTTCGGCATCGCCGTCGCCGGTCGCGAGACGGCGCATTTCGACATCGCTTATCCCGTGTCCGCGCTGAAGCCTTATGCGCCTTCGCTCACCGGCAAAGTGCTCGGTCGCGGCACCGAGCCCGATCCAAGCTGGCGCAATGGCCTCACCCGCTCGGTGATGGGCGTCAAGTTCCATGTCCGCTCGGTGCTTGCCGAGCCGGAGATGTCGCTCGCCCATCTGATGGCGCTCAAGGAAGGCGACGTCATCCCGATCAACTTCGGCGACGACGTGCCGGTGATGGTCGGCCGCGACCGGCTCGGCTTCGGCACCGTCGGCACGTCCAATGGCCGCGCGGCCGTGATGCTCAACCAGATCGAACGGAAATTCGAGGAGGATTACCGATGAACGACATGACCGGGGGATTCCCCGTCGACGGGGCGCTGGCGGCGAATTTCCGCTTGCTTCAGGATGTCGACGTGAAGCTCACCGTCGAGATCGGCTCGACGTCGCTGACCTTGCGCGAGCTGCTCGCGCTAGGCGAGGCGAGCGTCATCGAGCTCGACCGCCAGGCGAACGAATTGCTCGACGTGCTGGTCAACGGCACGCTGATCGGCCGCGGCGAAGTGGTGACGGTCGGCGATCGCTTCGGCGTGCGCATGACCGAGCTCGTCAGCCCTGAAAAGCGGGCGGGCCGCGCGTGACCGAATATATCATCAAGCTCGTCATCATGCTGCCGCTCGTCTGCGGCCTGATGATTGGCTGTCTTTATCTCTGGCGGCGGCTGGAAAGCCGCCTGCCCGGCGCGCCGGCGGACCGGATGCTGCAGGTCAAGGAGACGATGATGGTCTCGACCGGCAGCCGCCTCGCCGTGCTCGAATTTCAAGGCCGCAAGCTGCTCGTCGCGGTCAGCCGCAACGGCGTGACGCTGATCGACAAGGTCGACGCGTGATGCCGGCGACCGTCCGCCGCCTGGGCACTGGCCCCAGCCTGTTCCGCGCCGCGCCCGCACCGCGCCGCACGAGCCGGACGGCCAAGATCGCCCTCGTGCTGCTCGCGATCCTGTTTGCAGTTCTCGTCGCGATGCCCGCCTTTGCGCAAACCGCGCCGGCGGTGCCCGCACCCGCCGCGCCCGGCGTCGGCGACGCCGTCGACAAGGCGCTCGGCGATCTCGGCGGTGGCAAGGCGCCGCTCGCGCTTTCCCTGCAAATCCTCATCATCATGGGGCTGCTGTCGGTTCTGCCCGGCATCCTGTTGATGATGACCAGCTTCACCCGCATCGTCATCGTGCTGGCGCTGCTCCGCCAGGCACTCGGCCTGCAGCAGACGCCGCCTAATCAGGTGCTGATCGGGCTCTCCTTGCTGCTCTCCTTCTTCGTGATGGCGCCAACGCTCGACCAGATGAACAAGACCGCGATCCAGCCCTATGCCCAAGGCAAGATCGGCGCGACCGAAATGATCAAGGATGCGGGCGAGCCGCTCCACGCCTTCATGCTCAAGCAGACGCGGATGAAGGACATCACGCTGTTCGCCGGCATCGCCAAATCGGGGCCCTATGCCAAGCCGCAGGACGTGCCGTTCTCGGTGCTGCTGCCGAGCTTCGTGACCAGCGAACTCAAGACCGCGTTCCAGATCGGTTTCCTCATCTTCCTGCCTTTCATCGTCATCGACCTGATCGTGGCATCGGTGCTGATGTCGCTGGGCATGATGATGGTCTCGCCGACGATTATTTCGCTGCCGTTCAAGCTCTTGCTGTTCGTCCTCGTCGATGGCTGGGCGCTGACAATGGGCAGTCTGGCCAGCAGTTTTGTGAGGTAGCGCAGCGATGGACGCCGATTATTTCCTGACGATCGCGCACGAGGCGCTGTGGGTGCTGGCGCTGGCCGCCGCGCCGATCCTGATCCCGGCGCTGCTCTCCGGCCTGATCCTGGGCATGGTGCAGGCGGCAACCTCGATCAACGAACAGACGCTGACCTTCGTCCCCAAGCTTGCGGTGGTGGCGATTTCGCTGCTCATTTTCGGCGGCATGATCCTGGGGCTGCTGAGCGACTTTACGATCAGCATCTTCGATCGCATTCCCGATCTGGTGAAGTGATGGATGCCGGCCGCGCTTCGACGGTGAAACCGCCGCGGCAAAGCCGCGTCGTCGGCCGGCCAGTTGCCCGCCGGCCGGGCTCGGTCGCGTGGCGCGCAGCATGCGCGCTCTCGCGGCCCGCGCCATGCTAGGCTTCGGCCTCTCGATCGAGCCGCAGCTCTGGACGCTCCTGTTCGTGATGGTGCGGATCGGCGCGGCGTTCGTCGCGGCGCCGATGTTTGGCGCGGTCGCGGTGCCAGTGCAGGTGCGCATCACGCTCTCAGGCGCGATCGCGGTGCTGGTGATGGGCGTGCAGCACATCACCCCGCCGGCGCAAGTGTTTTCGATCGTGACGTTTTTGGCGGTGGGGATGGAGGCGCTGGTCGGGCTGGCGCTCGGCTTCGTCCTGCAGATCGCCTTTGCCGCGCCTTTGGTCGCGGGCGAGCTGATCGGCAATTCGATGGGCATCGGCTTTGCATCCGCCATCGACCCGCAAAGCGGCGTCAGCTCGCAAGCGCTCGGCCAGTTCATGATGGTGCTGATGACGCTGTTGTTCCTGTCGGTGAACGGGCATCTGATGCTCGCCGACATCATCGTGAAAAGCTATCAGGCGATGCCGCCGGGCAGCGCCTGGCTCGCGCCCGAACGGCTGCGCGACATCGCCTTTTTCGGTGGCTATGCCTTTTCGGGCGGCTTGTTGCTGGCGCTGCCGGTCGGGTTTCTGCTGCTGTGCCTCAATCTCATCGTCGGCATGTTGTCGCGATCGGCGCCAGCGCTCAACCTGTTCGCGATCGGCTTGCCGGCCAGCCTCGCGGTCGGCGTCATCGCACTGGTCATCGCCTTTCCGGCAATGGGCGATTACATGCTCGTGGTCATTCGTGACGGCCTTGCCGCCACCCAACGGCTGGTGCTCAGCTGATGGCGGAGCAATTCGGCGACAAGACAGAAGCCCCCTCGCAAAAGCGCAAGGACGATGCGTTCAAGGATGGCGATATCCTGCGCAGCCGTGAATTCGCGACGGCGTTGGTGGTGCTGGCGGGGTGCGGCTGGCTGTCGCTGTTCGGCCCGTCGTTAATGGCAGCATGCAAGGCGCTGATGACCGAGAGTTTCCAGTTCGGCCGCGCCGATGTCGAGAATTTCGCGCCGATGCGGCCGCTGGCGGCGGCCGGATGGCGTCTGGCGCCGTCGCTCGGTGCGTTGGCCATCGTTTCGGTGGCCGCGGCGGTCTTGAGCCAGGGCGGGCTGGGGTCGATCAGCTTCAATGGCGGGCTGCTCCAGCCCAAATTCCAGCGGATCAATCCCGCTTCGGGGATGAAGCGCATCTTTGGCCTTAATGGTTGGACGGAGCTCGGCAAATCCTTGCTCAAGGTCGCGCTGCTGGGCTCGATCGGCGCTTATATGCTGTGGTGGGCGGGCAAGCAGTCGATCGGCCTTGCCGCCGGCGATGTCGATGGCGCGGTCGGCTCGCTGGGCTCGATGCTGAGCGGCATTCTGTTCGCGATGGCGCTGGGCCTGGTCATCATCGCCGGCATCGACGTGCCGATCCAACTGTTCCAGCGCTTCCGCCGCTTGCGCATGACCAAGCAGGAAGTGAAGGACGAGCGCAAGGAAGCCGACGGCAATCCCGAGGTGAAAGCGCAGATTCGCCAGCGCCAGCAGGCAATGGCGCGGCGCAATGTGAAGAAGGCAGTCGAAAGCGCGCATGTCGTGCTCACCAACCCGACGCACTTCGCGGTCGCGCTACGCTATGATCGGGGCACCGATCAAGTGCCCGTCGTGGTCGCCAAGGGGCGCGGCGTCACTGCGCTCGCGATCCGCGAAGTGGCAGCGGAAAACAAGGTGCCGACGCTCGAATATCCGATGCTCGCCCGCGCGCTTTACTACACCACGCGCGAAAATCAGGAGATCCGCGACGATCTCTATATGCCGATCGCGACCGTGCTCGCCTTTGTCTTCGGCCTCAATGCGCGCGCTGGCGGCAAGCAGCCCGACGTGCCGGTACCGCCGACCGCGCGGTTCGACGAAAACGGCGTGAAAATCGCAGAAAACGCCTAAAATCGGCGGCGTTCCGGTCGTTCCTGATTGGTAGGGGGCGTGTACCGCGAGAACAGCCATGACGACGACGAGCAGCACCACATCATCGCTGAGCAACGCCCAGTCGGTCCTGACCGCGCTGAATGCCGGCTCCGGCATCGATTATAACGCGATCGTCACCCAATTGGTCGCCGCCGAGTTCGGCCCGCAGACGCAGACCCTGCAGGACCGCAGCGCCAAGCTCGATACTCAGATTTCCGCGGTCGGCACGCTCAAGAGCAACCTCAACGATTTCTACAGCAGCCTGTCGCAGCTCGTCTCCGGCGGTACGCTCGCCACGCAGCCGACCAGCTCGGATTCGACGATCGTCAAGGCGAGCGTCATCCCCGGCCAAAGCGCATCGGGCCTCGCCTCCTCGGTTGAGGTGCGCCAGCTTGCCCAGGCGCAAGTGGCGACCACGGGCGTTGTCGCCGATCCCACCGCCGCAGTCGGCACCGGCAAGCTGACGCTGCAGCTTGGCACGGCGACTTATGCGAACGGCGCGATCACCGGTTTTACCGCTGGCAGCAGCGCGCCGGTGTCGATCACGATCGACTCGACGAATAATAGCCTGCAGGGCATCGCCAAGGCGATCAACGCCGCCAATGCCGGTGTGACCGCGACGATCCTGACCGATTCGAGCGGCGCGCGCCTCTCGCTCAAGGGCAAGACCGGCGAAGCGCAGGCATTTACACTGACCGCGACCGAGGATGCCTCGGCGCCCGGCCTTGCCGCGCTCAACATCGGCGTCGGCGCGACCGGCACGACGATCGGCTCGGCCGCGCAGGATGCGGTTGTCGCGGTGGACGGCGTGCCGCTCAAGCGCTCGACCAACTCGATCAGCGACCTCGTGCCCGGGGTTAAGCTCGATCTGGTTTCGGCCAAGCCCGGCACCATCGTGTCGCTAGGCGCCTCGACGCCGACCGACGCGCTCTCTCAGGCGATCAACAATTTCGTGTCGGCCTATAACTCCCTGCAGAATGTGCTGAAGGGCGATCTCGATGCTAAGACGGGCACGCTGTTCGGCGATCCTGCGGCGACATCGCTCGCTACCTCGCTGCGCGGGCTGACACTCACCAAGCTCTCGACCAGCGCCAGCGGGCCGACGACGCTCACGGAAATCGGCGTCGCGACCAATCGCGACGGCACATTGACGGTCAATGCCGATCAGCTGAAAGCGGCGATCACCAACTCGCCTGATGCGGTCGAAGCGCTGTTCGCCAACGGCACGGGCGCTACGGGCGGCGGCATATCCGCCGCGTTCAAGGCGATCCTCGATAATGCGACCAGCACGACCTACGGCCTGGGCGCGAGCGAGACCAATTACAACAACGCCAAAACTCGCATCAGTGATCAGCTCAGCGCTGTCTCGACCCGGCAGGACGCCGAGACGACGCGGCTGACCCAGCAATTCTCCAACCTGTCGTCGCAGCTTGCCTCGTACAAATCGACGCAATCATTCCTCACCCAGCAAATCGCTGCGTGGAACAGCAAGCAGAACTGATGGTCCATTACGCAACGACGCTGGGCCGCGACCCGGAGGCGATGTACCGCCAGATCGACCTTGCCGGCCGCACCGCCGAGGCCGATCCGGGCAAGCTCGTCAGCCTGCTCTACGAAGAGCTCGATCGAGCGCTGCGCGCGCTGGCCTGGGCAACCGAGCATCGCCAATTCACGGTGAAAAGCGAGAAAGCGACGCGCGCCATTGCGGTGCTGTTCGCGCTCGAAGCCGGGCTCGATTTCGACAAGGGCGGCGACCTCGCCCGCACGCTGAGCCGCGTCTATGCCGGCGCGCGGCGCGAGATCGTCGATGCAAGCCTGGGGCAGGATGCCGCCCCGTTCCTGGCAGTGGCGGATCGCATGGCCGAAATCGCCACCGCGTGGAACCAGATTGCGGGGCGCGCTTAACCCCTATTCCCGCTCGGGCACCGGCACGTTGAAACCGTTGAGCGTCATCGACACGAGACAATAGAGCCCGACGAGATAGATCAACTCGTTGGCACCGTGCTGACCGAAGGTGTCGACGGCGAGGCGGTAGCAGGGCTCGGGCAGCACACCGCCATTGACCAGCGCGAACGCCGCATCATAGGCGACGCTTTCCTGCGGATCGAGATCGCGCGGCTTGATGTTGGCGCACAGCTCCGACAAGCGCTGCGCCGACATCTTCTCGCGCTCGGCGACCGCGATATGCGCGTAGATTTCGTACGCTGAGTCAAAATGCGCGCCGGTGACGAGGATGGCGATCTGCCGCGCGGTATCGGGCAAGGTCGCTTGCATCGACATCGCTTTGGTCAAGTCCCACACCGCCTTGCCGATCACCGGCTCGTGCAGCCAGGGATTCCACGGGCCGATCAGCGCGCCATTGTCGGCAACCGTCTTGAAGTCATTGAAGTTGCTGGCGATACCGGCCTTCATATCCTCGTAGAGCGGCTTCTGCGCGTCGGTGAGTTGCGCGGGGTCGATGAGCGGCAAGCGCATGGGCTGGTCTCCGTCAAGCTACTAATCGTGTTGCAATGCAAAATGACAGGCGAATGCGAAAGTTGCGCGACACGCGCGCAATCCGGTTCCAAAGACTTATCGTCATCCCCGCATAGGCGGGGATCCATTGGCGCTGAGCGAGGCGAGTCTCGCCAGTGCCACCAAGAATGGATTCCCGCCTTCGCGGGAATGACGGATGCATCTGGTTAAGACAGACTCTAAAGGCTGCTGATGCTTCGTCGCCTGGTCCTCACCGATTTTCGCAACCATGCCGATGCGGTGATCGCGCCGGGCGATGGCTTTGTCGTGCTGACCGGCGACAATGGCGCGGGCAAGACCAACATCCTTGAAGCTGTATCGCTGCTCGCGCCCGGCCGAGGCTTGCGCCGAGCGAGCTTGGGCGAAATGGCGCGGCAAGGCGGGGCCGGCGGCTTTGCGGTCGCGGCCGAGCTAGGCGACGACGTTCAGCTCTCGACTGGCACGCGCGCCGATGCACCCGAGCGGCGGATCGTCCGCATCCAGGGCGCGACGGCCGCCGCAACCGCGCTCGCCGAATGGTTGACGGTGCTGTGGCTGACCCCGGCGATGGACCGGCTGTTCGTCGAGCCCGCCAGCGAAAGGCGGCGCTTTCTCGATCGGCTGACGCTGGCGCTCGATCCGGCGCATGCGGTCCACACCAATCGCTACGATGCGGCGATGCGCGCGCGAACCCGGCTGCTGACCGAAACGGAGGCGCCTGACGCCGATTGGCTCGCCGCGCTCGAAGCGCAGATGGCGCAGCATGGCGCGGCGATCGATGCCGCGCGTCGGGCAGCCGTGGCGGCGTTGGGCGCGCGACTGGCCGACCAGCCGCCCGGCATCTTCGCGCGCGCCGGCCTGGCGATCGAGGGCTGGGCCGGTGACGCGCCTTCGCTCGCTACCGATCTGCGCCAGAGCCGCGCGCGTGATGCAGCGGCCGGGCGCGCGCTGGCCGGGCCGCATCGCCACGACTTGATCATCACGCATCTCGACAAGGCGCAAGCGGCGGCGTTGTGCTCGACGGGGGAGCAGAAAGCACTGCTGCTCGGCATCATCCTCGCCCATGCCGGGCTCGTCGCCGATCGGACCGGGCGGCCGCCGGTTCTGCTGCTCGACGAAGTCGCCGCGCATCTCGATCCCGCCCGGCGCGCGGCACTGTTCGATCAGCTCGCCAGCCGCGGCCAGGTCTGGCTGACCGGGACCGAAGCTGCGCTGTTCGATGCCGTGCCGGGGGAAGCAACCCGGCTTACCTTGGCTGATGGGAGGATCGACGCATGAAGGCCGATGTGAGGCGCGAGGCGCTGCTGGCGCGGCTGGTCGATCATGTGCTGGAGCATGGCATCGGCAGCGCCAGCCTGCGCCCGCTCGCGCTGGCAGCCGGGACCAGCGACCGCATGCTGATCTATTATTTCGAGGACAAGGCCGGACTGATCGCCGCCATCCTGACGACGGGCGCCGCGCGCATGGCGGCGATGCTCGACGCGCTTGCCGGGCCGGAGCGGCGCGACGAAGCGACGCTCGCCACCCTGCTCCACCAGCAAGTGCTGGGCGAGCGTTTCTGGCCGTTCATGCAGCTCTGGCTGGAAATTGCGGCGCTGGCTGCTCGCGGCGATACGGCGTGCAAGGCAACGGGCGAAGCGATCGGGCGCGGCTTTGTCGACTGGATCGATGCGCGGTTGGCGATCGACGACGCCGATGCGCGGCGTGCTACCGCCGAGCGATTGCTCGCCGAGTTGGATGCACGCGCGCTGCTGACGGCCTTGGGACTAAGCGACATTGCCGCGCGGCTGGCACGCTGACCGGCGTTGCGCGCGCCGTTCCATCGCCATGCCCAGCGCCAAAGCAACCGCAACGCCCCAAAGCAGCGCCCCTGCCGCCGCGCGGGCCTGCGCCGGGTCGGTCGCATAAATCCAGGGCGCAAAGCCGATGACGATGCCGTCGATGAACAGCGCGGTCATCGACATGACCGTCACGGCGTAGAGCGTCCGATCGATCGGCAAGCGCGCGGCACGGCGCCCCAGTCGCACGGCCGGCACGGTGAGCAGCACGATCAGCGCATAAGCAAGCCAGTGCCAGCCATCGCCGGCGAGCCATCCCGCCGCGGTCAGCGCACGCAGCAGGACGACGCCGAGCGCCCAGAAGAGGACGCCAAGCGGCACAAGAACAGCGAACGCGCCATTCGCGCGGCCGATTTGGGGTTTTGATTGGGCAGACAGGTCCATCGATCGGGCTCCATTATGTAGCGAGTGCTACATAGCAGCATCGATGCGCCGCTGCCAGCCCATTTTGCTTCCGTTATGGCGAGCACATCCCTATATGCTCGTCATGGCATCTGACCCCAATTCCAACGATTATGGCGCTGACTCGATCAAGGTCCTGAAGGGGCTTGACGCGGTGCGCAAACGCCCCGGCATGTATATCGGCGACACCGATGACGGCTCCGGCTTGCATCACATGGTGTTCGAGGTTTCCGACAACGCGATCGACGAAGCGCTGGCCGGCCATTGCGACCGGATCGACATCGTCCTCAACCCCGACGGGTCGGTCTCAGTGACCGATAACGGCCGCGGCATTCCGACCGGCATTCACGCCGAGGAAGGCGTCTCGGCGGCCGAAGTCATCATGACCCAGCTCCATGCCGGTGGTAAGTTCGAGAACACCTCGGATGATAACGCTTATAAGGTGTCGGGCGGCCTGCACGGTGTCGGCGTGTCGGTCGTGAATGCGCTCAGCGAATGGCTCGATCTCACGATCTGGCGTGACGGCGAGGAGCATTATATGCGCTTCGCCCATGGCGATGCAGTCGCACCGCTGAAAGTCGTCGGCAAGGCCGCGCCGGGGCAGAAGGGCACCCGCGTGACCTTCCTGCCCAGCCCGGCGACGTTCAAGATCACCGAATTCGACTTCGAGAAGCTCGAACACCGCTATCGCGAGCTCGCTTTCCTCAATTCGGGCGTCCGCCTGTTCCTCACCGATGCGCGGCATGAGGACCCCAAGACCGTCGAGCTTTATTATGAAGGCGGCATCGCCGCATTCGTGAAATGGCTCGATCGCAACAAGCAACCCTTGATGCCCGAGCCAGTCGCGATCAACGGCACGCGCGACGATGTAACGATCGACGTCGCGCTCGAGTGGAATGACAGCTATTACGAAAACGTCCTGTGCTTCACCAACAACATCCCGCAGCGCGACGGCGGCACGCATCTGGCGGCGTTCCGCGCGGCGCTGACGCGCACCCTCAACAATTATGCGGAAAAGACCGGGCTCTTGAAGAAAGAGAAAGTCACGCTGACAGGCGATGACATGCGCGAGGGGTTGACCGCGATCGTCTCGGTGAAGCTGCCCGATCCCAAATTCAGCAGCCAGACCAAGGACAAGCTGGTTTCGTCCGAGGTCCGCCAGCCGCTCGAAAGCCTGATGGCCGACAAGCTGGCCGAATGGCTCGAGGAAAATCCGGCGCATGGCCGCGCCATTGTCGGCAAGGTGATCGATGCGGCCGCCGCGCGCGAGGCCGCCAAGAAGGCCCGCGAGCTGACCCGGCGCAAAGGCGTGATGGACATCGCCAGCCTGCCCGGCAAGCTCGCCGACTGCCAGGAACGCGATCCCGCCAAGTCCGAACTGTTTCTGGTCGAGGGCGATTCCGCCGGCGGCTCGGCCAAGCAGGGCCGCGACCGGCATTTCCAGGCAATCCTGCCGTTGCGCGGCAAGATTTTGAACGTCGAGCGCGCGCGGTTCGACCGGATGCTGTCGTCCAAGGAAATCGGCACGCTCATCCAGGCGATGGGGACCGGCATTGGCCGTGACGATTTCAACGTCGAGAAGCTGCGCTACCACAAGATCGTTATCATGACCGACGCCGATGTCGACGGCGCGCATATCCGCACCCTGCTGCTGACCTTTTTCTACCGGCAGATGCCCGAGATCATCGAGAAGGGGCATCTCTTCATCGCCCAGCCGCCGCTCTACAAGGCGACGCGCGGGCGCAGCGAAGTGTATCTGAAGGACGATGCCGCGCTCGACGATTATCTGGTCGAGGCGGGCGTCGGCGCGAGTTATCTCGACACCGCCGGCGCGCAACGTTCGGGAGCAGACCTGGCCGGTCTGGTCGATCACGCGCGGCGGATGCGCACGCTGATGCGCTATGTGCCCAAGCGCTATGATCCGGTGATCATCGAGGCGCTGGCGCTGGCCGGCGCGCTTGATCCCCAGGCAGGCAGCGAGGCGCGCGGTGCGCGGCTGGCAGGCGTGACGCGCCAGCTCGACGCGGGCGACCCCGAAGCGCGCTGGTCAGCCGAATTGAGCGCGGAAGGCGGCATCCATTTCCGCCGGCTGTGGCGCGGCGTGACCGATCATCACATCATCGAAGCGGGCTTCCTCGCCTCGGCCGAAGCGCGCAAGCTCCACGCGCTCGCGGCCGAACAGGCGGAAAGCTACGCCGCCGTCGCCAAGCTGGTGCCACTCAAGGGTGCCGCCGTCGCCGAAGAAGCGGGTGAGGACGAGGATGAGGCGCCGGTGACACTCGGCAAGGGCGAAGCACTGATCGCACGGCCATCGCAGTTGCTCGACGCGGTGCTTGCCGCCGGGCGCAAGGGGCTCGCGATCCAGCGCTACAAGGGGCTGGGCGAGATGAACGCCGAGCAGCTTTGGGAAACGACGCTCGACCCCGCCAATCGCTCGATGCTGCGCGTCGAGGTCGAGCAGGCGGATGTCGCCGACGGGATCTTCACCCAATTGATGGGCGACGAAGTCGAGCCGCGCCGCGACTTCATCCAGGAAAACGCGCTGTCGGTCGCCAATCTCGACGTCTGACGGTTTTACTAGGGAGAGCAAGGCAATGAAGCGGATGATGTTGGGCATGGCTGCGCTTTGCGCCATCGCGATTGCGGGTCTGGCAGCGGCGCATGACGGCAAGCACCCGGCATCAGCGGCGCAAGTTGCCGCAGCGCTCGCCGATCCCGCGCGCGCCGACCAGGCAAGTGACGACGCCCGCCGCCACGCCGCCGATATCCTGGCCTTCACCGGCGTCGGGCCGGGCAGCAAGGTCGTCGATCTGCTGCCGGGCGGCCGCTATTACTGGACGCGGATGTTCAGCCCGATCGTTAATGAGACGGGCAAGGTCTATCCGATGTGGCCGCAAGTCGCCGCCGCGCGGGCGGAAAAAGCGGCAGCGGCGCTCGACGGCTGGCACCTCGCCAATGTGACCAACACGATCACGCCGGCCAATGTCCCGACGCTGGGCGCTGCTGATGGCACCATCGACATCGTCTACACCAACGAGAATTACCACGACATCGCCAACCTGCCCGGCGGCGAAGCGGCGCTCGATGCCAACAACGCAGCGGTGTTCAAGGTGCTGAAGCCCGGCGGCGTCTATGTAATCGTCGATCACGCCGACGCTGCGGGCACCGGCCTCACCGGCACCTCGACCAAGCACCGCATCGACCCGGCGGTGGTGAAGGCGGAGGTGCTGAAGGCGGGCTTCACCTTCGCCGGCGAGAGCAAGGTGCTCGCCAATCCGGCTGACGACCACAGCAAGAACGTGTTCGATCCCGCAATCCGCGGACACACCGACCAGTTCGCCTATAAGTTCCGCAAGCCGCTGTAAGTTGGTTGACCCTCCCCCTCAGGGGGAGGTGTCGCTGCAAGCGACGGAGGCGGCGGATACTGATCGAGGGCAAGGTAAGTCGCTCCTCCCCCTCCTTCAGGCTTCCCCTGCCACCTCCCCCGATGGGGGAGGGTTGGATGTCTACTTACAACAACGCCCCCTGGCGCGGCGGCGTGCGATCATAGCTGGTGCCGCCGCGCCGGCGGATGCGTTCCTGCTCGGCGGTGTAGCGCACGTCAGGATCGCGATCGGCGGCGAATGCCTCGAGCGTGTCATCGTCGAGCTCGCGCCAGTCCTTGCCGCGATCGGGGCCGTTCCGCACGCGCGGCAGCAAGCCGGGGAGGTTGGACCATTCGATAAGCTGAGCGACGCTCGCCTCGTTGAGCATGTCACGCAGGTGGTGCGCGGTGACATAAGCATCCGGCCCGGCGCGGTGCGCGGGCAAGCCATGTTCGTGGACGAGCCCCTCGGGCCGCCGCCAGTAGCGCAGCAACTGGTTGGAAAAGCCTGGGGAGTCGGGCCAGAGCCGCAGCGCGCATTTCCAGGTGCAAATCCAGTCGGCGCCGCGGGTCAGTGAGGGCGTGCAGAATTTCATCTCGAAATCGGCGCGGTGCGCAGCGAGCGCGACGCGGCGCGGCCAGGGATCGAGGATCGGCCGGGCACAATCATGCCACCACGGCGCGTCGGCGACATCCTCGTCGCGGATATGGTGGACCGCCATGGTGAGCGGCGGAATCGGCCGGCCGGGATTGACGAGGATCGCGCCACCACCATCGGCCACGACGTCCCAGCGACCATCGGCGCCCAGCGCGACATCCTGCCAGCCAATCTCGCACACGCCATGCGCGAGCGGCGCCTGGCCAGTAGTTTCAAGATCGATGACGCGGATGATGTCAGGGGAGGGCATCCCGCCCCAATGGGGATTTTCCCGCGCGATTGCGAGTCCCGCCCGCGCCGATCAGTGCGCGGCTTGCGGTCCGCGTTCGAGCCCCGATGCCGCGAGCTGCGCGTCGATCTGGCCGATCAGCCGATCGAGCCCCGCCTGATCCTTCGCCTCGGCGCGCGCGACCAGCACATCCTGCGTGTTCGAGGCGCGGAGCAGCCACCAGCCGTCGGGCGTCGTCACCCGCGCGCCATCGGTGCGGTCGACGTCGGCGCCCTCGGCGGTCAGCCGGGCGAGCACTTCGTCTACCACCGCGAACTTGCGGCTTTCATCGACTTGGAAACGCATTTCGGGCGTGTTGACCATCGCCGGCATGTCGCCGCGAATCTGCGTCATCGATTTGCCAATATGGCTCGCCGCGCAGATCAGCTGGACGGCGGCAAACTGCGCGTCATCGAAGCCGTAGAAGTCATAATAATCATGCGCGAAGAAGATATGGCCTGACATCTCACCGGCGAGCGGCGCGCCGGTTTCCTTCATCTTGGTCTTGATCAGGCTGTGGCCGGTTTTCCACATGACGGGCGTGCCGCCCAGTTCGGCAATGCGGTCGTAGAGCGCCTGGCTTGCCTTCACATCGGCGATGATCGTCGCGCCGGGCAGCGCTTCCAGCACAGGCTGCGCCAAAATGGACAGAATTTGATCGCCCCAGATTACGCGGCCTTCGCCGTCAATCGCGCCGATTCGGTCGCCATCGCCATCGAAAGCCAGTCCGAAATCGAGGCGTTTGGCCGCGACCAACGCCTTCAGATCGGCGAGGTTCTTTTCCTCGGTCGGATCGGGATGATGGTTCGGAAAATTACCGTCCACTTGGGTGAAGATCGTGTGGTGCTCACCCGGCAAGAGCTTGACGAGCTTCTCGATCACCGGGCCGGCGGCGCCGTTACCCGCGTCCCAGCCGATGCGGAAGGCTTTGCCGTCAAACCCCTCAACCAGCCGGGCGACATAAGCGTCGAGGATATCATAGTCGCTGACCGTGCCGGCGCCCGACTCCCAATCGCCCGCCGCCGCCATCTCACCGAGTTTCTGAATGTCTTGCCCAAAGAACGGCCGATGCTGCAGCACCATCTTGAAGCCATTATACTCGGCGGGATTGTGGCTGCCGGTTATCTGTATGCCGCCATCCACCTCTAGCGTCGCCTCGGCATAATAGAGCATCGGCGTCGGGCCCATGCCAGTGCGGACAACGTCGACACCGGCAGCAGTCAACCCGTCCAGCAGCGCCGCAGCGAAGGCAGGCGAGCTGGTCCGGCCATCGAAACCCATCGCCACCCGCGTGCCGCCGGCGCGGCGGACGATGGTGCCGAAAGTGCGGCCGATCGCAGTCGCGTCGGCCTCGTCGAGGGTTTTGCCGACAATGCCGCGAATGTCATATTCGCGCAGCGAGGTCGGGTTGAACTGGTGGGACATTGCGAGGCTCCGGGGTGGGCGAGGGACTACAAGGATGAGCTTTTGGCTTGCGCGAGCAACGCATCGCGCGCGGCATTGATCCGCTGCGTCTGCTCGTCCGAGCCGCCATGGTCGGGATGCGCAGTCGCGATCAGCCGGCGATGCGCGGCACGGATTTCGGCCTCGTCGGCACCTGCACTGACACCGAGCACGCCGCGCGCCTCTGCAAGCGTTGTCTGATCGCTGCCAGCCGGGCGCGGCGGCGTCGACTGGTAGCGCCGGCGCGGGTTGGGGCCGTGATACCAGAAACGCCAGGCGAGCCAGGCAAAGGCCAGCGCCAGCAGGAACTTGGCCATCAGCCGAGCCTCGCCATCAGCTGAACAGCGGCAGCGGCGCTTCGGGCAGGCCGAGCCCCGCCATCATTTCGCGCAATTCCTGGCGCGCGGCGACGTGAGAGAGCCCCATCTCGCCAAACTCGCGCGAATCGATCATCGTCAGCCCATTGGGGAACAGCTCGCGATAGATGACGCGCTCGCCCAGGCCGGGAATGATGCGGAAGCCGACGCGCTTGGCGAGCTGATCGAGCGCATCCGATACACGGCGCATGTTGCGCGCCTCGATATGCTGGAGGCGGTTGCGCAGCACCACCCAGTCGATCGTCGAGCCGTCGCTCTTGGCCCGCGCCTTGCGCGCATCCCAGATCAGCTCGGCATAGAAGCTCGGGCGGGTGACTTTGTAGGTCGTGGGATCGACTTGGCCGATCAGGTCGAAATCGACGAAGCTGTCGTTCATCGGCGTAACCAGCGTGTCCGCGCGCGAGGCCGCCATCCGCGCGAAGCGATCGTCGCGTCCGGGGGTGTCGATGACGAGGAAATCGGCGCCCTCCGCTAACGCATCGAGCTGCTCGGTATAGCGCGCCAGGCTTTCGCCATCATGCGTTGCGTGGCGCGGCATCGGCAACTCGTGACCGGTGCGCTTGATCGTCGCTTCGCGATTGTCGAAATAGCGACCCATGGTGCGCTGGCGATGATCGAGGTCGAACGCGCCCACCTTTGCTCCGCGCGCCGCCAGCGCGATCGCGACATGGACGGCGGTGGTCGACTTGCCCGTCCCGCCCTTTTCATTGGCGAAGACGATGACGTGCGTCTTGTGCGGCGGCTGCGACAAACCGATGTGATCCCCAGTTGATCGCCGTCGACTGCCCCCATAGAAGGCGCGCCCGGCGTAAAGTCACGCCGTCCTTATCGAAGGGCATGTGCCGGTGCAAACCATCCGTCAACTGGGCGCGCTGCGCGCGGCGATCGCCGCGTTTCGCCACGCCGGCGAGCGCGTTGCACTGGTGCCGACGATGGGTGCGCTCCATGCCGGGCATCTGGCGCTGGTCGCGGAAGCGCGGCGGCGGGCGATCCGCGTCGTCACCTCGATCTTCGTCAATCCCAAGCAGTTCGGCGCGGGCGAGGATTTGGATCGCTACCCCCGCCGCGAAGCGAGCGACGCGCAGATGCTGAGCGAGGGCGGCTGCGACTTGCTGTGGCTGCCACCGATCGAAGTGATGTACCCGGCGGGGTTCGCGACCAACATTTCGGTCGCAGGTGTTTCGGAAGGATTTGATGGCGCCGCGCGGCCTGGTCACTTCGATGGGGTGGCCACGGTCGTCACCAAGCTGTTCAATCAAGTCCAGCCCGACATCGCGCTGTTCGGCGAGAAGGATTATCAGCAGCTCGCGGTTATCCGCCGTCTGACAATCGACCTCGACTTGCCGATCGAGATTGTCGGCGTGCCGACCCAGCGCGATGCCGATGGCTTGGCGCTATCCTCGCGCAACGCGTATCTGCTGCCCGACGAGCGCGCACGAGCGGTGGCGCTGCCCCGAGCGCTGGGACTGGCGGCGCGGGCGATTGGCCGCGGCGCGGATGTCGGCGCCGCGCTGGCCGAGGCGACTGCCGCGCTTGCTGCTGCGGGCTTCGACCTCATTGATTATGTCGCGCTGGTCGATGCCGTCAGCCTGGCGCCGATCGACCGATTGGGCGGCCCTGCCCGGCTGCTCGCCGCCGCGCGGATCGGCAATACGCGGCTGATCGACAACCTGGCGGTGGAAATTACCGAACAGGGTTAACCGCGTTAACCATTTTTAGACACTCTGCCGGCCACAACCCGTTCTGCCAAATGGGGCGAAAAGGGGTTGGCGGAGATGGCAAACAGCCTGAAGAGCGCGACGTTCCTGATCGAAAGCCGGATTGCAGACGCGGCGCGCGGTGATTTGAATGCCTGTTATGATCTGGGCATCGTTTATTCGACTGGCGCCGGCGGGGTCGATATCGACCTGATCGAGGCGCATAAATGGTTCAACCTGGCGGCAGTGTGGGGCAGCGACGCCGCTCAGCAATGCCGCGCTGACATCGCCGAAGACATGACCGCGCGCGAGATTGCCGAGGCCCAGCGCCAGGCGCGTGCCTTCCTCCAGATGACAAGCGCGCGGGCGGCTTAGGTCGCTCGATACGTCACCCCAGCGAAAGCTGGCGTCGGGTACCGCAAGCGACGCCTGCTTTGGCTGGGGTGATGCGGTCGTTGCCGGGCACAGCTTCGCCCTTTAGCCTGCCGCTCCGAACAGGAGGGGCCATGCATCTTTACATTACCGCGCTGATGGCCGCTGCTTTAGCGCTGCTGCTGGTCGCCTTGGCGATCGCTACCATCATCTTGCGCATGCGCTACGGCGCTGCTTTTGGCGACGCGGGTCAGCAACCTCTGACCTCTGCCATCCGTGCGCATGGCAACCTCGCCGAATATATGCCGATCGGCATCACGCTGACCGGGCTGCTCGAAGCGAGCGGCGTCAACCACGTGCTGCTGGGCGGTCTGGCGGCGGGGTTCGTCGCCGCGCGGCTGCTCAACGCGGTCGGCCTGTTCGCGCCGCCCGGCCCGCCACCACCCTGGCCGCGAGCGGTCGGGATCGTCGCGACGCTGCTGATCCTCGCGGTGATGGCGCTCTGGCTCGTGGCGTCCGTGCTCCAGACAATGAGCTAGGTGGACTTTTTGGCTTTTTTCGCTGTCGATTTGGCCCCGGCCGATTTTTTCGCCGCTGCCTTCCGGGCAGGCTTCTTGCCCTTGGCAGGCGCCGCCGCCGCACGCGCGTCGATCAGTTGCGCGGCTTCTTCCAGCGTCAACGCGTCGGGTGCCACCGTCTTGGGGAGTGTCGCATTGGTAGTGCCGTCGGTGACGTAAGGACCGTAGCGGCCTTCCATCAGCTTGATCTCGGCCTCGGTGCGCGGGTGCTTGCCGAGCAGCTTCAACGGCTCGCGCGATCCGCGCTGCGGGCGACCGCCACCAGCTGCCGCTTCGGCAAGCTTGACGACGGCGGCATTCATGCCGGTTTCGAACACTTCTGCCGTCGATTGCAGCCGCGCATATTTGCCGTCATGCGCCAGATAGGGCCCGTACCGGCCAATCGAGGCGGTAATTTCCTTGCCCGTTTCGGGATGCGCGCCGATCGTGCGCGGCAGCGAGAGCAATTTCACCGCCCAATCGAGATCAAGCTCGGGGATATCCTTGGGAATCGACGCGCGCTTGGCGTCCTTGCCGTCGCCCAACTGGACATAGGGCCCGAACCGGCCCGAGCGACGCGAGACTTCCAGCCCGGTCTCGGGATCGGTGCCGAGCACTTCCGGTCCGGTATCCTCGCCTGCCTGCCCGCCCGCCTGTGCAAAGCGGCGGGTATATTTGCATTCGGGGTAATTGGAGCAGGCAACGAACGCGCCGAACTTGCCGCCGCGCAGGCTCAGCCGGCCCTGGTGGCAATTGGGGCATAGCCTGGGGTCGCCGCCGTCCCCCTTGTCGGGGAAGAGATAGGGGCCGAGGAACTTGTCGAGCTCGGCGGTGACTTCGCTCGGCTTGAAGTCCATCACTTGCTGGGTGCGCGGTTTGAAGTCGCGCCAGAAATCCTCGAGCACCGCCTGCCACGCCGCCCGCCCGCCCGAGACATCGTCAAGCTCCTCCTCGAGCCCGGCGGTGTAATCATAGCCGACATAACGCTCGAAAAACCTCTCAAGGAACGCCGTCACCAACCGCCCGCTCTCTTCGGCGAAGAAGCGGTTCTTCTCGATGCGCACATAAGCGCGATCCTTGAGCGTCTGGATGATCGACGCATAGGTGGAGGGCCGGCCGATGCCGAGTTCTTCGAGCCGCTTGACCAGCGACGCCTCGGAAAAGCGCGGCGGCGGCTGCGTGAAATGCTGCTCGGCGGTCACGCCCTTCTTGGCGGGCGCATCGCCTTCGCGGAGCTTGGGAAGCCGGCGCGACTCCTCATCGGCGCTATCGTCGGCGCCCTCCTCGTAAAGGGCGAGATAGCCGGGGAAAAGCACGACCTGGCCAGTGGCGCGCAGCGCGTGCTGGCCAGTCCCGTCGACCAGCTCGACCGTGGTGCGCTCCAGTCTCGCGGAAGCCATCTGGCTGGCCAGCGCCCGCTTCCAGATGAGGTCATAAAGCCGCGCATGATCGCCCGAGCCGACACGGTCAC
This sequence comes from Sphingomonas sp. GlSt437, assembly GCF_048015635.2. Taxonomy (NCBI): domain Bacteria; kingdom Pseudomonadati; phylum Pseudomonadota; class Alphaproteobacteria; order Sphingomonadales; family Sphingomonadaceae; genus Sphingomonas; species Sphingomonas sp. GlSt437. The sequence continues at coordinate 1,618,581 of NZ_JBPGYA010000001.1, read as the reverse complement.
GGCCGAAATCGGTCGGGCGGATCGCTTCGTGCGCTTCCTGCGCGTTCTTGGCCTTGGTCTGGTAATGGCGCGGCCTGTCAGGGACGTAGCTCGCGTCATAGCGATCAGCGACCGCCCTGCGCGCGGCGGAAATGGCACTGTCGTCCATCTGCACGCCGTCGGTGCGCATATAAGTAATCGCGCCATCCTCGTAGAGTTGCTGCGCGATCCGCATCGTGTGGCTGGCGGAAAAGCCGAGCTTGCGCGCGGCTTCCTGCTGCAGCGTCGAGGTGGTGAAAGGCGGCGCGGGGTTGCGCGTCGCGGGCTTGGTCTCGACCGACGCGACCGCAAAGCGCCCCGCCTCGACATCGGCCTTGGCGGCGAGCGCATCGCCTTCACGGCCAATCGTCAGCCGGTCGATCTTGTCACCCTTCCAGCGCACCAGCCGTGCGGTGAACGGCGTGCCGTCATGTTCCAGATCGGCGACGACCGACCAATATTCCTGCGGCACGAACGCTTCGATCTCGCGCTCGCGCTCGACGATCAGCTTGAGCGCCACCGATTGCACGCGCCCCGCCGATTTCGCGCCGGGCAGCTTGCGCCAGAGCACGGGGGAGAGGGTGAAGCCGACGAGATAATCGAGAGCACGCCGCGCGCGATAGGCGTCGATCAGATCGGTATCGAGTTCGCGCGGGTGCTTCATCGCCTCGGTGACGGTCGCCTTGGTGATCGCGTTGAACGTCACCCGCTCGACCGCCTTGGGCAGCGCCTTCCTTGCGCGCAGCACTTCCTGCACATGCCAGCTGATCGCTTCGCCTTCGCGATCGGGGTCAGTGGCGAGGATCAGCCGGTCGGCTTTCTTGGCCTCGTCGGTGATGGCTTTGAGCTGCTTGGCCTTGTCGGCGTAATTTTCCCAATCCATCGCGAAGCCATGCTCGGGGTCGACCGAGCCGTCCTTCGCGGGCAGATCGCGGACATGGCCGTAGCTCGCGAGCACGCGATAATCGGCGCCGAGATATTTCTCGATGGTTTTAGCCTTGGCGGGCGATTCGACGATGACAAGCTGCATATGCGCGCGATCTAGGGGTCCTTACGTGTACGCGCGAGGGTGGCGGGGTTAGAGGTAAAGCGTCAAGCGGGTTCAGGAGCGCGTGCTTGCCGCAATCTCCCAAACGAATGTCAGCTTTGTTGGCCGCTTGCCGGGCGGCAGCGCGAAGGTAACGGTCTCGATCGACGGGTCACATTTACCGAACCCTTGATCGGAAAGGACCTTGCAGTCGGTAAGCTTGCCTTCGGGCGTCACGCGCAACTCAACCCGCCCCATTTCCTTTCGATATTCATAATTTGTGATCGGGGTAAGCTCGTCGCCATCCTGTAGCGCGCTAATGCGAAACAGGCCGCGCCGTAGTTTTTCTAGACTAATGCCAAAGGTCAAAGCGATATTCCGGCCCCAATTCGGGCGATTGCAGGTTCGTTCCTTGGGGATATGTTGCCAAAAGGGATCAGAGGCGACATCGCAAGCCGTTATGCTGCCATCGGGACTGAAGACAAAGCTTACGGTGCTATGCCCAGTTGGCAATGCCTCATCCGTGCCGGATGCTGCCGCCGTGACTGAGCCATTTGCGAAAACCATCAACAATAATAGCGCACGGATCATGACGCACCTCTAGAGCAGAAATGTTTATTACAACTGTCTGTTGCTTGCCGCTTATCCTGGCAACCGTAATGCTCTACGGCTGCCGACGCCATAGAACGAAGAACAGCCCCGCAAAGAGCGTATCGATCTGCGACAGCGCAAAAGGGAGCGTGTCAAGCCGACCGGCGGCGAACAGCAGCGCGCAGGGCACGGCGAACGCCAGCTTGGCAAGCACGCTGATCGGCATCAGCGCGCGATAGCGGATGGGATCGCCACCGATTGTCCAATAGACGAGCTGCATCGCGAGCGCGGTGCCGACAAAGCCGTAGAGCATCTCGGGGTGGGTAAACGGCTTGTCCGCGGGTGCCAGCCGCTCGGCGAAATAGACCGGCAACAGCACCAGGATGCCATAGATCGCCGCGCCCCGATAAATCGCCTGCGCCAGTCCAACGCGTTTCATGCCAGACTCCTTCAAGTGGTTAACGACACCCGCCCGCCGGCATGCCGTTCCAGCCGGCCCGCCAGTTCCAGTTCGAGCAGCACCGTCTGCACGATCGCCGGCGGCAGCGCGGTCTGGCGGATCAGTTCGTCGACCGGCACCGGCACGGGCCCGAGCAGCGCGGTGATCGTGCGGCGATCGCTGTCGGCGGCGTCAGCGGGGGGCGCCGCGGTGTAGCGATCACCGGGCGCGCGCAGCATCCGCGTATCGATCGGGCGGATCTGCTCGCGGATATCGTCGGCGGTCTGGACCAGGGTGGCGCCGTCGCGGATCAACAGGTTGCAGCCCTGTGCGCGCGGATCGAGCGGGCTTCCGGGCACCGCCATCACCTCGCGGCCCATCTCGGCCGCCAGCCGCGCGGTGATCAGCGAACCCGACTTCGGCGCGGCCTCGACCACCACGGTCCCCAACGCCAGCCCGGCGATGATACGGTTGCGCTGCGGGAAGTGGCGCGCGAGCGGCTCGGTGCCTGGCGGATATTCGGTGACGAGCAGGCCTTCGCTGGCGATGCGCGCCTGCAGCGCGGCGTTTTCGGGCGGGAAGACCATGTCGATGCCACAAGCGATGACGGCAATGGTCCCGCGCTCGATCGCGCCCTGGTGCGCGGCGGTGTCGATGCCGCGCGCCAGGCCTGAGATGATCGCCATGTCCGGCCCCGACAGCGCGTGCGCCAGCTCGCGCGCAAAGCGGATCGCAGCGGCGGACGCATTGCGCGCACCGACCAGCGCAACGCCGTGGCGATCGAACAGTGCCGTGTCACCGCGCACGATGAGCGCGGGCGGCGCGTTCTCCAGCTCGGCGAGCAGGCGCGGGTAGTCGGGGGTATCGAGGAACAGATAGCGCGCACCGAGCTTCGCAACCTGCGCCTGCTCGCGCTCGATGGCACGCGGGTCAGCCAGCACCGGCGCTCGCCCGCCGCCGCGCGCCGCCAGCATCGGTACGGCCTCCAACGCGTGCGCCGCCGTCCCGAAGCGCGCGATCAGCTGGCGGTAAGTGACGGGGCCGATATGGGCGGAACGGATCAGCCGCAGCCGATCGACGGCGTCATCCACTGCGCGCACCAACGCGCGGCTCCGTGCCCGCGAGCAACCGCGCGATATTGGCGCGGTGCTTCCAGACGACGAGCCCGGCCAGCCCGACCAACAGCGCCAGCAAGTCGTATCGCGCCATGATCGCCGCGGCGATCGGTGCACTCGACGCCGCCGTCAGCCCCGCGAGCGATGAAATCCGCAACAGCGCGAGCAGCCCCAGCCACACGACCGCATAGACCAGGGCGATCGGTGGGCAGAGGCCCAGGCACAGCCCCATCAGCGTCGCCACCCCTTTGCCGCCCCGGAAGCGCAGCCAGACGGGGTAGCAATGGCCGATAAAGGCGCCCGCCGCCGCGACGACCTCTTGCCCCGGCGTCAGCCGCGCCGCGATCAGCACGGCGGCGGTGCCCTTCAGCATGTCGAGCAGCAGCGTCGCTGCCGCCAGCCCCTTGCGGCCGGTGCGCAGCACATTGGTCGCACCGATATTGCCCGAGCCGATCTGGCGGAGATCACCCGCACCCGCCGCGCGCGTGAGGATAACGCCGAAGGGAATCGAGCCCAGCAGATAGCCGAGCGCCAACGCCAGCGCGGGCGCCTGCCACAGATAAGTCGGCGTCATGCCCGCGTCCCCTTTGGTGCCTGGCGCGACCATAAGGAGGGGACAGCGGCAAGGTCAAACCCGGCGGTGCCGTGACCGCCGATTTGCCTCGCGCCGCGAGAGCGCTATGGCCGCCGCGATGGATGACCGGCCGATCCTGTTGTTCGACTCGGGCGTCGGCGGCTTGTCGGTGCTGGCGCCGGTACGGGCGCTGCTGCCCAGGGCGCCGATCGTCTACGCCGCCGATTCGGCGGGTTTTCCCTATGGCACAAGGAGCGAGGCGGAGATTGCCGCGCGGGTGCCGGCGCTGCTCGGGCGGCTGGCCGAGCGCTATCGCCCGCGCCTGATCGTCATCGCCTGCAACACCGCCTCGACCATCGCGCTTGCCGCCGTGCGCGCCGCGCTCGATCTGCCGATTGTCGGCACCGTGCCCGCGATCAAACCCGCCGCCGAGCTGAGCAAGACACGCGTGATTGGCGTGCTCGGCACCGAAGCGACCGTCCGCCAGCCCTATGTCGACGATCTGTCGGCGCGCTTTGCCGCCGATTGCTCGGTGCTGCGCCACGGCTCGGCCGATCTGGTGCAGGCGGCGGAGGATGCGCTGCACGGGCGATCGGTAGACCCCGCCCGCTACGCCGCCGCGCTGGCCGGGCTGTTCGAGCAGCCGGGCGGCGACCGCATCGACGTCATCGTCAATGCCTGCACCCATTTTCCGCTGGTTGACGCCGAGCTTCGCCGTGCCGCTGGCGGCCATGGGGTCGCGTTTGTCGATGGCAGCGCCGGCATCGCGCGCCGCGTCGCATACCTGACCGACGGACAGGACTGGCCCGCCGCGCCCGGCCCCGGCATCGCCGTGTTCACCCGTCTTGGCCCTGACGAGCGCGCCCTCGCCCCCGCGCTGGCTCGCTACGGCCTAGACCAGCTCGACGCGCTCTGACCCTGGCCCTGCGCCCCTATGGATTTTCCGGCAGCGAATCGGTAGGAAGCCGCCTCATGATGGACTCGGGTCTGCCGCGCCTCGATTATGCGCGTGTGTTCAACCAGGCGATCGACCGGCTGCATGCCGAGGGCCGGTATCGCGTGTTCATCGATATCCTGCGCAACAAGGGCGCGTTTCCGAACGCGCGCTGCTTTGCGGGGCATAACGGGCCAAAGCCCGTCACCGTGTGGTGCTCGAACGATTATCTCGCGATGGGCCAGCACCCCAAGGTGATCGCGGCGATGGAGGAAGCGCTGCACGATGTCGGCGCCGGCAGCGGTGGCACGCGCAACATCGGCGGCAACACGCATTACCATGTCGATCTGGAAGCCGAGCTTGCCGATCTCCACGGCAAGCAAGGCGCGCTGATCTTCACCAGCGGCTATGTCTCCAACGACGCGACCTTGTCGACGCTCGGCAAAATTCTGCCCGGCTGCGTGATCTTCTCCGACGAGCTGAACCACGCCAGCATGATAGCCGGCATCCGTAATTCGGGCTGCGAGAAGCGCATTTTCCGCCACAACGACGTTGCGCATCTCGAAGAATTACTGGCGGCGGAAGACCCCGCGACGCCCAAGCTTATTGCGTTCGAGAGCGTCTATTCGATGGAAGGCGATGTTGCGCCGATCGCGGCGATCTGCGATCTCGCCGACAAATATAACGCGCTGACCTATCTCGATGAAGTCCACGCCGTCGGCATGTACGGCGCGCGCGGCGGCGGCGTTTCGGAACGCGACGAGGTCGCGCACCGGATCACGATCATCGAAGGAACGCTGGGCAAGGCGTTCGGGGTGATGGGCGGTTATATCGCCGCCGACCAGACGATCATCGACGTCATTCGCAGCTATGCCCCCGGCTTCATCTTCACGACCTCGCTGTCGCCGGTGCTCGTCGCCGGTGTGCTGGCGAGCGTGCGCCACCTGAAGGCGTCGAGCGTCGAGCGTGACGGGCAGCAGGCGGCAGCGGCGCGGCTGAAGGCGATGTTCGCCGATGCTGGGCTGCCAGTGATGATCGGTGACACGCACATCGTCCCACTGATGGTCGGCGATCCGGTGAAAGCCAAGAAGATCAGCGATATCCTGCTCGCTGAGTACGGGGTGTACGTCCAGCCGATCAATTACCCGACCGTCCCGCGCGGCACCGAGCGGCTGCGCTTTACTCCCGGGCCCGCGCACACCGAGGAAATGATGGTCGAACTGACCCAGGCGCTCGGCGAAATCTGGGGCCGGCTCGACTTGCGCCGCGCGGCCTGAGGAGGTGGCGCGCGCTTTCGCTGACCTCGTCGCTGGCGAAACCGACCCCTACGCCGATTGGAGCCTGCCCGGCTGGCTCTACACCGATCCGGAGTATTTCGAGGTCGAGATGGCGCGGGTCATCCGCCCGTCCTGGCAGATCGTCTGCCATGAAAGCGACATCGCGGACCCGGGAGATTGGCGCAGCATCGACTATATCGGCGAGAGCGTCATCGTCGTGCGCGGCGACGATGGTGCGGTGCGCGCCTTCGCCAATGTCTGCCGCCACCGCGCGATGCGGCTGGTCGAGGGGCATGCCGGCTGCGCGAAGAAGCTCGTCTGCCCCTATCACGCCTGGACTTACGAGCTGGACGGTCGCTTGTCGGGCGTGCCGATGCGGCGCGATTATCCGGCGCTGAAGCTGGAAGACAACGGCCTCGCCCCGGTGGAGGTCGAAATCTGGCGCGGGTTCGTGTTCGTGCGGCTGGAGGATGATGGCGGGCCGTCGGTCGCCGCGATGATGGCGCCATATGACGCCGAAATCGCGCCCTATCGCTTCGAGGAGATGCGGCGGATCAGCGATGTCCGGCTGCGCGAGCGCGCGGTCAACTGGAAGAATGTCGGCGATAATTATTCGGATAATCTCCACATCCCTGTCGCGCATCCCGGCCTGACGCGGCTGTTCGGCAAAAGCTATGCGATCGAGGCGCAGCCTTGGGTCGACAAGATGTCGGGCTATCTGCAGGACCGGCCGAGCGAGGATTTCTGGGAGCGTTTCTACCAGACGCATCTGCCCCATGCACCGCACCTGCCTGACGGAAACCAGCGGCTCTGGCTCTATTTCAAGCTGTGGCCCAATATCGCGTTCGACATCTATGCCGACCAGATCGACTTCATGCAGTGGTTGCCGCTGACGCCGACGACTTGCGTGCTGCGCGAAATGGCCTTCTCGCTGCCCGATGACCGCCGCGAGATGAAGCTCGTCCGCTATGCCAATTGGCGGATCAACCGCACCGTCAATACCGAGGATACCTGGCTGATCGAGCGGGTGCAGCAGGGCATGGCCTCGGCGACCTACACCGCCGGGCCGATCGGCGCGAGCGAAGTGTGCCTGCGCAGCTTCGCGCGCAAGATACGGGCGATCATCCCCGAAGCGCGCCAGCATCGCGCGCCGCCGCCGGGGTGGAGCCGGCGGGTGCGGGGGGCTTGATCCCCGCGTCGCCCCACCGAAAGCTGGGGCCGCTTGCAATTGATGCCCTGACCGGCCAACGACCCCAGCTTACGCTGGGGTGACATCCAAGAACTGGGTGGGGATAGAGACGGATGACCAAATCGTACGATGCGCTCATCATCGGCGGCGGGCATAACGGGTTGGTCTGCGCCTTTTATCTGGCCCGCGCGGGGCTGAAGGTGCGCGTGCTGGAGCGGCGCGATATCATCGGCGGCGCGTGCGTGACCGAGGAATTCCACCCGGGTTTTCGCAACTCGACCGCCAGCTACACCGTCAGCCTGCTCCGCCCCAAGGTGATCGCCGACATGAGGCTGCACGATCGCGGCTTCCGCATCATCGAGCGGACGATCAGCAATTTCTTCCCCTTTCCCGACACTTATTTGAAGCTCGGCGGCGGCACCGCGCGCACCCAGGCCGAATTCGCGCGGTTCAGCCAGAAGGATGCGGAGGCGTTTCCCGCCTACGGAGCAGCACTGGAGCGCGTGGCGGAAGTGCTGCGCGATCTGTCGCTCAAGACGCCGCCCAATGCCGGCGGCGGCATCCGCGCGCTGCTGAGTGCGGCGGCGCAAGGGCGGCGGCTTGCGGGAATGGACATCGAGGCGCAGCGCGACGTGCTCGCGATGTTCGTCAAATCGGCCCGCGAGTTTCTGGAAGGCTGGTATGAAGACGATCATGTCCGTTCCGCCTTCGCTTTCGACGCAGTGGTCGGCAATTTCGCGGGCGTGTCGACGCCCGGATCGGCCTATGTCCTGCTTCACCACGTGTTCGGCGAAGTGAACGGCAAGAAAGGCGCGTGGGGCCATTCGGTCGGCGGCATGGGCGCGATCACTCAGGCGATGGCTTCGGCGTGCCGCGACGCGGGCGTGGAGATCAGCCTGGAGACGCCGGTCGCGCAGCTGCTCGTCGATGGCGGCCGCGTCGCCGGCGTGCGGCTGGCAGGCGGCGAGGAAATCGCCGCGCCGCTGGTTGCTGCCAATGTCGGTCCGGCGCTGCTCTATCGCCAGCTGATCGCGGCCAATGATCTCGCACCCGATTTCCGCCGGGCGATGGACGGCTACAAGGCAGGATCGGGCACGTTCCGGATGAACGTTGCGCTGTCCGAGCTCCCCGACTTCACGGTACTGCCCGGCAAGGACAAGGCCGAGCACCACACCGCCGGCATCATCATCGCGCCGAGGATGGATTATATGGACCGGGCGTATGACGATGCCCGCGTCCATGGCTGGTCGAAGGCGCCGATTATCGAGATCAAAATCCCCTCGACCGTCGATGACAGCCTGGCGCCACCGGGCGCGCACGTCGCCAGCCTGTTTTGCCAGCAATTCGCGCCCGAGCTGCCCGGCGGGCAAAGCTGGGACGATGTGCGCGAGACCGTCGCTGATCACATTATCGACACCGTCACCCAGCATGCGCCCAATTTCAAAGCGGCGGTCATCGCGCGGCAAATCCATTCGCCGCTCGATCTCGAACGCAAATTCGGGCTGATCGGCGGCGACATCTTCCATGGCCGGATGAGCCTCGACCAGCTTTGGGCCGCGCGGCCAGTGCTGGGCCACGGCGATTATCGCGGGCCGATCAAGGGGCTCTACATGTGCGGATCGGGCACGCATCCCGGCGGCGGGGTGACCGGCGCGCCGGGGCATAATTGCGCGCACGAAATCCTACGTGACCGGTCGGTGCTGGGCAGATTATTCGGTTGATCAACCGGTAACCCGCCCATTTGCCTAGTCTGGCGCCCCGAAACCGCCGCCACCCGGCGTTTCGGTAACGAAGATGTCGCCGGGCGCCATGGCAGTGCTTGCGGCCGAGGCAAGCATCTCAACCCGGCCGTCGACCCGCTCGACCCATGACCGACCCGGCGCGCCATTCTCGCCGCCCTCAAGGCCGAACGGCGCGACGCGACGCCGATTGGCGAGGATCGTCGCGGTCATCGGCGCCAGGAAGCGGATGCGCCGCCGTACGCCATCGCCGCCCGGCTGCGCACCCGCGCCCCCCGAGCCGCGACGGATCGCAAATTCCTCGATCAGCACGGGGAAGCGCTGCTCGATCACTTCGGGATCGGTCATCCGGCTGTTGGTCATGTGCGTCTGCACCGCCGAGGCACCGGGGAAATCGGGACCCGCTCCGGCGCCGCCGGCGACCGTCTCGTAATATTGCCGCTCGCCGTCGCCGAAGGTGAAGTTGTTCATCGTGCCCTGCGCCGCGGCCATCGCGCCGAACGCGCCAAACAACGCGTCGGTAACGACCTGGCTCGTCTCAACATTGCCCGCCACCACCGCCGCCGGCCAGCGCGGGTTGAGCAGGCAGTCCTCGGGCAGGCGAATATCGAACGGCACCAGACAGCCATCGTTGAGCGGAATCGCCTCGTCGACCATCACGCGGATGACATAAAGCAGCGCCGCCCGCGCGATCGACGAGGGTGCGTTGAAATTGTCGTCGCGCTGCGAGCTGGTGCCGGTAAAATCGACGACCGCACTGCGCCGCGCGCGATCGACCGTAACGCTGACCGCGACGACCGCGCCATTGTCCATCTCGTAGCGGAATGCGCCGTCATCGAGCCGCGCCAGCAACCGGCGGACCATCTCCTCCGCATTGGCGCGAACGTGACGCATATAGGCATGGACGACGGCGAGGCCATGCTCGTCGACCGCCGCGCGCAACGCCTCGGCACCACGCGCGCAGGCGGCGATCTGGGCGCGGATGTCGCCGACATTCTGGTCAGGATTGCGCGCCGGCCATGCGCCCGAGCCGAGCAGATCGCGCAACGCCGCCTCGTCCAACCGCCCGGCATCGACGAGCCGCAAATCGCGGATCAGCACGCCCTCATCCTCGATCCGGCGACTGTCGGCCGGCATCGATCCCGGCGTCAAACCGCCGATATCGGCCTGGTGCCCGCGCGCGGCGACGTAAAAGTCGGGCTCAGAGCCATCGACGAAAACCGGCATGATGACGGTCACGTCGGGCAGGTGGGTGCCACCCTGATAGGGGTCGTTATGCGCAAAAACATCGCCCGGCCGCATCGTGCCTGAGCGGCTGGTGATGATGGCGCGGATGCTCTCCCCCATCGAGCCCAGATGAACGGGCATGTGCGGCGCGTTGGCGATCAGCTGGCCATCGGCATCGAACAGCGCGCAGCTGAAATCCAGCCGTTCCTTGATGTTGACCGACCAGGCGGTCTGCTGCAGCGCAACCCCCATCTGCTCGGCAATACTCATGAACAGATTGGCGAACAGCTCGAGCCGCACCGGATCGACCTCGGTGCCGGCGGCAGCACGGCGGGCGCGCGGCGCCGTGCGATCGAGCATCAGATTGGCATCGGCATCGATCCGCGCCGACCAGCCGGGAGCGACGAAGGTGGTGCCCGAGGCATCGACGATCACGGCGGGTCCCTCGACCGACCAGCCACCGGGGAGGGTCGCCCGGTCGAACAGCGGCGCGGGAACGGCGCCAGCATCGCTCTGCAGGGTCATCGGGACGGCGTCCGGGCGCCCGGTGCCGGTCACAAACCGCGCTTCCGCCGCCGCCGATTGCCCGATCGCCTCGGCCTCGCCCGCTTCGACGATGATCGCCACGCCCGGCTCGGCAAAGCCGAAGCGCGCGGCGTGGGCACGCGTGAAGCGGTCGACCAGCGTGTCGTACGGCGCGGCATCGATTGTCAGCGTCGTATCGGCATTGGCGTAGCGCAGCCGCAGGCGGCGCTCAATGCGGTCAAGCGCGACGCCTTCGCTCGCCAAGGCGGCGGCGGCTTCTGCCGCCAGCGCGTCGAGCACCGCCATCACCTCGCGTTCCGACGCCGGCGGCAAGGCAATCGCGCGCTCGCGGATCACGCGGTGCGCCGCCAGCCCCATGCCGAACGCCGACAGCACCCCGGCGAGCGGGTGGATCATCACGCGATCGATGCCAAGGATATCGGCGATCGCGCAGGCATGCTGACCACCTGCGCCGCCAAAGCTCGCCAGCGCATAGCGCGCCAGATCATGCCCGCGCGCGACCGAAATGGTGCGGATCGCGCTCGCCATCGCGTCGTTGGCGATCTCGATGAAGCCCGCGGCGAGCCGCTCGGGTGTCGAGCCCACCTCGGCCGCCAGCGCCGCAAATTTCTCGCGGACGACATCGGCATCGATCGGCTGGTCGCCATTGGGGCCGAACAGCGCCGGGAAATGATCCGGCTGCAACCGCCCGAGGAGCAGGTTGCAATCGGTGATCGTCAGCGGCCCGCCGCGCCGATAACAGGCCGGTCCCGGATCAGCGCCTGCCGAATGCGGGCCGACGCGCAGCCGCATCCCATCGAACCAGCAGACCGAGCCGCCGCCTGCCGCGACGGTTTCGATCTGCAGCATCGGCGCGCGTACGCGTAAGCCGGCGACGACGGCCTCGCCGGTGCGCTCATAATCGCCGGCGAAGTGCGACACATCGGTCGAGGTGCCACCCATGTCGAAGCCGATGACGCGATCGATGCCGGCGAGCCGTGCCGTTTCCGCCATGCCGACGATCCCGCCCGCCGGGCCGGACAGGATCGCATCCTTGCCGCGAAAGCTGGCCGCGCCGCACAGGCCGCCATTCGATTGCATGAACAACAGCTCGGTATCGCCCAGTGCACCCGCAACGCACTGCACATAACGATCGAGCACGGGCGACAGATACGCGTCGACGACGCTCGTCTCGCCGCGACCGACCAGCTTGACGAGCGGTGTCACTTCATGGCTGACCGAGATTTGAATAAAGCCGATCTCGCGCGCCATTGCCGCCAGCCGCGCCTCGTGCGCAGTGTAGCGGTAGCCGTGCATCAGCACGATCGCGATCGAGCGAAAACCTTGGGCGAAAGCCTTCGCCAGCGCGGCGCGGGCCGCCTGCTCGTCGAGCGGACGGAGCACTTCGCCGGTCGCCGTTACCCGTTCGTCGATCTCGACAATAGCGGCATAGGCCTGTTCGGGCAGCACGATGTGCTTGGCGAAAATCTCCGGTCGCGCCTGATGGCCGATGCGCAACGCATCGCCAAAGCCGCGCGTGATCGCGAGCAGCGTCGGCTCGCCCTTGCGCTCGAGCAATGCATTGGTGGCGACGGTGGTCCCCATCCTGACCGTCTCGACATCGGCCAGCGTTGCGCCGTGCGCCGCCGTCAGCCGCATGATCCCTTCGATCACGGCATCGGCATAGCGCGCATCTTGGGAGAGCAGCTTGGCGGTCACGATGCTGCCATCGGGTCGGCGCGCGACGAGATCGGTGAAGGTGCCGCCGCGATCGACCCAGAATTGCCAGCCCCGCTGCGTCATCGCCGCGTCCTTCGCAGAAATTTGGGCGCGATGTAAGAGCCGCTGGCGCCGGGTCGCTTGGCTGGTTAGGCTCGCGTCATGGGGCGCACCATGCCAGGCCGGATCGACCGCTAGATGCTCGTGCTGAGCGGCATCGCCGTCATCGTGCTCGGCTTCCTGTTGCGCTTCAATCCGCTGCTCGTGGTGGCGCTGTCAGCGCTGGTGACGGGCCTGGCCGCCGGGCTCGACCCGCTGAAAATCCTCGCCGTCTTCGGCAAGGCGTTCAATGACAACCGCTTCGTAACGGTGATCTATCTCGTCCTGCCGATCATCGGGCTGCTCGAACGCAATGGCCTGCGCGCGCAGGCAGCACAGCTCGTCGAGCGGATGCGCGGGGCAAAACCGGGGCGGCTGCTGATCGCCTATCTCGCTTTTCGCCAGATCACCGCGGCGCTGGGGCTGACGGCGATTGCGGGCCACGCGCAGACCGTCCGCCCGCTGGTCGCGCCGATGGCCGAGGCCGCCGACAGCGACCGGCAGCACGCGCCGGAAGAGTTGCGCGCGCTGGCAGCGGCGACCGACAATATCGGGCTGTTCTTCGGCGAGGACATCTTCATCGCGATCGGCTCTATCCTGCTGATGAAAGGCGTGCTCCAGGGCTATGGCATCGCGGTCGAGCCGTTCCAGCTTTCCGCCTGGGCGATCCCGACCGCAATCGCGGCACTCGTGATCCACGCGACGCGGCTGTGGCTGCTCGATCGTCGGGCGGCGCGACGATGATCGGGCTCAATCTCGTTTATCCCGTCACGGCAGTGATGTTCCTGGCGTTCGCGGTGCTTGGGTTTGCCGAGCGGCGCTGGCGCAATGGCCTGTTTCACCTGCTGCTCGCGATCAGTTTCGCGCTTGGTGACGTGCTCGGCGATGTCGGCAATGGCGTGCTGGTCGTGGCGATCGTCCTTATCGTGGCGTCGGGTAGACTGGCCTCGCGCCAAGCCGACGGTGGCGCGGCCATCGCGCCACGCGGTGCGTGGCTGTTCGCCCCGGCTTTGCTGATTCCGGCGGTCGCGATCATCGGCACGCTCGCTTTCAAGCAGCTGCCCGCGATCATCGATCCCAAACAGGCAACGCTGGTCGCCGTCGTTCTCGGCGCGCTGCTCGCGCTTGGCGTCTGTTATTGGTGGCTTAGGCCCGGCCTCGTCGCGCCATTCCGCGAGGGGCTGAGGATGATTGACGATATCGGCGCGGTCGTCGTGCTGCCGCAGATGCTGGCAAGCCTGGGAGCGGTGTTCGCGCTCGCCAAACTGGGTGATGTCGTCGGTGGGCTTGCCGGGCACATCATTCCTGCCGGCAATGTGCTCGGCGCGGTCGTCGGCTATGGGTTCGGTATGGCGCTGCTGACGATGGTGACCGGCAATGCCTTCGCCGCCTTTCCGGTGATGGCGACCGCGATCGCGCTGCCGCTGCTGATCCACGGCCATGGCGCCGATCCGGCGCGGGTCGCGGCGATCGGCATGCTGGCGGGGTTCTGCGGCACGTTGATGACGCCGATGGCGGCGAACTTCAATCTGGTGCCGGCGGCACTGCTCAACCTGCCCAACCGCTACGGGGTCATCCGCGCGCAGATTCCGACGGCGCTGCTGCTGCTCGCCTTCAACATCGCGCTGCTCTGGCTGGTGATCCGATGACCGAACTCGATGCCGCCCTCGCCGAGCGCTTCGCGACGCTGACGCTCGGCCATCTCGGCCAGGAATATCCGCACAAGCTCGATCACGTGATGAACGGACCAGAGGATGCGGCAACGCCGGCTGCGCTCCACCCGATCTTTTTCGGCAGTTTTGATTGGCACAGCTGCGTCCATGGCTGGTGGCAAGTGCTACGGCTGGCGCGGCTCTACCCGCACAATCCATCGGCGGCAGTGGTCCGCGCCCGCGCTGACGCGATGCTGACGCCAGCCAAGGTTGTGGCGGAAGTCGCTTACCTCCAGCGCCCGGGCAGCGCGGGGTTCGAGCGGCCTTATGGCTGGGCCTGGGCACTCGCGCTGCACGGCGAGGCGGCGAGGCACGAGGCACCGTGGGGGGCCGCACTCGCGCCATTGGCCGAGGCATTCGCGACGCGCTTCAAAACATTCCTCCCCAAGCTGACCTATCCGATCCGTACCGGCACCCATGGCAACACTGCCTTCGCGCTGCTGCTCGCGCTGGATTGGGCGCGGGCGCACGATGCCGATCTGGAACGGCTGATCGAGGCTCGGGCGCGCGACTGGTTCCTTGGCGATGCAGGCTGTCAGGCATGGGAGCCGGGCGGCGACGAATTCCTTTCGCCGTCGTTGATCGAGGCGGCACTGATGAGCCGGGTGCTGGGCGAGAGCGATTTTGCGACCTGGTTCGCCGCGTTTTTGCCCGAGCTTGCGAGCGGCAAGCCGGCCACCCTCTTCACCCCCGCCACGGTATCCGATCGCAGCGACGGCAAGATCGCGCACTTGGATGGCCTCAATCTCAGCCGCGCCTGGTGCTGGCGGCTTGTCGCGAGCGCGCTCGGCCGCGATTACCCGATCAGCGCGGTCGCCATGGATGCAGCCACCCGCCACATCGCGGCGAGCCTACCGCACATTGCCGATGATTATATGGGCACGCACTGGCTGGCGAGCTTCGCGCTGCTCGCGCTGCTCGCGCTGGCGGCGGGCGAGGGTTAACTCGCTCCGTCCAATCCCTAAAGGAGAGGTTCCGGAGGGTTCTGTTGCCCGGCCCCTCCGGCAGCCGCTGGAATCCACTTCTGTTGCCCGGTGTGGCCCGAACCGCGCTTTTGTCTGACTAACCTAGTCCGTGAGGACTTGGGTTAGGCCGCAATCGCGAGCGCCTCGTTATCGTTGGCACTTGTGTATGGGCCGTCACGGTGGTCCCATTCCGAGCAAAAGACAGCGCCGTTCAACACACGTCGATCCTGGTTCGGCCCCATCAGCTGAGCCGCTCGGCCGGCACGCTTCACGCGTGCTGGCCAACCGGCTTACCTGGTGGAGCCGCCGGGTACTGCCCCCGGGTCCGCTGCGCCTAGTTCGCGCCGCCGTTTATCGCCATAGCCGGGCGAACCCGGCAACTTGGTTATATAGGCGCGGGGAAATTAATGAAAAGCCCGCCTTTCGCTCGCCACATTAAGCGTGCATAGGGTGTTCCACTATGTTGACACAGCGTTCCCGTTACGCGCTGCGCGCGATGTTGTTTCTGGCGCAAACCCCCAAAGGGGCCGATCCCATCCCGATGACGCGGATCGCGCGCGAGGCAAACGTGCCGAAGAAGTTCCTTGAGCTCATTCTGGCGGATCTGCGCGAAGCGGGCTTCCTGATCAGCCATCGCGGCAAGCTGGGCGGCTACACATTGTCCCGCCCCAAGCACTTGATTTCGCTGGGCGAGATCATCCGCGTCATCGAAGGGCCGCTGGCGCTCGTGCCATGCGTCAGCCGCACGGCGTACAAACGCTGTGCGGATTGCCATGACGAAGCGAGCTGCGCGATCCGCCACGCCATGATGCGCGTGCGCGACGAGACCGCCCGAATCCTTGATGGCACCAGCCTGGCCGATGCCACAGCCGAGGATCTGGCGGCAGCCTGATCGCCTTTCAGCCGCGCGGCGCTGTCAACGCATCCCTGATTTCACGCAGCAGCACCACGTCAGCGGGCTCGGGTGCCGGCGCGGCCGCCTCGGGCTCGGGCTTGGTCATGCCGCGATTGGCGGCGCGGACGAGCAGGAAGATGATGAAGGCGATGATGACAAAGTTGACCGCCTGAGTCACGAACTCGCCATAGCCGAGCAACGGCACGCCCGCCTTCTTGAGCGCGGCATAATCGCTCAGCGAGCCCTTATAGCTTCCCGGCACCGGCCCCATCACGACGAAATAGCTGGAAAAATCGAGCCCACCGAACAGCTTGCCGATCACCGGCATGATGATGTCATCGGTCAGTGAGGTCACGATCTTGCCGAAGGCGGCACCGATGATGACCGCCACAGCGAGGTCCAGCACGTTGCCGCGACTGATAAATGCGCGAAACTCCTTGAACATCCCCGCTGTCCTCCTCATGTAACACACCGGTCCGGCGTGAACCCCTTGCCGAATTGGCTTTGGCGAGTGTTCCTCTCCGGGCTAAAAGGGTCAAGGGCCATCGGGCCGGAACGATCTTGGTTGGAGGGAAATCGATGAAGCTTCGTTTGCCGCTCGCGCTTGCCGGTGCTGCTGCCTTGTCCGGCTGCGGCCTCAACAGCGTGCCGACCGCCGAGGAGAATGTGAAAGCGCGCTGGGCCGATGTGCAGGCCGATTATCAGCGCCGCGCCGATCTGATCCCCAATCTCGTCGCAACGGTCAAAGGCTCGGTCCAGGGCGAAGACAAGGTGCTGACCGACGTGATGAACGCGCGCGCCAAGGCAACGCAGGTCACCGTGAACGCCGGCGACCTGACTGATGCCGCCAAGGTGCAGCAATTCGCCCAGGCACAGGGCCAGCTCAACGGTTCGCTCAGCCGGTTG
The DNA here is from genome assembly GCF_048015635.2 of Sphingomonas sp. GlSt437. Lineage (NCBI taxonomy): Bacteria > Pseudomonadati > Pseudomonadota > Alphaproteobacteria > Sphingomonadales > Sphingomonadaceae > Sphingomonas > Sphingomonas sp. GlSt437. The sequence goes on along the minus strand of NZ_JBPGYA010000001.1, from coordinate 1,601,630 downwards.
CTCGCCGTTTCAGAACGCTACCCCGACGTGAAGAGCCAGGAAAATTTCAAAACCCTGATGAGCCAGCTCGAAGGCACCGAGAACCGCGTGACCATCGCCATCCGGGATTACAACACCGCGGTGCAGGAGTATAACACCCGCATCCGCACCTTCCCCGACGCGATCGGCGCCAAGATCTTTTACGGCGCCAAGCCCTATACCCCCTATGCTGCGACGACTCCGGGCGCCGAGAACGCCCCGACCGTCAGCTTCGGAAACAGCTTCTGATCCGGCTGCTTGCCTTGCTGTGGGCGGTGCTGTTCGCCAGCACCCTTCACGCGCAGACCTTCCCGCCGCTCTCCGGCCGGGTGGTCGATGCTGCGCATGTGCTGAACGATGCGCAGGTCGCGCAGCTCGCCGCGCTGTCGTCCGAGGTGGAGCAGGCGTCATCCCGCCAGCTTGTCGTGGCGACGATTCCCGATCTGCAGGGCAATGAGATCGAGGATTATGGCTACAAGCTCGGCCGCGCCTGGGGCATCGGCCAAAAGGGCGCGAACAACGGCATCATCCTGATCGTCGCGCCCAAGGAGCATAAGGTGCGGATCGAGGTCGGCTATGGTCTTGAGCCGATCATGACCGACGCCTTGTCGAACCAGATCATCAGCGAGGCGATCGTGCCGCGCTTCAAGGCAGGCGACATGCCCGGCGGCATCATTGCCGGCGCGCAGGCGATTGCCGATCAGCTGAAGGCCCCGCCCGAAGCCGCCGAGCAGAAAGCGCTCGCAGCGGGCAAGGCGCGGCGCCACCATGGCGACAATCCGGCGGGTGCGATCGTCGTGCTCGTCATTATGATCCTGCTGTTCGTCGTTCTGCCGATGATCTTCCGCCGTGCCGGCGGCCGGCGCTATTATGGCGGCGGCGGCATTCCTCCGGTTATCCTATGGGGCGGTGGTGGCGGCTCGGGCTGGGGGAGCGGCGGCGGCTCGGATTGGGGCGGCGGCGGTGGTGGCGGCTTTTCCGGCGGCGGCGGGTCGTTCGGCGGCGGCGGCGCGTCGGGGAGCTGGTGATGGCACGCATCCTGGGCCTGACCGACGCGGAGCGCGATCTGGTGACGATGGCGGTCACCGACGCCGAGAAGACCACCGATGGCGAAATCGTGACCGTCGTCGCCCGCCGGTCAGACAGCTATGCCGATGCCGCGCTCCACTGGGCCGTGCTGGCGATGCTCGCCGTTGCCGCAGTGGCAGCGGCGTTTCCGGTGCTGCTCGAAACGCTCGCTTATCCCACTGGCGACAACTGGGGCACCGCGCCGTCGCTCGCGCGGCTGATCTTTGCCTTGTTGATCGCGATGATCGTCGCGTTTCTCGCGGTTCGGTATGCGCTGGAATATCGGCCGTTGCGGCTCGCACTGACACCCCATGCCACGCGGGTGCGGCGCGTCCGCCGGCGCGCGCTCGAAGTGTTCCACCTCGGCACCGAGGCGCGGACCAAAGGCCGGGTGGGCGTGCTGCTTTACCTCTCGCTCGACGAGCGCCGCGCTGAAATCGTCGCCGACGAAGCGATCCACGCTCAAGTCGCTGACGAGGAATGGGGCAAGGCAATGGCGACGCTGCTCGAGCATGTCCGCGCCGGCAAGCCGGGCGAGGGGATGGCAGCGGCGGTGGCGGCGATCGGCGTCGTGCTTGCCCGACATCTGCCGAAAACGACTGATGACAGCAACGAGCTCCCCGATCGCGTGATCGAATTGTGAGCGGACCCGGTCAATGAGCGTGCCCGACCAGGACGCGCCGCTGGAAGTGATGTGGCAAGGCCGCTTCATCACGGCGCAGCGGCGCGGGCGCTGGGAGTTTGTCAGCCGGGCGCGCGGCATTCGCGCGGCCGTGATACTGGCGGTGGAGGACGGCCATGTCCTTTTGGTCGAGCAATATCGCGTGCCGCTTGGCCGCCGCTGTCTCGAGCTTCCCGCCGGGCTGATCGGTGACGAAGGCGACGCCGACGAAGCGGCCGAAACCGCCGCCGCGCGCGAGCTGGAAGAGGAAACCGGCTACCGTGCGAGCCGGATCGAAAGCCTGGGCGAGTTCTTCTCGTCGCCGGGCATGGTGTCGGAGAGCTTCACCTTGGTCCGCGCCACCGGCCTGACGCGGGTGAGCGAGGGCGGCGGCGCGGGTGATGAGGACATCACCGTCCATCGCGTGGTGCTGACCGATGTCACTGACTTTATCGCCGTCACGCGCGCCGCAGGTGTCGCGATCGACGTCAAGCTGCTCGCCTTGCTCGGTGCGGGGTTCCTCGCCGGCGCTTAGCAGCGTCGCAGAATTGCGCCTTGACTTGGCTGGAGCAACGCAGGACCTCCAACCCCATGCAAAAGCTGGCCGAATATGAAGCGGTGGACGACGCGGCGTTCGCGGCGATCCGGGCGGCGGCGGAGCCGGCCGTGCTGCGCGGGCTGGTCGCGGATTGGCCGGTGGTGGCATCGGGTCTGGCGGGGGCACTCGGGCCCTATCTGTCCGCGATGGCGACTGATCAGCCAGTGCCGATGGTGCGCGCTACAGCTGCCGAGCAGGGTCGGCTCCATTATGATGCCGCGCTCACTGGCCCCAATTTCGCGCGCGAACCCACGACGATCGCGCGCTTCTTTGCCAAGGTCGGCCGCCAGACGGACGCGAGCGCGCCGGACACGCTGGCAATCCAGGCGATTCCGGCAGGGCTTCTGCCCGGCTTCAGCGAGACCAACCCGCTGCCGCTTCGCGCCGTCGCCGTCGAGCCGCGTTTGTGGCTCGGCACGGCCGCCGTGGTCGCGACGCATCATGATCAGGTCGAAAATGTCGCATGCGTCGCCGCCGGGCACCGCCGTTTCACGCTGTTCGCGCCCGAGCAGGTGAGCAACCTCTATATGGGGCCATTCCATATCACGCCGGCAGGTACGGCGGTCAGCATGGCGCATGTGACCGCGCCCGACCTCGATCGCTACCCGCGCTTTGCGGACGCGCTTGCCGAGGCGCGCCAGGCAGATTTGGCGCCGGGCGATGCGATCTACATCCCCTATGGCTGGTACCACCATGTCGAAGCGCTTTCGCCCATCAACCTGCTCGTCAATTACTGGTGGAACCCAGCGCGGCCTGATCTGGGATCGCCTTGGGACGCGATGATGCACGGCATGGCGGCGCTGCGCCATCTGCCGCCCGACCAGCGCCGATCATGGCGCGCGATGTTCGATCATTATGTTTTTGCGGCGGGGGGCGATCCCGCCGCGCATCTGCCGCCCGCGGCGCGCGGCATTTTGGGCGCGGAAAGCGCGGAGGATCTGGCGACGATGCGCCGCTCAATTGTGGCAGCGCTGCAGCGGACCAAGCCTTGAGCGCGACCTAGCGGAAATTGTCGGCGTAGGCCTGGAGCTTCAACGTCTTGGTCGGCGCGGGGATGACATGCGCGTCAATGCCTTCCCGCGCCGCATAAGCGAGCGCGGCCTCGGCGGTGGGGAAGCTCAGCCGCACCTGCTCGCGCGTATCGCCGCTGCCCGCCCAGCCGGTGAGCGGATCAGGGCGCTTGGCCTCGGCAGGCTCGAACTCGAGCACCCATTGGTTGGTGCGGGCCCGGCCCGACTGCATGGCGTTCTTTGGGCGTTGGTAGATGCGCGCGCTGGTCATGGGCGTGCTCTTTATCGCAAGCCTTTGGCGCGCGCATCCGCATTTTTGGTGCGGAGCGTCGCGGATGCGTTGGCGGGATCGTCGGGCCACGGGTGGCGCGGGTAGCGGCCGCGCATTTCCTTGGCGACCGCTGCCCAACTGCCCGCCCAGAAGCCAGGCAGATCGCGCGTCGTCTGGATGGGCCGCCCCGCCGGGGAGGTTAGGCTCAGCACCAGCGGCACGCGGCCATCGGCGACCATCGGGTGGCGCGTCATGCCGAACAAGGCTTGCGGGCGCAGTTCCACCGTTGGGCCTCCTTCAGCTGTGTAATCGATCGCGTGACTGCTGCCGGCCGGCGTCTCGAGCCGCGCGGGGGCCAGCCGGTCGAGCGCGCGCATCCCCTCCCAGCCGATCAGCCCGCGCAGCGCCTCGGCAAGCGCGGCGGCGTCGATCTGGTCGAGCCGACGCTTGCCGGTGACGAGCGGCGGCAGCCACTCGTCGAGTCGCGCGAGCAGCGCGGGGTCGTCGAGCGCGACCTCCGGTCCGCCATGCGCCGCGACGAACGCCGCGCGAGCACGCAGCGCGGTTGCCGCCTCGCCCCAGGGCACCAGGTCGAGGCCATGGCTACGGACGCCGTCCACCAATGCTTCGGCGATCTCGGTCGCGCTCGCTTCCGCATCCGGCCCGCCCGACAAGCGGATCGCGCCCAGCCGCCGCTCGCGTTCAGCTTTCACGCTGCCCGTGGTTCGATCAAAGCTGACATGGCGGCGCGTTTCGATGCGGTCGGCAAAGAGCGCGTCCACCTCGGCCACCTCGATCGGCGCGGCGGACAGGATGCGCGCGCCCGCCGCCATGCCCTGCGTCTCCGCGACCGCCAGCCATTCGGCGCGCGCCAGCGACGAAGTCGGATCGAGCCGGAACCCCCGCCCACCGACCGACGCCCAAGTCTCGCCTGTGGGGTCGCGTCGCCGGGCAACACGATCGGGGAAAGCGAGGGCGATGCAGTTCGGGAGCTTCGCCGCCGCATCTGCCCCAGGCGACCGGCTGCTCGGCGCTGGTTCTCCAAGCAACGCCAGCCAGCGCCTCGCCAAGCCACGCGCGGCTTCCGCCTTGCTCCCCCGCTCCTGCCGCCAGCGCCGGAGCCGCGTTTCGAGATCGGGGTCATTGCCGCCGAGCCCGCGCTCCTGCAGCAGCACCGCGACTTCCGCCGCGACCCCGACGAAGCCGCGCTTGGCCGCTTCGACCAGCATGTGCGCGAGGCGCGGCGGCAGTGGCAACCGCGCAATCGCCTCGCCATGCGCGGTCACGCGACCATCGGCATCGATCGCGCCTAGAGCAAGGAGTCGGCCGCGTGCCTCCGCCACCGCGGCCTCAGGCGGCGGATCGAGCCAGGCAAGGCGGCGCGGATCGGTGACGCCCCAGCGCGCGCAATCGAGCGTGAGGCCGGAGAGATCGGCTTCGAGGATTTCGGTCGGGTCGAAGCGCGGCAGCCCGGCGGTCGCCGCTTCGGGCCACAAGCGATAAGCGACGCCCGGGCCCTGTCGCGCCGCGCGGCCGGCGCGCTGCGTAACGGCGGCTTGGCTGGCACGCTCGGTCACCAGGCGGGTCATCCCCGCCGCGCGATCATAGCGCGGGCGCCGTGCCAGCCCCGAATCGACCACCACGCTGATCCCGTCGAGCGTCAGGCTCGTCTCGGCGATCGAGGTGGCGAGCACGATCTTGCGCCACCCTTGTGGATCAGGGGCGATCGCGGCGCGCTGCTCGGCGGGGTCGAGGCTGCCGTGCAGGCGATGGAGGACGATGGCATCGCTCAGCCCCGTCAGCCGCTCCGCCGTGCGCTCGATTTCGGCCACGCCGGGCAGAAAGGCGAGCACGCCCCCACTTGTCTCGCGCAGCGCCTGGCGGATGGCGCCGGCGACAGCGTCCTCGATCCGGGCATCGGCGCTACGATCGAGATGGCGCAGCTCGAGCGGCCAAGCCCGCCCGGCGCTCTCGATCACCGGCGCGCTACCGAGCAGCTTGGCAAAGCGCGCGCCATCGAGCGTGGCCGACATCGCCACCAGCCGCAAGTCCGACCGCAAGCCGCCTTGCGCGTCGACCGCTAATGCCAGCCCGAAATCGCTCTCCAGCCCGCGCTCATGCACTTCGTCGAACAGCACTGCCGAGACGCCGGCGAGCTCGGGATCGGCTTGCAAGCGATTGACGAAAATGCCGTCCGTCATGACGGTCACGCGCGTCGCGGCGGAGCGGCGCGTGTCCATGCGGGTCGCGTAGCCGAAGGTGCGACCGACCGGCTCCCCGGCCAATGCCGCCATCCGCTCGGCCGCTGCCCGTGCGGCAAGGCGGCGCGGGCTGAGCAGCAACACTTCGCCGGTGCACCAGGGCTCAGCGATCAGCGCCGGCGCGACCGCCGTCGTCTTGCCCGCCCCCGGCGGCGCGACGAGCACCGCGCTCGACCCGGCGCGCAGGGCGGCAAGCAGATCGGGCAGCACGGCGTTGATCGGCAGCTCGGTCGGTGTCATCACCTGTCGCTAGGGGCGATGGCCGGCGCCAGGCAAGCCCTGTTGGCGCGGATCACCACGTCCTAGTATCACCCAAGGGCAAGGTGATAAGCGCGCTGAGGCCCTTGAGTCGCACAACTGGAGTTTCGCTTGCCGCCGCACGATCACGCTGCTCACCATGGCCATCATCACGGGCATGACCATGGCACGCATGACCATGGGCACAGCCACGGGCATAGCCATGGCATCGGCCATCACCATGTCCACGCGCCCGCCTCGTTCGGCCGCGCCTTCGCGATCGGCATCACGCTCAATCTGGGCTTCGTGCTGGTTGAGGCAGGGGTAGGGCTGTGGGCGCAATCGGTGGCGCTGCTGGCGGATGCGGGGCATAATCTGTCGGACGTGCTGGGCCTCGCGATTGCCTGGGGCGGCATGGCGCTGTCGCGCGCGGCACCGTCCAAGCGCTTCACTTATGGACTGTCGGGCTCGACCATCCTCGCCGCGCTGCTCAACGCGCTGATCCTGCTGTTCGCGCTTGGCGCGATCGCACTGGAGGCGATCCAGCGGATCGGCGCGCCGGCGGCGGTGCCGGGGCAGGTGGTGGCGATCGTGGCGGCGGCAGGCATCGTCATCAACCTCTCGACCGCGCTGCTGTTCGCGCGCGGCCGCGACGGCGATATCAACATTCGCGGCGCTTATCTCCACATGGCGGGTGACGCGGCAGTGTCGGCGGGTGTGCTGGTCGCGGGCGTCATCATCTGGCGGACAGGCCTCGCCTGGATCGACCCGATCGTCAGCCTCGCGATCGTCGCGCTGATCTTTTGGCAGACCTGGGGATTGTTGCGCGAGGCGATCGAGATGTCGCTGTTCGCGGTGCCGCGGCGGTTGGAATATGATGCGATCATCGCGGCGCTGAAGGGGCTGGAGGGCGTGGAGGCCGTGCACGACCTTCATGTCTGGCCGATGAGCACGACCGACGCCGTACTGACGACGCATCTGCTGATGCCGGCGGGCCACCCGGGCGACGCGTTTCTGGCGACGACCCAGGCAATGCTGCACGACCGCTTCCAGATCGGCCACGCGACGATCCAGATCGAAACGACACCCGATTGCGCGCTGCAAGGCGGCTGCGCGTAGCCAATCGTACCCGTCACCCGGCCTTGAGCCGGGGTCCCGCTTCGTCTTCGCTTCGGTTAGATAGCGAGGCCCCGGGCCAAACCCGGGGAGAAGCTGGCAAAAACAGAGCGCTCAATACGCCCGCGCGATCGCGAACTGCACCGCCTCGACCATCGCCGCTTTCGCCTGGCTGTTGCCGAAGCCACCCAGCGCGTCGATCGCGCGCTGGCCGTAATGGCGCGCACGCGCCAGCGTGTCGTCGATCGCGCGCGTCTCGCGAATCAGGTGCACGGCATGGGCGAGGTCGTCATCGCTCGATCGCCGCCCTTCCATCGCTTCCTTCCAGAACGCCTTGTCGGTCTCTCCCCCGCGCGCCTGTGCCAGGATGACCGGCAGCGTCACCTTGCCGTCACGGAAGTCGTCGCCGGCGTCCTTGCCCATCGTGCCGGCGTCCGAGACATAATCGATCGCGTCATCGACCAGCTGAAACGCAATGCCGAGATTGCGGCCATAGGCGTCGAGCGCTTGCTCCTCGCCATCGGGCCGTTCCGCCACCACCGCGGCGATGCGGCACGCGGCGGCAAACAGCGCAGCGGTCTTGGCGCCGATAATGTCGAGATAGCGCTCTTCGGTCGTCTCGATGCGGCGTTGCGCGGTCAGCTGGTTGACTTCGCCCTCGGCGATGACGGCGCTGGCATGGCTCAGAATACGGAGCACTTTCAGGCTGCCATCCTCGACCATCAGCTCGAAGGCGCGGCTGAACAGGAAATCGCCGACCAGCACCGTCGCGGGATTGCCCCAGATGGTGTTGGCAGTGCGCCGCCCGCGCCTCAAATCCGATCCGTCGACGACATCGTCGTGGAGCAGCGTCGCGGTGTGGATGAACTCGACCGCCGCCGCCAGGCCATGCTGGCGCGTGCCGGTATAGCCGAGCAATGCCGCGCTCGCGAGCGTCAGCATCGGCCGCATCCGCTTGCCGCCGCCGGCAATCAGATGCCCGGCAAGCTCGGGGATCAGCGGGATCTGCGACTGCATGCGGTCGAGAATCACCGCATTGACCTGATTCATCCCCGGCGCGACCAGCGCCACCATCGCGTCAAGCGACGGCGGCGGACGATTGTCGAGACGATGGACGGTCGCGGTCATGACGCGCGCGATGTGGCGGTTCGGGCGGCCAAAGGCAAGAGCGCGCGCGTCCGAACGGGGTTGCGCGGGACGCCGAGCATACTCAAAAGAACGGCAGGGCGAGCAAGCCCGGTCGGCAAGGGGCGATGAGCGATGCAGGATAATGTGCTGGGCAGCTATCGCCAGAGCATCGACAATATCGATGCTGCCTTGGTGTTCATGCTTGCCGAACGCTTCAAAATCACCCAGGCGGTTGGCCGCTACAAGGCCGAGCACGGCCTGCCGCCTGCCGACCCGGCGCGCGAGGACGAACAAATTGCCCGCCTGCGCACGCTGGCGCGGGATGCCGACCTCGACCCCGATTTCAGCGAGAAATTCCTGCGCTTCATCATCGACGAAGTGATTCGCCACCATGAGAAAGTGCGGGGGTAGGCGCCTGGCGTGCCCTAAAGCATCCCAATCTGCTTCAACCATTGCTCGACCAGCATCGGCCATTGCCCGACCGGCTCGGCCTTGCGGCGCAGCGCAAAGGCATGGCCGCCATGCGCGAACAAATGCAGCTCAGTCGACACCCCCACGCGGTCGAGTGCCTGCGCGTATGACAGGCTGTTGCACACCGGGTCGGTCGCATCATCCCATGCCTGCGCGATGAACGTCGGTGGGGCTTCTTTCACGACCGTCAGCGTTGGGTCGAACGCGCCCTTGTCGCGGCAGATATGGCCGGGATAGAGCGCAACGGCGAAGTCGGGTCGGCTGCTGATCCGGTCGATAGCGTCGACCGGCTTATACGTCGGTTTCAGGATGTTGCTGGTCTGCGCGACAAGATAACCCCCGGCGGAAAAGCCCATCACACCGATGCGATGCGGATCGATGCCAAGCTCACCTGCCTTGGCGCGCACCAGCCGGATGGTGCGCTGCGCATCCTGCAGCGCGCGCGGAATTTTTGGCGTAATCCGGCGCTTCAGCCGGTCGTCATAATAATCGTTGCCGCCGGGTGCGCGGTATTTGGAGACGATGCAGGTGATGCCCCTGGTCGTCAGCCAATCGCAGATTTCGGTGCCCTCGAGCGTGATGAACACCATCTGAAAACCACCGCCGGGAAAGACGATCACCGCCGTGCCATTGCCGCGCCCCTTGGGCGGGATGATCGTCATCGTCGGCACGGCGATGTCGAGGACCGCTTCAGACTTGCCGCCATATTCGGGCGGCTCCTTATAGGTTCGCACGGTTTCCGGCGGCTGCGACATCAGCGTGCCGTCAGGCGCGGCGCCGGGCCAGATCGGCAGCTGGCGCAGCCCGGGAGCGGGCTGCCAGACACCGACTGTGTTGACCGGCCCATCCGATGCAGGAGGCTCTGCCACGGAGGACGTGCAGGCGTTAGCGATGAGCGCCAGCGCGGCCAGCAAGAGCAAGCGACTCAAGGATTATCTCCGGCTATGGCGCCACCATCTAGCGTCGCCGGGCCGCGTGCAAGCGCCAGCGTAACGTTATGCCGGCCGCCCCAGCCCCCGCGCCTCGCTGACCTGCCACGCTACCACCACCGGCACCCCCACCGCGATATCGCGCGCGCGCTTGACAAGGCTGAGCGCAAGGCCTGCCGCCGGCGACAGGCCAAAGAGCGGCCCGAGCAGCGCATAAGCGGCTTCCTGCACGCCGACGCCGCCGGGGATGGCAAAGGCGACAGTGCGCAGGGTGAAGATGAGCGATTCGATCGTCAGCACACTCGTGACGGGCAGGCGGTGCCCCATGATCGCGAGCGCCACCCAAGCGCCAAAGGCCGACAGCACCCAAGCGATGAGGTGAAGCAGGAAAGCGATGATGACGCGCGCCGGGCGGGCATAAATCGCGTCGAGCTCATCGCGCAGCGCCGCCATCGTCGCGATGCTCCCAGGCAGCAGCCGACCGGCGAGCCCCTGCGCCATCTTGAGCACTGGCCGCTGCGCAAAAGCGAAGCCCGCCATGATCGCCGCGAGCACCGCCGTGCCCCCGAGCACCATCGGCAGCATGCTCGGGCCATGGCCACCGCTCGCCAGCGCGACGCTCAGCATCGCGACGCCGAACAGCGTGAAGGCGAGTTGCGCGGCAAGCTCGGTCGTCTGGTCGGCGATCAGCGAGGCATAGACAAGGCTATCGCGAATGCCGCCACTGATCGCCGCCCGCGCGCCGATGACGAGGCCGCCGAATTGCGAGAAGGGCAGCACATCTGTCGCGCCCTCACGCGCCGCCCGCGCCCAGGCGAAGGAGGCGAGCTTTTGACGCGGCACCCCCGGGGCAACCGCGAGCCATGCACCGCCAAGGATGACGAGGCAGGCGGCAGTGAAGCCGATCATCACCGCAAACCCCGCGACGCCGATGCTGGCGACGCCCTGCGCCACCTCGGCAAAGCCCGTGCGGCCGATGAACCACAGCGCGACCGCGAGGCCAATGGCAGTAAGGAGGAGAGCGAGGTATTTCAGCATGGCGGTTATGCGCCGCGCCCTCTCCTCTCCCCTTGAGGGAGAGGAGAGCGCAGCTTGGCGCTGCAAGCGCTTAGCGTAGCTTGGTGAGGGGGACTCACACGGTCGATAGCGCGGGATCCACCCCTCACCCAGCTCCGACTAGGCAGCAAGCTGCCAAGTCTGCGCAACCCTCTCCCGCAAGGGGAGAGGGTTTGGAAGGGCTCCAATTACGCCGCCTCGACGTTGCGGTTCTTGAGGAAGTTGAAGAACTCCACTCCTTCGCGCAGGCGGCGCTTCATCATTTGCGGGCTGGTCGCCATTTCGGCGACGATCGAGCCGACCTTGGAGGGGCGGAAGTAGAATTTCTTGTAGAATTCCGCGACCGCTTCGAAAATCTCGTCGCTGGCCAGATGCGGATACGTCAGCTGCGCGATCTGCCCGCCGCCGTCCGCAACCAGATGGTCGGTGCCGTCGAACCAGCCATTCTCGATCGCCTGCTTGTAGAGGAAGGTGCCGGGATAAGGCGCAGCCAGCGACACTTGAATGGTGTGCGGGTTCACTTCCTTGGCATAAGCGATCGTTTCCTGGATCGTTTCCTTGGTCTCGCCCGGTAGACCCATGATGAAGGTGCCGTGGATCTTGATGCCCAATGCGCGGCAATCCTTGGCGAATTGCTTGGCGGTCTCGATGCGCAAGCCCTTTTTGATATTGTGCAGGATCTGCTGGTTGCCGCTCTCATAGCCGACGAGCAGCAGCCGCAGGCCGTTGTCGCGCAGGATTTTGAGCGTGTCGTAGGGCACATTGGCCTTGGCATTGCACGACCAGGTGACGCCGAGCTTGCCGAGCTCCTTGGCGAGCGCCTCCACGCGCGGGCGATCATCGGTCAGCGTGTCGTCGTCGAAGAACAGTTCCTGCATCTGCGGGAACGCCTTCAGCACATATTTCACTTCCTCGATGACATGGCCGACCGAGCGCGTGCGGTAATTATGCCCGCCCACGGTCTGCGGCCACAGGCAGAAAGTGCAGCGGCTCTTGCAGCCGCGGCCGGTGTAAAAGCTGACATAAGGGTGCTTGAGGTACCCGATGAAGTAATTCTCCATCACCAGGTCGCGCTTGTAGATCGGCGAGACGAAGGGCAGCTGGTCCATGTCGGTCAGGACGTCGCGGTCCTCGTTATGGACGATCACGCCTTCGGAATTGCGGTAGCTGATGCCTTTGATGTCGCTCATCGGCATGTCTTTGGCGACGTCGAGGATGGTGAAGTCGAACTCGTTGCGCGCGACGAAATCCACCGTCGGCGCGTTCTTCATCGCCCAATCGGCATCGACCGCGACGGTCGCGCCGATGAAGCCGACTTTCAGGTTCGGGTTCAGCTCCTTGAGCATACCCGCCACCTTCACATCCTGCTTGAAACCGGGCGTCGAGGTGTGGATCACGCACAAGTCGCGCTCGGTCGCGTGGTGCTTGATGTCGTCGAAGGTCAGGTCGTGCGCGGGCGCGTCGATCAGCTTCGAATCGGGCACCAGTGCTGCGGGCTGGGCCAGCCAGGTCGGATACCAGAAGGACTTGATCTCGCGCCGCGCCTGGTAGCGCGATCCCGCCCCGCCGTCGAAACCGTCGAACGAGGGAGCCTGGAGGAAGAGCGAACGCATCATGGAACCGGAACCTTATCGCCTGACAAAGGATTGACTGCGCCGGTTAGCCGGAATTGTGGCCCTCGCCAAATTCTTTGTCGCAAGGGTGCGTCCGGGATCGGTGCGTTAGCGACTTGTGCGCCAGCATCATGGCGCGATAAAGGCAATCGGGCAGGCTTTGCGTTGCGCCATGCCAGCGGCTAGGGCGCGGCGATGACCTCTGCGGGGATCTTTGCAGGCCAACCGGTGCTGGTGACTGGCGCGTCGGGCTTTGTCGGCTCGGCCGTGGCGCGCGCGCTGATCGGGCGGGGGGCGAAGGTGCGGCTGCTGGTTCGCGCGACCAGCGACCGCACCAATCTGGCCGGCCTGGATGCCGAACTGGCCGAGGGTGACATTCGCGACCAGGCCTCGGTCGAGCGCGCAGCGGCTGGCGCGCGCTACCTGTTCCATGTCGCCGCCGATTATCGGATTTGGGCACCTGACCCGGAAGATATCGTCCGCAACAATCGCGCCGGCACGCTCGCCGTGATGAACGCGGCAAAAAGCGCAGGGGTGGAGCGGATCGTCTACACCTCCTCGGTCGCGACGCTGAAGCCGCTTGACGGCAGCGCTGCCGACGAGACGCGCGCAGCGACCCCCGAACAAGCCGTCGGCGCGTACAAGCGTAGCAAGGTCGTCGCCGAGCGACTGGTCGAGGCGATGGTGGCCGACGGCCTGCCCGCCGTCATCGTCAATCCCTCCACACCCATCGGCCCGCGCGACGTGAAGCCGACGCCGACCGGGCGCATCATCGTCGAGGCGGCGAACGGCAAGATGCCGGCCTTTGTCGACAGCGGCCTCAACCTTGCGCATGTCGACGACGTCGCCCAAGGGCATCTGCTCGCGCTGGAGAATGGCCGGATCGGCGAGCGCTACATCCTGGGCGGCACCGACGTGTCGCTCGGCCAGATGCTTGCCGATATCGCCGCGATCATGGGCCGCAAGCCGCCGACGATCCGCGTGCCCCGCGCGCCGCTGTTCCCGCTGGCGTGGGTCAATGAACAGATCGCGCGGGTGACGGGCAAGGACCCGTTCCTGACGATCGATTCGCTCAAAATGTCGCGGCACAACATGTATTTCACTAGCGCCAAGGCGGAAGCCGAGCTGGGATATCGCGCCCGGCCTTATGTCGAGGCGCTGCAAGACGCGATCGAATGGTTCCGCGCGGAAGGGCGGATCAAGTGAAGGCTGACGCCCTACTCTTCTTGCTTCCCCGGCAAAGGCCGGGGTCCAGTCGGCAGCACATTCTGCGCGACAGCGCAGAGCGCGCTACCGCGCGCCCTTTCCGATGGAGCTGGGCCCCGGCCTTCGCCGGGGAAGCTGGGAAATATGGGGGAGCGCACCCGTGATCTGGCTCGGTGCGCTCACCCTCGCGATCTGGGTCTATCTGATCGCGCTCCACGACGGTTTCTGGCTGACTGGCGAGCGCGACACCAACCCATTGTCCGAGGAACCGCTGCACTGGCCGCCGGTCATCGCGGTCGTCCCCGCGCGTGACGAGGCGGAAGTGATCGCGCGCTCGATCGGCAGCCTGCTCGACCAGGATTATCCCAGCGATTTCCATATCATCCTGGTCGATGACAATTCGAGCGATGACACCGCCCTGCTCGCGCTCAACGAAGCGGCGGGGATGGACCGGCTGACGGTGCTCAGCGGAGCCCCATTACCGCGCGGCTGGACGGGCAAGCTCTGGGCGGTCCATCAGGGGATCGAGGCCGCCGGCGATGCACCACAGTGGCTGTGGCTGACCGACGCCGATATCGCCCACGCGCCCGATACCTTGCGCACCCTGGTCCAGCGCGCCGTCGGCGACCACCGCGTGCTCGTCACGCTGATGGCACGGCTGCGCTGCGACAGCGTCGCGGAACGCGCATTGATCCCCGCGTTCGTCTGGTTTTTCCAGATGCTCTACCCCTTTGCGCGCGTGAACCGGCGGACGAGCAGGCTGGGCGCGGCCGCCGGCGGCTGCATGCTGGTCGAGCGTGAGGCGCTGGAGCGCGCCGGCGGTATCGCCGCGCTCCGGAACGCGCTCATCGACGATTGCACGCTGGGCCAGCTGATGAAGCGACAGGGGTCGGTTTGGCTCGCCCTAACCGATCGCTCGGTGTCCATCCGAGAATATCAGACATGGGAGTCGGTCGCGGCGATGATCTCGCGTTCGGCCTATGCGCAGCTCCATTATTCGCCGCTGCTGTTGGCGGGCACGGTGCTCGGCCTCGCGATCACTTATCTCGCGCCGCCCTTGCTTGCGCTGTTCGCCAGCGGCTATGCGCGCATCGAGGGAGCTTTGGCCTGGCTCATCATGGCAATCGCGTTTCAACCCATGCTGCGTTTCTATCGCCGCTCGCCGCTCTGGGGTGTGGCGCTGCCGCTGATCGCGAGCTTTTACGGCTGGTGTACGGTCGCGTCGGCGCGCGCGCATTGGCAGGGCAAGGGCGGCATGTGGAAAGGCCGCGCGCAGGCGGAGCTGGGCGCATGACCGCGATGGCGGCGGATGCGGCCGCGCTCGCCTCGGGCAAAGGGCATGAGGACGAGAATTTCCCGGTCGCCTCATGGGTGCTGAAGCCTCAGTACCGCGCGCCGATCATGGCGTTCTACCGCTTCGCGCGGGCGGCGGATGACGTCGCCGATAATGCGGCGGCCAGCGCGGATGAGAAGCTGGCGCTACTCGGCGCGATGCGGGCAACCCTCGATGGTTCCACCGACGCCAACCCCGAATCGCTAGCGCTCCGCCAGGTCTGTGCCGAACGCGGGCTGACGCCGCAGCACGGGCTCGATCTGCTGACCGCGTTCGAGCGTGACTGCACGATCCTGCGCTATGCCAGCTGGGACGATCTGATCGATTATTGCCGTTATTCGGCAATGCCGGTCGGCCGCTTCGTCCTCGACGTCCATGGCGAATCGCGCGAGCTGTGGCCCGCCAATGATGCGCTGTGCGCAGCGCTGCAGGTGATCAATCACCTCCAGGATTGCGGCAAGGATTATCGGACGATCAACCGCGTCTATATCCCGACCGACATGCTCGCCGCGGCGGGGGCAACCGTCGAGGATTTGGGCCGCGATCGTGCAACGCCTACCTTGCGCGGCGTGATCGTCGAACTGGCGCGCAAGACGCAGGGCTTGCTCGCGCAATCGGCCTGCTTTGCTGGCTGCATCCATGACAAGCGGCTCGCGGTGGAAGTGGCCGTCATCCAGCGCCTCGCCGAGAGCCTTACCCGCAAGCTGCTGACGCGTGACCCGCTGAGCGAGCGCGTCCACCACAGCAAGCTCGAGACGTTGCTGATCGCGGGCACCGCCGGCGCCGCGCGGATGCTGACGCGATGAACCCCGAAACGACGCCCGCCGCGCTCCAGGCGAAAGTCTCAGGCTCCAGCTTCTATGCCGGCATGCGCGTGCTGCCCCAGGCCGAGCGCGAGGCGATGTACGCGATTTACGGCTTCTGCCGGCTGGTCGACGACATTGCCGACGATCAGGGCCGCGATCCCACAACCCGCCAAGCCGAACTCGACCAGTGGCGCCACGATATCGAAGCACTTTACGCTGGCGCCGACCCCGGCCAGGCAAGCCTCGTCGCGCGCGCGGTGGAGCAGTTCCACCTCGACAAGGCCGATTTCCTCGCGGTGATCGACGGCATGGCGATGGATGTCGAGCAGGACATTCGCTGGCCCGATTTCGCGACGCTCGATCTTTATTGCGATCGCGTCGCCTCGGCGGTCGGGCGGCTGTCAGTCAAGGTGTTCGGGATGACGCCGGCGGAGGGCATCCCGCTCGCCCACCATCTCGGCCGCGCGCTGCAATTCACCAACATATTGCGCGATATCGACGAGGATGCCGAGATCGGCCGCGTCTATCTGGCGCGCGAGTTCCTCGATGATGCCGGCATCACGCTCGGCACGCCGCTGCAAGTGACGCAGGATCCGCGCGTGGACATCGCCGCGCGCCAGCTCGCGGCGCGCGCCAAGACCCATTTCGACGAGGCGCATGCGATCCTGAAGCGGCGACCCAAGGGGCATCTGATCGCCCCGCGGCTCATGGCCGCCGTTTACGCGCCGATCCTGAAACGGATGGAAGCACAAGGGTGGAAGCCGCCGCGCACGCGCCTCAAGGTCAATAAAGCGGCGCTGATCCTGACGGCGGTGAGGCTTTGGGTCTTCAAGTGAAGGCGCATGTCATTGGCGCCGGGCTGGCGGGGCTTTCCGCCGCGATCGAACTGGCGCGCGGCGGCGCCAAGGTGCGGCTGTCGGACAGCGCCCGCCGCGCCGGGGGACGTTGCCGGAGCTATCACGACGCGACGATCGATCGCTTGATCGACAATGGCAATCATTTCGTCTTTTCCGGCAATCAGGCGGTCAATCGCTTCCTCGCGACGATCGGGACGGCGGATCGGCTAGAAGGGCCACCCCACGCCGATTTCGCTTTCCACGATATCCAGAGCGGCGAGCGCTGGACGTTGCGCGTCAATGCTTCGCCGCTGCCCTGGTGGGTGCTCGATCCCCGCCGCCGCACGCCGGGGACAACGCTCGGCCAGCATCTGGCGCTCGGCAAACTCGCCCTTTCACGACGCGGGCCAGCGACGATTGGCGATGTGATGCCGACAAGCGGCCTGTTTTGGGACCGGGTTGTCGACCCGATGATGCTCGCCGTGCTAAACTGCCCGCCGGCAAGTGGATCGGCGTGGCTCGCCGGTCGCTTCCTGCGCGAATCCTTCGCGCGCGGCGGCCGTGCCTGCCGGACGATGGTAGCGATGCCGACGCTCGATGCGGTGTTCATCGACCCCGCGCTTGCCTGGCTCCGCCTGCGCGGCACCGAGCCGCATTTTACCTGCCGCGCCCGCGCGCTGCGCTTCGATGGCGAGCAGGTGACCGGCATCGATTATGGCGATGGCTGGGAAGAGGTGGCGCGGGGTGAGGCCGTCGTCCTCGCCGTGCCGCCCTGGGTCGCTGCCGATCTGGTGCCTGACCTCACGGTGCCGACGGAATTCTGCTCGATCCTCAACGTCCATTACGCCGTCGATCCGCCCGCCGGCGCGCCACCGATCACCGCGTTGATCGGTGCGACTGCGCAATGGGTGGTGTGCCATGGCGACCGCATTTCGATCACGATCAGCGGCGCCGACGAGCTGATCGATCAGGACCGCGACGATCTTGCCCGCCGCATCTGGGCCGATATCCGCGCGACGCTGCCGGTGGCTGAGACCATGCCCCCCTGGCAGATCGTCAAGGAAAAGCGCGCGACCTTCGCCGCAACGCCCGAGCAGGATGCGCGCCGCCCCGGCGCAAAGACGCGCTGGCGCAACCTGTTCCTGGCGGGCGACTGGACGCAGACCGGTCTGCCCGCAACGATCGAAGGCGCGATCCGATCGGGTGTTACGGCGGCGGGCTTGGCGCGGGCGCTGCGAGTCGTGTAAGGGCGCTATCTTGCGACATTGAGGGATTGCATGGCCACCGCCGCCGCCACGATCGACACCGTAACGCTCGCCGACCGCGCCGCGACCCGCGCGGCCGCCGCGCTGCGCGATGTCCAGCGCGAGGACGGGCATTGGGTATTCGAGCTCGAGGCCGATTGCACCATTCCGGCCGAATATATCCTCCTGCGCCATTATCTCGGCGAGCCGCGTGACACGGTGCTCGAGGCGAAGATCGGCGCTTATCTCCGCCGCATCCAGTCCGCCGAGCATGACGGCTGGTCGCTGTTCCACGCCGGCGCTTTCGATGCGTCGGCCAGCGTGAAGGCCTATTATGCGCTGAAGATGATCGGCGACGATATTGACGCCCCGCACATGGCCCGCGCGCGCGCCGCAATCCACAAGGCGGGCGGCGCGGCGGCGGTGAATGTCTTTACTCGCATTCAGCTCGCTTTGTTCGGCGCGGGGTCGTGGTCGGTGGTTCCGACCATGCCGGTCGAACTGATCCTGCTGCCGCGCTGGTTCCCGGTGCATCTCTCCAAGATGAGCTATTGGGCGCGCACCGTTATCGTACCGCTGCTCGTGCTGGCGGTGAAGCAACCGGTGGCGCGCAATCCGCTCGGCGTACACGTCGATGAACTCTACACGCTCAAGGCAGCGCCGCTCAAAAGCCAGGCCGCGGGTACCAAGCGTGGCTGGCAGATCTTCTTCGGCGCGCTCGATGTCTTGCTGAAGCCCGCCGAACCGCTCTGGCCCAAGCGCACCCGCGCCAAGGCGATCCAGGCGTGCGTCGATTTCGTCGTCGAGCGGCTGAACGGCGAGGATGGTCTCGGCGCGATCTACCCGGCGATGGCGAACAGCGTGATGATGTTCGATTGCCTGGGCTATCCGGAGGATCACCCGCACCGTGCGATTGCCCGCCAATCGGTCGAAAAGCTGCTCGTGGTGAAGGACGACGAGGCCTATTGCCAGCCTTGCGTCTCGCCGGTCTGGGACACTGCGCTCGCCGCGCACGCCATGCTGGAGGCGGGCGGCGAAGAGAATGAGGCGCGCGCCAAGGCCGCGCTCGAATGGCTGAAGCCACTGCAGGTGCTCGACGTGAAGGGCGATTGGGCCGAGGTGAAGCCCGATGTCCGCCCCGGCGGCTGGGCGTTCCAATACAACAATGCGCATTACCCCGATCTCGACGACACCGCCGTGGTGGTGATGGCGATGGCGCGCGCGAAGGATAAGCTGGCGCTGGCTGGTGGTTATGATGAAGCCATCGACCGCGGCGTCGAATGGACCGCCGGACTGCAGTCCAAAAACGGCGGCTTCGGCGCATTCGATGCCGACAATACCTATGATTACTTGAACAATATCCCCTTCGCCGATCACGGCGCGCTGCTCGATCCGCCGACCAGCGACGTGACCGCGCGATGCGTGTCGATGTTCGCGCACTTGGGCGACGGGCCGGATACGCCACGCATGGCCGCCGCGCTCGATTTCCTGGCGAAGGAGCAGATGGCCGACGGATCGTGGTTCGGCCGCTGGGGCGTCAATTACATCTACGGCACCTGGTCGGTGATGTGCGCGCTCAACGCCGCAGGATTGGGGGGCGACCACCCGAGCATGGCGCGCGCGGCGGATTGGCTGATCTCGATCCAGAACCCCGATGGCGGCTGGGGCGAGGATTGCGACAGCTATCGGCTCGATTATGCAGGCTATGAGCCCGCGCCCTCCACCGCGTCACAGACCGGATGGGCGCTGCTCGGCCTGATGGCGGCGGGCAAGGTCGATCATCCGGCGGTCGAGCGCGGGGTGCGCTATCTGGTCGAGACGCAAGCCGAAGACGGCCTGTGGGGCCAGGAGCATTACACCGGCGGCGGCTTCCCGCGCGTGTTTTACCTGCGCTACCATGGCTATCCGAAGTACTTTCCGCTGTGGGCGGTCGCGCGGTATCGGAATTTGAAGCGGTCGAACGAACGGCAGGTAGCGTGGGGGATGTGAGCAGCAGCGCCAATATGCTCTGGCTCGCCCATCCACTCCCGCTCACCATCATCGCGTTTAGCTTGGCCCTGCTCGGGCGATTCGTTCTGAAAGTAGATGGCCCGACAATCTGGGCGTTAGCTGCGGCGGCGCCTTTGGCGGCGCTTACCGCTACCATCTGGTGGCGCATTTGGGAGCATGATGCGCTTTTCGCCGTCACTTACACTGTGGCCCTTGCCTGGACGGGCAGCGGCGCGGCGATCGGGGTAGGCCTGGGCATACTGTGCCGCCGCGCTTGGCGAATGCGGACCGACCAACGATGATCCTGATTGCCTGCGGATTGCAGCGTGAGGCCAAGCTACTCGCGGGATCGGGGGTTGTCGCCATTCCTGGCGGTGGGGACGGAGCGCGGCTGGAGGCGACGCTGAACGACCAGATCGCGCGGCCGCCCGCGATAACGCTGATCTTGTCCTGCGGGATCGCCGGCGCGCTCGATCCGACGCTGCGGGTTGGCGACGTCGTGCTCCACCTCTCCGCCTTCCCCGGCGAAGGCCCGCGCCCAGCATCGACCGTCGACGTTGTCGAGGACAAGCATTTGCATCCGACAAACCCGCCACTGGATCCCGGCCTTCGCCGGGGAAGTGCAATGCCGGATGCGCGATTGGAGGCCTTGGTTGAGCAGCTCCCCAATGCCCTGCGCGGTACGATCATTGGTCGCGATCGCATCATGGCCTCGCCCGCCGAAAAGGCCGCGCTTTGCGCCGAAACCGGCGCGCTGGCCGTGGATATGGAATCGCACGTCGCCGCCCGAGTCGCCGCGCGGCACGGGCTGCCCTTCGCGGCGATCCGCGTTATTTCCGATACGGCGCACGACGCCCTGCCGCCCGCCGCGCTGGTCGGCATGAACCCCGATGGATCGATGGCGCTGGGTCGTGTGTTGCTGAGCCTCGCGCGAAACCCCGCGCAACTGCCCGCGTTGATCCGCACCGGGCGCCATGCAGAGGTGGCGTTTCGAACGCTCGGCAAAATTGGTGAGGCTTTGCGTGGTCTTACGCTCCCTTAGCCACTCGCCGTCACCCCAGACTTGATCCGGGGCCCCGCTGCCTCAGCCGTTGCCAGAAAGAGAAGCTGGACCCCGGATCAAGTCCGGGGTGACGATAGAGCGTTAGGCTCCCCGATAAGGGCGATCCTCAAGCAGCGCGCTGCACCCGCTTGAACCCATCCGGATCGGCGTTCTTGATCCGCTCCAGCTCGCGCTCGACATGGCTTGAGTGCACGTCCTGCGCCTTGCGGGCGTGCGACAAGTCGATGTCAGGCGCCATCGGGCCTTCGGTGCGTACGCCCTTGCGTGCGACCGTCCACATTTTCAGCGGGTTGCGGATCGCATCCGCCGCCGCCGTGCCTTCAAAACCGCAATGGACCATGCAGTTCGAGCATTTCTCGTACTTGCCGACGCCGTACTGATCCCAGTCGGTGCCTTCCATCAGCTCGGCAAAGGTATCGACATAACCCTCGCCGACCAGATAGCAGGGCTTCTGCCAGCCAAACACGGTGCGCAGCGGCATCGACCATGGCGTGCATTCATAGGTCTGGTTGCCGGCGAGGAAATCGAGAAACAGCGGCGAGTTGGTGAAGGTCCAATCCTTGCCGCCATTGCCGCGCTTGAACACGTCACGGAAAAAATTCTTGGTGCGCTCACGCGTCAGGAAATGCTCCTGGTCAGCGGCGCGCTCGTACGAATAGCCGGGCGAGATGGTGATCTCGACGCCGCGCTTCTTCATTTCGTCGAAGAACGCGGCGAGCCGGGCGGGGTCGGCACCATCGAACACGGTGCAGTTGACCTGGACGCGGAAGCCACGCGCCTTGGCCATCTCGATCGCCTCGATCGCGACGTCATAGGTACCTTCCTGGTCAACCGCGTGGTCGTGCATGCCTTGGTCGCCATCCAGATGAATCGACCAAGTGAAGAAGGGCGACGGCTTGTACTCGTCGATCTTCTTCTTCAGCAGCAGCGCGTTGGTGCACAGGATGACGAATTTCTTCTTGGCGATGTAGCCTTGGACGATCTTGGGCATGTCGCGGTGCAGCAAGGGCTCGCCACCCGCGATCGAAACCGCCGGGGCGCCGCATTCATCGATCGCGTCCATGCACTGCTGCACGCTCAGGCGCTGGTTCAGAATGGGATCGGGATAGTCGATCTTGCCGCAACCGGGGCACGCCAGATTGCAGCGCAGCAGCGGCTCGAGCATCAGCACCAGCGGATATTTGCCGCCGGCAATCTGCTTGCGCACGGTGTAGCTGCCAATGCGGCCAAGAACGGAAAGCGGTAGACCCATGATGCGTTATCCTATTCGGCGGCCAGCGGTGCGGCGGCGCGAGTTGCGTTCCTTAGCTCGGCTGGCAGGCTGAATTCCAGCGTTTCCTTTATCCCGTCGAGTTCGGTCACCTCAAGAGGGCCCAACCGCCGTAGCGTCGCGATGACGTGGTCGATCAATTCGTCAGGAGCCGAGGCGCCCGCAGTCAGCCCGATCGTCTCGACACCGTCGAGCCAGGCGGGGTCGATCGCGTTGCCGTCGGCGACCAGATAGCTCGGCAGGCCCGCATCCTCACCAATCTCGCGCAGCCGGGTCGAGTTCGAGCTGTTGGCGCTGCCGACGACGAGCAGCAGATCGACACGGCCGCACAAGTCGCGCACGGCCGTCTGGCGATTCTGCGTCGCGTAGCAGATGTCGGACACGTCCGGCCCAATCAAATCGGCAAAACGATTGTGCAATGCCGCAATGATGCCGCGGGTATCATCGACCGACAGCGTCGTCTGGGTGATATAAGCGACAGGGGCATCGGCCGGGAGGTCGAGCGTCGCCACGTCCGCCTCGGACTGGACGAGGTGGATGGGGGCGTCGATCTGGCCGATCGTGCCGTCGACTTCGGCATGGCCGGCATGGCCGATCAGGATAATCGAGCGGCCCATGGCGGCATAGCGACGCCCCTGATTGTGCACCTTGGTAACAAGCGGGCAGGTCGCATCAAGCACGGGCAGGCGCCGGGCTGCGGCTTCCGCCTCGACCGCGCGGGACACGCCATGCGCGCTGAAAATGGTGCGCGCGCCCGCCGGCACTTCGCGCAATTCCTCGACAAACACCGCGCCTTTACGCTTCAGCGTATCGACGACATGGCGGTTATGCACGATCTCGTGGCGGACATAGACCGGCGCGCCATAGAGATCGAGCGCGCGCTCGACGATATCGATCGCCCGCACGACGCCTGCACAAAATCCACGTGG
The DNA here is from genome assembly GCF_048015635.2 of Sphingomonas sp. GlSt437. Lineage (NCBI taxonomy): Bacteria > Pseudomonadati > Pseudomonadota > Alphaproteobacteria > Sphingomonadales > Sphingomonadaceae > Sphingomonas > Sphingomonas sp. GlSt437. The sequence continues at coordinate 1,578,517 of NZ_JBPGYA010000001.1, read as the reverse complement.
ATTGGCCAGGATCAGCTGCAAACCATGGTCCTTTTCGCCTTATCAGCGCGACTGCCGGCCAGAAGGAACCCGATTCGATCCGCCCGAATTCGACCCGCTCCAATCGACCCACTCGAAATCGATCCGCCCCCCATTGACTCGCAATGTGGCGTAATTTTGTACGCGACCCAGCGCCTCGGCAGCCGAATGTTGCGCTACAGCATCTTTTTCCGGCCGCAAAGCCGTGAAAGTCGGGCAATGCGGCCGGAATGGGACGATGCGTGCTTCATCGGTGCCCTGACGTTTCATGCGCTGAGATTTTTGATCCTCGGGGGCTTGCCCGATTTTCGCCCAGAGGCGACATTACAACTGGGGTAGACAGGGGTGGACGGCTGTGGCGCGTGGTTCTAATCGCGTTGCGGCCATCGACCGTGAAAGAGGTTACGATGACAATTCGTTTGATGACGGGCCTTGGCATAGCCACGGCCGTTCTGGCAGCACCCGCGATGGCGCAATCGGTGGACCCCGCCCGCGCGCCGGTTCAGGCGCTGAGCGATGGCTTGATCAAGATCATGAAGGGCGGCAGCCGCCTGGGCTTTCAGGGGCGCGCCAGCGAAATCGCGCCGGTGATCGACCGCGCGTTCGACTTGCCGTTCATGGCGCGCGCCTCGGTGGGCCCTAGCTGGAACAACGCGACGGCGGCCGACCGGGCACAGCTGATCGCGTCGTTCCGCAAGCTCACCATCAACCAATATTCGTCGAATTTCGACAGCTATGCCGGCCAGCAATTCGTCGTCGACCCCAAGGTTGAGACGCGCGGGACGGACAAGCTGGTCAAGACCACGCTCACCCAGCCGCACGGCGAAAGCGTCGCGATCGCCTATCGCCTGCGCCAGGCCGGCGGTGAGTGGAAAATCATCGACGTTTTCTATCGCAATTCGATCAGCCAGCTCGCCACGCGGCGCGATGATTTCCAGGGGATCGTCGGCAAGGGCGGAGTGCGCGCGCTGATCGGTCATGTCAATCAACTGGCGGACAAGGCGGCGAGCTGAAGCAAGGCGATATCCGGCGCGGCGCGGGGGGCGCGCTGCTGATCGCCGCGTTGCTGGCCACAGGGGAGGTGCATGCCGCGCAAACGGCGGCGGCGCCCCCCGAATCGCCTGCCCCGGCGCCGGTGCCACCCTCGGCCGATGCCACCGCGCCCGCGCCGCGCTCACCGGCGGCAGCCCCTCCGGCCGTGGAGGGCGCCGTCGTCACCGCGCGGCCGCGCCATGCCAAGGGCGATCCGCTGGAAAGGCTTAACCGCAAGCTCTATAGCTTCCACCAGCGCGCCGATCATGCCGTGTTCCGGCCGATCGCGCTGTTCTACAAGCATGTTGTGCCGAAATTCCTGCGCACGGCGATGCGGCATATCATCTCCAACCTGACCGAGCCGCTCGTCTTCATGAACGACGTGCTGCAGCTGAAGCCCAAACGGGCAGCGCGGACGCTGTCGCGCTTCGTGATCAACAGCACCGTCGGCGTCGGCGGCATTGGCGATGTGGCGAAGACCGCCGGCCTGCCGCACCATGACAACTCGCTGGGCGACACGCTGGCGCGCTATGGCGTCGGGCCCGGCCCCTATATCTTCATCCCGTTCTTCGGCCCCACCACGCTGCGCGATCTGCTTGGCGGGCAAGTGGAGAATCTGCTTTACCCGGTCGCGATCGGCATGCCGTTCGATCGCGGCGATTATCAGCTGTCGTCGGGCCTCGTTGCGGGGCTCGACCTGCGCGCCGAAAGCGATGCCGATTTCAAGGCGCTGCTCGATGGCGCGGCGGACCCTTATGCGACGCTGCGATCGGTCTATCTCCAGGCGCGGCAGGGCGAGATTGACGACATCAAAGGCGCCAAGCCCAAGGACAGTTTCGATGATCCGCTCGCCGATCCCGAAGCGGGCCTGAAGCCGGGGCCACTGACGCCGACGATCGATCCCAATGCGCCGACGACAGGGGCACCGCCCAAGGATGCGGCCGGCGCAACGGTGCCCGCCACTGGCGCGCCCGCGCCGGGCGAGGCCACGCCCGCTACCGCAGCGCCGGCCTCCCCGCCCGCGCCAGGCGACGCAGCATCGGCGAGCACGGCGCCTGCCCAAGATCAGGCTTCGACGCCGGCACCGACAACGCCGAGTCCGCCAGACGCCCCCAAAGCACTCGACTAAGCGATCAGCCGATCGAGCTGCGGCTCTTGTCCTTGGGCGGCCCTAGCAACGCCGGCTCGAAGATCAGGGCACAAACCAAGGTCCAGGCAAGCGACAGCATCAGGATCTTGCCCATGCTCGCGGTGCCGGGGTGGTCGGAAAGCCACAGCGCACCGAACGCGGTGCCCGTCGCCAGCGCGCTGAACAGTACCGCGCGCGCCAGGCTCGATTGCAAGAGGTCGGTGGCACCCCGCCGCCACGCCATCACGAAATAAATGTGGAACGCCACGCCGACGCCGAACAGCAGGGGGAAGGCGATGATATTGGCGAAATTGATCGGCTGGTCGATCAGCACGCACGTGCCGAGCGTCAGAAAGCCCGACAGCACCACCGGCGCCAGCGTGAAGGCGACTTCCGTAAAGCTCCGCAACACCAGGAACAGCAGCACGCTGACCAGCGCGAGCGCGATGATGCCGGCCTGGATGAAGGCGCCCGCCACGGTGTTGGCGCCTTCCTGCGTCGCGACCGGCAGGCCGGTGGCGGTCGGCGCCACCTTGCGCACCGCGAAGGAGAACAGGCGGAGGATGTGATTGTTGTTGCTGTCGCCCTTGGGGAACGCGTCGACGCGGGCGCGGCCGTCGGCAGCGAGCCAGTCAGCGCGGATTTCGGGCGGCAGCGTCTCGCGATTGACCTCGCTTGCCTGGAGCAGCGCGCGCGCCGAATCGAGCATCACGCCGAGCGGCACACCGAGCGTCTCGCCTGCCTGTTGGCGCAGCGCCGGCGGGCCTTCCGCCAAGCGGGCGAAGGTTTGCGCGAGATGGCGCGCATGGTCGGCGGCAGGACCATTCTCCCTGGCCGCAACCGCTACAAGCTTCGCGCTGGTCGCCTTGAGCGCGGCAATCGTATCGGCATCGCTCGGCGTCGGCGCCACGTCGAACGGGTTGAGCGTCAAGTCGAGCAGCAGCGATGCATCCTGGACCAAAGCGAGCTTGGCCGGCTGATCGTCGGGAATATAGCTATCGATCGAAACAGCCTGCGCCACCTCGGGTAAGGTTGACAGTTTCGCTGCCAGCGCGCGCGCCGCATCGGCATTGGGCGTCACCACCGAGATCACATTGGGCGTGCGCAGCGGATCGCGCATCAGGTCATCCAACGCTTGCATCGCCGGACCATCGGGATCGCGCAAGTGGAGCGGGTTGAAGTCGAAGCGCGTGTACGGGAGTAGCGCGATGCTCCCCAGCATCGACAGGCCGAACGCCCACAACACAAAACGGCGATGGCGGTAGAGCCAATTGTCGACCGGCCGCAGCGCGGCAAAGCCGACTTCCTTCATCGGCGCGCCCGGCTTCATCAGCACGATGAGCGCCGGAAGCAACGTGATCGACAAGGCAAGCGCGATGACCATGCCCAGCCCGGCAATGATGCCAAGTTCCGAAATGCCGACATAATCGGTCGGCAGGAAAGCAGCGAAGCCAAGGAAAATCGCGGCGGCGGCAAGGCCCAACGGCTCGCCGAGCGCGGCCGCGGCATTCTCCATCGCCAACGCGTAATCGGCCCCTTCCAGCCGTTCGGCGTTGAAGCGGACCGACAGCTGGATCGCGAAATCGACCCCCAGCCCGACGAATAGCGGGATGAACGCGACCGAAATCAGGTTGAGCCGCCCGACAGCCAGCAAGCCGACGGCGGTCGAGATGATCAGCCCCGTCACCACGGTGATCACGATCGCCAGCACGATCTTGCCCGATTTGGTCGCAAACCACAGCGTCACCAACATCGCCGCGGCCATCACCAGGCCAACCATGCCGATATTCTCCTCGAGCGAGGCGAATTCCTCATCCGCCAGCGGCACATCGCCGGTAACCTTGACGGTGATGCCATGGGCAGGATCGAGGCCGAGCCTTTGGGCAGTCGCGTAGATGGCATTGACGGCCTCTTCGCCGGGCTTGAGCGAGGAAAAATCGAGCACCGGCTGGGTGAGGATGAGCCGGCGCTTGGGCGGTGCCTCGCTGCCATTGGCGAACAAGGTCTGCCACGAGAAGAAGGTCGGCTTGCCATCGGCAACCTTGGTCAGGGTACCGTCGAGCGCGGTGAGCGGCTTGTCGATATCGGACAGCTTGGCCGCACCGGTATCGACGCCGGTCAGCATGGTGTCGATCGCGCCGGCAACCCCGTGCAGCGAGGGATCGGCAGCAAGTGGCCCGAGGATCGGCTGCGCTTTGATCAACGCCTGGGTCGTCGCGCGGACTTCGGGCACCGACGAAAAGAGGATGCCATTCCTCGCCAGATAATCGCCGCCATCGGGGCGCCGGACGCTTTTGAAATGCGCCGTGTCTTCGGCAAGCGCGGCGGCGAGCTTAGCGGCGCCCAACTCGGCCAGCTCGGGCGTCGCGCCGTCGATCAACACCAGCGCGGTCTGCGTCTGGCCCGGGAACGCCTTGTTGAGCGTCGCTTCATTCTGCCGCCATTCGACCTTGGGCGAGATGAGCTCGCTGGTGTCAGTCGTCATGTCGAAATGGGTCGCGGCATAACCCAACGCGACGGCGGCGATCACCAGACAGACGATCACCATGCGCCACGGTCGCTGGGCGCTGTTCGCGACCGTCTGGAAGATCGATTTCTCGATCATTTGCTCGCGGGCGGGCCGCTCGCTCCGGTGAAATAGCGCAGCCTGAAGGTGATGGTCTTGTCGCCGGTGATGGTGAACTTGGCCTTGTTCCAGCTCGGCGCACTGAACCCGATCGGTGCATCGTTGGAAAAGCCGACGCCTTCCTTGGGGATACCGAACAGGCCCTGGTCGACTTTCTTGTTGTTGTTCTCGTCCTGCGTGCCCTGGACCGCATAGTCGCCGGGCGCGACGTTGTTGATGCGCAGCGTCGTCGATCCCACGACCGACTTCACCTCGGCGGAAATCGCGCAGTCCTTCAGGAATTCCTTCTCCCGGCACAGATCGACATGCACCATGCCACGTGCATTGCGGACATTGGTGACGATGATCGTCAGTGTCGCGGCGGACACCGGCGCGGCGCCGGCGGCGGCCGCAAACATTGCGGCAACCGCCGCCAGTCGCACCATCTTCATGGAATTACGCTCTTACTTCCTCAACGCCGACGCCTTCGTTCCAGCGCAGCGCCTTCAACACCGTGTCGATGATCGCGGCGGCGTCGAGCCCGGCCTGCGCATATTGGATTTCGGGCTTGTCCTGATCCTGGAAGATGTCGGGCAGGCGCATGGTGCGCAGCTTGAGCCCCGCATCGATCAGCCCCGAATCGCTCGCATAGGTCAGCACATGCGCGCCGAGCCCGCCGACCGCGCCTTCCTCGATCGTCACAGCGACTTCATGCGTGGTCAGCAGCTTGCGGATCAGCTCCTCGTCGAGCGGCTTCGCGAAGCGCAAATCGGCGACGGTGGTCGACAACCCCTTAGCCTCGAGCGCGTCGGCGGCCTTGAGCGCCTCGCCTAGCCGCGTGCCGAGCGACAGGATCGCGACCTTCTTGCCTTCGCGCACGATGCGGCCTTTGCCGATCTCGAGCTTCTGGGGAACCTCGGGCAGCGCGACGCCGGTGCCGTTGCCGCGCGGATAGCGCACCGCAATCGGGCCGGAATCATGTTCGGCGGCGGTGTAGGTCATGTGGACCAGCTCGGCCTCGTCGGCTGCCGCCATCACCACCATGTTGGGCAACGTCGCAAGATACGTCACGTCGAAGCTGCCGGCATGCGTCGCGCCATCGGCGCCGACCAATCCCGCGCGGTCGATCGCGAAGCGGACGGGGAGGTTCTGGATGCACACATCATGCACCACCTGGTCGTACGCGCGCTGCAGGAAGGTCGAATAGATCGCACAGAACGGCCGCATCCCTTGCGCCGCGAGCCCCGCCGCGAAAGTAACCGCATGCTGCTCGGCGATGCCGACGTCGAAGGTGCGTGTCGGGTGCGCCTTGGCGAATTTGTCGACACCGGTGCCTGACGGCATCGCGGCAGTGATGGCGACGATGCGCGGATCGTCATTCGCCAGCTTCGCCAGCGTTTCGCCGAACACATTCTGGTAAGCCGGCGGCCCCGGTGGCGCTTTTTGCTGCGCGCCAGTGATCACGTCGAACTTCTGAACGCCGTGATATTTGTCGGCCGCCGCCTCGGCCGGGGCATAGCCCTTGCCCTTCTGCGTGACGACATGGACCAGGATCGGGCCTTGTTCGGCATCGCGGACATTTTCGAGCACCGGGATCAGCTGCTCGAGATTATGGCCGTCGATCGGGCCGACATAATAAAATCCCAGCTCCTCGAACAGCGTGCCGCCCATCGCCATGCCACGCGCGAATTCGTCGGTCTTTTTCAGGCCCTCGGCGATCGAGCGCGGCAGTCTCTTGGCGAGCTTCTTCGCCATGTCGCGCAGGCCGAGGAATTCGCGGCTCGACACGATGCGCGACAGATAGGCCGACAAGCCCCCCACCGGCGGCGCGATCGACATGTCATTGTCGTTAAGGATGACGACCAGCCGGTTGCCCGCCTGCTCGGCATTGTTCATCGCCTCATACGCCATGCCCGCCGACATCGAGCCGTCACCGATGACGGCGATGCCCTTGCCCGGCTTGTCGGAAAGCTTGTTGGCGATCGCGAAGCCGAGCGCGGCTGAAATCGAGGTCGAGCTGTGCGCGGCACCGAACGGATCGTACTCGCTCTCGGCGCGCTTGGTGAAGCCCGACAAGCCGCCACCCTGGCGCAGCGTGCGAATACGATCGCGCCGTCCAGTGATGATCTTGTGCGGGTAGCATTGGTGGCCAACGTCCCACACCAGCCGGTCGTCGGGGGTGTTGAAGACGTAGTGGATCGCGACGGTCAGCTCGACGACACCGAGCCCCGAGCCCAAATGGCCGCCGGTCACCCCGACGGCTGAAATCATCTCCTGGCGCAGCTCGTCAGCGAGCTGGCGCAGGCTCTCTGGCGCCAGCTTGCGCAGGTCCGACGGATACTGGACCTGATCGAGCAAAGGCGTGACAGGGTTGGACGACATGCAAAGCTATTCCCAAGTTTAAGCGGCCGCCCTAGCCGATTGTGCCGCAAAGGGGAACAGGATGCGTCGCACGCTGCCCCGCTTTGGTATCGAGGGTGACTAAACGGACACAGAAGGCTAACGGCCTTCATCATGCCCGCCACGCCCGCCTGGCCGCCGCAATCGACCCCGCGCCTCTATGTCGCGGCGCCGCTGGCGCCGGGGCCGCTCACCATTACCGGCCCGCAGGCGCATTATCTGGCCAGCGTAATGCGGCTGAAATCGGGCGATCCGGTGAAGTTGTTCGACGGCGCGACGGGTGAGTGGCTGGCGACGGTGAACGGCATCGGCAAGCGCGAGGTAGCGCTGACGATCGGCGAGAAACTGCGCGATCGCGAGGTGGTGCCCGACTTGTGGCTATGCGCCGCGCCGCTCAAAAAAGGCCGGATCGACTGGCTGGTCGAAAAGGCGTGCGAGCTGGGCGCCGCGCGCGTGGTGCCGGTGCTGACGCGGCGGACGGTGGTCGACCGGCTCAATCTCGATCGGCTGGCAGCGCACATGATGGAAGCCGCCGAGCAATGCGGGCGCACCGCGGTGCCCGAGCTGGTCGAGCCGGTGAAGCTCGCCGCGTTGATCCGCGATTGGCCCACGGCGCGGGCGCTGTTCTTCGCCGATGAGACCGGCGGCGCGCCGGCGGCGGACGCGATGCGCGCGCACCCCGGCCCGGCCGCGATCCTGATCGGCCCCGAAGGCGGCTTCGACGATGACGAGCGCGCGCTGATCCGCGCGACACCGGGCGCGGTGCCCATCAGCCTGGGCCCCCGCATCCTGCGCGCCGACACTGCGGCCGCGGCCGCGGTGGCGCTTTGGATGGCGATGGCGGGGGATTGGCATGAAGAGGTGGTGACCCCCACTAGCAGAGCTGCATCGGCGACGCTAAAGGGCGCGCCATGAGCACGAAGACCGTTTCGGATAGCAAATCAGCGGTCGTCGAGCATCGCGACCAGCTATTATCGGTCTTCGCCAAAGGCGAAAAGCCGGCGGAGCGTTGGCGGATCGGCACCGAACATGAGAAATTCGTCTATCGCCTGAGCGACCACCGTGCGCCGAGCTATGCCGAACCCGGCGGCATCCGCGACTTGCTGATGGCGCTCACAGAATATGGCTGGGAGCCCGTCATCGAGGGCGGCAACGTTATCGCGCTGTCGGGCGCCGATGGCAGCGTCAGCCTGGAGCCTGCCGGCCAGCTCGAGCTTTCCGGCGCGCCGCTCGACAATCTCCACCAGACCTGCGCCGAGACGGGGCGGCATCTGGAACAAGTGCTCAAGGTGGGCGAGAAGCTTGGCCTCGGCTATCTTGGGCTCGGGCTATGGCCCGACAAGGCGCGCGCCGATCTGCCGATCATGCCCAAGGGCCGTTACGCGATCATGCTTAACCATATGCCGCGCGTCGGCAGCATGGGCCTCGACATGATGCTGCGGACCTGCACGATCCAGGTCAATCTCGACTATAGTTCGGAAGCCGACATGGTGCAGAAGTTCCGCGTCGGCCTGGCGCTGCAGCCGCTGGCGACCGCGCTGTTCGCCAATTCGCCGTTCCTTGAAGGCAAGCCCAACGGTTTCCTGTCGTACCGCAGCCATATCTGGTCGGATACCGATCCCGCGCGCACCGGCATGCTGCCTTTCGTGTTCGAGGACGGCTTCGGCTATGAGCGCTATGCGGATTACGCGCTCGATGTGCCGATGTACTTCGTCTACCGCGACGGTCGCTATATCGACGCGGCCGGCTTGAGCTTCCGCGACTTCCTGAACGGCGAGCTGTCGGTCCTGCCCGGCGAGAAGCCGACGATCGACGACTGGAACGACCATCTCTCCACCGCCTTCCCCGAGGTGCGGCTGAAATCCTTCCTCGAGATGCGCGGCGCCGATGGTGGCCCGTGGAACCGCATCTGCGCGCTGCCGGCCTTCTGGGTCGGCCTGATCTACGCGCAATCCTCGCTCGATGCGGCATGGGATGTCGTGAAGCACTGGACAATGGAGGAGCGCGAAACGCTGCGCTCGTCGGTCCCCAAGCTCGGCCTCGATGCGCCGATCGCTGGAGGCCGTACGCTGCGCCACATCGCTGGCGAAGTGCTCGACATAGCGCATGCCGGGTTGGCGGCCCGCGCCCGGCTCGATGCCGGCGGCAGCAACGAAACCGGCTTCCTCGATCCGCTCCGCGAGATCGTCCGCTCGGGCAAGACGCAAGCGGAACTGCTGCTCGATCGCTACAATGGCGCCTGGGGCGGCGACGTCAGCCGCATCTACGAGGAAATGCGCTTCTAACCGTCGCCGCTAACTGGCCGTCAGCTTCGCCGCCAGGTGAGCACATTGTGGCTCTTGCGCGGTGAATTGGGGTCGTTGATCGTCGTCAGCGTTAGCGTGTCGCCGGCAAGCGCGACCTTGCGGTGATAGACGATCCCGATCTCGCTGGGGTCGAGCGCCGAGACGACATGATGCGTGACCGTCGATGTCGCCGCGTCGAACTCCCATTTTGCGAAATAGGCATAATAGCTGTCGAGATACGCAAGGCGCTGCTCAGCGGGCAGCTTGGTGAAATCAGCATTATGCGCCAGGCCGGCGCGCGGATTGGCGATCTGCACCGCCATGAAACCCGACGGCAGATAAGCGATTAGGCCGGTATAGGGCCCGGCCTTGCCTTCCCACGGGCCGGTCTTGCCATCCTGCTCAACCGTCACCGCGTCGACCAGCGACCAACCGCCGACTAGAGCAGGATGCGGGTTAGCCGTGCCGGCAGCGGCAACTTTGGTCGCGATTGGCAGCGTTGCCGCCGCGATCAGCAGATTTCGACGATTGAGCATTGGTCCCGTCCCCTCCAAATGGCGAGGGCAAGACTATCACGACGACATCACATCGCAACCGAAACGAGTTGAGCGATGTCGGTACTCGCTAGGGGCGAACGCTTGAGAAGGCTGTCCTACACGCGTCGCCCGGATTATCCCGAGGCCCGCTCTTTCACCCTGTCGATGCGCCCGGTTTATCGGCCCACGCTGTTGTGCGAAAACCTTCACATGAGTGGGAACATTGGGGAACATTCGCGCCCGCTCGGCAGGTTCACGGCACGTGTCGGAAGCCGAATTATGCTCGCTCCCGCCCCAATACAAAGGCAAAAAAGCGCGGCACCGGGCCGTTGCGTTCCATCCAGTGCCAATAGGCGGCGTAATCCGGGTCGGCGCCCAAATGCCGCTCCTCGGTCTTGGCGCGCCAGTAATAGACGCCGCTCACCATGCCCATCAAGATCGTCGCGCGCGCCGCGTCGATCACGCTGCCGGTGGTAAACCAAGGCAGGGTTGACAACCACCAGAACAGGTTCTTCGAGAGGTATGCCGGGTGACGCGAGAAGCGGTATGGCCCATGCGTCAGGATGCCGCGATGGGTGAGGTTGGAGAAGCGGAAGCCGAACGCTACCGTCGCCCAGGCGTAGATCGCGGTCAGCGCGACGAGCGTGGCGCCGAACAGCGCCAGCAACACCGGCTCGTCCGCCAGCCAATGAGTCCAGTCGGCGGTGCCGGGATGGTAATCGAGCGGGCCGCCATCGCCCATCAACACGAAAGGCGGGTAGCAAATCAGCGCCGCCAGCCACGCCGCCGCGTAAGGATTGGCGCTACGGATATGCGAATCGAGCGCGCGCATCGTCAGCACATAACCCACGGTCGCGAACGCCACGTCGATGACGAACATGAACGTAATCAGCCAATTGGCGAGCGCGACCGGATTAGAGAGCAGCAGATGCGTGTCGGCGCGGACGAAATCGGCAAAGCCCGGCGGCACGATCGCGAGCATGAACGCCAGGAAAAACGCCTTCACCCCCCAGGCGCGCAGATGCGCGTAGATCATCTCGCGATCGACACCCTCCAGGCTCATCATCCACGCGCCGAGGTGCCAGGCGCCGTCCCGGGGTTCAATGAGCTTGCGGTCGAGCCAAATGACGTAAGGGATCGACGCACCGAACAACACTGGCGCCACGACGGTGAACACCTGCATCGAAAACAGGAAATTACCGCGCCAATAGAACCGCCCGGTGGCGTAAATGAGTGCGATCAGCGCCCAGGTCGCCCACAGCCCGGCAAGCTTGGTGAGGCTTGTGTCGAGCGTTTCCTTAAGCCGCGGCTTGCGCGACCAGTCGATGCCGGTCGAGGGGCGGCGATGGACCTTGTCGACGAACACCGACCACAGCACCATCGGCACGCCGCACGCGAAGATGTTGGTGAGCGCGGCAAGCGGCCCAGCCATGCCGAACCATTTGGCGACCGCGCACCAGACAAGAAGCCCAGCAAGCCCAGCAAGTCCGACGCCGGTACTGACGGCGGACGCCGGGTGCGGATCAGCCTTGGCAGCATGAGCGAGGGCGGGATCGTGCAGCATCGCCCGGCCTGCTTACGCATATAATGGTAAGCAAGCCGTGAAGCATCTGGGCGGGCCACGCGCGACCCGCCCCGGTGCTAAGCGCTTAGCTGCCGACTTTGCCGCCCTGCGTCACCAGCGCCACCCATTTGCCGTTGCGGCGCTGAAACACGTCCAGGAAGCCATAAGTGCCGCTGGTGTCCTTGCCGTCATAGCTCGACTTTTCATCGTCATAACCAGCGACATAGGCGACATCGCCGATCACCTTAACGCGCAGGTCGCGAACGGTGTAGCTCGTCAGCTTTTCCTTGCCCGAAGCGAGGTCGGCCAGCGCCTCGGCGCGGGTCTGCGGCTTGGGGCCGCTGCCTTGGAACGTCCATTCGGGCGCGGTGAAGGTCTTGATCGCATTGGTGTCGGCTTTGACCAGCGCCTTGCCCCAGGCGACTTCGATCGCCTTCAGCTTGGCTTCGTCGCCTGGCGCGGCGGTGGCGGGCACGGCAAGCAGGACAAGCGGGGACGCGAGCAACAGGTGGGAAAGTCGCATTGGGCAGCCTCCATTGGCGTTGTTTCTGATTGGCAAAAACAGCCGGCGCGACCCGAATGCGCGGCGCCGACGCTACGCTACGCAACACGATCGAAATGATTAGCGGTCGCTACGGTGCTTGCCAACCGCTGGCCAGCACTGAACGGGTTGCGCGCAAGCCCGGCCAGCGCTAACCGCTTGGCTTCGGGCGCGGGTATAGCACAATGGTAGTGCAGCAGCCTTCCAAGCTGAATACGCGGGTTCGATTCCCGCTACCCGCTCCACGTTCCCGTTCGAAATCAAGCTCGCCGAGCAGCAAAGCCGTGCCGTGACCGTGCGGGCATATCCTCGCGAAAATAGGGCGTTATCAGCACCGTCGATCGGCTGGAGCGGGCGAAGGGATTCGAACCCTCGACCCCGACCTTGGCAAGGTCGTGCTCTACCCCTGAGCTACGCCCGCTCTGGCGCATCGAACCGCCTGGGCGCTTTCATCAAGGCCGGCGATTGGGTGAGGCGCGGCGGTTAGCATCGCGCCTATGCCTTGGCAAGGGGCAAGTGGCATAGGCAACGCGCGTGCCGAAAAGGCTTGGCTTCGGCCGCAAAGCCACCACATAAGGCACTGGCAATCAGTAGGCATGAGGACCAAGACTTGGCGACGCTAGGGATGAGCAGCACCGACCGCGAGGCCGTCGAGGCGTTCCGCCGCGACGTGGTCGAGCCGTCGATGACTAGCCTCGTCATCATCGATTTTTGGGCCGAATGGTGCGGGCCATGCAAGGCGCTGGGGCCGGTGCTGGAAAAGGTCGCTGCTGCCTATGCCGACAAGGGCGTGGTGCTCGCCAAGATCGACACCGACAAGAACCAGTTCATCGCCGCGCAATTCCAGATCCGCTCGATCCCGACCGTCTATGCGATGTTCCAGGGCCAGCTCGTCGCGGATCTGACCAATGCGCGCACCGAATCGCAGTTGCGCCAATCGCTCGACCAGTTGTTGCGGCAGTTGCCCGTCGGGTCGGCCGACGCCGCCCAGGAAGCCGAGCTTGAGCCGCTGATCGCGATGGGCGAGCAAGTGTTGGCCGAAGGCGATGCAGTGCGTGCGCTGTCGATTTTCGACCAGCTCGCCGAAATGGCGCCGGATCACCCGGCGATTGCCGCCGGCAGGGTGCGCGCGCTGATCGCGGGGGGTCGGGTCGACGAAGCCGACACCGCCTTGGCCGATCTTCCCGACGACGTCGCTACGCTTCCCGAACTGGCGCAGGCCAAGGCTGCGCTGGCTCTGGCGCGGGAAGCAACACCCGTGGGCGATCTTGCCGGACTCGCCCAACGTGCCGCCGCCAACCCGGACGATATGGAGGCGCGCTACGAGCTCGCCGGTGGCCAGATGGCAGCAGGTGATCGCGATGCCGCCGCCCAGACGCTGCTCGACATGATCGCGCATGATCGCGCATGGAACGAGGGCGCCGCGCGCCAACGCCTGCTCAAGCTGTTCGAAGCGGTCGGCATCGAAGACCCGTGGGTCGCGGCACAGCGGCGCAAATTGTCAGCGATCCTGTTCGGATGATGGCGACGCGCGCCACCACGCGGCTCTCCGTCTTTCCCCTGGCCGGGGCGCTGTTGTTTCCGCGCCTCCATTTGCCGCTCCACATTTTCGAACCACGGTATCGCGCGATGATGAGCGATGCCTTGGCGCGGGATCGGCGGATCGGCATGATCCAGCCGCGCCCCGATTTTAGCGGCGATGACGACGCGGCGCCCGCGCTGTTCGACATTGGTTGTGTCGGCAAAATCGGCCAGTTCGAGATGCTTGATGATGGGCGCTACAATCTCGTCCTTGAAGGACAGCGGTTGTTCCGCGTGATCCGCGAGCTCGATGTGACAACGCCGTTCCGCCAGATCGAGGCCGAGCTGCTGCCGCTGCCTGCCGATGACCCGGAGATTTTATCGCTGGGCAATCGTGCGGCGCTCGAGATGGAATCGCGCCGCTTCGCCGATCAGCAAGGCTATGCGGTCGATTGGGAATCGGTGTCACGGCTTGACGACGAGGCGCTGGTCAACGGCGTCGCCCAGATCGCGCCGTTCGATATCGCTGCCAAGCAAGCCCTGCTCGAAGCCCCCGACCTCGACGCGCGCGCCGACTTGCTTGTCCAGCTGATGCAATTTTTCGGTCGCCATGATGGTGATGAACGGGTGACGCTGCAGTGAAGGCGTTGCGCCGGCAAAAAGGACGCGTGCACGGCGGCGCGATGATGGTCTGGCTGTTCTTCGCCAACCTGTTCGACCCGAAACGCGTGGTTGCGATCGAGCAGATCGAAACCGATCGGCGAATTGGCAATCCGGTCATACGCGATGCGGCTACCCCAGCCGCGCCGCCCAGCGACTAAGCCATCGCGCCCTGCAGCAACCGCGGCAAATCGCCGCTTTCGCCCCGTGCCTCGGCCATGAAACGTGCCTTGAGCGGCAGCAGCTTCTCGACCGCTGACAGGCCAAAGCGCCGCACCGCGCTCGCTGCCTTGCCGGGAATGCCGAACAAGCGATTGAGGCCGTCAGTGGCGACCGCGACCATCAGCGTGTCAACGCCGCGCCAGCGCTCATAGCGCGTCAGCACTTGCGGATCGCCGAGGTCGAGCCCCAAGCGCTTGCCCTCAACCAGCACCTCAACCAGCGTCGCGACGTCACGAAAACCGAGGTTGAGGCCCTGCCCCGCAATGGGGTGAATGCCGTGCCCCGCATCGCCGACCAGCGCCAGCCGCCGATCGGTAATGCGCGCGGCATGGTGGAAGCCGAGCGGATAAGTCGAGCGCGGCGCTAGATTGCCGATCTCGCCCAGAAAGCCGCCCATATTGCGGCTCGCCTCGGCCAGAAAGCCGCGATCGGACAATTTGAGCATGCCCGGCGCATCGCGCTCCGACACTGTCCACACCAGTGCCGAGCGGTGGCCGTGCTCGTCATCGAGCAGCGGCAGGATCGCGAATGGCCCGGCGGGATAGAAGATTTCGAACGCCGTCTGCTGATGGTCGCGCTCATGGTTGAACGCGGTGATGATGGCGTTGTGGTGATAATTCCAGGTGGCAATACGGATACCGGCCGCTTCGCGCGTCGGCGATTTGCGCCCTTCCGCTGCGATGAGCAGCGGCGCCCGCACGCTGCTGCCGTCGCTGAGCAGCGCCACGACACCCGCCTCGCCGCGATCCACCGATAGCGCGCGCGTTTTCATGCGCAGATCAATCTGCGCCGCAGCCGACGCGCGGTGATACAAAAGCTGCCGCAGCAGCCGGTTCTCGTACATGATGCCCAGCGCGCCATCGTCGGCAGCCGGGGCAAAATCGAGCGCGCCAGGGTCGAGCCCATCACTCACGCGGATGGCGGTGATCGCGCAGCCCTTGCCCTCAAGATCGGCGCCGAGCCCGATCGCCTCCAGCATCCGCTGCGGCCCCGCCGCAATCGCTGAGGCGCGACCATCGAAGCCCGCGGCCAGCATCGTCTCAGGGTCTGCCGGATCGATGACGATCGAGGAAAGCCCATGCGCGTCGAGTGTGATCGCCAGCGTCGATCCGACCAACCCGCCCCCTAGGATAATGACATCTGCTTCTGCCATGCCCGGCCCTTAGCGCGTTGCCGGCGGGCTGCCAATCGCGGCGCTTGACGGCGGACTCCGGAAAAGCGATTCTGCCCGGCGTAACATCGCAAGCACATTTGGCGGTGAATCGGCGAACGATCGAGCGAGACCTAAGCCATGGCAAGCCAGGCACAACGCCCCTTGTGGCGCGACACCGTACGCGCCGGCGCACGGCGCAGCGGTGCCTTGCTGGCGGCAATCGCGATCTTGGGAATGACCGCGCTAATCGCGCTGGCGGTCGCCACGTACCATTCGGGTGACCCATCGTTCAGCACTGCGTCGGGCGGCCCGGCGAGCAATGCCCTGGGCGGTGGCGGCGCGCTGATCGCCGATGCGCTGCTTGGCTTGCTGGGGTGGCCGGTCGTTCTGCTCCTCGTCCTGGGACCGATGGCAGCGGCGCGACTGTGGCGCGAGGTGGCATTCCAACGCTGGGGCCGCACCGTGGCGCGTGCGACGGGAGGGGTAGCACTGTTGTCAACGGCGCTTGCCCTGATCGCGCCGAATGCGATCAACAGCCTGCCAGCAGGCTATGGCGGCGTGGCTGGGCTGGTGGCAGGCAGCACCCTGCAGGCCGCATTGCATGTGACGGGATCGGCAAGCATCGTCTTGTGGGGTTCGCGCGTGCTCGCGGCACTCGCAGCGCTGGGCGGATTTGTCCTTTACAGCATTGCGATCGAGATCGACTGGCGACAAGCGCCGCAGCGCCTGCGCCTGCCCGACCTTGCCGCGCGTCGCGAGGGGACCAAAGAAGGGCGCGAGGTTGCCGAGGACGAGGCGGCTCGCCCGGCACGCCGCGCCGTCGCCATTCCCGAGTATCGCCCCGGCCCCGTGATCGCCGAGCGCAGCATCGCGCCCGCCCCGCCAAGGCCCAAGGCGAAACAAGCGAGCCTCGATCTGCGCGATAATTACCGATTGCCGCCGATCGATCTGCTCAAAAAGCCCGCCGGCCCCGCATCGACCGCGATCGACAAGGCGGCGCTCGAGCGCAATGCCCGGCTCCTCGAATCGGTGCTCGACGATTTTCATGTCAAAGGCCAGATCGTCGAGGTTCGCCCCGGCCCGGTGGTCACCATGTACGAGCTAGAGCCAGCGAGCGGCATCAAGGCAAGCCGCGTCATCCAGCTTGCCGATGATATCGCGCGGAATATGTCAGCGGTGTCGGCGCGCGTGGCGACGATCCCCGGCCGAAGCGTCATCGGCATCGAGCTGCCCAATGCGCGGCGCGAAACGGTCAATCTTCATGAACTCGTCGCCAGCGCGCAGTTCGAAGACCAGACAGCGCAGTTACCCATCATCCTCGGCAAGAATATCGCCGGCGATCCGGTGATCGCGGACTTGGCGCCGATGCCGCATCTGCTGGTCGCGGGTACGACCGGCTCGGGCAAGTCGGTCGGGCTCAACTGCATGATCCTGTCGCTGCTGTACCGGCTGACGCCCGATCAGTGCCGGATGATCATGATCGACCCCAAGATGCTCGAATTGTCGATGTATGCCGACATTCCGCATCTGCTCGCGCCCGTCGTCACCGAGCCCGGCAAGGCAGTGCGCGCGCTCAAATGGGCGGTCGAGCAGATGGAGGACCGCTACCGCATGCTGGCTTCGGTCAACGTCCGCAGCCTGGCGAGCTTCAACGACAAAGTGCGCGCGGCGCGTGCCAAGGGCCAACCGCTCGGCCGGCGGGTGCAGACGGGCTATCACCCCGACACCGGTCAGCCGGTCTATGAGGAAGAACAGCTCGACTATCAGCCGCTGCCGCAGATCGTAGTGATCGTCGACGAACTCGCCGATTTGATGATGACGGCGGGCAAGGATGTCGAATTCCTGATCCAGCGGCTAGCGCAAAAAGCGCGCGCGGCGGGCATCCACCTCATCATGGCGACACAGCGGCCTTCGGTCGATGTGATCACTGGCGTCATCAAGGCCAATCTACCGACGCGGATCAGCTTCCACGTCACCAGCAAGATCGACTCGCGCACCATTCTCGGCGAGCAAGGCGCCGAGCAGCTGCTCGGCAAGGGCGATATGCTTTACATGCCCGGCGGCAAGCAGATCGCGCGCGTCCACGGCCCGTTCGTCTCCGATGACGAAGTGCAGGCCGTCGCCCAGCATTGGCGCGAGCAGGGCAAGCCCGATTACATCTCGTCGGTCACCGAGGAGCCCGAGGACGGCTTCGCGCTCGACGGCGCGCCAGACGGCGAAGATTCGGCTGAGGACCAGCAATATCGCGCCGCACGGCAGCTCGTTGCCGAAAGCCAGAAGGCATCGACGTCGTGGCTGCAGCGCCAGATGCGCATCGGGTATAATTCTGCTGCACGGCTGATCGAGCGGATGGAGAAGGACGGCCTTGTTTCGCGCCCCGATCATGTCGGCCGCCGCGAAGTGCTGATGGACGAAGACGGTCGACCACTTTAACCGCGCCGTTCAGCCGCGATTAAATGGCGGCAGCACAACCGACGCTGACAATTCCAAAGACTTGAAAGGCATCATCCGGTGAAATTCGCTTTGGCTGGCTGGCTGCTCGCCCCTCTGTCTGCCACGGCGCTCGCAGCCCCAGCCATTGCTGCCGCGCCGGCGCCCGATGCCGATCTTGCCAAGGTACAAGCGCATCTGCGCGGCATCGAGAGCATGGTCGCCGAGTTCTCGCAGACCGATCGCAACGGCAAGGTCGTCACCGGCACGCTGACGATCAAGAAGCCGGGCCGCATTCGCTTCCAATATGAGAAGGGCGTGCCGATTCTGATCGTCGGCGACGGCAAGGCCCTGTGGTTCATCGATTATTCTGTGCGCCAAAAGCAGCGCTGGCCGATCGGCAATTCGCCGCTGGGCGTGTTGATCAACCCCGACAGCGACTTGACCCGATTCGCGCATGTCGTCCCCGGCGCTGATCCGCGACTGCTGTCGGTTGAAGCGCGCGACCTGCGGCACCCCGAATATGGTCGCATCACGCTGACCTTTTCGCGCGGCGGCAATGGCCCTGCGGGCCTGACGCTGCTCGGCTGGGTCGCGCTTGATGCGCAAAACAACCGGACCATCGTAAGACTGAGCAACCCGCGCTTCGGCGTCCCCATCGCCGGCAATGCGTTTGATTGGGTCGATCCGACCCGCCGGGCGCGCTGAACCTTTTGGAAGCTGAACGAACCCCGACAATTTCATTCATGCTGGCGACAGGTTGGCATGGATAAAAACGACACTGCGGAAACGGCCCGTCAGGATTTTCCCCCTGTTGCCTGAAGGTCACCGTTTCCAGCCTGCGTGACGAACGCTAGGTCGGCCCTCGTTCCATGCCCCCGGAGCGAGGGCCTTTCCATGTCTCGAGTAGCGGGGGCTGGCGGGATCGGCGACGCGCGACTACATCGCGGCGATGTCCGAGCCGCTCCGTATCGCTTCGTGGAACATCAATTCGGTTCGCTTTCGCAGCGCCATTGTCGAGAAATTCCTGCGCGAGCACGCGCCGGACATCCTTTGCCTCCAGGAAACCAAGGTCGTCGACAATGACTTTCCGCACGCCGTGTTTCAGCGCCTCGGCTATCGGCATGTCGTGATCCACGGCCAGCGGATGCACCATGGCGTGGCGATCGTCAGCCGCGTGCCGCTGATCGAGGAGCGCCGGCTCGACTGGCAGGCGAATGGTGAGGCGCGGCACATAGGCGTGCGCCTGCCCAATGGGCTCAGGCTTGATAACGTCTATGTGCCCGCTGGCGGCGACATTCCCGATCGCGCGCTCAACCCCAAATTCGGGCAGAAGCTCGATTTCGTCGAACGGATGACGCGCTGGTCAGAGACGCTCGCCGAGCCGACACTGCTGATCGGCGATTTCAACATCGCCCCGCTCGAATCGGACGTGTGGAGCCACAAGCAGCTGATCGATGTCGTCAGCCACACGCCGGTCGAGGTGGAGGCGCTGGGACAATTGCAGGCGGCGCATGGCTGGGTCGATCTCGGCCGGCGCTTCATCCCCGCGCCGCAGCGGCTTTACACTTGGTGGAGCTATCGCGCCAAAGATTGGGCGGCGTCCGATCGTGGCCGGCGGCTCGACCATATGTGGGCAAGCCCCGATGTTGCCGCGGCGGCCGTAGCGCATGAAGTGATCGAGCCGGCGCGGAGTTGGGACAAGCCTTCCGATCACGTCCCCATTATCACAACGCTCGCGCTGTGAGCGACGCGGCCGACCCCCACGCCGCCGCGCGCGCGATCGACGCGCTGCGCCGAGGGTGGCCGATTGCGCTGACCGCGGGTGGCGAGCGCCTAGCGATGCTCGCGGTGGAAACGGCCGACCCGCAGCGGCTAGAGGCGTTCGATCCCGATCGCACCGCGTCGCTGCTGATTTCCGCCGGTCGGGCGGTGACGCTCAAGCTTGCCAATCAGTTAGCCGCGGCCGAACCCGATGCGCCGGTATTGGTGCGGCGGGCAGCGTGGATCGATCTCCCGGTCGCCACGGCGCTCGCCGACCCGCAGCTCGATATGGACACGCCGATGAAAGGGCCGTTCGAGGCAATCGAGCTTTGTGCGCGCGCGCCGGCGCAGGCTGCCTTGAGATTGGCAATGCTCGCCGGCATCCTGCCAGCTTTCTTTGTAATCCCCGGCGGCGACGCCGAAGCGCGCGTTACCGACGCCGATATCGACGCGCATGAAGATGCCGAACGGCTGACGATCGCGGCTCGTGCCCGGTTGCCGGTCGCGGCCGTCGAAGACGCCGAGATCGTCGCGTTCCGCACGCCCGAAATGCCCGGCGAGCATGTCGCGCTGCTGATCGGCCAGCCCAACGGCCAGCCGCCGCTGGTGCGCCTCCACAGCGAATGCCTGACTGGTGATATGCTCAGCAGCCTGAAATGCGATTGCGGGCCGCAGCTCCAGGCCGCGATCAAAGCAATCGCCGACAATGGCTGGGGCATCCTGCTCTATTTGCGGCAGGAAGGGCGCGGCATTGGCCTGATCAACAAGCTGCGCGCTTATGCGCTGCAGGATCAGGGATTCGATACCGTCGACGCCAATACCCGGCTGGGCTTTGCGGTCGACGCGCGCAATTTTCGCGTCGCGGCGCGGATGCTGGCGCTGCTCGGGCAAAGGCGCGTGCGACTGCTGACCAACAATCCCGCCAAGGCAGCGAGTCTTACCACAGCAGGCATCGAAGTGGTCGAGCGCGTGCCACACATCCTGCCGGCCAACCCGCATAACGAGCGTTATCTCGCCACCAAGCGCGACCGGACGGGCCACGAGTTCTAGGCGATCAGCCGCGCAACCTCCTGGAAATTGCGCGCGACGGCGCTGACGCCCTTGGCGAGCAGCACCTCGCCATGATCGGGCGCGCAATGCTGGCCAGCGACAAGGCCGATCACATAACCGCCTGATGCCACCGCACCGGTCGCACCGACCGGCGAATCCTCGATGATCGCGCAATCGCGCGTATCGAGGCCAAGGGCTGCAGCGGCATGGTGGTAGAGATCGGGCGCCGGCTTGCCGTTCACGACATGCTCGCGGCCCGAAAATAGCCGGCCCCCGAATCGATCCGCGAGGCCGATATGGTCCAAGTGCCGAGCAATCCAGCGAGTCGAGCTCGAGGACGCCACCGCGATTGGCAGATCGGCGGGCAATGCCGACACGAAAGCGACGGCGCCGGCCACCGCGCCGATCCCCGCCTCCATCACGCGGGCATCCTCGCGCGCGCGCTCATCGTGGAAATCGGCCGGTAACGGCCCACCGATCCAGCGCTCGATCGCGGCGATAAATTCTTTGCCCGCCAACCCCATGAAATTGGCCATCGATTGCTCTACGCTGGTGGGGTGGCCGATGCGCGTCAGATACTCGGCGATGTGCTTGTTGCCGATATATTCGCTCTCGATGAGCACGCCGTCGAAATCGAAGATGATGCCCGGGAAACGCACCGGCAGTGGCCCGATCATGCGCGATCCCCAAACAACGCCGTGCCGACACGAACGTGCGTGGCACCCAACGTCACCGCCGTTTCATAGTCGCCCGACATCCCCATGCTGAGCCCGGCAAGGCCGTGATCGCGGGCGAGCTTCGCCAACAAAGCAAAATAAGGCGCAGGCTCGACGCCGAGCGGTGGCACCGCCATCAGGCCTGCGATCGGGAGCTCAGCCGCGCGAGCAGCGGCGATCAGTTCGGGGAGTTCCGCGACCACGCACCCGCCCTTTTGCGCCTCATCGCCGATATTGACCTGGAGGAAACAATCGGGGCGCTTGCCCGCTTTATCCATTGACCGCGCGAGGGCCGTGACCAGCGATGGCCGATCGACCGAGTGGATGGCGTTAAACAGCTTAACGGCCGCATCTGCCTTGTTCGACTGCAATTGGCCGACCAGATGCAGCGCCACGTCGGGCGTCTCGGCAAGAAGCGCCGGCCACTTCTCCTGCGCTTCCTGCACGCGATTCTCACCGAACACGCACTGGCCCGCTTGGAGCAATGGGCGGATGGCACCGGGGCCATGCGTTTTGGACACCGCAATCAGCGTCACGTCGGTTGCGGACCGACCCGCCTTGCGCGCGGCGCGATCGATACGGTGGCGGACTTGGGAGAGGTGGTCGGCGGCGTCGCTTGGCGGCATGGGCGCTGCTATAGGGAGGGGGATGCCGCGCCGCTACCCCCGTAAGAACACTAGATTGCCGCGCCTTTGGCTGATGACCGACGAGCGGATGGACGAGCGGCTGTGGGCTGCACTCGAACGGCTCCCACGAGGTGCTGGAATCGTCTTCCGTCACTATTCGCTGGCGCCAGCCGAACGGCGCGCTCTCTTCAAGCGCGTGGCAGCGATTGCCGCGCGACGGCGGCTGGTATTGATCCGCGCCGGTGCCGGTCCGCTCGGGCAACGGGAAGCCGGAACTCATGGTCGCGGGCGCAGATCGGTGCGCGGTTTGCGCACTTGGCCCGCCCATAATCGCCGAGAAGTGATAGCGGGCATTCGGGCCGGCGCTGATCTGATCCTGATCTCGCCGATCTTCGCAACGCAATCGCACCCCGGCGCACGCCCGCTTAGCCGCGTCAGAGCCCTGATGTTGGCGCAGCGGGCATCTGTGCCCGTCATCGCGCTAGGCGGCGTCGATCGCAAACGCGGTAAAGCGCTTATCGCGGCAGGCTTCTACGGATGGGCATCAATCGACGCGTGGCTATGACACCGCACCCGCGCCGTTAGAACCGCAGCGCCGTTCCCACATAGACTGCCTGGCTGTCACGCCGGTCATCGGTCAACCGGTCGAGGCGGAAATTCTGCGACTTATAGCGCACGCCAGCGGTCAGATCGATGCGACGCGAGATCGTGTAAGAGCCGCCGACGTCAACCGAATAGCTCGGCCCGTCGCTGCCCGCCTTGGGCGTATCGGCCAATGGCCGGTCGGCACTCGCGACGACGCGCCCAACGAAGCGCTTGCCCGAATAGCTGACGCCGACATCGGCGGTCTCGCGGCTGCCCGGCACGCCCGACAGATCGATCCGCGTCACGTCACCCGACACGGCGAAGCGCTTCCAACCCACCGCGACGCCCAGATTATAGGCAATCGGCTTCAAGCCAACGGTAGCAGGATTGCCGATATCAGTCCGGACAAGGCGCGCATCCTGCACTGCCGCGACGCTCCGCGCGCGCACCGCTACGGTTACCGCACGCGGGCTTGCTCGATGCGATTGCGCCGGCGTGAAGTGAAAATCCTGCCCGTCCAGCCCCGAGCGCGCGAGCAACGCAGCTAGCTTGGGATCGGCGGCGGCAGGGGTGAAGTGGTTGAAGCTCAGCGCCGCCACCGGCGCATCATTGGCGGCAGCACGGCCCCGCACGGCCTGCTCGGCACCGACTGCAGGCATGGCAAAAGCCGCGCCAACCAGCGCGGGTGCCGCAGCGATCGCCAACGTTTTGCCGGTAAGGCGCACAATTCCACCTTTTTAGGTTCTGAAGTGCCGCTAGCATGATTGGTCATGCCACACCACTCTCTGCCGCATTTTCGTCGCAACTGTTGCACATGATCCACAGCGCTCAGCCGCCGCCGCGCGAGCCTTGCGGCGCGCGTTGGAGCATCTATAGAGGCCAACGGGTCGTCTTGCCCGGGAAAGATCAGGGAAATGCCGATGAACCGCCGCTCGCTGCGTCTCGCGCTGATGGTCACGATCGCCGCGTCGCTGTCGGCTTGCGTGTTCCACAAGCACCACCCCAAGGATACGCAGGCGCCGGCGCGGATCACCTCGATCGGCGTCAATGCCTATCTGTGGCGCGCCGCGCTCGACACGGTGTCGTTCATGCCGCTCGTCCAGACCGACTCGAACGGCGGCGTGATCGTGACCGATTGGTATGCCAATCCCGCCGTGCCCGCTGAGCGCGTGAAGGTGACGGTCTCGATCCTAGACCAGGATCTGCGCGCCGATGCGGTGCGCGTCGCCGTGCAGCGCCAGATCAATCGCAATGGCGAGTGGGTTGGCGCACCGGTCGAGGCCGCCACGTCGCAGCGGATGGAGGATTTGATCCTCACCCGCGCTCGCGATCTGCGCCGCGCCGCCTCGATCAAATAACGAGGCAGCGTATCGCATGGCGTCTCGCTTCAACGCCCTGAAGGCGGACGCGGCCTGGCAGGCGATCTGGGAAGAACGCCAGACCTTTGCCGCGTCAAACGACAGTAACAAGCCGCGCTCCTATGTGCTGGAGATGTTCCCCTATCCATCGGGGCGGATCCATATGGGGCATGTCCGCAATTACACGATGGGCGACGTGCTCGCGCGCTTCCGGCGGATGCAGGGTATGGAAGTGCTCCACCCGATGGGGTGGGACGCGTTCGGCATGCCGGCGGAAAACGCCGCGATGGAAAAGAAGGTGCATCCCGGCACCTGGACGCGCGCCAACATCGCGACGATGCGCGCGCAGTTGAAGCGGCTTGGCTTC
Organism: Sphingomonas sp. GlSt437; assembly: GCF_048015635.2. Taxonomy (NCBI): domain Bacteria; kingdom Pseudomonadati; phylum Pseudomonadota; class Alphaproteobacteria; order Sphingomonadales; family Sphingomonadaceae; genus Sphingomonas; species Sphingomonas sp. GlSt437. The sequence goes on along the minus strand of NZ_JBPGYA010000001.1, from coordinate 1,553,955 downwards.
GCGCTCGACTGGAGCCGCGAGCTGGCGACGTGCGAGCCTGAGTATTACGGCCACGAGCAAGCGCTGTTTCTCGACCTGTTCGCCGCCGGCCTCGTCTACCGCAAGGAATCGTCGGTCAATTGGGATCCGGTCGACATGACCGTGCTCGCCAATGAGCAAGTGATCGACGGGCGCGGCTGGCGATCGGGCGCTTTGGTCGAGCGGCGCAAGCTCAGCCAATGGTTCCTCAAGATCACCGATTTCGCCGATGAGTTGTTGACCGGGCTCGGCGCGCTCGAGCATTGGCCCGACAAGGTCAAGCTGATGCAGGAGAACTGGATTGGCAAATCGAGCGGCATCACCTTTCGCTTCGCCCCCGTCAGCCCGCTCGACCAGCCGATCGAAGTATTCAGCACGCGGCCCGACACAATTTTCGGCGCGAGTTTTGTCGCGGTCGCCGCAGATCACCCCGTTGCGCAAGCGCTGGCGGCGACCGATGCGGACGCGGCGGCCTTCATCGAGCGGTGCAAGCTGGGCGGCACGACCGCCGCTGAGCTGGAAACCCAGGAGAAGCTCGGCTTCGACACTGGCTATCGCGTGCTGCATCCCTTTGGCGCGGACTGGGAGCTCCCCGTCTACATCGCCAATTTCGTGCTGATGGACTATGGCACCGGCGCGGTGATGGGCGTGCCTGCGCACGACCAACGCGACCTTGATTTCGCGCGCAAATATGGTCTGAAGGTTCAGCGCGTCGTCGCCGAGGGCGATAATGACGCGCCGGTATTTGAGGGCGATGAGGCCTATACCGGGCCGGGCAGGATCGTGAATTCGGGCTTTTTGGATGGCCTGGATGTCGAGGCTGCCAAGCGCGCCGTCATCGCGCGCGCTGAGGCCGAAGGCTGGGGCACCGGATCGACGGTCTATCGCCTCCGCGACTGGGGGGTGAGCCGCCAGCGTTATTGGGGCACGCCGATCCCGATCATCCATTGCGATGAGTGCGGCGCGGTGCCGGTACCGCGCGACCAGCTGCCTGTCGTGCTACCCGAAGATGTGAGCTTCGACATCCCCGGCAACCCGCTCGACCGCCACCCAACGTGGAAGCATGTCGACTGCCCGAGCTGCGGCAAACCGGCGCGGCGCGAGACCGACACGCTCGATACCTTCGTCGATTCCTCCTGGTATTTCATCCGCTTCGCCAGCCAGCCGAGCGACAAGCCGTTCGACCGGGCGGAGGCGGAAAAATGGCTGCCGGTCGCGCAATATATCGGCGGGGTGGAGCATGCGATCCTCCATCTGCTCTACGCGCGCTTCTGGACGCGCGCGCTGCAGCGGATTGGACGGCTCGACATTGCCGAGCCGTTTGCCGGGCTGTTCACGCAGGGCATGGTGACGCACGAGACCTATTATAAAGGCCAAGGCACCGAGCGCGTCTGGTACAATCCTGAAGACCTCGACATTGCGAGCGGTGCCGCGACACTCAAGGCCGATGGTCAACCGGTCCAGGTCGGCCGCGTCGAGAAGATGTCGAAGTCGAAAAAGAACACCGTCGATCCTGAACCGATCGTCGACCAATACGGCGCAGACGCGGTGCGGTGGTTCATGCTCTCCGATTCGCCCCCCGAACGCGACCTCGAATGGTCGGAAAACGGCATCGAGGGGGCGTGGCGCTTCGTCCAACGGCTGTGGCGGCTGTTCGATGGCGCACGCGACGGTGAGCGCGAGGAAGCCGGTGAGGATCGTGCGCTCGACCGCAAGCTCCATCAGACCATCGCCGGCGTCGCTGCCGATATCGAAGCGCTATCGTTCAACAAGGCGGTCGCCAAGCTGTACGAACTCGTTAACGCGATCGAAAAGGCGGCGCCATCAGCCTCGCGCACCGCAGCGATCGAGACGCTGCTCCTGCTGGTGGCGCCGATGACGCCGCATCTTGCCGAGGAAGCCTGGGCTGGCTGGGGCAAGTCCGGCTTGATTGCGGATGCGGCCTGGCCCGAGGTAAACCCGGCATTGCTGGTCGACGATGAGGTAACCGTCGCGATCCAGGTCAATGGCAAGCTACGCGACACCCGGACCGTCGCCAAGGGCACCGCGCGTGAGGCGCTCGAAGAGCTCGCGCTCGCCAGCGCCAATGTGCAGCGCACGCTCGACGGCGCCGCGCCCAAAAAAGTGATTGTGGTGCCCGATCGCTTGGTCAACATCGTCGCATGACGCGCGCGCGCTTCTGGATCGCTCCGGCATTGCTTGGCTTGGCGCTGGGCGGCTGCGGGCTGCGGCCGCTTTATTCAGGCGGCGGCGATGGCCGCGTCGCCGGGCTGCTTACGCATGTGGAAGTCGCGCCAATCGAAGGCAAATCGGGCTGGCTCGTGGCCAATGCCGTCCGCGACCGGCTCGCTGCCGGCGGCAATGGCGTCGCCGCCTATCGACTTGAAATCAAGCTCGACGACAAGATCATCGGGCTGGGCGTCAACAACAACGACGTCGTAACGCGTGAGCGGCGCACCTTGCGGGCGCGCTATCAACTGATCGACTTGTCCAATGGCGCGATTGTCGTCGATGCGACAGCGGGCTCGGACGCCGGCATCGACGTCGTGAGCTCGGAATACGCCACCGTTGCCGCCGAGCAAACCGCGCTCGAGCGGCTATCGGGCATCGTTGCCGACCAGATCGTTGCGCGCGTCGCGCTTTACGCCGAGCGTACCACGCCGCGGACCAAGTGAAGGCAAGCGCCAGCCAGCTCCGCGCCGCGATCGATCGCGCAGACAATGGTGTCCGCCTTTATCTGCTTTACGGCCCCGATGATGCCGGCGCGCGCGAATGGGCGATGCGACTCGGCCGGCGGCTGGGCACGGGGGTTGAACGGATCGATCTGGAAGGCGCGCAGCTTCGCGCTGATCCGGCACGGCTGGCGACCGAGGCCGCGTCAATGTCGCTGTTCGGCGAGCCGCGCTATATCCTGGTCAGCAATACCGGCGAGGAAAGCAATGAGGCAGTCGCCTTGCTGCTTGCCGCCGAGCAAGCCGCCAATCCGGTGGTCGTGATCGCACCGTCTGCGAAAGCGACCAGCAAGCTCGTCAAGGCCGCTCTCGCCGCGCCAACCGCAATGGCGCACGCGTGCTACCAGCCGGTCGGCGAGGAAGCGAACGCGCTGGCCAGCACGATCGCGGCAGAGCATGGCCTGCGCGCCACAGGCCGGGTGGCGGCGCGGTTGGTCGGACTGAGCGGCGGCGACCGCGCCATCCTTACACGCGAGATTGAGAAGCTGGCGCTTTACCTCGACGCTGCGCCGGACCGACCCAAGGCGCTCGATGACGGCGCGATCGACGCTGTCGGCGCCGATCTGGGCGAAGGCGATATCGCCGCGGCGATCGATGCTGCAGTCGAAGGCCGCCCGGAAGCGCTCGGCGACGCACTGGCCCGGTTGAGCGAGTCGGGCACCTCGCCGATTCCCGTGATGCGCGCTACGGTGCGGCGGCTGATGACGCTTGCCGAATTGAGCGCCGACGTTGCGGCGGGCGCCTCGGTCAACGACACGATTGAGCGCCACAACATCTTTTTCCGCGAAAAAGCGAGTATGGCCAAGGCGCTGCGACTTTCGTCGCCTAAAAGACTGTCTGATGCGATCGACCATCTGCGCCGTGCTGAGCGATCATTGATGGCGGCTGCCACGGCTGGTCCGGTCCTCGCCGACGCAGCGATGATCGATATCGCGCGTGCGGCCCGGCGAGGTTAGCGCTTTAGGCCCCGACTTAGTAAGACCGCTCACCGCTCAATCGCTGACAGATCATGTCGAGCTGATCCAGGGTCGAATAGCTCAGCGTCAGCGCGCCGCCCTTAGGCCCATGATTGATCCGCACGTTCAGCCCAAGCAAGTCGCTCAGCTGGTGCTCAAGCGCGGCAATGTCGGCATCGCGGCCGGCAGCCGTGCCGTTCGATTTGGCGCCCTTGGCTCCGCGCGCCAAGCGCTCGGTATCCCGCACCGATAGCCCCTTGGCGACGACTTGTTCGGCCAGGGCCTCGGCATGAGCAGCGCCGATCAGCGCGCGAGCGTGTCCCATATCGAGCGTGCCCTCGATCACCAGCTGCTGCACCTTGGGCGGCAGCTGCAGCAGCCGCATCAAATTGGCGATGTGGCTTCGCGACTTGTGAACGATGCGCGCCAGTTCTTCCTGGCTATGGCCGTAGTCACGGATAAGGCGTTGATAGGCTTGCGCTTCCTCGATCGCGTTGAGGTCCTGGCGTTGGATATTCTCGACAAGCGCGACTTCCATCGTGGCGGCGTCATCGAACTCCTTGACGATGACCGGAACATCATGGAGCCGGGCACGCTGGGCGGCTCGCCAGCGACGTTCGCCCGCGACAATCTGAAAGCCAGTGCCGTGCGGGCGCACGACGATCGGCTGGATCAGCCCGCGAGTCGCGATCGACTGGGCAAGCTCATCAAGCGCCGCGTCATCGAAATGGCGACGCGGCTGGCCGGGATGCGGGCTGAGCGCGCCGACGGGCAGCAGGCGCAATCCAGACGCTGGCCAGGTATCGGCTTCATGACCCACTGGCGCCTCTCGCTCGATATCGCCCATGAGGGCGCTGAGACCACGGCCAAGGCCGGGGCGCGGTTTGCGTGCGATTGTCGGGCTTTGATCGGTCATGCGGCCTGTGCGCTGGTAGTGGAGCGGGGTGGATCGAGCCGGCCGATCAGTTCGCGGGCCAGCGCGATATAGGCTTCCGAGCCCGGGCAACGATAATCGTAGATTAGCGCCGGCAGCCCGTGGCTGGGGGCCTCAGAAAGGCGAACGTTGCGAGGAATCACCGTATCGAAAACGACTTTCCCCAGCACCGCTCGCACATCCTGAGCGACTTGGTCAGTCAGACGATTGCGCCGATCATACATGGTCAGCGCCACGCCCAAAATGGTCAGGCCAGGGTTGAAGCGACTCCGAATCCGCTCGACGGTATTCAGCAACTGGCTCAATCCTTCGAGCGCGAAAAACTCGCATTGGAGCGGGACGAGCAGCGATTCCGCCGCAACCATCGCGTTCATCGTCAGCAAGCCGAGCGACGGGGGACAGTCAATTAACGCGACGTCCCAATTGCCGCTGGCACCCTCGAGCGCGAATTTAAGACGATGCGTTCGCTCGTCGAGCTCAACCAGCTCGATCTCGGCCCCCGACAAATCAACCGTTGCAGGCACGATATCGAGCCGCGGCACCCGCGTTGAAACCACCACGTCCGACAGCAGCGCGCCGTTGATTAGCAGATCGTAAGTCGATCGAGTCCGCTCGGCGCGGTTAATCCCCAGGCCGGTCGAGCAATTACCCTGTGGGTCCATATCGATCAGCAGTACGCGCTTGCCCGTCGCCGCCAGCGCGGTGCCGACATTAATGGCCGTGGTGGTCTTGCCCACCCCCCCTTTTTGATTGGCGATCGCGATGCACTTCATCGTGGTTTGACACCCGTTGCGACGACAATGAGCGAATCCGGCTGCGTGATGCTCGGTTCCACGTGAAACGACCCATGCCACGTCCGCCGCGCTGCCGCCACCTCTTCGCGCGCATTTGGGCCCTTGGGCAGCAGCCACAGCGTTTTTTCTGTGGAAATCGCTCGGCCTGTTTTGAGCAGCTCCGGCAAAGCCGCGACCGCGCGTGCGGATATGACATCGACTTGATCGTCGATAGTCTCGGCACGTGCATGCTTGACGCGGACACGGTGTGTGATGCCCAACGCCCCTGAAGATCTTTGTAGGAACTCTGCTCGCCGGCGCCGCGGCTCAATCAACGAGAAGCGATGGTCACTCAAAATTGCCAACACCATGCCCGGAAAACCCGCGCCTGTGCCGATATCTGCCCAATTCAGGGCACTGCGATCTGCTGGAGCGAGTCCAAGGAGCTGCGCGGAGTCTACGACATGACGCCGCCAAATCTCGCCGATGCTCGATGCGGAGATCAGGTTTTGATCAGCGGACTCGGTGATCAGAAAGTCGAGAAATTGGGCGACGGCTGTTTCACGTGAAACACCAAACCGCGCTCTAATCCATACCCTCGCCTCGGCCTCGGTCATGCCGCGCGCTTGCGGACGTGCAAAAGGATTGCCGACAACGCCGCTGGCGTGATGCCACGGATACGACCCGCGGCGCCGAGCGTCTCCGGTCGCGCCAATTGCAGCCGCTCGACCATCTCGCCCGACAATCCCGGGATTGCGGAATAGTCCAGACCGGCAGCAAGCAGCAGCGCTTCGTCCCGGCGCAGCGCCTCAATCTCCTGCGCCTGGCGGCGCAGATACGGTGCATAATGCGCGTCGGCGACGATTTCGTCGATCACCGCCGGGTCACCGACGAGATTTGGAACAAGCTGGCTAAGCTCGACACCCGGGAAGCGCAGCCAGTCATAAGCGCTCATCTTACTGCCATCCGCCGCCACCGATGCCCCGCCGCTGATCACCTCACTTGCGGTCAGCTCACGCGACAGCCCGGCATGGATCGCTTGACGAGCCTCCTCCCGTCGTAGCTGCGCCGATTCCCGATCAGGCCCGACACATCCAAGCGCCCGAGCAGCCGATCCAAGCCGGGTCTCAGCATTGTCGGCACGCAAATGGAGCCGGAATTCAGCGCGGGCCGTCAACATCCGATAGGGCTCAGTAACTCCTTGCAGCACGAGATCGTCAATCATCACGCCAAGGTAGCTGGTGGCGCGATCGAGCACGGCAGGCTCCAATCCAAGGGCGAGCGCCGCGGCATTCAACCCCGCGACCAGCCCCTGCCCCGCTGCTTCCTCATAGCCGGTCGTCCCGTTGATCTGTCCGGCACAGAAGAGCCCCGGCACCGCCTCGACCTCAAGCGTCCGGCGCAGCGCGCGGGGGTCGATATGGTCATATTCAACCGCATAGCCGGGTACGGCTATCCGGGAGGCTTCGAGGCCCGGCAAGGTTGCGATCATCGCTTGCTGGATATCGGCCGGCAGCGACGTTGAGATACCGTTGGGATAAATAAGATGATCGTCGAGACCCTCCGGCTCCAGAAAGATCTGATGGCTATCGCGATCGGCGAAGCGATGGACCTTGTCCTCGATCGACGGACAGTAACGCGGCCCGCGCGCATCGATCGCCCCCGTGAACATCGGTGAGCGATCTAGATTCGCGCGGATGATATCGTGCGTTGCCGGCGTGGTTCGCGTGATCGCGCAGAACAACTGACGCTGCGGGCGACGGTGCGTCATCGACGACATCGTCCAATGGTCGCTGTCGCTTGGCTGCTCCTCCAAGCCAGCCCAGTCGATGGTCCGGCCATCCAAGCGAGGCGGTGTCCCTGTCTTCAGTCGCGCCATTGGCAGCGCAACCGCGCGGAGCTGCTCGCCAAGCCGCGTCGCCGCCTGCTCGTCAATCCGGCCACCCACGAGGCGCTCCTCACCCCGGAAGATGCGCCCGCCGAGGAATGTACCGGTTGCGAGAACCACTGCGGGCGCGCTCAGAAAAGTTCCGTCGCCAAGGGTGAGCCCAGCTATGCGGCCACCAACAACCTCCAACTGGCCAGCTTCACCCGCAATCACCGTCAGCCTGGCCTGCGCCCCGAGCATCGACTGGATCGCTCGCAAGTAAAGCTTCCGATCCGCCTGGACCCGCGGGCCCTGCACCGCGGCGCCCTTGGAGCGGTTGAGCAAGCGGTAATGGATCCCCGCAGCATCCGCAGCACGCGCAATCAGGCCATCAAAGGCATCGACCTCTCGCACGATATGGCCCTTGCCCAGCCCGCCGATCGACGGGTTGCACGACATCGCGCCGATCCGCTTCGGGTCGAAGCTCACCAGTGCGACACGCGCGCCACGCCGCGCAGCCACGGCCGCAGCCTCGGTGCCGGCGTGCCCGCCTCCGACCACAATGACGTCGAACTGAGCCATGCCGTGCCGCTAAGCGCCGCGCGTGCTTAAGTCAAAACACCGTTCCACGTGAAACATCATTTACCGATGCAAAATCGCCCAAACAACGCATCGAGCATGTCTTCGACGCCCGAGGTCCCCGTGATGCGATCGAGCGCTGCTCGCGCTAACCTGAGCCATTCTGCGCGCAATACGACGTCCCCTTCATGCGCTGCTGCCTCCAATGCCTCGGCAGCCGCCTCAATCAAGGCCCGTTGCCGGCGATTGACCGCGAGCCTGTCTTCGCGGGGCAACAGTGCCTTCGCTCGCTCGCTGATCTGCAGCCAAAGCGCGCTCATGCCGGCACCGGTTAGCGCGGAAACGGCTAGGCGATCCTCACCGCGTGTCTCTCGATCGTCGGCACGTGGAAAAAGCCAAATCGCATCCAAGCTCGGCGGTGGTGGTACGTCATCCAGCCAAAGCACGAGGTCGGCTTCGACCATCGCCTTTCGCGACCGATCAATTCCGACCGCCTCGATTGGGTCATCTGTCGCGTCAGCCAAGCCAGCCGTGTCGATCAGCAAATAGGCGATGCCGTCACGGACAACCGGCGCCTCGATCCGGTCTCGCGTGGTCCCCGCAATCGGTGACACAATCGCCGCATCACGATCAACAAGCACGTTAAATAATGTCGACTTACCGCTGTTCGGTGGGCCAGCGAGCACGACACGGATACCGTCGCGCAGCCGCTCGATCGGTGGCTCGTCGAGCACGGCGCGCATCTCATGCGCGAGCGTCGCGCTATCGCGCGCCACGAGATCGTGATGGCCGAGTTCCGGCTCAACATCATCCTCATCCGCAAAGTCGAGCGCCGCCTCAACGCGCGCAGCTAAAGCAAGAACGCGGCCAGCCCAGCCCGCAACTGCCTTGCTCACCACGCCATCCACCGCCGCCTGGGCGCGCCGGCGTTGGCTTTCGGTCTCGGCCATCAGCAAGTCGCCCAGCCCCTCAGCCTCTGCAAGATCGATCCGCCCTGACGACAGAGCACGCCGGGTGAATTCGCCGGGCTCAGCCGGTCGCAACCCAGGTATCGCTGCCAACGCCCGCTCAACCGCCGCAAGAACCGCGCGGCCGCCGTGCACGTGGAGCTCAGCCACATCCTCCCCAGTCGCGCTCCGCGGCGCCGGGAACCAGAGGATCAGCGCCCTGTCTAGCACTTCACCATTGGCGGGGTCAGCGAGCTTGGCGAGTCTTGCGACGCGTGGTTCCGGCAAAACACCCGCAAGCATTCTAACCGCCCAACCCGCTTCAGGCCCCGATATCCGGAGCACAGCGATCGCGGCTGGCGGGGCGCCGCTCGAAACGGCAAAGACTGTATCTGCCAAGGATGTCTTTCTCAGCTCGAGGTGCCGCCGCTATTCGCGTCGAACAACCGTCGCCAGAAATTCATTCCGGCCTCCCCCATCGGCGCCCAGCTGCGCATCACCGCTTCGAGCATCTCGGGCCGAACGCCATTATCCATGGTTTCCAACAGCATGCCGACATATTTCTCATGCACAGGCGTGAAATCGGGCAGCCCCATCGCGCGCCGCGCTTCCTCGGGCGTGCATTCTATCTCGACATTGATCTTCATTGTCCTACTCCGCTTGAGCGTCGCGCTCGCAACAGGCATAGCCAGCGCCATGTATGCGCCCGATCACGCGGTTATCGCAACGCCCGTTGGCGGCGTACGGGTGGAGGCGAGTAAGGACGAGCTCATCGCGATCAGTATTGCTCAAGGGCTGGCACCGGTCGCCGCCATGACGCCATTGCTCAAGCTGGCTGAGCAGCAGCTGATGGAGTGGTTCGCCGGCACCCGTACCAGCTTCGATCTCCCGTTGCGGCCGACCGCTACCCCGCGCGGCGAAGCTTTGCGCGCTGCAATCGCCAGCATCGGCTATGGCGCGACGATGAGCTACGGCGCGCTGGCCCGTGCGACCGGGTCGGGCGCCCGCGCCATCGGCCAGGCGTGCGCGCGCAACCCCTTCCCGATCGTCATTCCCTGCCACCGGGTGCTTGCCGCCGGCGGGGCGCTGGGCGCTTATTCGGGCGGCGACGGCCCTGTCACCAAGCAATGGCTGCTCGATCACGAGCAGCGGCACCGCCTGGGCTGATCGGCGCGGAACAACCCGAAGGATGGTTCGCTAACCCGGCATCGCCGTCATGACGCCAACCTTGGGATCGGTGATGCCATGATAAACCATTGATCCGGCTACATAAAGGATCATCGCCAAGCCGGCCCAGGCAATCCAGCGATGGCGACCGATGATGCGCGCGATCAAATTAGCGGCAACTGCCATCACCGTTACCGAAAAGCCGAGCCCGATTAGCAGCACGGTGGGGTGATTGCGCGCGGCGCCGGTCAGCGCGAGAACATTGTCCAGGCTCATCGACAAATCCGCCAGCGCGATCTGCACGGCCGCTTGACCGAAACTCTTCGGCGTGCGCGGCGCGACGACGCCGTCGCCAGCATCCCCCTCGCTCACGCGCAATTCGCGGAACAGCTTCCACGCCACCCAGAGCAGCAGCAAGCCGCCCGCCAACAGAAGCCCGACCACCTTGAGCAGCGTGGTCGCGATCAGCGCAAAGCCGATAAGGCAGACGAGCGCGATCGCCGCGCCTAGCGTCAGGGCGCGCCGCCTCTGCGCATCGGGTAACCCCGCCGCGAGCGTGCCGAGCACCATCACGTTATCGCCAGCCAGCATCAGGTCGATCGCGATGACCTGCACAAGCGCCGTCAGGCCGGCGGGAGTCAGGACGTCGGCGAAGTCGAACATGCCGATGTCGGTAGCAGGCGGCCGGTGGCGCCGCTAGGCGGTAGGGTGGATGGCTGACGGTGAGGAGGCCGGGTTGCAGCGGCGCGAAGTAAATTCGCGCCGTCGGTCGGGCGCCTGGGCGCCCGCAGGCCGATCGTTCGCGAGTCTTGGATTAGCTATCGCTAATCCAAGCCTCTCACTGATTCATACTGTCGAAGAAATCGTCGTTGGTCTTGGAATCCTTCATCTTGTCGAGCAGGAATTCCATCGCGTCGATCGTGCCCATCTGCATCAGGATGCGGCGCAGCACCCACATCTTGGTGAGCTTGGATTTATCGACGAGCAACTCTTCCTTGCGCGTGCCCGACTTGCCGACGTCGAGCGCGGGGAAGATGCGTTTGTCGGCCACCTTGCGGTCGAGCACGATTTCGCTGTTGCCGGTGCCCTTGAACTCTTCAAAGATCACTTCGTCCATACGGCTGCCGGTGTCGATCAGCGCGGTCGCGATGATCGAGAGCGATCCGCCCTCCTCGATGTTGCGCGCTGCACCGAAGAAGCGCTTGGGCCGCTGTAGCGCGTTGGCATCGACGCCACCGGTCAGCACCTTGCCCGAGCTCGGCACGACGGTGTTATAGGCGCGGCCAAGCCGCGTGATCGAGTCGAGCAGGATGACCACATCCTTCTTGTGCTCGACCAGACGCTTCGCCTTTTCGATCACCATTTCAGCGACTTGCACGTGACGCTGCGCTGGTTCGTCGAAGGTCGAGCTAATCACTTCACCCTTCACGCTGCGCTGCATGTCGGTGACTTCCTCGGGCCGCTCGTCGATCAGCAGCACGATCAGGAAGACTTCCGGGTGATTGTCGGTGATCGCCTTGGCGATGTTCTGCAGCATCACCGTCTTGCCGACGCGCGGCGGTGCGACGATCAGCGTGCGCTGGCCCTTGCCCTGCGGGCTAACGATATCGATAACGCGCGCAGACTTGTCCTTCTGCGTCGGGTCGAGCTGGTCGAGCGTCAGCTTCTCGTCGGGGTAAAGCGGGGTCAGATTGTCGAAATTGACGCGATGGCGCAGCGCATCAGGGTTGTCGAAATTGACGCTGGTCAGCCGGGTAAGCGCGAAATAGCGCTCGCCCTCTTTGGGGCCGCGGATCTCGCCTTCAACCGTATCACCGGTGCGCAGGCCGAATTTGCGGACCTGGTTGGGCGAGACATAGATATCGTCGGGGCCGGCGAGATAATTCGCCTCAGGGCTGCGCAGAAAGCCAAAGCCGTCGGGCAGCACTTCGATGGTGCCGAGACCCATGATCTGCTCGCCATTATCCGCCTCGACCTTGAGGATGGCGAACATCAAATCCTGTTTGCGCATCGTCGACGCGCCCTCGACGCCCAGCTCCTCGGCCATTTCGACGAGGTCGGCGGGCGTCTTTTTCTTGAGGTCGGCAAGATGCATGTAGAGTGTCCGTTGGAATAAAATATCAGGGATGTTGTTCTTGAGCGCCGGTCTGCAAGCTGGGTCGCGACGGCGCTGGGACGGAGAAATACGGGGCAGGACGCCACCGCAGGACAGATTGGAAACTAGGCACGGTTGAGGAGCAAGTCAAGATTTGGCGGATCGCCCTTAAATCCTCCCCGGCCAGGAGAAGGATTTGACGCTGCAGTCCAACCTTAAAACGGCTGGACGATCACCAGCACCACGATCAGGATCGCCATTACCCCCGGGACTTCGTTGAGCAAACGCAGTTGTTTGCCGGTCAACCGCCGCTCGCCGCGGGCCAACCGCCGCGAATAGGCGACGATATAACCGTGATAGCCGCTTAGCAGCACCACCAGCGCGATTTTGGCGTGAAGCCAGCCCAACCCAGGCGCTCCGGAGAAACCGCCCAGATTGGCCGCCAGCGCCAACCCCAATACCCACACCACGATCAGCGCCGGGGTGAGGATGATCGAGCGCAGCTTATGCTCGCGCTCGACCCAGCGGGCTTCTTCGGGCGAACTAGGCTCGGCTTCCTGATGATAGACGAGGTAGCGCGGCAGCATAAACAGCCCCGCCATCCAGAAAATGACGAAGACGACATGTGCCACCTTCACCCAGGGATAGGCACTGCCGAGAAAGCCGATCATCGTGCCCGACTCCTAATATGCGCGACGAGCTGCTCGACATGCGCGATCGGCGTATCCTGCTGGATACCGTGGCCAAGATTGAAGACATGTGGGCGATCAGCAAAAGCGGCGATGATGCTATCGATCTGCGCGTTGAGCGCCTCGCCGCCGACGATCAGCGCGAGCGGGTCGAGATTGCCCTGCACCGGGATATCCTTGGGCAGGCTGGCATGGGCCCAGGCGGGATCGACCGTTTCGTCGAGCCCAATCGCGTCGGCACCGGTCTCCCGCGCATAAGCCCCGAGCTTGCCACCCGCGCCCTTGGGGAAACCGATGATCGGTGTATCGGGGTGCCGCGCCTTCACGCCGGCGATGATGCGGGCGTTGGGCTCGATCACCCAGCGCTCGAATTGGGCAGGCGACAAGCTGCCCGCCCAGCTATCGAACAGCTGCACCGCTTCGACGCCATCGTCGATCTGACGACCGAGATACTCGATCGTCATCGTCGTAATTGCGTCGATTATCGCGGCAAACGCGCCTGGATCGCGATCGGCATAGCGACGCGTCTCGACTTGGTCGCGACTGCCATGGCCCGCCACCATATAGGTGGCGACCGTCCAAGGGCTGCCGGCAAAGCCCAGAAAAGTCACTTTGGGATCGAGGGCCGCTTTGACCTTGCGCACCGTTGCGTACACCGGATCGAGCCGCTCGGGCACCGCCGCCAGCTGCACCAACGCATGATCAATCAGCGGTGGTGACAATTGCGGGCCTTCACCGGCGCCAAAGGTCAGGAACTGACCCATCGCCGAGGGCACCATCAGAATGTCCGAGAACAGGATGGCGCCATCAAAGCCGAAGCGGCGGAGCGGCTGCAACGTCACTTCGGCAGCCGCATCGCTATCGTTGACAAGATCGAGGAAGCCGCCCTTCTCGGCTCGCAACGCGCGATATTCGGGTAGATAACGCCCCGCCTGGCGCATCAGCCACATTGGCGGCGCCGGCTGGCGCTCCCCCTTCAACGTCGCGAGCAAGGGCTTGGTCGTCATGCGCTCCGGGTCTTTCCAACTTATCTAATAAGAAGAATCTATAAGGATTGTTGTAGTGGTTGGCAGGCGAATAGCCGGGTTAAGCGGGCCGTGCCGATTCAATACACAGCTTGACTTCACGCGCAGCGCGCTGACTGGCGGAGTCGTCATTGCCCGTCCCCATTTTCCACAAACTGTGCATGGCCGGCCCCTTGTTCATGCGCCTGTGGATAGCCGCGCGGTTTATCCACGGCAATCGCCAGCTTGGCGGATGGGGGCGGTTGCGCTAGCCCTCATGGGTATGTTGTCCACAGATTTGCGCGCATGACGCGGCTTCACGTCCATCTCCTGTCCGATTCCACGGGCGAAACATTGGATAACATCGCCAAGGCGGCGCTGGCGCAATATGATGGCGTCGAGACGATCCGCCATTTCTGGCCGATGGTGCGCAGCGAAGCGCATCTCGAGCGGATTCTCCAGGATATCGGCCAGAATCCGGGGCTAGTGCTGTTTACCCTCGTCAATCCCGAGATGCGCCGCGCCTTGGAGGCGCAATGCCGCGTGCTGGGCCTGCCAGCCGTAGCCCCGCTCGATGCGGTGAATGGCGCGCTGTCGGCGCTGCTGGGTCAGCAAGCTAAGGCGCGACCGGGGCGGCAACATGTGCTCGACGCTGCTTATTTCGCGCGCGTCGAGGCGATCCAGTTCACCATCGCGCATGACGATGGCGTCGCGTGGGAAGAGTGGGAGGAAGCCGACATCATCCTCGCCGGCGTATCGCGCTCGTCCAAGACGCCGACCTCGATCTACCTCGCCAATCGCGGCTTCAAGACCGCCAACATCCCGATCGTGGTCGAATCGCCGCCGCCGCCGGCGCTGTTCACGTTGCGACACCCGCTCGTTGTCGGGCTGACGACCAGCGCGGAGCGGTTGATCCAGGTCCGCCGCAATCGGCTGTTGTCGCTCAACCAGGCACCCGAGACAGCCTATGTCGATCAAGAAGCAGTAACGCGCGAAGTCGCTTATGCCCGGCGGTTGTTCGCCGATAATGGCTGGCCGGTGATCGACGTGACGCGTCGCTCGATCGAAGAAACCGCCGCCGCGATCATCGCGCTGGTCAATGAGCGGCAGAGCGACGGATGACGATCATCCTTGCCTCGACAAGTGCTTCGCGCCGCGCAATGTTGGTCGCAGCGGGTGTGCCGCATCGCGCCGTGCCGGCGCTGGTCGATGAAGCGCCGGTGAGGGACGCACTACTCGCCCAAAAAGTTGCGCCGCGCGACATTGCCGACGCTCTCGCCGAGCTCAAGGCGATCAAGGTCTCACAGACTAACCCCGGCGCGCTGGTGTTGGGTGGCGATTCGGTCGTGGCGTTGGCCGACGGGATGCTGCTCGACAAACCGGTCGATCGCGCAGATGCGGCTGCGCATTTGCGGGCGATGGCCGGCACGACCCACCAGCTGATCAGCGCCGCGGTAATCGCGCGCGATGGGCGGCCGATCTGGCGCCACGTCGATATCGCGCGGTTGAGTGTGCGGCCGCTGTTGGACGCGTTCATCGAAAGCTATCTCGACCAGGAATGGCCGGCGATCAGCGGCTGTGTCGGCTGTTACAGGATCGAAGGGCCGGGCATTCAGCTGTTCAGCAAGATCGAGGGCAGCCAGTTCACGATCATGGGCATGCCGCTGTTGCCGATCCTCGACTATCTGCGCGTTCAGGGCGTGCTGACGTCATGACGGTGCCGTTCGCGGAAGTGATAGGCGACCCGATCGCGCATTCCAAATCGCCGCTGATCCACAGCTTTTGGATCAAGGCGCTGGGGATCGAGGCCGATTATCGCACGCATCACGTGACCCCCGGTGGCCTACCCGAGTATATTGCAGAGCGTCGAACCGCCGCTGGCTGGCGGGGGTGTAACGTCACCATTCCACACAAGATTGCGGTGATGGATCTGGTCGACGATCCGGGCGACGTGCGCGGCTCGATCGGTGCGATGAACACGATCCTCCGCCAGCCCAATGGCGCGCTGATTGGCACCAATACCGATGCGGCGGGATTCGCGGGCCCGATTGCCGATCTCGATTTGGCCGACCGACCCGTCGCCGTGATTGGCGCCGGCGGCGCGGCGCGCGCGGTGCTGTTCGCACTGGCGCGGATGGGTGTCGGCCCGGTGACGCTATACAACCGGACGCCGCTCAAAGCGGCCGCTTTGCTCGCGCATTTCGGGTTGAAGGGCGAAGTAAAGCCGCTTGGCGCAGCACTTCCTCCCGCAGCATTGGTCGTCAATGCGAGCGCGCTCGGCATGGCGGGGCAACCCCCGCTCGATCTCGACTTGTCGCCCTTGCACGAGGATGCGGTGGTCTACGACATTGTCTATGCGCCGCTTGAGACGGGGTTGCTCGCTGCGGCGCACGCGCGCGAGCTGGCAACGGTCGACGGGCTGGAGATGCTAATCGGTCAGGCAGCGTTGGCCTTTGAGCTCTTCTTCGGCCAGGCGCCGCCGCGCGAGCGCGACGATGCGTTGCGGGCGTTGCTCCTGAAATGATCAAGCTCGGCCTGACCGGATCGATCGGCATGGGCAAGACGACCGTCGCGGCGATGTTCGCCTATGAAGGTGTGCCCGTTTTCGATGCCGACGCCGCCGTGCGCGCGCTGCAAGGGCCGGGTGGTGCGCTGCTGCCCGCAATCGAGGCGGCATTTCCTGGAACGACGGGCCCTGCTGGCGTCGATCGCGCCGCGCTGGGAGCCGCGGTGTTCGGCGATAATGCGGCGCTCAAGCGGCTTGAGGCAATCGTCCACCCTGCCGTTGCCGCCGAGCGCGCCGCGTTTCTGGCGCGTCATTCGGCGGCGCCGCTCGTGGTGTTCGACGTGCCGTTGCTGTTCGAAACCGGTGGCCACACCCAGGTCGATGCGGTCGCGGTCGTCTCAGCGCCGCATCCGGTCCAGCGCGAGCGTGTGCTGGCGCGCCCGGGGGTCGATGCCGATCGCTTCGCCGCCATCCATGCACGCCAGACGCCCGATACGGAGAAGCGTGCCCGCGCCGATTTCGTGATCGATACCGGCGTCACGCTGGACGAAACGCGCGATCAGGTGCGGCAGGTCATCGCTTGCCTGTTGGCGCGCTCGGGTGGATAAGGCGCAAAATGCGCGAGATTGTGTTCGACACCGAAACCACCGGCCTCAGCTTTTCCAGCGGTGACCGGCTGGTCGAGATCGGGTGTGTGGAACTTATCAACCGAGTCGAGACGGGGCGCAGCTTCCACTGCTATTTCAATCCCGAGCGCGCGATGAACCCGGAAGCGCAGGCGATTCATGGCCTGTCCGACGCGTTTCTGGCCGACAAGCCGCTATTCTCGCAACAAGCCGAAGCATTGCTCGAGTTTCTCGGCGAGGCACCGCTGATCGCGCATAACGCCGCGTTCGACTTCGGCTTCTTGAATGGCGAGCTCGGCCGTTGCGGCCGCGCTGCGATCGGGCTCGATCGCATGGTCGATACGCTGCAGATCGCCCGTGCGACCTTCCCCGGGGCCAAGCATACGCTCGACGCGCTGTGCACCCGCTTTGGCGTCGATCGCAGCCACCGCGTGCTGCACGGCGCGCTGCTCGATGCGCAGCTGCTTGCCCAGGTTTATGTCGAGCTGACAGGCGGCCGCCAGATCGGGCTGACGCTGGTGAGCGATGCGCCTGCCGAGATGGCCGTCGCGCGCCCAGCGGTCGCCTCGATGGCACGGCCGCCGCGCCCTTTTGCTCCCAGCGAGGACGAACTGGCGCGGCATCGCGCGTTCGTCGCCGGGATCAGCAATGCCTTGTGGGGAGAGGCCGGCGCGTCGGGATGACGCCATGCGATGGCCGCAATCGGCCGCCGATCAACGATTTGACGTTAAGGAGCTGAGCCATGGACATCCGGATTTCGGGACATCAGGTCGAAACGGGCAACGCGCTGAAGCTTCACATCCGAACCCGCTTGCAGGGCATTGCCGAGAAATATTTCGCGCGCGCTCTCTCCGCGCATGTCACAATCGGCAAGGGCCCGCATGACAATGGCTTTACTTGCGATATCGTCGCGCATGTGATGCACGGCGTCATCCTGAAAGGCCGCAACGCCGGGATGGATGCGCACGCCGCGTTCGATGGCGCCGCCGAGCGGATCGAAAAGCAGCTGCGCCGTTATGTGCGCCGGCTGAAGGATCGCAGTGGCTCGCCGGCGCCGTCACCAGCCCCCGATGGCGATGCCGGCGCGATCGATGGCGTTGGCGACGAGTCGTTCTACAATGCGCGCTACACGCTGTTCAGCGAGCTCGACGAGGATAGCGAGCCGAGCGACGCGCCGCTGATCATCGCCGAAACCCGCGTTGACGTGCCCGAAGCGAGCGTGTCGGACGCGGTGATGATGCTCGATTTGCGCAACACCGCGGCGCTGATGTTCCTCAACAGCGGCACGGGCGCCTACAACATGGTCTATCGGCGCGGTGATGGCACGATCGGCTGGGTGGAGCCGCAGCGCCCCGGTTGACCGCGTCGCGAGCAAACGGCACGCACGGGGGCTTTCCATGCCCGCCATTCGGGCGTATGGGCGCCGCCATTCCACCATTCGCCACCTTTCGCCGATGCTGGCCCGGGTCGGGGTCGCACTGGCCGTCCCGAAGGACGAACATGACTGATTTCAGCGATTTGCTGCTGCCGACGACCGTTATCGAAGGGCTTGCCGCCAAGACCCGCAAAGCGCTGTTTGCCGATATCGGCAGCGCCATGGTGCGGGCGCATGGGTTGGATGGCGATGCCGTCGCCCGCGCGCTCAGCGAGCGCGAGAAGCTCGGCTCCACCGGCTTCGGCGGTGGCGTGGCGATTCCCCATGGCCGGCTGGCCGGGCTCGATCGCGTCACTGGCGTGTTCGCGAAAATCGCGCCGCCCATTGATTTCGAAGCGGTCGACGGCCTGCCGGTCGATCTGGTCTTCGCGATGATATCGCCGCCTGATGCTGGTGCCGAGCATCTGAAAGCGCTGGCACGTGTGTCGCGGCAGCTGCGCGATCAGGCATTTGTCGCCAAGTTGCGCGGCGCGGGCTCGGCGGATGCGCTTTATGCGCTGTGGACGCATGACCACGCCCGCGACGCCGCCTGACAGCGCCGCGCCGGCCGGTGCCAGCGCGCATTTCCGGGCGCTCGAGGCACTTTATGCCTCCGCGCCGATCAACCAGCTGTTCGAATCGCGGCTGGAAATCACCGGCAGTGGGGCCTCGCGAATCCACTTTCGGCTCGATGAGCGCCATTTCCATGCGGGCGGCGCGGTACATGGCACGAGCTACTTCAAAATGCTCGATGATGCGGCCTTCTATGCGGCGAACAGCCTGGTCACAGACCGTTTTCTGCTGACGACCGCGTTCAACCTGCTGTTTACCCGCCCGCTTGGTGCCGGCGAGGCGGTGGCCGAAGGGCGTTGGCTGAGCGGGCAGCGCCGCGTGTTGATCGCCGAGGCGCGACTGATCGATGCGTCCGGTGAGGAAGTGGCGCGCGGCACCGGCACGTTCATGCGATCGCGCTTCGCGCTGACCTCGCTTCCGGGTTATCGTGTCGCCGTATGAGCGATCGTCTCGCCACCGAGCTGCGGGTTGGCGCGTTGTTGCGGCGGGTGAACGATGCCGGCGGTATTGCTATGGTATTGGCAAAAGGTGACCGCCACGACGGCGCAATCCTGATCCTTACCTATGAAAAGTCGCGGTTTTCCGGGATATTGGAGCCGGTCGCACCAATCGACGGCGCCGCGCGCCTGGAGCGAGTCGGGCCGGATTTGTCGTGCGATTCAACGCAGGTGGCCGATTATTGGCAGCGCCGCCGCCACGCCGATCCCGATCTATGGGTCATTGAACTGGATATCGCATCAGCCGAACGGTTCGCCGCTGAAACGGTTCTCGTTAGTTGACACTCTCGCACCGCAGCATAAAGGCCGTGGCATTGTAGTTTAGCGTTGTGCCAGCGATGTGCGATATCGTTCGGTGACGCAGTCGGGGGGAATCCCGGTCGGCCATTTCCGGGTGACATGCTGAGATATCAGCATCCGGCAACCAGCGCCGCGCCGCGTTCTCACCGCATATTTTGATCGTTTAATGTCGCTTCTTTCTCGTGTCGCCGGTCTGGCGGCACTGTTTTCTGTCATCGGTCTCGCTGGCGCCGGAGCGCCAGGGCGCGCCGACAATCTCGATCGCCCGACGATCGCCACGCCGTCGCTCCCGGTGGATACGACGGTGACCACGCCGACCATCAAGCAAACTGAACCAGCCACCGGCCAGGCTGGCGATGGCGAAGGTTACGCCAGCCTCGCCGAGGCGGTCGATGATCGTCAGATTCCCCCAACGCTCGACGAAGAGCTTCGTTGCCTTGCCGAGGCGGTTTATTTCGAAGCCAAGGGCGAGCCGTTGTCCGGCCAGCTTGCGGTCGCGCAGGTCATTCTCAACCGCAGCCAATCGGGCCGCTTCCCCAAAGGCGTCTGCTCGGTCGTGAAGCAGGCAGGCCAGTTCTCGTTCGTCCATGGCGGTGCTTTGCCGGCACAGCCGCGCATCGCCGGCCAGTTCCGCACGGCGGTGGCCATCGCGATGGTGGCGATGGATGGCGACTGGGACAGCGACGCAGGCGGCGCGCTTTACTTTCATGCTCGGCGCGTATCGCCCGGCTGGCGGATGACGCGCGTCGCCTCGATCGGCAATCACGTCTTCTACCGCTGACGTCGGCTCGGGCGGCTGAGCCGGGCGCCCTTCCCTCCGTTCGACTAATGTTCTAGCTTGTGGGGATGGCAACCAGTCCATCCCCGCTTGTCGACGCCTCGGCACCGATCGCAGCCGATGTTGCGCGCGGCGTCACGCGGCTGCTCGCCAGGCACGATCTGCTGGCGATTGGCGAAGTACCGCTTGAAGGTGGCCGCCGCGTTGACCTGATGGCGATCGATGCGCGCGGGCAGATCGTCATCGTCGAGATCAAGGTATCGCGCGCCGATCTGCTCGGCGACGCGAAATGGACCGACTATCTCGATCATTGCGATCGGTTTTTCTGGGCGGTGCCGGCGGGGTTCGATGTTGCGCCGCTGATGGGCCCAGCGTTCCTGCCCGATCGCTGCGGGATTATCATCGCCGATCGCTATGATGCGTCGATCCTGCGCGAGGCGGCGACCGTGGCTCTACCCGCACCGACCCGGAAGCGTATCACACTCAGCTTTGCGCGCCGCGCCGCGCGGCGGTTGATTCACGCTCAAGACCCCGAATCGGGGGTATTTGGCTTTTAGAGTTTCGGGCCGGCCACTGCCTTGCGCACGCGCTTGGGGGTCGCATCGATCAGCCGCTTGATTTCGGGGCTCCGGGTATCGGCTTGGGCATAGCCGCGCGCGGACTGGCCAGCGAGCGAATCGGCCTGATCGGGATCCGCTCCGGCGGCGAGGAGCACGCGCACCAATTCCAGATCCCGGCGCTGAACGGCGCGGATCAGTGGGGTTTCGCCGCCGTCATTGCCGAGGTTGACGTTCGCCTTATACTCGATGAGTGCGTTGACGACGCCGTCTGCCCCCAGCTCCACCGCCACCATCAACGGCGTATTACCACGCGAATCGCGCAGATTGGGGTCGGCGCCGTGCTGGAGCAGGAAGCGGGTGTAGGTCGCGTCGCTGCGCTTGGCGACGATGTGCAGCGCAGTTTCGCGGCTGTTGATGTCGCGGGTGTTGACGATGGTCGAGCCGGGCTTGTTGAGCGCTTCGGTTACTTCGTCACCCTTGGCATCTTTGACCGCCTGGAGAAATTTATAGCCGGCGGATTCGCCGAATTGCGCGGTTGCCGGAGGGGCAAGCGCCATCAGCGCAACGATGATCGATGATCGGACGGAAAAGCGCGTCTTGATCAATGTCCAAGTCCCCATAATCAATTCAAATGCACGCGGTCAGGCTTGCGTGTGGCGCCCTAACAGATCATGGCTGGCTGCGCCATGAATGACCTGTTCCGTCGCGGCCTGGCGCTGGCTCTGCCGCTTGTGCTCGCCGCCGGCTGCACACCCGCCGCCCAAAAGGTCGATCCGCCGCTGGCGCATGCCTCGATTGGCGGGCCGTTCACGCTCACCGACCAGACCGGCAAGCGCGTCAGCGATCGCGATTTCACGGGCAAATTCAGGCTGATGTATTTCGGCTATACCTATTGCCCCGATGTCTGCCCGGTCGATGTCCAGAACCTGGCACGCGGGCTTAAAGTGCTTGAGAAGCGCGATGCTGCGCTGGCAGCGCGGATCGTGCCAATCTTCATCAGCGTTGATCCCGCGCGCGATACGCCGGCGGTGCTGAAGCAGTTCGTCGGCGCCTTCCACCCGCGCATGGTCGGGCTGACCGGCACGCCGGCGGAAATTGCTCAGGTCGCGCGTGAATTCCGCATCTATTACAAAGCGCAAGCCAAGGATGCGACCGGCGCCTACACGGTTGATCACAGCCGCGTTGCCTATCTGATGGGTCCCGAGGGCCAGCCGCTCGCGCTGGTGCGGCAGGATGGCACCCCGAACGAGATTGCCGACGATCTCGAGCAATGGGCGCGCTAGCGTGCCGGCGGACCGATTCTGGGAAACGACGCCGCTCGAAGCGCTTGATCGCGCGCAATGGGAAGCGCTTTGCGACGGTTGCGGCAAATGCTGCGTCCATAAGCTTGAGGATGAGGATACCGGCGAGCTGCTGCCGACCAACGTCGCCTGCCGCCTGCTTGATCGACGGTTGGGGACCTGCACCGATTATCGTCACCGCCGTGCACTAGTACCCGAATGCGTGCGGCTGACCCCGGCGAGTGTGTTGACGATCGATTGGCTGCCGTCCACCTGCGCCTATCGCTTGCGCGCCGATGGGCTGCCGCTGCCCGACTGGCATTACCTCGTTTGCGGCGACCGCGAGGCGGTGCATCGCGCCGGCATGTCGGTCCGCGGATGGACGGTGTCGGAGACTGATGCCGGCGAGCTTGAGCACCATCTCATCGATCGTGAGCTGTGAGCGCTGCACCCCCGCCTGCCGATCTTGCCGCGACAATCACCGTCGTCCGCCATCCCCGTGCGCGCCGGCTCAAGCTGGCGATGAACCCGGCGAGCGGCGAGCTGAGGCTCACCGTGCCGCCGCGTGTCTCCAAGGCGGAAGCATTGCGCTGGGCAGAGGGGCAGCGCGGCTGGATGGCGGCGCAGCAGCGGCGCTTGCCCCAAGCTCGACCTTTCGTCGAAGGGGCGATGGTGCCGCTGGGCGACGAGGAAATCGTGATTGACTGGCGGGCTGACGCTCCCCGCCGGGTAGCGCGCGAAGGTAACCGGCTGGTCGTCGGCGGGCCGCGCGAATCGGTGGCACGGCGAGTATCGACCTGGCTCAAAGCGGAAGCGCTTCGCGTGTTGAGCGATGAGACCGGCTTTTACGCTGCCCGAGCCGGCGTACCGGTGAGCATGGTATCGGTGGGTGATCCACGCGGGCGCTGGGGCAGCTGCGCAAGCGACGGCGCGATCCGCTATAGCTGGCGGCTGATCCTGGCCCCAGCCTGGGTGCGCCGGGCGACGGTGGCGCATGAAGTCGCACACCGCGTTCACATGAACCACGGCCCGGCGTTCCACGCGCTGGTTGCCGAGCTTTACGGGTCAGACCCAACACCGGCGCGCGCCTGGCTCAAGCGCCACGGCGCAGCGCTTCACTGGTTCGGCCGCGAATCCTGAGGGCGCTGCTCTGCTGAGCGGGGCGCGGGGCGGCCATCGCGTGGCACCGGTTGGCCGTTGCGGTTGAGCACTTTGTCCATCCATGCCTGGTCGAGCTTTTCGGACGGGGGTTGAGCCTGAGGATCGGCGGGAGCTTGATCGCCGCCCTCATTGGGATCGGGCAGTCCCCCCTGCTGGCCTTGCGGACCCTGCTGCACGGGAGCGCCGTTGGGATCGAAATAGATCGTGTTGTCGGGGCTGTTGAAATAGCTCTCATCGTCGAGATTGGGCAGCTCTTGCGGCAGCGTCACTTGCGTGTCGAACTGCTCGACCGGTCGCTTGGCGACCGCCACGGTCATGAACTGGGCGAAAGCCCGCGCCGGCGCGGTGCCGCCGTGCAGGCCGGGGATCGTCTTGGCGTCATCGCGGCCCATCCACACACCGGTGGTGAGCCCGCTCGAAAAGCCGAGGAACCAGCCATCCTTGTTCGACGTCGTCGTGCCGGTCTTGCCCGCGACCGGACGACCGATCTGCGCGGCGCGGCCGGTGCCGGTGTTGACCGCGGTCTGCAGCAGGTCGGTCATCTCAGCGGCGACGAACGGCGCGACGAGAACGTGGCTGCGATCAACCTCATGGCTGTAGATCGTCTCGCCATTGGCTGTCACCTTGGTGATGCCATAGGGCGTTACCGCGACACCCTTGTTGCCGACCGATGCGAAGGCGCGCGTCATGTCGATAAGCCGCACGTCGGAGGTGCCGAGCACCATCGAGGGGTAAGTGGAGATGGGGGTGGTAATGCCGAAGCGGCGCGCCATGTCCGCCACTGTCGCAAAATGGACTTCCTCGCCCAATTTTGCCGCGATGGTGTTGAGCGAATAAGCGAACGCGGTGCGCAGCGACACTGGCCCCGAATTATGCCGTGAATCGTTGCGCGGGCTCCAGCCGTCGATCGTCACTGGCTCGTCGACCAGCACGTCTTCCGGCCGATGCCCCGCTTCGAGTGCGGCCAGATAGACGAACAGCTTGAATGACGAGCCCGGCTGGCGGACTGCCTGCGTCGCCCGGTTATAGATCGACGACACGTAATCGGTGCCGCCGACCATCGCGCGCACCGCGCCGTCGCGATCGATCGAAACGAGCGCGCCTTGGGCACCATTGGGCGCGTTGGCACGGATCGCCGCATCGGCGGCGCGCTGCATGCCAAGATCAAGCGTCGTCCATACTTCAAGCGGGCGCGACGGCTCATCGATGAGCACTTCGAGCTGCGGCAGTGCCCAGTCGGTGAAGTAGCGGACGCTGTTCTGCTTGGGCTCGGGCGCGAGCTTCAGGCCGGCGGGGTTAGCGCTCGCGGCCTGTTCGGCCGTGATCGCGCCCGAATCCTGCATCAGCTTGATGACGACGCCAGCGCGACCGATCGCCGCTTCGGCGTCAGCGGTCGGCGAATAATGCGATGGCGCTTTCACCAAGCCGGCAATCACCGCCGATTCGGGGATCGACAGGGTATCCGCGCCATGGCCGAAAAAGCGTCGCGACGCGGCATCGATGCCGTAAGCGCCGCCGCCGAAATAGACTTTGTTCAAGTACAGCTCAAGGATCTGGTCCTTGCTGAACTTGTGCTCGAGCGCCATCGCCAGGATCGCTTCGCGAAATTTGCGAGTGAACGAGCGGTTCGTGGTCAGGAAGACGTTGCGCGCGAGCTGCTGGGTGATCGTCGAGACCGCGCGCACCCGGCCATGGCCACCCATCGAGCTCAGCAAGCCACGGCCGACGCCGTACCAGTCGACGCCCCAATGCGAATGGAAGCGCCGGTCTTCCACCGACACCATCGCATCCTGCATCACCTTCGGCACGCGATCGATCGGCAGCCATTCGCCATAGCTCGGCCCAAGCGCGACGATCACCGTGCCGTCGGCGGCGTGGACGCGGATCATCTGGCCGTTGGGCGAGGATTTCAGCTGATCGAAACTCGGCAGCTGCGCGGCCGTCACATAAACCGCGACGATCAGCGCAATGACCGCCAGCAGCACCGCGCCGCCGCTCAGCTGCAGCGCCAGAATGACGCGGCGGCGCCAAACCGGCGGCAGGAAATCAAGGCTCAGGAAGGACGATGCGTTGGCCATGCCGTTGCCGCCAGATACAGGGTCGCGCGCGTGCCCACAAGCGGGGCGTGGCGGCGCAGGATCAACCGATCAGCGGGGCTTGAAGTCGAGGCTGACCGAATTGATACAATAACGCTGACCCGTAGGCGGCGGACCATCGGGGAAGACATGACCGAGATGGCCGTCGCACCGTGCGCAGCGCACCTCGACGCGGGTCATGCCGTGGCTCTGGTCGGCATGCTCGGTCACCGCTTCCGGGGTGACTGGCTGGGTGAAGCTCGGCCAGCCCGAACCCGAATCATATTTGTCGGCGCTGTCGAACAAGTCGCTCGCGCAGCCGGCGCAGCGATAAATGCCGTCCGCCTTGTTATTGTCGTAGCGACCGGAAAAGGCGCGCTCGGTGCCGGCCTCGCGCAGCACATGATATTGCTCGGGCGTCAATCGCTTGCGCCACTCGGTTTCGGAAAGCGTGAAGGAGTCCATAGGCGAGGGCTATTCCCTTGATCGCGCGCTGCGTCAATCATTCCATGATTGATCGGATACCATCGGCGCCGCAAGGAAGGCGCGATCAAGACCATATTGGTGCGGTTAACGGTGATTTAAATGCGATGGCGCTACGCGCGTCTGACCTGATCGATCCGGGGGCAAGGGTGACCGAAGCACATTTACCGACCGGAGCTGCTGCCGCCCCCAGCGCGCGGCCGCGGATCATGGTCGTGTTTGGGACCCGGCCTGAGGCAATCAAGCTCTTCCCGCTGATCCATGCGTTACGCGCCGAGCCTGCGCTCGAAACGATCGTTTGCGTAACCGCCCAGCACCGTGAAATGCTCGATCAGGTGCTCGAGTTCAGCGGAATCGTGCCCGATATCGACCTTGACGTCATGCAGCCGGGCCAGTCGCTCGACGCGCTGACCGCGCGGCTGCTGACCGAGCTTGGCGCGGCGTTCGATCGCGCAAAGCCTGATCGCGTGGTTGTTCAGGGGGACACGGCAACTGCGATGTGCGCGGCACTCGCGGCTTATTATCGCCGTATACCCGTCTCGCATGTCGAGGCCGGCCTGCGCAGCTACGACATCTATCACCCCTGGCCCGAGGAAGTGAATCGCAAGGTGATCGGCAGCATCGCCGATCAGCATTTCGCCCCCACCGAAACCGCCGCCGCTGCCTTGCGCGCTGAGGCGGTGCCGGCAGACCGCGTCCATATGGTCGGCAACACCGTGATCGACGCGCTGCACGAGGCGACGCGCCGGCTTGCAGCCGAGCCCGGCCGGACGATGGGGCTCGACGCGCTGGCCGAGCGGTTCAGCGGGCGCCGCATCATCCTCGTCACTACGCATCGCCGCGAGAATTTCGGCGACGGCCTCGCCAACATCGCGACCGCACTGCAGCGGCTGGCGGCGCGCCAAGATGTGGGTATCATCTTTCCGGTCCATCCCAATCCGCAAGTGCGCGGGCTGATGGAAACGGCGCTGTCGGGGCTGAGCAACGTCGCGCTGATCGCGCCGCAGGATTATCCGAATTTCGTTCGGCTGCTTGGGCTGTGCGATCTCGTTCTCACTGATTCGGGCGGTGTGCAGGAGGAGGCGCCAGGGCTGGGCAAACCCGTGCTCGTCATGCGCGAGACGACCGAACGGCCCGAGGGCGTCGCGGCGGGCACGGCGCGGCTGATCGGTGCCGATGCCGACCGGATCGTGGCAGAAGTCGACCGGTTGCTCGATGATGGCGAGGCCTATCGCGCGATGGCGCAAGCGCATAATCCCTTTGGTGACGGACAAAGCAGTGCGCGCATCGTTCGCCTGATTGCGGCGGCACATAGCGTCGGCGCGATGTCCAGCGGGGAGCGGTCATGACGATCCTGGTAACGGGCGCGGCAGGCTTCATCGGCGCGCATGTCGCGCGGCGACTGCTTGATGAGGGCCATGACGTCATCGGCATCGACAGCCTCGATCCCTATTATGACGTCAGCCTGAAGCACGATCGCCTCGCCTGGATCGGCGAACATCCAGAGGCCGCGCGCTTTGCCTTTCGCCAGGCCGATATTGCCGACGAGGTCGCGCTCGACGCGGCGTTGGCGGGCGCGCGCCTCACCGCCATCGTCCACCTCGCCGCTCAGGCTGGGGTGCGTTATTCGCTCAGCAACCCGCGCGCGTATGTCCGCGCCAATCTGGCCGGCCATCTGAACATGCTGGAAATCGCGCGCGCGCTCCCCGGCGTCCATATGGTCTATGCGTCGTCCTCCTCGGTCTATGGCGCCAATACCAGCGTGCCCTTCCGTGTCGAGGATCGGGTCGACCGGCCGATTTCGCTTTATGCCGCCACCAAACGCGCCGACGAATTGATGAGCGAAACCTATGCGCATCTCTACCGTATGCCGCTCACAGGCCTGCGCTTCTTCACCGTCTATGGCCCCTGGGGGCGGCCCGACATGGCGATGTGGCTGTTCACCGACGCGATCCTCGCTGGCCGGCCGATCAGCGTGTTCAACGGCGGCGATATGGCGCGCGACTTCACCTATATCGACGATATTGTGACCGGTGTCGTCGCCACGCTGGCGCGCCCGCCGGTCGATGATGGCGCGGCCAAGCCCGGCGGCAGCGTCAGCCCGCATGCGCTGTACAATATCGGCAACCACAGTCCCGAACGGCTCGACCGGCTGATCGCGCTGATCGAGGCGGCGTGCGGCCGTCCCGCAATCCGCGAGCCCAAGCCGATGCAGCCGGGTGATGTCGCCCAGACCTTCGCCGATGTGTCCGCGCTGACTGCCGCGACGGGCTTCACCCCGGCGACACCGCTCGAGGATGGCGTTGCGCGTTTCGTCGCCTGGTATCGCCATTATCGCGGCATCTGACGCGCGCTGGCGAGATGGTGCGCGTGGCAGATCGCCACCGCTAGCGCATCGGCCGCATCGGCGCCGCTGATCTTGACGCCGGGTAGCAGCCGCTGGACCATGGCATGGACCTGCGCCTTTTCGGCATTGCCGACGCCGACCACGGCTTTCTTGACCAGCCGCGCGGCATATTCGCCGACATCGAGCCCGCCGCGCGCGCAGGCGCAGATCACCACGCCGCGCGCTTGCCCGAGCTTGAGCGTAGACTGCGGGTTGGCGTTGACGAACACTTCCTCGACCGCGGCGCTGTCGGGCGCGTGATCGGCGATCAGCGCGGCCAGCATCGCGTCGAGATGTGCGAGCCGGCGCGGCAGCGGCGCGGCGGCGTCGGTCTTGAGCTGGCCATTGGCGAGATGAGCAAGCCGGTTGCCCTCGGCGCGCATCAAGCCCCAACCGGTGGTGCCGAGGCCGGGATCGAGGCCGAGGATGATCATGCGCGCGCTCGAATGATGATAAACCCGATGATTGCCAGATGGATCAGCACGGCGATCGACAACCCGACGGCATGCGCCGCGAAGCTCGCCGATATCGTCAGCAACGTCACCATCCCCAGCGGCAGGAAGAGCAGCAGCGCCGTCACCAGTCCCGGATTATACCCGAACCGAAGCGCCGCAGCGCCATGCCCGACCGCGTTGACCAGCATCAGATAGGGCGCCACCAGACCGGCATCCTCCCCGAACGTCACGGCTCCATAAAGCGCGGCCAGATTAACGCCCCACACCCCGGGCACATTGATCCACCAGATGGCGTTCGTCGTTAGCGCGTCGCGGCCCCCCAGCACGCGATCGTTGACGAAATGGCGGAAGCGATCGCCCCAATGCTCTTCCACCTGATGCGCCATGTAAGCCGGGCCGCAAAGATAGACTAGCCAAGCTGGCGGGGTCAGTGCGGCGTGCACAAGCGGCGCCATCGCGAGCAGCACCACGCCCAGATAGGCCGCCGCCACCACCCAGCCGCGCACCATCAGCGCGTGCCAGGCGGGCGCGGCGGTGCCCATCATCCCAGCTTTTCCATCACCTCGTCGGGCACTTCGTAATTGCCCCACACGGTCTGGACATCATCATCATCGTCGAGCGTATCAATCAGCTTGAGCAGCAGCCCGGCGTCGGCCTCGCCGACCGTCACCATCGTCTGCGGCCGCCAGGCGAGCTTGGCGCCTTCTGGCTCGCCGAGCACCGGGGTCAGCGCCTTGGCGACTTCGTGGAGATCGCCTTGCGCCGTCCAGATTTCGTGACCATCCTCGTTTGACGTCACATCCTCCGCGCCCGCTTCGAGCGCGGCCTCGAACACGCGGTCCGCATTGCCGGCGCTGGCGGGGTAAGTGATCAGCCCCATCCGGTCGAAGCCGTGGCTGACCGAGCCCGACGCGCCCAGATTGCCGCCATTCTTGGAAACCGCCGTGCGGACATTGGTCGCGGTGCGGTTGCGGTTGTCGGTGAGCGCCTCGATGATCAGCGACACGCCGCCGGGGCCGAAGCCTTCATAGCGGATTTCCTCGTAATTCTCGGTGTCGCCCCTGGCCGCCTTGTCGATCGAGCGCTGGATATTGTCCTTGGGCATCGATTGCGCCTTGGCGGCGTTGATCGCGGCGCGCAGGCGCGGGTTCATGTCGGGATCGGGCAGCCCCATCTTCGCCGCAACGGTGATTTCGCGGCTGAGCTTGGAAAACATGCCCGAGCGCTTTTTGTCCTGCGCACCCTTGCGGTGCATGATGTTCTTGAACTTGGAATGGCCGGCCATCAGGTCCTCTTGAGCAGTATCGGCGACGGTCTAGAACAGCTGGGCGGTTACGCCAAACCGAGCGCCGCCTTATAGGTATCGAGCAGTGCCTCGGCCTCATCGCGGGCATGCTTTTCCATGCGGCGCAGGCGCACGATGGCGCGCATCGTCTTGGTATCATAGCCGTTCGACTTGGCTTCGGCGTAGACGTCCTTCACGTCGTCGGCGATGCCCTTTTTTTCCTCTTCCAGCCGCTCGATCCGTTCGATGAACAGGCGTAGCTGGTCGGCGGCGATAATGTCGCTCATGCGGTCGGGTGCTCCGTTTCTCGGGTAAGGCGCGAGGCTCTAGGCGATCGGAGGCGGCGGCTCAACGGGGGTTTTTGGCAACGCTTTCCGTCATGCGGGCGAGTTGCTCGGGCGTTGCCTCGGTCTGGTGCTTGGCCTTCCACTCGGCATAGGGCATGCCATAGACGAGCGCGCGGCCGGCGTCCTTGTCGAGCGCGCCGCCGGACGCATCGGCCACCCAATCGCCCAGGCAATTGCGGCAAAAGCCGGCCAGGCCCATCAGATCGACATTCTGGGCGTCGCTGCGGTGGCGCAGGTGATGGACCAGCCGGCGGAACGCGGCCGCCGCGATCTGGTCGTCCAGCGTCTCGATTGTCTGCATACGAATGCTCCCGGTTTGATCGCGCCGAGATAGCGGGTAGAGCCCGTTCGGCAACACCCATCAGGGGAATCACGCGCGCATGTCCAAGGCCATCAGCCCCCGTTCGCGCAAGGTGCGCGTGCTTGCGACGCTGGGCCCGGCGAGCAGCACACCCGAGATGATCGAGCGGTTGTTCGCGGCCGGGGCCGATGCCTTTCGCCTCAACATGAGCCATGGCGACCAGGCGGCAAAGGTGGCGCTGATCGAGGCGATCCGGGGGCTGGAGAAGAAAATCGGTCGGCCGACGACGATTCTGGCCGATCTGCAAGGCCCCAAATTGCGCGTCGGTCGCTTTGCCGACGGCAAGGTGGTGCTGGAAACCGGCGCGACTTTCACGCTCGACCGCGACCGGGCGCCGGGCGACGCGACGCGGGTGGAGCTGCCGCACAAGGAGATTTTCGCGGCGATCGCGCCCGGCGCGCGACTGCTGCTCGACGATGGCAAGCTGGTGCTGCGGGTGACGGCGCATGATGATGCGCGGATCGTCACGCGGATCGAAGTCGGCGGGCCGCTCAGCAACAACAAGGGGCTGAACGTGCCCGATGTCGTCGTGCCGATGGCGGCGTTGACCGACAAGGACCGCAGCGATCTCGCGTTCGCGCTCGACCAGAAGGTCGACTGGATCGCGCTGAGCTTTGTCCAGCGGCCCGAAGATCTGGCCGAGGCGCGGCGGCTGATCCAGGGACGTGCGGCGCTGCTCGCCAAGATCGAGAAGCCGTCCGCGATCGACCGGCTCGAGGAAATCGTCGAGCAATGCGACGCGGTGATGGTTGCGCGCGGCGATTTGGGCGTGGAGCTGCCGCCACAATCGGTGCCGCCGCTGCAGAAGCGCATCGTCGAGACCGCGCGGCGCCAGGGCAAGCCGGTGGTGGTCGCGACGCAAATGCTCGAATCCATGATCACCGCGCCCACGCCGACGCGTGCCGAAGTCTCCGATGTCGCGACGGCGGTTTACGATGGCGCCGACGCGATCATGCTGTCGGCGGAAAGCGCAGCGGGCGCGTGGCCCGTCGAATCGGTCGCGATGATGAACGCCATCGGCGAGGCGGTCGAGCGCGACCCGATGCATGGCGACCGCGTCCATTTCACGATTACCCGGCCCGATCCGACCACGGCGGACGCGCTGTCGGAAGCGGCCAAGAACATCGCTCACACCGTCTCCGCAGCGGCGATCATCTGCTACACCACCTCGGGCTCGACCGCGCGGCGCATCGCGCGTGAGCGGCCATCGGTGCCGATCCTGGTGCTGACCCCGAAGCTGGAGACGGCGCGGCGGCTCGGCATTCTCTGGGGCACGCATGCCGTCCACACCAAGGACGTCGAATCGTTCGAGGAAATGGTTGCCAAGGCCAAGCGCATGGCGCTGCGGCACAATATCGCCAAGGCGGGCGACCGGGTGATCGTGATGGCAGGCGTGCCGTTCCGCACGCCGGGCTCGACCAACGTGCTGCACGTGGTGCGCATCGTTGGCGATGAACTGAAGGGCTATGGCGGCTGAAACGTCAACACCCGGCGGGTCCGATCCGGGCCGAGTCGCCGGCGGCGTGGCGCCACCGAAGTTGACGAAGTTTACACTACGTCCCCCCTTTGTTGCCCTCCTCTGCTGGTGGCTGCCGGGGCGGAGGGTGACGGAACGGGGCAGGACGCGCGCCATCGGGAGAGGGTGACAGGGACCCGCGGCGTAGGACAGGGGAGGGTCAGGCGAGGGCGAACCCACCGCTCATCCCCATCGGAATGAGCGACGCTACCGTTCGATCGCTGCAATATTGATTGAGTGCCCGACACGGCCGGGCGGAAATGATCAGCCCTGGCGCGCCTTGAAGCGGCGGTTGGTCTTGTTGATCACGTAAGTGCGACCGCGACGGCGGATGACGCGGTTGTCGCGATGGCGGTCCTTCAGCGACTTCAAGCTATTGCGGATCTTCATGATCGATTCGCTTCTCTGATTTTTTGAGCAATTGCGGAAAGCGCTGCCCGGTATAGGCGGAGGCCGCGCAAGTCAAGATGGCGGCGATTGCCTCAGCGCGCTGCGTTTGGCAGAACCATGCTGGGGGTTCGACGTTTTACGCCTAGGAGACGAGCAGTGACATTCCCCCGCGCCCTTTTGATCGCCGGCCTGGCACTGGCTGCATCCGGCCCCCTCGCCGCCGCGACGCCGATCCGCGTCACCCGCTTCCATCTGCCGCAGGCGATCGTGCCGGGGCCGGTGGCGGTCACGATCGCGCCCGATGCCAGCCCGGCGCAGGAGCTCGAGGCGAAGACCTATGTCGATGCCGTGGCCGCCGCGCTCGTCGCCAATGGCTTTACCCGCGTCGATGATCCCGCCACGGCGCGTTACCGCGTCGTCGTGAGCGTCCATACCGAGCGCGTCGAGCTGCCACCGGCCGAACCGCCCTTCTCGATCGGCCTGGGCGGTGGCGGCGTCAGTGGCGGGCGTGGCGGCGGCGTCGGGTTGGGCGGATCGGTCGAATTCGGCGTTGGCAAGCGCCAGCCGCGGGCAAAGTTGACGACCGAACTTGCCGCGCGCATCGCCGAAGCGACGCCGACCGGCACGGTCGTGTGGGAAGGCCGCGCCAGCCATGCCTTGGTCGAGCAGGGCAAGTTCGTCCAGCCGACGGAAGAGAGCGAGAAATTGGCGCGCGCCTTGTTCAAGGACTTTCCGGGCCAGTCGGGTCGCACTATCAGCGTCAAATGACGATCAGCATCTCCGCCGCTTTCGATAGTGGTAACATCCGTGTTCTGAGCCAGAACGGGCCGGCTGCCGAGCTCGAGATCGTCAAGGATCACGCGTCGGATTTCTACCAGTGGTTCCACTTTCGGGTTGCCGGGGCGAAAGGCCAGCCACTGGTGTTGCGCATTACCAACGCGGCGGGCGCGGCCTATCCGGGCGGGTGGCCGGGTTACCGGGCGCGTGTTTCGGCTGACCGGCAGGATTGGCGGCTGGCGGACACCAGCTATGCCGATGGGGTGCTGGAAATCCGCCATACCCCCGACCACGATCTTGTATGGTTCGCCTATTTCGCGCCCTATTCGATGGAGCGGCATGCCGATCTGATCGCGCGCCATGCATCGATGCCGGGCGTCGGCTATCGCGAGCTTGGCCGGTCGCTTGATGGCCGCGCGATCGACTGTCTGAAGATCGGCGATGGCCCCAAGCCCGTCTGGCTGTACGCACGCCAGCACCCCGGCGAGACGATGGCCGAATGGTGGATGGAAGGCGCGCTCGCGAAGCTTGCCGACCCTGCAGATCCCACGGCGCAGGCATTGCGCGCCAAGGCGATCTTCCACATCGTCCCCAACATGAACCCCGATGGCAGCGCGCGCGGCCATTTGCGCACCAATGCCGCCGGCGTGAACCTCAACCGCGAATGGCACGACCCCACGGCCGAGCGCAGCCCCGAAGTGCTGTGCGTGCGCAACGCCATGGACGCAACCGGCGTGGCTTTCGCGGTGGATGTGCATGGCGACGAAGCGATCCCCGCCAATTTCATCGCCGGGTTTGATGGCATTCCGAGCTGGACCGAAGCGCTCGGCGCCAAATATGCCGCGTTCGAAGCGCGGCTCGCCGCCAACACCGCCGATTTTCAGACCGAGCGGGGCTATGAGAAAGCCGCGCCGGGCAAGGCCAATCTGGCGATGTCGACCAACCAGCTTGCCGAACGCTATGGCGCGGTCGCGATGACGCTGGAAATGCCGTTCAAGGACCATGCGCCGAACCCGGATGCCGACCATGGCTGGTCACCGGCGCGCTGCCGCCGGCTGGCGAACGCTTGCCTCGATACGCTCGCCGAGCTGATCGACGAGATTTAGCCGCTAACTTCCCGATGCTGCCACTGCCGTAGCGCCCGGTTGGGCGAGCGCGTTGCCGTGCGCCATCGCCGCGATCATGTTCTCCAGGCCAGCGTTACGCCGCGAATGCCGGGATCAGTGCGACTTCGCGCGGCGCGAGATTGTCGAAGCCGGTTCCGTTCGCGTGAATGCCATCGCTTTTCAGCCAGCCATTGGCAGTGATTTCCGCATAGCTGGT
Source organism: Sphingomonas sp. GlSt437 (assembly GCF_048015635.2). Classification (NCBI taxonomy): domain Bacteria; kingdom Pseudomonadati; phylum Pseudomonadota; class Alphaproteobacteria; order Sphingomonadales; family Sphingomonadaceae; genus Sphingomonas; species Sphingomonas sp. GlSt437. The sequence goes on along the minus strand of NZ_JBPGYA010000001.1, from coordinate 1,519,101 downwards.
GAGCGCGCTGTAATCGACCCAGCTCACATTCTGGCGATTGGCCCCGTTCTTCGCCGCCGCGCGATACGACGCCATGTCGTCGACGCTTGCGACCGGGTAACTCGGCACGATCAGGAAGAACAGCTCGCTCAAGTCCCAGCCATTGGTGCGCCAGCCAGTCTCAAGGCGATTGATGATCGCGTCGATATTGTCGGCATAGGCGTTCGGGCCGTTGCCCGGCGTCGTCGCGCGCCAGCCTGCGGATGCGGTGCCGGTGGCGATATTGCGGTCGTTCAAGCCGGTGCAGATGCGCACCACGATGATCGGGCGGTGACCGCGCGCGATCTGCATCGCACGCAGCTTGCCGAACCCCCACATCAGCTTCGACAGGTTGATCGTGCCGGTAATGGTGCCCGAGGAAACATTGCCCTTGGCCCAATTCGCCATATCGAGCGCCGATTTGCCCGCGACGCCGTAGAAGCTGTGGATCGAGATGCCGGCCTCGGCCGACAGATTCTCGACGCGCTGCGCCAGGATCAGCGTTGGGCCAACGCTTGCGGTGCCACCGGGCACGCGCGTCTTGAACCCAAGCTGCGTGGCGGCGCGCGACCCCGCCGCTAGCGAGAGCGTCGTCTCGATCTCGCCGAACGCGCCGGTGTTGGTGGATACCGTGCTGCCCGTCGCCAGGATGGAGTAGGGCGATCCCTCCAGTCGTACCCCCGGCGTCAGCGCGCCGCTGCCGGTGGTAAAGCTACCGTGCCAGATATGATGTTTGAGATTGCCGGTGATGTCGAAACCGCCGGCATTATTGACGATGACGCCGTTGCTCCCACCCATGTCGCCGCTGGCGGTGTAGAGGTAATTGGTATCGGGCAAGCCGAGGCTGTCGAACGACGAGTCCGCGCCCGATGTCGCGCCGGTTGTCCCGGTCACCAGCGCGGAGATATAGCCGCCGGTGGCATAGGCGTTGCCGCTGCTTTGGGCCGGATAAAGCGCCGTCGCCCAGATGGTGTATTTCGCGCCATAGGCGTTGGTGAGCGCGCCCCACCAGCCATAACCATCGATCATCTGCGTGCTGTCACCGATCAGCACCAGATCAACGGGACGAACCGATGCGCGTGACAAGGCGCCGAAAGCATTGCGGGGTTGCGCGGCAAGAATGGCGGCGTTGCTGTTGGCTTTTGCCTGCGCGGCGAGAGCGGCTGAATTAAAGCCCATCACTGCTCTCCCGCGATATAGAGGGTCGAGCCGGCGCCACCGTTCAAGCGGGCATAGCCGCGCCCTTTGATCGTGTAGAGCCCGGCGGCGGTGATCGACGTGACGCTTGCGCCATTCTGGTCGAACACCGTGACGCTCGCCCAGGTGCTGCCATCAAGGCTGCGCTGCGGGGTGTAGGCGGTCGACGGGGTGCCGATCACCTGGAATTCCAGCCCCGAATAAGCGCGGCCGTCAAACGATGCGCCGTTCCACGAGGCAGGGGCGGCATAAGCGGTTTGCACGGCCAGCGTGCCGGCGAGCAGGGCGCGCACGGCCTCCACCTTGGCATCGGTCGCAGCACCGCTCGGCAAGGGCAACGATGCAGCGCTGACAGCCAGGGTTCCCGCCAGCAGTGCCCGGATGGCTTCCGATTTCGCGTCCGTCGCGGCGCCGGCAGGGAGCGGCAGCGACGCCGCTGAAATGCCCAGCGTTCCCGCAAGGAGTGCGCGGATGGTTTCCAGCTTTGCGTCGGTGGCAGCCCCGGCGGGAAGCGGAAGCGATGCGGCGCTGACGGCCACGGTGCCGGCCAACAGCGCACGGATCGCTTCGGCTTTCGCCTCGCTCGCGGCGCCGGTCGGCAGCGGCAGCGCCTGCGCGTTGACCGATAGCACCCCGGCGAGGAGCGTGCGGATCGTCTCAAGCTTGGCGTCAGTGGCAGCGCCCGCCGGTAATGGCATTGACGTTGCGCTCACGGGCAACGGGTGCGTCGCATCGACCGCAACGGCCTGTGCTCCTACCGATCCATATGCCAAGGCGACCTGCGCAACCGAGTAGCTGCCCGGCGACTCCACAATAGCACTCATCCAATGCCTCGCGATGTTCTTGAAATGTTCGCTCGGCTATATGCCTAGGGTCTTGGTGTAGGACAGGGTTATTTGGCGAGGGGTGACAGCTGGCGAAATGATGGCGCGCTGAATTGTCGGCGCCGTAAATATCAGTGGGGGATAAGGAACCCCACGCGCAAATAGGGGGGGCGACGCAGCTGGCGTCGCCCCCCCTTGTTATGTCAGCCGGAAAAACGATCGCCCGGCGATCGGCTCCCGTTACGCCAGATCGAACCGGCCGGCGTTCATCACCTTGGTCCACGCCGCGACGAAATCGCGGGCGAACTTCTCTTCATTGCCGCGCTCGGCATAGACCTCGGCAGTGGCGCGGAGCTGGCTGTCCGAGCCGAAGATCAGATCGGCACGCGTTGCCCGCCACTTCTCGCTCTTGGTCGCGCGATCATGGCCGACAAATTCTTCCTCGTCCGCGTCAACCGCTTCCCAGAAGGTGTTGTTGTCGAGCAGGTTGACGAAGAAGTCGTTGGTGAGCGTGCCGACACGCTTGGTGAACACGCCATGCGGATGGCCGCCATAATTGGCGCCGAGCACGCGCAAGCCGCCGAGCAGAACGGTCATTTCGGGTGCCGACAAGCCGAGCAGCGAGGCGCGGTCGACCAGCAGCTCCTCGGTCCGCACCGAATGCTTGGCGCGCAGGTAATTGCGGAAGCCATCGGCAGCCGGCTCCATCACCTCGAAGCTCTCGACATCGGTCCATTCCTGCGTCGCGTCACCGCGACCGCCGGAGAAAGGCACGGCAATATCGAAGCCAGCGTCCTTTGCGGCTTTCTCGACCGCAGCCGTGCCGGCGAGCACGATTGCATCGGCGATCGACAAGTCACCACGCAGCTCGTCGATCTTGGCGAGCACGCGCGCCAGCTCGGCAGGCTCGTTGACTGCCCAGTCCTTTTGCGGTGCCAGCCGCACGCGCGCACCGTTGGTGCCGCCGCGGAAATCCGACTTGCGATAAGTCGAAGCCGACGCCCAGGCCGCCTTGACCAGCTCGCCAATGGTGAGGCCCGAGCCAAGGATCTCCTGCTTGAACGCGGCAACCGCGCCTTCGGTCGGCACCGTGCCGGCGGGCACCGGATCCTGCCAGATCAGGTCTTCGGCCGGTACTTCGGGTCCGAGGTAACGCTGCTTGGGGCCCATGTCGCGGTGGGTGAGCTTGAACCAGGCGCGCGCGAATGCGTCCTTGAACGCTTCGTGATCGTTGCGGAACTTCTCCGAAATCACCCGGAATTCCGGATCGACCTTCAGCGCCATGTCAGCCGTGGTCATCATCGTCGGCACGCGCTTCGACGGATCATGCGCGGCGGGCGCCATGTCCTCGGGCTTCTGGTTGATCGGCTGCCACTGCTGCGCGCCGGCGGGCGAGCGGACCAGCTCATATTCATAATCGAGCAGCAGCCGGAAATAATTCTCCGACCAGCTCGTCGGCGTATTGACCCACGATCCTTCGATGCCGCTGGTGATGGCGTCACCGCCCACGCCGGTACCGTGCGTGCTCAGCCAGCCAAAGCCTTGCGCCGCGATGCTGCCGCCTTCCGGCGCAACGCCGACCAGGCTCGCATCGCCCGCGCCATGCGCCTTGCCGAAGGTGTGGCCGCCGGCGGTGAGCGCCACCGTCTCTTCATGGTTCATCGCCATGCGCTCGAAGGTGACCTTCATGTCGCGTGCCGATTGCAGCGGATCGGGATTGCCGCCCGGGCCTTCGGGATTGACGTAGATCAGCCCCATCTGAATCGCGGCGAGCGGATTTTCGAGATCGGCCTGGTCCTCGGGGCGGATGCGCGTCTTGGCGCCTTCGTTGACCCAAAGGTCTTCCTCGCCCCAATAGATGTCCCGCTCGGGCTCGAACACGTCGGGGCGGCCGCCGCCGAAACCGAACACCGGACCGCCCATCGACTCGATCGCGACATTGCCGGCCAGGATGAACAAGTCAGCCCAGCTGATGTGCTTGCCGTATTTCTGCTTGATCGGCCACAACAGGCGGCGCGCCTTGTCGAGATTGCCATTGTCCGGCCACGAATTGAGCGGGGCAAAGCGCTGCTGGCCGCTGTTCGCGCCACCGCGACCGTCCGCGGTGCGATAGGTGCCGGCGGCGTGCCACGCCATACGGATGAAGAAGGGGCCGTAATGCCCGTAATCGGCCGGCCACCAGGGCTGGCTGTCGGTCATCAGCGCGGTGAGGTCGGCCTTCAGCGCGTTATAGTCGAGCGCCTTGAACGCTTCGGCATAATCATAGTCCGGGCCCATCGGGTCGGGCGACACGCCGCCTTGATGGAGAATATCGACCGGCAGCGCATTGGGCCACCAATCGCGATTGGTGCGGCCGAGCAGCGAACGCGTTTCGCCGTGGAACGGGCATCCGCCCTCCGGCTTGCTGGTTTTCATGTCCATCGTGACCATCTCCTACGTGGGTTTGATCGCCGCCTATACGCGCGCCATGCTACGGCAAAATGATGTTTCCCGATTTCTGTGATCGATTGGCCCGCCAAGTACGGCGAGCGATCGTCCAGTCGGGGAATTGTCCGGTAGCGGTCAGTGTAGCGAAGGCTGAGTGCCGTTGCCAGCCGGCGGAACGGCGATGGCGGGCAATATGGCGGGCGCGGATTCCCCAGGCACCTCGGCTGCCGGCAGGGGTGTGGCAGGTGCCACTGCCCCGTCGTTCTCGATGGCGGTTGCCGCTGGCGCGCCGGTCTTGCCCTGCATCGAGCGCGAATATTTCAGCATGGGCTGCAGCGCGCGCGTGCTGAAATAGGCAATCGATGCGTTGCGCAGCGCGCTGGCGCGGCGCGATTTGATCGCGCGAATCAGCTGGAAGGTTGCGATCGCGCTGCTGATCAGCCGCAACCGCGCGGCCGGCGCGAACCACACCTCATTCTGGTGCTTGTGCCGGAAGAAGCGGGCGCTGCGCGCGGCGATCTTGAGCAGAACGAGCGCGCCGAACACCTCGAGCGCAACCTTGAACGGTCGCAGCTTCATCATCTTCATGTGCGCATTGTCGAGTTGCTTCTGAGCAGCGGTTTCGACCGACTCGAAGCTCATCCCGGTCGGCGCGCTTGGCTCTGCCGCGTGCTCGCCGTTGGCGGCATGCGCGTCATAGACGTGCTTTTCATGAACCAGCAGACGTTCGACGAGAAACCCCGCGCCGATGCCGACCAGATTGGGGTGATTGCGGCACACCGCCGCCACAGTCTCCACGATGGCCCGGCCGGTATGGCCATGCGTCCCCATATGCTGCTGATAGGTCTCCTGAGCGAGCCTCGAGGCCTGACCCCATTCGGTCTTGGCCAAATCGCTAATCCGATCGAACATGCTCATGTCGTGCCTGCGGGCTTTGGGGTGTGGACGCCCTAATGTAGGGGCTTCGGAGCGTTGCTGCGACCTTAATTGTTGGCGGCCTGCTGATCCCATGCCCTATCACGGCACGCGCGCCTTCCGGTCGAGCTACGGCGCGCGCCGGCCGAATTGCGCCAGCCGGCGCGGCATGGCCTGACTCTCGCGCCACAAGCTCTCGATCGCGCCGCCAAGTTGCCGGGGCGTGAAGATGGAATGGAGCACGAACAGCCCGAGCGTCATCGCCATGCCTGCGTCGACCAGCGCCAGACCAAGCGCGCCGGCGGCGCTGCCGATCAGCGGGCTCAGCAAATAACTCGTCGCGACGCCGAGCGCGCTCAGGATGAGCAGCGACAGGCTCAGGACTTTCTGGCGATTCGTCACCACCAGCAAGTCGCCGACGGGGTTCCACAAATTGCTGCCAAGGATCGAGACCGCCATCAGCGCCAGCATCAGCCCCCCGGGCACGACCGTGCCATGCGTCCACCAGCCGATCACCTTGTCACCGAGCAGGAAAAATGCCGCCGAATAGGGGATGCCGACGACAAGCCCCCAGACCACGATCAACCCGAACAACCGTGCCCCCAGCGCGCTATTGCCCTGCGCTTGCGCCAGCGCAAATTCGGGCGTGACCGCTCGGCCGACGGTCCATGTCGCCTGGGTGGACAAGCGCGCGAGTGTCCGCGCCACCGAAAATGCCGGCACTGCCGCCGGTCCGGCGCCAAGGCCCAGCGCCAGCGCGGTTCCTTGCAGGATCACAGCATTGCCCAGCGGTACCGCCAGATTGGCTGTCGCGGGCGCCAGGAGCCGGCGGACATCGGCGATATTGGCCCCGGCGAGCGTTAGCGTTGCCCAGGGCGCCAGCCGCTGCATGATCCAGGCGGAGCCGGCAAAGCTGATCGACCGGCACAGCAGATAGGTTAGCGCCAACCCGACGATGTCGACGCCACTGATCGCCGCGGACAGGGCGGCGACGCCTTCGAACAGGCTCGCCGCTGCCCATGACCAGGCCTGGGTCGCGAAATGACCGGCAGGCTGGAAGCCGCAGGCGAGCAGCGCATGGGCCAGCGCGGCTGCGCCATAGGCCGTGACCAGCAGGACCGCCAGCCGCACCTCGGCGGCGGTAACGCCCGCGCTGGGGAGCGCGCTGTCCGGCACCAGAAACAGGCCGATTAAGAGCACGCCAGCGATCACCAGCACCAAGCCGGCGACCGTGGCGATGACCGAATGGAACGTCCTTTGGGTGCCGGCAATGTCACCTTTGGCGATCCGGACCATCAGGTCGGAAAGGGCGGCCTTGCCCACCCCGGCGTCGCTGATCGCGAGATAGGAGGGGATGGTGAACAGCAGCAGCCACAGGCCATATTTGGCGACGCCCCAATGGCCGATCAGCACGGGGACCAGCAACAGCTGGACGACAATGGGGACCAGCTGCGCCGCAGATGCCGCGACCACGCCGGCCAGGATCCTCCGTTTCAACATGATCGGTTCACGATTGTGGCGGTTTCCGATTTAGCGTTGGCCGTTCAGATAAGTCGCAACGCCGTCCAGGATTTCGGTCGCGGCGGCGTCGGGCGTATAATTGCCGATCAGCTCGAGCCGGCGTTCGACCAGCTCCGGGGCGCCATAATTCTTCTCCACCTCCACGAGCCGGGCGGCAAGGCCGGGCACATCATGGGGGTCGAACACCACCCCGGAGACGCGCGGTAGCACAAGTTCCGGCACACACCCACAAAGATCGCTGACCACAACAGGACAGCCGAACGCCAACGCCTCGTTGACAACCAGTCCCCAGGGCTCGCGCAGGCTCGGCAGGATCAGCGCCGTTGCTGCCAGATATTCGGCGCTGATGGCGTCCATCGCCATCCCGCCCAGAAAGTGCACGGAGGATGCGACTCCCATCTTTTCGGCGTGCGCGATGAGTTCGTCCCTCAGCGGCCCGTTGCCCACGACGCGAAGCTCAGCGGTGTCGAGATCGCGACGCGCGAGCGCAAACGCCTCGATCAACCGGAACAAGTTCTTCTCGGCCGCAAGACGCCCGACATAAAGGAAGCGGGGCGCGGCTGGTCGCGCCGCTGCGCGCTGTCGCGGCACGGCGGTCGGATCATAACCGTGCGGGAGCGCGGCGCTCTGGCAGCGCCGGACGATCTGGTTCGGCCGGGCACCGAAATGGGCCGCCATGTCGCTGGCCCGCTCACCATAGCAGAAGATCAGATCGCACCGGCTGAAAAATAGTCGTTTCGCCAGCCTGATGAGCGGGTTTGCCGAGCTTTCGTTGAGCGTGGAATCGCAGAACACTCCGCGCGGCGTCCCCCCCAATATCAGCCCCGCCAGCTGCGCCCAGTTGCGTAGCTCGGCATAGCCCTGCACGATCACGAAATCGGCCCGGGATGCCCATCCGCGGCGGAAATGCGTCACCAGCGATGCGAGCAACGGCACGTGGTCCAGCGATCCGCGATACAGCAGCTCATAAGGGTAGCGATGGTAGGACAGGTCGACCTTGCCGAGGCCGACGCGCTGGCCTTCGGATTCCGCTACCTGGATGACATCGACCGACCAGCCGCGCCGCGTCGCTTCTTGGTACATGGAGGAAAAAACTGCCCCCTTGTAGCTTGACCACAATATATTATGCCAAACTTCCAGAGCGGGGTGCTTCCTCATCGGCGCTTGGTATATCTCGGTGCCGTCAAGCGCGTCTACGTTGGAAAGGGCAATATGAGCACCTCCCCTGCGCTGGACACCATCAATGAGGTAGGGGCACCACCGGCTGAGGTGCGACCCGCGCGGTTGCGATTCTCTCAAAATTCGGCGCTGTTAAAGTGGGGCTTGGTCGCACTCTTCATGTCCGCAGCTTTTAAGCCGCGGACAATCGACGAACTAATAGATGGAGGGGCAACTACCCTACCGGATTATGTTTTATACGTCCAAAGCTATAGTATCATATTTGGCTTGTTGGCTATAATCCTATTTTTCCTATCCGTCGTCCGTAACGTTCGCCCGAGTAGCCTAGCCGACCCCGTACTGATCATATTGATCACGTTGCAGACGCTCGCCGTCATCAGGCTATTTTTTATAGACATTGACTTGGCTATCGCGACCCTTCCTACGCTATTGGTTACGATATCACTGTGGCTAGCAGTTGCTTCTTCCATATCTCGATATGGATATAAATCCACCTCGATCTCAATCCTGGCGATACTCGACGTATGTTCAATCGTATATTTAGTCCAAAATATCCTACTCTTACTATCTGGCTATGGCACAAACGATTATGTCAATCGTTTCTATGGGGATACCGCACACCCAAACTTTCTTGCCGTCCAGCTAGCATTCATAATCTGCCTTCAGACCTACCTCATAATTCGACGCAGCCGAGTGATCGCTCGCTCTGTGCTCATTGCGGCGACAATGTACATCATCGTGATGTGCGGCTCTCGTACAGGATTAGTTGCCGCCTTCGTTGGAGCATTCATCGTTTGGTTGAAGTCGAAACCGTCGCCGGGCTCAATGATATTGATGGCGTATTTTGGCTCAGTGGCCGTCTTATTGATCTACATCGCCTTTATCTATAACCCGGATATATTCTCGGGTTTCGAAAGAGGCTTGCATTATGAGGACAGAGACATTGTTTGGTTGAATATGTGGCGAGAAATCCAATCAAGTCCATTTTTCGGCGATGGTGTCGAAACCAGCAACAGCGAAAACAGTTTTCTCCGAGGATGGGCTAAATATGGCTTCCTATTCCCAGTTGGTTGGGGATTTATCTATCTACGAATGTTATTGAAATCCCAATATTCGAATCTAATGAATTCGCCGACGATGCCGCTCTGGCTAGGGATGATCGCATGTTCATTCGCGGCGAGTCTGTTTGAGGGGATACTGGCAGAACGGTTTAGTTTGCAGCTTATCCTTACAATGCTCGCCATCTTGATGGTCGAAAAAGACAGTGGAGCAGATGGTCGTCCACCAGCCATTAAGAGCGCTGTGCCTTTGATGCAGTGACCTCGTGCCGCAGGTAATCAATAAATTGATGCCCCGTAATCTCGATATCGAAATGAGTCTTGAAGGTATTTAGGGCTCGGTGTCTGAACTCCATTTTTTCCTGCGGACTTAACTGCAACCATTGCCGCAATAGATCGGTGAAATCAGAGATGTTGTCATTGGCAACAAGCCCCCCGCCGCTATCCTGGATCTCTCGATAGATATTCACCCGATTACTGATCAATACCGGCGTGCCACATCCCAACGCTTCTGCGACGGCGATGCCGAAATTCTCCTGATGGGACGGCAGGGCGAACGCCTCTGCCTGACGTAGTGCAGCCCACTTCATCGTATCGAACAGCGGGCCCGGGAAAAAGACGCGGTCTGCGAGGCCCAGTTGTGCGGCGAGCCGCTGCAATTCGCCCTGAAGATTTCCGCCACTGGGTCCGGCAATCACGAGTTTGAGGGGGTTATCGGCCGGGATCGCCCGCGCAAACGCCTCAATGAGAATATCACAGCCCTTCTTTTCGTGAATCCTTCCAAGAAATACGATAAAAGGAGAGGGCCCAAGGCCGGGGATCAACTGCTCGAGGACCAGCCGCTCATTTTCTGCCTCAGCCGGCGGCATTGCGGTGCCGAACTTGATGACTTTCTCCCGGTACCGATGACCCAAGAAGGCTTGGCCCGCGAGTGCTCTTTCGGTTTCTGCAGTGAAGAGAAGGCTCCGCGCTTTGCTCGCCAGCCGTCCCTCGGCAACAAACCACAGCAGCTGCTTTACGACATGCTTATGGGGATAGCGCTTGCCAAACCACGGATCCATCATCCCATGCGGCATCAGGAAATAGGGCGTTTTAACCTTGGGCAAAACCTGGCTCGCGCCACTCGAGGAATAGGTCCATAGCCCGTGAACGATAACGGTATCGTACCTACTCAGGTTTTGCGCGAGCCAATCGACATATCCTGCCGTGTAGCGGTACCGGTTTGCCGGCGCCCGCCACCATTCGGCGTTCAACCTGCGGTCGCCCAGGGCATATATCGGGATGGGCGCCGCTGATACCCACGGGTCGTCTCGGTGATCGAGCGACACGATCTCGTGCTCGACTCCCCACGGACGGCTGACTGCGTGTAACCGGAAGATGCTTTCGATCGGCCCACCGCCTGCTGCATCAACACTCGGAATGCAGTGCAGGATTCTCATGTGCCTACTCACCTGTCCGTGAGGGTGGTGCGCCGCTCGCTAGGTACCCCACATGTCAGCGCGGCGCCATGCGGATCGCGCCGTCCAGCCGCACATCCTCGCCGTTGAAATAGCCGCACTCGATCATGGTGAGCGCCAGCTGGGCATATTCCTCCGGATTGCCGAGCCGCTTGGGGAAGGGCACCGAGGCGGCGAGCGCATCCTTCACTTGCTGCGGCGCGCCCTGCATCAGCGGCGTGTTGAAAATGCCGGGCAGGATGGTGTTGATGCGGATGCCTTCGCCCATCAGGTCGCGCGCGATGGGGAGCGTCATGCCGACCACGCCGCCTTTTGAGGCAGAGTAAGCCGCCTGGCCGATCTGGCCGTCCTCGGCGGCGACCGATGCGGTCATCACCATCGCGCCGCGCTCGCCATCTTGCAGCGGGTCGAGCGTGAGCATGCCGGCGGCGGATTTCGCCACGCAGCGGAAGGTGCCGACCAAGTTGATCTGGATCAGCCAGTTGAACGCTTCCAGGCTGAAATGCTTGATGCTGCCGTCTTCCTTCGATCGGCTGGCGGTTTTCATTGCATTGCCGGTGCCGGCGCAAGCGACCAGAATGCGCTCCTGCCCGTGCGCGGCGCGCGCCTTGGCGAAGCCGGCATCGACCGATTCATCGCTCGTCACGTTCACTTCGCAAAAGATGCCGCCAATCTCGGCCGCGAGCGCTTCGCCCTTATCCGCCTGCAGGTCGAAGATCGCGACCTTGGCGCCCTTCGCAGCGAGCGCGCGCGCGGTGGCGGCACCGAGGCCCGAGGCGCCGCCAGTGACGACGGCGGCAGTGGTGGAATCGATGATCATGAAAACGCCCTCTCGAAATCTATGCCGTCACCCCAGCGCGTGATCGGGTCGCCGGCGAATGTAGGATTCTATAACCACGCGGTCCCAGCTTTCGCCGGGACGACGGTGACGGTCGAAAGCTCAAACCCGTTCGATGATCGTCACGTTGGCGATGCCACCGCCTTCGCACATCGTCTGCAGGCCGTACTTGCCGCCGCGCGCTTCAAGCGCGTTGAGCAACGTCGCCATCAGCTTGGTGCCCGAGGCGCCGAGTGGGTGGCCGAGCGCGATCGCGCCGCCGTTGACGTTGAGGCGATCATGGCTGCCGCCGGTGTGCTTCATCCACGCCATCGGCACCGGCGCGAACGCTTCGTTCACTTCATAAAGGTCGATATCGTCGATCTTCAGGCCAGCGCGGGCGAGGGCCTTGTCGGTCGCGAACAGCGGCTCTTCGAGCATGATCACCGGATCGCCGCCGGTCACCGTCAGATTGACGATGCGGGCGCGCGGCGTGAGGTTGTAGCGCTTCAGCGCCTCTTCGCTCACGATCATCACCGCGCTGGCACCATCGCAAATCTGGCTGGCATTGGCGGCCGAGATCACCCCGCCTTCCTGCAGCAGCTTGACCGAGGAAATTCCCTCCAGCGTCGCGTCGAAGCGGATGCCCTCGTCGGTATGGTGACTTTCGCTCCCATCGGGCGTCTCGATATCGAGCGCGACGATTTCGTTGGCAAAGGCGCCTGCCTGGGTCGCCGCGGCGGCGCGACGGTGGCTTTCATAGGCGAAGGCGTCGAGCTGCTCGCGGTTGAAGCCATGCTTCTTGGCGATCATCTCCGCGCCCATGAACTGGCTGAACATGATGCCGGGATATTTCTCGTCGAGGCGGGGGGACTTATAGTTGCCCAGCCCTTCCTTCATGAACAGCATCGCGGTCGAGCCCATCGGCACCCGCGTCATGCTCTCGACGCCGGCGGCAATCACCACGTCCTGCGTGCCCGACATCACCGCTTGCGCAGCGAACTGCATCGATTGCTGTGACGAGCCGCACTGCCGGTCGATCGAGACGGCGGGCACGCTGTCGGGCAGGTTCTTCGCGGCGAGCACGGCATTGCGGCCGACTTGACCGGCCTGTTGGCCGCCCTGCATCACGCAGCCCATGACGACGTCATCAACCGCCGCGCCGTCGATCCCGGTGCGCGCGACGATCGCGTCCAGAACGCTCGCCGCCATGTCGACCGGGTGCCACCCGGCCAGCTTGCCGTTGCGCTTGCCGCCTGCGGTGCGAACCGCGTCGACGATATATGCCTCTGCCATGCCCGACTCTCCATCTCGGTTCGATTTGCGCGGCGTTGTTGCGCAAAGCCGGCGGGTGAGCAAGAGTGGCGGCACATACCGCGAAATCGAAAAACGGGGATCGGCATGAATGTCTCGGATGCCGTAGCGGCAAGGCGATCGGTGCGCGGGTTCCTGCCCGATCCGGTCGATTCGGTGGTGCTGCGCGATATCGTCACCAAGGCGGCGCGCGCGGCGACGGGCGGCAATCTCCAGCCCTGGCATATCGATGTGCTGACGGGCGACGCGCTCGCTCGACTCAAGGCCGATATTGCCGCCAAGCTGATGGCCGGCCACCGCGAGACGCCGGCTTATGACATTTATCCGCGCGAGTTGTCGGCGCCTTACACCGATCGCCGGTTCGCGGTGGGCGAGGCGCTTTATGGCGAGCTCGGCATCCCGCGCGAGAACAAGGCCGGGCGGCGGCTATGGTTCGCGCGCAACTTCGCCTTTTTCGGCGCGCCTGCCGCACTGTTCTGCACCGTCGATCGCGCCATGGGCCCGCCGCAATGGGCGGATCTGGGCATGTATTTGCAGAATGTGATGCTGCTGGCGGTCGAGGCCGGGCTCGCGACCTGCGCGCAGGAATGCTGGGCAATGTATCCGGAGACAGTCGCTGCGCATGTGCCGATCCCGCCCGAGCGCATGCTGTTCTGCGGGATGGCGATCGGGCTCGAGGACAAGGCGGACCCGGCCAATCGGCTGCGCACGACGCGTGCCGAGTCGGGCGAGTGGCTGAGGTTTCAAAGCTAGCCCCCTCCCGCTTTCGCAAGAGAGGGCTGAGCTTGGTCCGTTAGCCGGCGAAAGCGCGCGGGCCGGAGCGACCGCGACCGCCGCCGTTACCGCCACGTTGCGGGCCGCGATTGCCGCCGGGCTGATGGCCGTTGCCGGCCGGGCGATGCCCGGTCTGGCCTGGGCGCTCCTGACGATCACCCTGCGGGCGATCAGCGCGCGGACGGTCACCATAGGGGCGGTCGCCTTGGGGACGGTCGGTGCGGGGGCGATCGGCGCGGGGCCGATCATCACGCAGCCGGTCACCATGCGGGCGGTCCGTGCGCGGGCGGTCGCCATAAGGGCGATCGGTGCGGGGCTGGCGATCGTTCGGCCGCAGCGCGCGCTGGTCGCCGTGCCGTGCTTCCCCCTGCCGTGCCTCACCCTGGCGCGGCTCGCCCTGGCGATAAGGCCGAGCGTCGGCTGACATGGCCTGGCGGTCGTCGCCGCCGCGATAGCCGCGGCCATCGGTCGGTCGGGCGTGGTGCGTTGCGCGCGGTCGTGCCGGAGCGCGGTTGTTGCCAATGTCGCGACGCGGGCGATCGACCGGGTCGGCGCCCATTTCGCGCACCCGCTGGCTCTTGATCGCACCGGCACGTGCCAGGAAGCCCTCGGGCAGCGGCACCACCGGCACTTTCTGCCGCGTCAGCTTCTCGATGTCGCGCAGATAGCTACGCTCGTCATCGGCGCAGAAGGCGATCGCCTCGCCGCTCGCCCCGGCGCGCGCGGTGCGGCCGATGCGATGGACATATTGCTCGGGCACATTGGGCAGCTCGAAGTTGAACACATGGCTCACGCCCGACACGTCGATGCCGCGCGCGGCGATGTCGGTCGCGACCAGAATCTTGACGCGGCCCGACTTGAAGTCGCCCAGCGCGCGCTCGCGCTGCACCTGGCTCTTGTTGCCATGGATCGCATTGGCGCGGATGCCGTTGCCACCCAGCAGCTTCACAACGCGGTCGGCGCCGTGCTTGGTGCGGGTGAAGACCAGTGCGCGCTCGATCGGCAGGTCCTGGATCATCATCGTCAGCAGCGCCTGCTTTTCGGCCTGCTGGACGAACATCACCGACTGGTCGACGCGCTCGGCCGTGCTGGCGACCGGCGTGACGCTGACGGTGACTGGATCGGTGAGGAACTGATTGGCCAGCTCGCGGATCGCCTTGGGCATCGTTGCCGAGAAGAACAGGCTCTGGCGGTTGGCCGGCACCAGCGAGTGGATGCGGCGCAGCGCGTGGATGAAACCGAGGTCGAGCATCTGGTCGGCTTCGTCGAGCACCAGGATTTCCAGCTCTTTCAGGCTCAGCAGGCACTGATCGATCAGGTCGAGCAGCCGGCCCGGCGTCGCGACGAGAATGTCGAGGCCGCGGCTCAGCGTCTGCCGGTCCTTGCCGATCGAAACGCCGCCGAACACCGTGCCGACCGACAAGCGGCTGTAGCGACCATAGACGCGCGCGCTCTCGGCGATCTGGCTGGCCAGTTCGCGCGTCGGCGCCAGCACCAGCATGCGGCAGGTGTGAGGGCGCGGGCGAAGATTGGCAGCGACGAGCAGCTGGATCGAGGGCAGCATGAATGCCGCCGTCTTGCCGGTGCCGGTCTGGGCAATGCCGAGCAAATCGCCGCCTTCGAGCAGTACGGGGATCGCCTGCTCCTGGATCGGGGTGGCGGTGGTATAATTCTTTTCCGCCAAAGCGCGGCGGAGGGACTCGGTGAGTCCAAGATTGTCGAATGACATTGAAATAACTCTCAAATGCCAGCGATCCCGGTTGCACGATGCAAAACCAGGGCGGCGGCGGGGGCTAGGATCGCGCCCCGCGTGATGTGGGAAGCAAAGTCGATAAACGGCCGAGGCCAGAGCCAGGCGCTTGGGGCGCCAGATCACGCTGCGAACAGCCTCGATAGCGGTGCAAATGCATGCTGCGACGCAAAAAGTCAAGGTCGGTCGGGCAATACCCCGGCGAGACCGGCTTGCGCGGCATCTCAAATCCTCGCAGTCTTGGGCTCGGAGCGGCACTGGTCATCGGGCCGCGCCGGTCAATTTGGGGGATTTCATGCGCCTTGCCTTGCTTGCCGCCACGTCCATGCTTGTCGCCGCCGCGCCCGCGCCGCACCCGATGACGCCTGCTGATCTCGACAAGCTCCGCACGGTCGGCGCACCGGCGGTCGATCCGGCCGGGCAATGGGTCGCCTATGCCGTGCGCGAGACCGATGCGGCAGCCGACAAGAGCTTTTCGCATATCTGGATGACGCGCTGGGATGGCAGCCGCACGGTGCAGGTCACCAGCCGCAAGGGCGAGAGCGAATCGTCGCCGCGCTTCAGCCCGGATGGGCAATGGCTCGCCTTTATCTCGGGCCGCAAGGACGGCGCCGACGACAAGGGTGGCGATGGCGCGGTGTGGCTGCTCGATCGGGCCGGCGGCGAGGGGATGAAGCTTCCCGGCATCAAGGGCTCGGTCGAGGATATTGCCTGGTCGCCCGATTCGCGCACCCTCGCGCTGATCGTCACTGATCCCGAGCCTGAGGGGAAGCCCGCCGCGCCCGAGGCGAAGCCCGGCGATCCCAAGCCCGCCGAAGCGAAACCCGGCGACGTGAAGGCGCCGGAAGACGCCGCCAAACCCGACGACAAGCGCCCCAAGCCGATCGTGATCGATCGCTTCCAGTTCAAGAGCGACGCGGTTGGCTATCTCGGCAAGCAGCACAGCCGGCTGTGGCTCTACGACCTCGCCACCAAAACCGCGCGACGGCTCACGACCGGCGATTATGACGAGGCGCTGCCGGCCTGGTCGCCCGATGGCAAAACGATCGCCTTCACCTCCAACCGCACGGCTGATCCCGACCGCAATTACGACAGCAACCTGTTCGTCGTCGCCGTCGCTGCCAATCCCACCGAGCCGCGCACGCTGACCAGCTATGCCGGCGAGGACAATGCCGAGGGGTGGAACAGCTATCCGGCCTGGTCGCCCGACGGCAAATTGATCGCGTACCTCGAAGGCGGCCCGGTCGAGCTGATCGGCTATGGCGTCCGCAAGCTGGCGGTGGTGCCGGCAGCGGGCGGCCCGCGCCGGGTGCTGACGCCGACGCTCGATCGCAACGTGTCGCAGCCGATCTGGACGCGCGATGGCAAGGCGATCCGGGTGATCGTCGAGGATGACGAGACCGAGCGCCTCGCCGAAGTCTCTGCCGCTGATGGCACAATCCGCGATGTCGCGAGCGGCTTTCGGGTTTTCGCCTTCCCCACCGCTGCGGGCGGCGATGCGCTTGCCGTGGTGATGAGCGACCCTGCTCACCCCGGCGAAATCTATGCGTTTGACGGCAAGGGCGCGCTCCGCCAGCTCTCGCACCAGAATGACGCGTGGCTGAAAACGGTGAGCCTCGGCGCCGTCACCCGCACCAGCTTCAAGTCCAAGGACGGCACCGAAGTCCATGGCTTCCTCATCCTGCCGCCCGGCAAGGCAGCGCAAAAGCTGCCGACGGTGCTCTACAATCATGGCGGCCCGCAATCGCAGTTCGACGCTGGCTTCAGTCCGATCTGGCAGATCTTCGCCGGCCATGGCTTCGCCGTCGTCTCGACCAATCCGAGGGGCGGCACTGGGCGCGGCCAGGATTATGCCAAGGCGCTCTATGCCGATTGGGGAGGGCCAGCGGTGCCCGACGCACTCGCCGGCGTCGATGACGCGGTCGCCAAGGGCATCGCCGATCCGGCGCGGCTTTATGTGGGCGGCTGGTCCTATGGCGGCATGCTGACCAATTACCTGATCGCCAGCGACGCGCGCTTCAAGGCGGCGGTTTCCGGCGCCAGCATCGCCAACATCCTCGCCGGCTATGGCACCGATCAATATATCCGCGATTACGAGATCGAGCTTGGCCGCCCCTGGGAGCACATGGATGTGTGGCTGCGGAACAGCTACCCCTTCTACCATAACGAGCGCATCGTCACGCCGACGCTGTTCATGGCGGGCGACAAGGATTTCAACGTGCCGCTGCTCAATTCCGAGCAGATGTATCAAGCGCTGTCGAGCCGGGGCATCCGCAGTGGCCTGATCATCTACCCCGGCGAGCATCATGGCCTGCGCCGGCCAAGCTTCCTCAAGGACCGGATGGAGCGTTGGCTCGCCTGGTATGACAAGCAAGCGGCGCCTTGATCGCGCCGGGGCAATGGCCTGGTTGGGCGGCGGGCGTCTATGACCCCGCCGACGCAGGCTCCTGAATAAAGGCGAGCAGATCCTGGTTCACCCGATCGGGATCGGTGATCGCGATGCCGTGATTGCCGCCGGGATAGACGAGCAACCGGGCATTGGCGATGATTTCCGCCGCGCGGCGCCCGCCAGCGTCGATCGGCACGATCTGGTCATCATCGCCATGGATGACCAATGTCGGCACGTCGATCTTGCGCGCGTCTTCGGTGTAATCGAGTTGCCAGCTGAACGAGGTTTCATATTCAGCGAGAACGCTGCCCTGGAGGCCAAGATACCAGAACAAGTCGCGCATGCCCTGCGTTACCTTCGACCCGTCACGATTGGCGCTGAAAAAGGGCGTCGTGATGTCCTGGAAGAATTGCGACCGGTTGGAGGCGGTGCCGGCGCGGATCTGGTCGATCGCCTCGATCGGCACGCCGGCGGGGTTGTCCGGGGCCTGCAGCATCCGGGGCACGATCGAATCGAGCAGCACGACCTTGGCGACACGGCTGGTGCCGTGCCGACCGATATAGCGCGCGACTTCGCCGCCGCCGGTCGAGTGGCCGACGAGGACGATATCGTTGAGGTCGAGATGTGTGATCAGGTCGGCGAGGTCATCGGCCCAGCTATCGACGTTGTTGCCGAAATCGGGCTGATCCGACCGGCCATTGCCGCGCCGGTCATGCGCGATGACGCGATAGCCATGGGCGCGCAGGAACATCATCTGCGGGTCCCAGGCATCGCCGGTCAGCGGCCAGCCATGGCTGAACAGCACGGGCTGGCCCTTGCCCCAGTCCCGATAATAGATCTGCGTTCCGTCGCGTGTGGTGAGGATCGGCATTTCACGTCTCCATATCGAGGCGCGCAGGCGGCGCCGGCCAGCCATCGCGAGCCACGCGCCCGGGCTCACCGGCGATGGGCGACGGTGATCGAGACTCGCTTTTCGGACAGTCGCTCTGGTCTATCACGAAAACGCTGACCGCGCGTTGGAAACTTGTGCCCCTACCGCTCGTAGGCTTTGGGCAGCGCCCCTTCCTGCGGCTGGGTGTAGCGCTTCAACAGCTCGTCCTGGCGGGTGTGGAGCGGCTGCTTGACGCCGTCGATATAGACCGCCGCGACGCTGGTGCCGAGTTCGAGCGGGTCGCCGTCCCAGATGACGACGTCACCATGTGTGCCGGGCTTGAGTGAGCCTAGATCATTGCCCAGGCCAATCGCTTCGGCCGGCTTGGAGGTGATCGCGGCGAACGCCTCGTCCCAGCTCAGCCCCGTCGCGCCCGGCACGCGGCCGATACCGACGAGATTGCCGGCATATTGCTTTTCCAGCCGCGCTTGGCGCGCATCATTGTCGTTGATCGTCCCGATGCCGACCAGCACGCCGGCCGCTTTCATTCGCCCGACATTGCTTTCGGTCGCGGCGAGCTGCTCGAAACTCACCGGCAAATCGCCAAGAGCGGACGCGATCACCGGAATGTGCGCGGCAGCGAGATCCTTGGCGATCGTCCAGCCTTCGGCAGCGCCCACAAACACCATGCGCAGCTGCGGCATGTCACGCCGGATCGCGATCAGCGCCAGCATGTCGGAGGCGCGCTCGACATGGATGAGCAGTGGCATGCGGCCATTGACGACGGGCTCGAGCGCGACCGCGTCAGCCCGGGTAAGCAACGCGTCGCGCCCCTGATCGGGCCAGGTGCCGCCGCGCTTAGCGAACTCGCGCGCCTCGAGCAGCGCCTGCTTGAACGCCACGATCGCCGCCGCGCGGCTGCCGCCCGCATTGCGCGCGCCGGTTTCACCATATTCCATGAACTGGAACGCGCGCGGCACGGTGACGGCGTTGCGATCCGCGCCGAGGTCGATCACCGCGCCTTGTCCGGCCCAGATCGAGCCGCCGGCTTCGGGTGCGACGATGGCGCGCGTGATGCCTTCGGCGCGGTTCAACGGTATCGAGCTCGACAGCGGGTTGACCGCCGGCGCGATGTCGATCGATGCGTGGAACGGGCTGTTACGCGCGTTGGTGTCATTGGTCTGCTCGACACCGTCAACCTCGACGATGCCGAGTCGCGTGAAGCCGGCGACGATGCCGGGGGTGACATAGCGCCCGCCGGCATCGACTACCTCGGCCCCGGCGGGCACCTTTACCGATTTGCCGGCAGCCGCGACGCGACCATCTTTGACAACGACCGTACCGCCGTCGACCGGCGGTGACCCATCGCCGATGACGAGCTTGGCATTGGTGATCGCGACCGTCTGCGCTATTGCCGGGGCGGCGGCGAGCGCGAGCGGGGCGGCGGCGAGGAGGACCAGGCGCTTCACTTCACGTCTCCCGATCCGGGCTGGCCAAGTTCAAAGTCGGATACGGGCCGTCGCCCCGAGTCATGCGCGTCGTACATCAGCGCGCCATCGATCCACACCATGTCGGGCCGGGTATAGACGCTGAACGGGTTGCCGTTCCACAGCACGACGTCGGCCATCTTGCCGGGCTTCAGGCTGCCGGTCTTGTCATCGATGCCGAGCGCCTTGGCGGGATTGATCGTCAGCCATTTCCACGCCTCTGCGTCCGATATCTCGATGCCCGCCCGGCGGCCAGCAGCGAGCGCCTTGGCGACTTCCTGGTTCAGGCGCTGAATGCCGTTCTCGTCGTCGGAATGGATCATCGCGCAGGCGCCCGCCTTGGTGAGCAGCGCGAGATTTTCCTTGATCGCGTCATAGGCTTCCATCTTGAAGCCCCACCAATCAGCCCACACTGCCGCGCAGGTGCCGTTGGCCTTCAGCAGATCGGCGATCTTGTAGGCCTCGACCGCGTGGTGGAAGGCCGAAACATGGTAGCCGAATTCCTTGGCCATATCGAGGACGATGCCCATCTCATCGGCGCGGTAGCAATGGTTCTGGACGAGGATTTCGCCCGATAGCACGCCCGCCAGCGTATCCATGCCGATGTCACGCGCCGGAGGCTCGCCGCCCGAATTCTCGTACTTGTCCCAGCGGCGCTTATATTCGACCGCGCGTGCCCAGGTTTGCCGATCGACCGCGATATTGCCCATGCGGGTGGAAGGCTCGCGACCCTTGCTGCCATAAACGCGCTTGGGATTCTCGCCGCACGCCATTTTCAGCCCATATTTGGCGCCGGGGAATTTCATCCCCTGCTCGGTGCGGGCATAGACGTTCTTGATGACGACCGAGCGCCCCCCCATCAGATTGGCCGAGCCGGGCAGGATTTCGAGCGTCGTCACGCCACCATTGGCCAGCGCGCGGCTGAAGCCGGGGTCTTGCGGCCAGACGCTGTGTTCGGCCCACACATCGGGCGTGGTGGGGCTGGTCGCCTCATTGCCGTCCGAATTGGCTTGGACGGCGGGCGAGGGATAGTCGCCCAAATGGCTGTGGATATCGATGACGCCGGGCGACACCGTCTTGCCGGTGCCGTCGATCACCTTGGCGCCAGCGGGTGCGGAAAGCTGCTGACCAACCGCGACGATCTTGCCATCGGCGAACAGCACCTGGCCGCCGTCGATCCGCCCGCCTTCGCCATCGAACACGGTGACGTTGGTGATCAGCGTCGGCACGCCGGGATAGGGGTGGTAGGTCGAGGGATAAGGATCGTGGCTATAGCCCTTGCCGGCACCGGGGCCCTTGGCGGCAGGCGGAGCGGCGGCCGCCGACTTGGGCTTGGCGCCGCCGTCGGTCGCGCAGCCGGCGAGAAGCGCGGCACTGGCGAGCAGCGCGAAAACGGTGCGGCTGGAGCGTGAGTGCGCGGCGCTGGCCATGCTGGATCCCCCATTAAATCGGCGCGGCTGAACCCCCTCGCCCGGTGCGCCAACATTTCCCGACTGCCGCGCGCTGTCAATCCAGCTGGACAGAGCAAATGTCACTATTTCGGGCGCATAGGGGAAAGCCCCCGGTGCCAGGGCAAGCACCGGGGGCGGCTGGCCGGCAAATTGGGGGAGCCGGCGCAGCGTTGATGATCGAGCTTACTGGTTGGTGTTGGTGGGCTCGTTGTCAGCCTTGGCGGCGTGCTTCACTTCGCCCTTGCCCATTGCCGAGACCAGCACATTGCCGTTGCCCGAGAAGTTGGACGCGGGCAGCGTCGCCAGCTTGTCGCCAACCTTCATCCGCACCTGCTGAACCCGGCCGCGGGCATTGTTGCTGACCGACTGGACCGTGCCGATGACATGGCCCTTGGCATCGGTGACGGGCATGCCCGGCATCACCGCGAAGTTGCCCTGGCCATTGGCGCTGCCATTGCCGGCGAGCGACAACATGCCGAGCGCGCCACTGCCATTGGCCGCACCGCTCGCCGAGCCGTTGCCCTGCGCCGTGGCGGCGCCATTGGCATAGCTGGTCGCGCCGTTCAGCGCTCCCTGGCCGTTAGCCGCGGCGTTGCCCGCCACGGTGCCGGCACGGGTGCGGACGGCACCAGCGGTGTTGGTCGCCCGATCCCGAACAGTACCCGCCGTGGTCAACGCCCGATCCTTGGCGGCGGCGGTGGTCGTGAGCGCCCGGTCACGCGCGGTGCCGACCGTATTGACCGCGCGATCCTTGGCCGCCGTCGTCGTGGTCAGCGCTCGGTCCCGAGCGATCCCCGCGTCGTTGCGCGCCGTGCCGACGGCCTGGCTCGTGGCCGAGCGCACCGCATCGGTGCCGATCAGCTGCGCATCGGCGCTGCCATTGGCCGAGCCCTGCGCATTGCCGGTCAGGTTGGCGGTAGGGCCCGTCGACGAGGTGCTGGTGATGCTGTCGGTCAGCGAGCCATCGACCGAGCGGCTGGCCGAGACATGGCCCTTGCGCGTATCGACATGACGCTCGCCCTGCGTCGACAGCGTGCCCGAGCTGGAGCTGTTCACCGAGCGATCGACGCTGTTCGGCAGGTCGGGGAGCGAAGGCCCACGGCTTACGGCGCCGCCCAGACCACCACCGAGGCCGCCGCCCAAGCCGCCGCCAAGGCCACCGCCGCCACCCAGGATCTGCGCCTGAGCCGGGATCGCCGCCATGGCAACCGCGATGGCCGCCGTACCGATCAGAAACTTTTTCATGATGTCCGTCCTTTCCCTTGGTTCCGTTGCCTTGATGTCGAAGTCCGGATCGTTTCACCGGACTTGCTGCGACAACGACGGACGGCGGAACTTTAATCCCGCGGGCACGAAAATTTTTAACATCAGCCTATTTCAGCGGTGTACGGCACGCGCTGCACAGCAATCCGCGACCGATGCGGCTCGACGGCGACCGTCCATCGGCGCGGGCTGCAGCGTTGAGTGCTTGGATCAGCGACGCCACGCGGCTCGGGTCGGGCGTCGTGTAATGGCGTGCGGCAAGCGCGGCGACGAGCGGCGCGGCGAAGGACGTGCCCCGCACCGGCATGGCATTGCCGCGCGCGTCGGCTGCGAGCATGTCGGCGCCGGGCGCGGCATAATCGAGGTGCAGCGCGCGGCCCGCTTCGATCAGCACCCGGTCATGGCCGTCGACCGCCGTCACCGCGATCACGCCCGGATAGGAAGCGGGGTAGGCGGGCGGCGCCGCCGGCCCGTCATTGCCCACCGCCGCGACGATCACCATGCCGCGCGCCTGTGCTGCTGATACCGCGCGGGCGAGCAGCGGATTGCTGGGGCCGACCAGACTGATGACCGTGACCGGCACGCGCGCCTCGACAAGCCAGCCGAGCGCGCGGGCAATGGCCAGCGCGTTGCCGCCGGCGGGATCGTCGCCATAGACATCCGCTGCCCATAACGCGCTTCCCGGCGCTGCGCCGCGGATGCGGGCCGTGCCCAGCATCAGCGAGGCAACCGCGCTGCCATGGTTGCTCGGCTGGCCGGCGCCGCGCGCGAAACCGGCGTGCGTGACCGTGCCGTTGAGACCGGCCGCGCTGCTCGGTGCGCCATCGATCATGCCGATTCGCGCGGGCGCCGCGCCACGTTCCGGCGCGGGTGCCTCGCTGCTGCCATGTCCAGCCGCGACCCCGCCCGCCGGGAAATGAAGCACGTCGGCCGACACCGCCTTGCCGCTCGCCAGTTTGCGAATCGCCTTGATCGCGGCCGCCAGCGATTTGCCCGGCGGCGGTCGAAAGCGGGCATAGCCGATGTCGAGCCCGGCAATGCGGCTCTGTTCGATCAGCGTGAAGCCGGCCTTGGTCGCGGCGTTGACGGTTGCGGCGTCGGCATCCTGAACGATTACCTCGTCGGCGCGCGCCGCATCGCCATGGTCGTCGCGCGCGATGTCGCCGGGATGCGCGCGGACCAAGCTATCGATCCGGTCGAGCCGTTCCTGCGCCAGCCGCGCCACCGCTTGCGGGACCTCCGCAACGCGATCGACGGTCGCGTCCAGCCGTTCGGCCACTTGCCCCACCGAAGGCACGCCGGGCACCGCCGGCAAGCCAGGACCACCCGGCAGCAATTGCGCCAGCGCCGCGACCGGCAGCATCGCAGCGGCAAGAGCGGTGAGCCATTTCATGCGTTTGTTTCTAGCCATCGCAAAAATTCCTGTCATGCCTGGGATGAAACGGCTGATCCCGCTCGTTTCATCCCGCGAAGGCACGAAGGAGGCGATTGCGGTCGTGGCGTTCGAAGACGAGTTGCTGGCGGTGTTGCCGCGCTTGCGGCGCTTTGCCCATGCGCTCGCCCGCAGCTCGGCCGACGCCGATGATTTGTGCCAGGCCGCCGTGGAGCGCGCGCTCAAGGCGCGCGATCAATGGCAGCCAGGGACGAGGATTGATAGCTGGATGTACCGGATCATGCGCAACAGCTGGATCGACACCACGCGCGCTCGGGCGCGCCAGGCGGAGACTTTTGTCAACGAGGAAGCCGGCGCCGCGGTCGGCGATCGCGGCGATCAGGCGATCGAAGCGACGGTCGAGCTCGGCAATGTCGGGCGTGCGATGCAGAAATTGCCCGATGAGCAGCGCGAGGCGGTTGCGCTCGTGCTGGTCGAGGGCTTAGCCTACAAAGACGCCGCTGCGATTCTCGACATCCCGATGGGCACGCTCACATCGCGATTGGTGCGCGGGCGCGCGGCGTTGATGGAAATGCTGGGAGAAGCGGCATGACCAAGCGCGTCGATATCGATGCAGAAATGCTGATGGCTTATGCCGATGGCGAATTGTCGCCGATCGACGCCAAGCGCGTGGAGCGCGCCATGGCCGCCGATCCTGACTTGCGCCAACAGGTCGATGCGCATCGCAAGCTGCGCGGCATGCTTGCCAACGGGTTCGCGCCTTTGGCCCAAGCGCCGGTGCCTGAGCGGCTGTCGCGATTGCTCGCGGCACCGGCACCTGCGCCCGTGGTGCGGCTCGAGGATTTCCGGCTGAAGCGCCGGCCCTCGCCGGTGCGCTGGCAGCGGTGGGGAATGGGCGTAGCGGCGGCGGCAAGCCTGGTGGTCGGCCTGATGCTCGGCCAGGCGATCCCCGGCTCGGGCAGCGATGGCTTGGTGACCAGCCATGGCGGCGCGCTCGTCGCCTCGGGTGGTCTCGCCCAGGCGCTCGATACCCAGCTTGCCGCGACCCAGACCAGCGGCGCCCCGACCCGCGTGATCGTCACTTTCCGCGATCGCCAGGGCGGTCTGTGCCGGGCGTTCTCGGGGACGCAGCTCTCCGGCATTGCCTGCCGCACCGACAATGGCTGGCAATTGCGCGAAACCCGCGCCGGCAATGCCCGCGCGACGACGGCTTATGCGCAAGCCGGCTCGGCCGATGGCGCGTTGCTCGCCGACGCGCAGGCGATGATGGCGGGCGAGCCGCTCGATGCGGCGGCCGAAGCCGGCGCCAAGGCGAAGGGCTGGCGCTGAGCCGCCCGAAGCGCCGCTATTTGAGCGCCGGCCAAAGCGCGTATAGGCTCAACCGTTGAGCCCGCGCACCGTGCGCGGTGCCACCGGGATGCGCATGGCCTTCAATCCCTTCCGTCGAAACCGAAGTACCGGCGCCGCGCCCGCGCGCTATCGGCTGCCGGCGGGGTTGCGGGTCTATGCGATCGGCGACGTCCATGGTCGCTTCGATTGCCTGCTCCAGATCGAGCGCGCCATCGCTCGCGACCATGGTCTGCGCGCGCCGGTCGAGCAGGCGCTGGTCATTTTCCTGGGCGACTATGTTGATCGTGGGCTCAGCTCGCGCGAGGTGCTTGAACGCCTCACCCAGCCGGGTTTTGCCGGCCTCCCCGCGCGCTACCTGATCGGCAATCATGAAGACGCGATGCTGCGCTTCCTGGCCGAGCCGCGCGATACGGCGGCGTGGCTCAACTGGGGCGGCGCTGCGACGCTGGCAAGCTATGGCATCGCCATTTCACCGACGCCGACGCCCGCGCAATTGACCGCTGCCGGCCGCGCGCTCGCCGCCGCGCTGCCCAAGGCGCACCATGATTTCCTCGTCAGGCTCGAACTTGCGATCGAGCTCGGCGACTTCGCGTTCGTCCATGCCGGCATTCGCCCCGGCATCGCGCTCAACCGCCAGCGCCGCGCCGATCTGCTCGAAATCCGCGAGCCATTCCTGTCGAGCGAGGCGCTGCATCCGCGCCGCATCGTCCACGGCCACACCGTCACCGCCGATCCCGTCATCTTCGCCAACCGCATTTCGATCGACACCGGCGCTTATGCAACCGGGCGGCTGACCGCGGCGGTGATCGAAGACGACCGCGTCGATATCCTCACCAACTGACCTGTCCGGAGAAGCCATGCCCCGCCCCGCGCCCGAGCGGCTGTCGCCCGATCATTATCCCCATCACGACATCATCCAGACGCGGTTTCAGGACCTCGACATATTGGGCCATATCAACAACGTCGCGATGGCGGTGCTGTTCGAAAGCGCGCGCGTGCGCTTCAACCGCGCGATCGGGCTGTTGCGGCCGAGCGGCCATCGCTTTCTGGTCGCGCGCGTCGAGGTCAATTATCTTGCCGAGGGCGGCTTTCCCGATGACGTCGCGGCCTATCACGGTATCGGCCGCATTGGCACGCGCAGCTGGGAGATATTGGGCCTGCTCGCCCAGAACGGCACCCCGATCGCCACCGCCGACGTGACTTTGGTGATGAGCGCAGAGACGGGCGCGACCGAGTTGCCGGAGGACTTGCGGGCGACGCTGGGGGAATGGCGGGTGCGCGCGGTTTAGGCGCTCAATCCACAAACACCGCCGCGCGTTTCTGCATGTTGGCGGCGACTTGTTCCATCATGTTGGGCTTGCCGATCACCGCCATCTGCTCAAGCGTTTCGGTTTCAAGGATCGTGCGTGGGTCGGCGTCGTGCGCCATGTTGGCGAGGCGCTTGATGCCGCGGATCGCGTGCGGGCTCTTGGTAGCGATGTCGCGGGCGAGCGCCATCGCGGCGGCGTGCGGTTCCTCGGCGATGCGGGTGATGAAGCCGTGGCCCAGCGCCTCGTCGGCATCGAATTCGCGCGCGGTATAGGCGAGTTCGCGCAGCACATCGTCGCGCACCAGCCCGCGCCATACTGCCCAGCCCGCCATGTCGGGCACCAGCCCCCAATAGCTCTCGCGGATGGCAAAGCGCGTGCCCGGCGCGGCGATCCGGATGTCGGCCCCCGACATGATCTGAAAGCCGCCGCCGAACGCGACGCCGTGAACCGCCGCGATGACGGGCATCGGCAGTTCGTGCCAGCCCCAGGTCACATGCTGCGGCAAGATGCTGCCCTGGGCGTTGCGCGTCGCGCCGGTGCCCGATCCGCCCGCTGCCATGCTCGCCATGTCGAGCCCGGCGCAGAAAGCGCGGCCCTCGCCCGAGAGCACGACGCAGCGTATGTCGGTGCGGCCGTGCAACTCATCGATCGCTGCGCCGATGGCCCTGAACATGTCCGGGTCGAGCGCGTTCATCTTGTCCGCGCGGGTCAAGCGGACATCGGCGATCTGGTCGGTGACGGTAATCGAGACGCGGTCGGTCATGAAGAAGTCCTTTGTATATCAGTCACCCCAGCGGAAGCTGGGGTCTTAAGCCGCAAGCGACCCCAGCTTCCGCTGGGGTGACGGCAAAAAATCAAACAATCCGGCTCTCGCTATTGCCCCAATAGCGATCCCGCAGCAGGCGCTTGTAGAGCTTGCCGGTCGGGTGGCGGGGCAATTCGGGCGTGAAGTCGATCTGGCGCGGTGTCTTTACACCGGAGAGTTCGGCGCGGCACCAGGCGGTCAGCTCATCGGCGAGCGCGGGCCCGGCTTCGGCCATGTCGACCGGCTGCACCACCGCGACGACGCGCTCGCCCATTTCGGGGCAGGGTGCGCCGATCACCGCGACGTCCGCCACGCGGGGATGCGTCACCAGCCGGTTCTCGATTTCCTGCGGGTAGATGTTCACCCCGCCCGAGATGATCATGAAGCTCTTGCGGTCGGTGAGGTAGAGATAGCCCTCCTCATCCATCCGCCCGATATCTCCTAAAGTCGTCCAGCCTTGCGGGTGCTTGGCCTCGGCGGTCTTGGCCGGGTCGTTGTGATATTCGAACACGCCGCCGCCGCCGAAATAGACAAGGCCCTCGCTGCCCGGCGGCAACTCGTTGCCTGCCTCGTCGCAGATATGGAGCTCGCCATAGGCAGCCTTGCCGACCGAGCCCTTGTGGCTGAGCCATTGCTCCGAATTGATCGTCGTCAGGCCATTGCCTTCCGACCCCGCATAATATTCCTGGATCACCGGACCCCACCACGCGATCATCGCTGCCTTGACCGGGATGGGGCAGGGTGCTGCGGCATGGATTGCGCATTTCAGCGTCGAATGGTCGTATCTGGCGCGCACATCCTCGGGCAGTTTCAGCATCCGGACGAAATGCGTCGGCACCCATTGGCTGTGCGTGACCCGGTAGCGCTCGATCGCGGCGAGCGCGGCCTCGGGCTCGAAATGCTGCATCATGACGACCGTCATCCCCAGCCGCATTGCCGTCATCGACCAACGCAAGGGCGCGGCGTGGTAGAGCGGCGCGGGCGAGAGATAGATGCCATCAGCCGTGAAGCCGTACAGCGCCTGCGCCAGCATCACCAACACGTTCGGCGCGGTGATCGCCGGGTCCTCGGGCAGTGCCACGCGCACGCCTTTGGGGCGGCCAGTCGTGCCCGAGGAATAGAGCATATCCACGCCGGCCCGTTCATCAGCGATGGGTTGGGCAGGCATGGCGGCGACAGCGTCGTCCCAGCTTGCCCAGCCAGCAAGAGCGCCGCCCTGCACATAGCGGCGCACATCAGGCAGCAGCGTGGTCAGCTTCTCCGCAACTCCCGCCAGCCTCGCCGACACGATCAACAATTTCGCCCCCGAATCGCGGACGATATAGTCGACCTCGGGCGCGGTCAGCTTCGACGAGATGCAGACATAGAACAGCCCCGACCGCTGCGCGCCCCAGGCAATGCCATAGAATTGCGGTACATTCTCCATGAACAGGGCGATCGTGTCGCCGATCTGGAGCCCGAGCGAGCGGTAAAGCTGCGCGGCGCGGTTGGACGCGGCATCAAGCGCGGCATAGGTCAACGCCTCACCGGTTTCCGCGACGATCAGCGCGGGTTTGTCGGGCATTGCTTGGGCATGGACGCTGGGGTGCATCCGCCTCTCCTCGATTATCGTTCTAAGGCTTACGCTATCGGCGCGGATGAAGAGGGGCAATCGCCAAATCGCGATCCACTCTTAGCCGACCAGCATATAGCCACGCCCTTTTTCGGTGCGCAGCACCGGCTCGGCAAAACCGCGATCGAGCCGCGCGCGCAGCCGCGAGACATGGACCTCGACGACGTTGGTGCCCGGGTCGAACGGCAGATTCCACACCTGGCGCAGCAGCTCGCCGCGACCGACTGGTCGCCCCGCTTGCTCTGCAAGGTAACGCAGCAAGCGATATTCGCGCGGCAACAGCGCAATCGGTTGCCCTTCGCGGGTGACGCGCTGAGCCAGCCGATCGATGCGGATCGGTCCGACGCACAAGGTGGACGGGCTGGATCGGCGCGCCAATGCGGCAAGGCGGGCAGCGACAAGCGCATCGCTCGCGGTGGCGTCGATCGCTTAGTCAGCGCCGGCGTCGAGGGCGGCGATCACCGCACGGTCATCGGCAGGCGCGACCAGAAGCGCAATCGGCCCCATCGACCTTGCCGCCGCATCGGCGGGCAGCGGCGCGTCCATCAGCAATATGCCGTTGCCGGGGTCGACCGCAGCAAGATGTTCATGGCGTATCAGGTCAAGGCCACGAGCCGCCAGCGCGCTATCCAGCCCCGGCCGGTCGATCGCTATGCCATGGACGCAATACATCAAATGCGGAGGGTAGCGTCCTCCATTGCGTCCAGGCCGCGAGATACCTCGGTTTCGGAGCTTGTTGCGCGCGCCTTTGTTGCCTCGATGCGTTGGCAGAGGAGGGCGGCATGACCGGAGACGTACCGATCAGGATCGTGCGTTGCGGCGGCGTACCATCGGTGGCGCTCGGCAGCGGTCTCCAGCGTTGCGGCAACCGCACCCAGAGCAGTGACGCGCATGCGCGGGGCGGGGTGGCGACGCGCAAATTCGTGCGCCAGGTCGACGCCGTTTGCCGACCCGAAGGCGGCGGCGAGCGTCAGCAGCGCTTCGGACGCGGTCGTCGTCAGGCCCTGGGCGATCGTGCCCTTGGCGATGTCGAAGCGGAACTGCTCGGCCCAGGGTTG
Organism: Sphingomonas sp. GlSt437; assembly: GCF_048015635.2. Taxonomy (NCBI): domain Bacteria; kingdom Pseudomonadati; phylum Pseudomonadota; class Alphaproteobacteria; order Sphingomonadales; family Sphingomonadaceae; genus Sphingomonas; species Sphingomonas sp. GlSt437. The sequence continues at coordinate 1,488,861 of NZ_JBPGYA010000001.1, read as the reverse complement.
CGCGGCGTCATAGCCAAGGATGTTGAGCGACACCGAGAAGCTGTCGGGCGGCAACTGGACATGAACGTCGCGCCGCGCCCGGTACAGCATCAGCCGATCGGGCTCGAGCCGCGCCCGCTCGACGAAGCGCAAGCCGGCATGCTCCCCCGGCACGCCGAGCACCGCCGCGCCATCATACTCGTAATAATCGCTCCAATAGCCCGGCCCGAGATAGCCATAGGTCAGGAACGGGAAATTATGGTCGTGCGGCATGTCGTAGAAGAAGGGCGCGGTGCCGCTCGCGCGAACGATGGCGTCGTCGCGCGCCGGCCAGCAATTGGCGCGCAGCACATAGTTACCGTTGGGCGGGGCGAGCAGGATTGCTTGGGCGCCATAGGCCGCACTGCCGTTCGCATCGGCGGTGCGGCGCTGCTTGAGCGTGTCGATTGCAAGATCGCCGAGGAAATCGCGGTTGCGCCCCAATCGCGCGAGCAGCGACCCGAGCGCGGCAAAGGCGTCTTCATCGCGCGCGTCGATGGTTGCTTGGTCGAGCAGCTCGATCAGCGTCGCGACATCGATCGCGTCGCCGCTGCCGGCGTCGATCAGGCGGGGCATGCGATCCCGGCCTCAGCGAGCATCGGCAATGTCGCGGTGGCGGCGGCACGAACTTCCGGATGAGGATCGAACGACGCCATTTCAGCGAGACGCGGCGCCGCGCTCGCGGCATCGAGCGCAAGCCATTCGCGCATCGCCGACCAGCGGCGGAAAAAGGCGGCATCGTGCGTCGCGGCCGCCAGGCAATCGCCGGCATCGCCCCGCCCCATCACGCGCAGCATCGTCAGTAGCATGTCACTGCGCGCGCCGCCTTCGTCGATCATCGCGACGCGGCGCAATCGACCATCGGCCGTCGCATAATCGCGCATGAAGGGCGCGGCGCGGTCGCGAAAGATCGCGGTCAGCGTCGCGACATCGCTGGTCGCCGCCCCCATCAGCGTGCCCTGGTGCCGCCCGTCCTGCACCAGCACCGCGCCATCGGCGGGGCAGACCGGCGCAATCTCACGCGCGGGTGGGGCTGTGGCGATGGAGAAATCGTGGGCGATCGGCGGCGCTTGCCAGCGCCGCAAGCGGACGCCGCCGGCGCGGTGATAGCGCACGATCGTCAACCGCCCGGCCATCAGCACCCCATCGGGCGGCGGCAGCGCAGCAAGCTTATCGGCGCGCGTGACGCTCGCGCTCAGCCGCAGCAATGGATGGTCGATCAGCTGCGCCCCGATCCGCAGGCCATCGCGACTGACGCGAAGCGGCGGCGTCAGCCAGGGTTCGTCCCGCAGGGCATCGACCAGTGGCGCGAGCAGCCGGGCAGCAAGGTCATCGTCGCTGAGCAGATCGGCAACGGCGTCAATGGCCTGAGGCTCGGCAAGCTCCTGAATGGCGTCGAGGCGCGCGAGGAGATCGGTTACTTGAGCACTGCGGCGCCAAGCTCGCGCGGCATCAGCGGATCGCGCCGCCGCTGCGGCCAACGCTTCGGGATCCGGCGCCGCCGCTGCCATTATCGGCTCAGTTGCCCGGGCCGGGCTCAATCTCGTAGATCAACAGCGCAATCGCGATGATAAGATCGAACAGCCCGTCATCAACCATGTCCGCGATGCGCACGGCACCGGCCGTGGCGACCTGGGTGGTAAGATCGGCAATCTGGCCGATATCGAGTCCGATCATCTTATGGTTCCCCGCTGGCGTTTCATGGTTGCGCGTCGCTTAGCTTGATCGCGCCTGCCCAGGCTCGCCAGTTACAAGCCTGTAATGTCGCGCCGCGCTTGCGCGCCGCCGCCGCCACGGTAAGGGGACCGGCCATGGATGTGTCCGCGCTCCCGCCGTTCGACCCTGCCCGCTTCCTCGCGCGCGGCATTGGCGGCCATGGCGGCGCGCTCGGCATCGTCTATCGCGCGCACGGGCCCGACTGGGCGGAACTCGCGCTGCCCTATAAGCCCGAACTGGTCGGCGATACCGATCGCGGCATCATCGCCTCGGGCCCGATCATCACGATGATGGACATGGCGACGAGCATGGCGGCCTGGCTGAAATATGGCCGCTTCCGTCCGCATGCGACGCTCGATCTGCGCATCGATTACCTCCGCCCCGCCACGCCTGGAATGGCGGTGATCGGGCGCGGCGAATGCTATCGGCTGACGCGCCAGATCGCGTTCGTGCGGGGGCAAGCGCATGATGGCGACCCCGATGATCCAATCGCGCATGTTGCCGGCACTTTCATGGCGACCGAGGTTCCGGCATGAACTTGCCGCCTTATGCCGAACTGTTGGGATTGAGCCTCGACGCGGATGTAGAAGGCGCGCCGGTGCTGGTCATGCCGTTTCGCGGCGAAGTGATGGGGCGGCCGGGCTTTCTGCATGGCGGCGCGATCAGCGGGTTGATGGAAATCGCCGCCATCGCTGCGCTGCGCCAGGCGATCGAGGCAGAGGGCAAAGACTCGGCTGCCCGGATCAAGCCGATCAACGTGACGGTCGATTTCATGCGCGGCGGCCGCGACAAGGATACGCGCGCCATCGGCCTCATCACCCGGCTCGGCAACCGCGTCGCCAATGTCGACGCGATCGCCTGGCAGGATGACCGCGCCAGGCCGATCGCGCGGGCGCGGATGAATTATCTGCTCGTGCGCGGCGAAGAAGCCGGCCGCTAAGCGCTTGCACGACTGGCGCGACCGGCCTATATCGCCGCTGCGCATTCTCTACATCGGTAACGCTGCGGAGGGTCGGGACCAACGGTTCCGGCGGCGCGCGAACTTGTGTGGAATCGAAGATTGGCCGAACTGATCGACACGTTGACCCGATTGATCGAGCCCGAGGCGAAAGCGCTCGGTTTCGATCTCGTGCGCGTGAGCGTTTTCGGCGGCACCAGCGATCCGACGCTGCAGGTGATGGCCGAGCGGCCCGATACGCGCCAGCTGACGATCGATGATTGCGCGGCGCTCTCGCGGCGCCTGTCGGAGCTGCTCGACGCGCTCGAAGCGCAGGGGCGGGACCCGATCGACCACGCTTATCGCCTGGAAGTCAGCTCGCCCGGCATCGACCGGCCGCTCACGCGCCTGAAGGACTATGCCGATTGGGCGGGGCATGAGGCGCGGATCATGCTGGCGGAAAAGCTCAACGGCCAGAAGCAGTTCAAGGGCGCGCTGGTCGGCGTCGAGGGCGATCAGGTGTCGATCCGGGCGCGCGACGGCGCGGTCCATACGCTGCCCTTCGCCGCGATCGAGGACGCCAAGCTGGTGCTCACCGACAAGCTGATCGCCGCCACCGCGCCGCTCGCGACCGAGGGCGCCGAAGAATTTCAAACCGATACCGAGGACATGGAAGGGTAAGTTATGGCCAGTGCAGCCAGCGCCGTTTCGGCGAACAAGGCCGAGCTGATCGCGATTGCCGACGCGGTCGCCAAGGAAAAGCTGATCGATCGCGGCATCGTGATCGAGGCAATGGAAGACGCCATTCAGCGCGCCGCCCGCGCGCGCTACGGCGCCGAGAACGACATCCGCGCCAAGCTCGATCCGCAGACCGGCGATTTGCGGCTGTGGCGCGTCGTCGAAGTGGTCGAGGCGGTTGACGATTATTTCAAGCAGGTCGACGTCAAGCAGGCCGAAAAGCTGCAGCCGGGTGCGCAGGTCGGCGACTTCATCGTCGATCCGCTGCCCCCCATTGAATTCGGCCGCATCGCCGCGCAGGCCGCCAAGCAGGTGATCTTCCAGAAGGTCCGCGATGCCGAGCGCGAGCGGCAATATGAGGAATTCAAGGACCGCCAAGGTGAGATCATCACCGGCGTGGTCAAGCGCGTGGAATTCGGCCATGTCGTCGTCGATCTGGGGCGGGCCGAAGGCGTCATACGCCGCGACGCGCAGATCCCGCGCGAAGTGGTGCGCGTTAATGATCGTATCCGTAGCCTGATCCTGAACGTCCGGCGCGAGAATCGCGGGCCGCAGATTTTCCTCAGCCGCGCACACCCCGATTTCATGAAGAAGCTGTTCGCGCAGGAAGTGCCCGAAATTTACGACGGCATCATCGAGATCAAGGCGGCTGCGCGCGATCCGGGTAGCCGCGCGAAAATCGGCGTGATTTCGCACGATTCCAGCATCGATCCGGTCGGCGCGTGCGTCGGCATGAAGGGCAGCCGCGTCCAGGCGGTGGTGCAGGAAATGCAGGGTGAGAAGATCGACATCATCCCCTGGTCGCCCGACACCGCGACATTCGTGGTCAATGCGCTGCAGCCGGCCAATGTCAGCCGCGTGGTGATCGACGAGGAAGATGACCGCATCGAGGTGGTTGTGCCCGACGATCAGCTGAGCCTTGCGATCGGCCGTCGCGGCCAGAATGTGCGCCTCGCCAGCCAGTTGACCGGCAAGGCGATCGACATCCTGACCGAAGCCGACGCGAGCGAGAAGCGCCAGCGCGAATTCGTCGAGCGCTCGGAAATGTTCCAGAACGAGCTCGACGTCGACGAGACGCTGGCGCAGCTGCTCGTCGCCGAAGGGTTCAGCGAGCTCGAGGAAGTCGCCTATGTCGAGCCCGAGGAACTGGCCGGCATCGAGGGCTTTGACGAAGACCTTGCTGCCGAGTTGCAGAACCGCGCCCAGGAAGCGCTGGAGCGCCGCGAGCAGGCTGCGCGCGAAGAGCGCCAGGCGCTCGGCGTGTCGGACGAGCTGGCGACGATGCCGCATCTGACCGAAGCGATGCTCGTCACGCTCGGCAAGGCGGGTATCAAGACGCTCGACGATCTCGCCGATCTCGCCACCGACGAGCTGATCCAGAAGCGCCGCAGCGAGCCGCGCCGTCGCAACGACGCCGATGCCAAGCGGAGCGAGCGCAGCGAAGACAAGGGCGGCATTCTCGCGACCTATGGCCTGAGCGAAGACCAGGGCAACGAAATCATCATGGCGGCGCGCGCGCATTGGTTCGATGACGAGCCGGTGACCGCCGACGAGGAAGCCGCTGGCTGATGCGCGCTTTCTCCCTCCAGCCCCACAGGGAGGACGCGTATGCGGCTCTCCCGACATGGTAAGCGCCCGGCAAGCCTGAGCGTGCTGCCCCGCTCTTCCCACCGGGAGAGCGGGCGATGAGCGACGCCATCCGCACCTGCGTGCTGTCGCGCGAGGAAGCGCCGCGCGAGGGGTTGATCCGGCTGGCGCTGGCGCCCGACGGCGCGGTGCTGCCCGATGTGCGCGCGAAAGCGCCAGGGCGCGGCGCGTGGATTGGCGTCAATCGTGCCGAGCTGGAGGTGGCGATCGCCAAGGGCCGCTTGAAGGGCGCGCTGGCGCGGGCGTTCAAGGGCGCGCCGCTCGCCATCCCCGATGATTTGCCGGCGCGGATTGCGGAAGCGCTGGAGCGCGCGGTGCTCGACCGGCTGGGGCTTGAGCTGCGCGCCGGCATGCTGGCCACGGGCTCTGACCGGATCGAGGAAGCCGCGCGCGCCGGTCGGCTGCATCTGCTGCTTCATGCGGCCGATGCGGGCACCGACGGCAATCGCCGGCTCGATCAGGCCTGGCGCGTCGGGCGCGATGCGGAAGGATCGGGCGAGCGGGGGTTGGTAATCCCACTGTCGCGCGCCATATTATCGGTGGCGCTGGGGCGCGAAAACCTGGTCCATTTGGGGGTCACGGATCGTGCTGCGGCCGGGCGCATCCGCTCGGCGATCGACCGATGGTTGCATTTTACCGGCCCGGCCCGGGCAGGAGAGCCTTGCGAAACCGCGTCGCAGGGCGCATCGGCGTTCCGCGCATCGGGCGTGGATGCCGCCGGGCCACAATGATCTTGGCCGACATGAATTTTTTGAGGACGTTGAGCAAGCCTGATGAGTGATGAGAACGACAAGCCGAAGCTGGGAATGCGCGCGCCGCTGGGCGTGAAGCGCACGGTTGAGACCGGCAAGGTAAAGCAGAGCTTCAGCCACGGCCGCTCGAACACGGTGATCGTGGAAACGAAGAAGGCGCGCGTGCTGCGTCGCCCGGGCGATCCGATGCCAGCCGCGCCTGCTGCCCCCGAGCCCGCGCCGGCGCCCGCGCCCCAAGCGCGTGCCCCCGAGCCGCCGCGGGCGCCTACGCCTGCGCCGGCAAGCGCGCTGTCGCGCAAGGAGCTTCAGGAAAAGCTGTTGCGTGAGGCCGAGGAAGCCCGGCTCTCAGCGCTTGAGGAAGCGCGCCGTCGCGAAGAGCGCGAAAAGGCCGAAGCCGCCGAGGAAGAGCGCCGTCGCGCCGAGGAAGCGCGTGCGGCTGCCAGGGCCGATGCCGAAACCGATGCGCCGGCCCCTGAACCCGACGTCGAGCGCGTGCCGGAGCCGGTCGGCGCCGAGGCTGATGCGGATGACGACGCCCCGATTGCGCTGGCCCGCGACCCCAATCTGCCGGCACCGCGTCGCTTCACGCCGGTGCAGCGCCCCGCGCCGCCGCCGCGCCGTGCCGAACCGGTCGCTGCACCTGCTCCGACCGCGCCTGCTGCGCCGAGCGGCGGCGGTCCATCGCCCGCACCGCGTCGCCCCGGCCCCGCCTCGCTGCCCGAGCGCCCCTCGCGCGATCGCAAAGGCGGCGACGATCGTCGCCAGTCGGGCAAGCTTACCGTCAACCGCGCGCTGAGCGACGATGGCGGCGCCCGCGCGCGCAGTCTTGCGGCGTTGAAGCGCGCGCGCGAGAAGGAACACCGCCGCCACTTGGGTCCGCGTGAGGCGCAGGCCAAGCAGGTCCGCGACGTGGTGGTGCCCGAGGCGATCACCGTGCAGGAACTCGCCAACCGCATGGCTGAAAAGGGCGCGGATCTGGTGAAGGCGCTGTTCAAGATGGGCATGATGGTCACCGTCAACCAGACGCTCGACCAGGACACGGCCGAGCTCCTCGTCACCGAATTCGGCCACAACATCCAGCGCGTCAGCGAATCGGACGTCGATATTCAGGTCGATACCGCCGAGGATGCGCCAGAGCTGCTCAAGCCGCGCCCGCCGGTGGTGGCGGTGATGGGTCATGTCGATCATGGCAAGACCAGCCTGCTCGACGCGCTGCGCGGCACCGATGTGGTGCGCGGTGAAGCCGGCGGCATCACTCAGCATATCGGTGCTTATCAGGTGACGCTGAAGGACAAGTCGAAGATCACTTTCCTCGACACGCCCGGCCACGAAGCCTTCACCGAAATGCGCGCGCGCGGCGCCAACGTTACCGATATCGTCGTGCTGGTCGTCGCCGCGAATGACGGGCTGATGCCGCAGACGATCGAGGCGATCAACCATACCAAAGCGGCCGGCGTGCCCATGGTGGTGGCGATCAACAAGGTCGATCTCGACAGCGCCAATCCGCAGCGCGTGCGCGAGCGCCTGCTCGAGCATGAAGTGATGGTCGAGGAAATGGGCGGCGAGGTCCAGGACGTCGAAGTCTCGGCGCTCAAGAAGACCGGGCTCGATACGCTGATCGAGAAGATTCAGCTCCAGGCCGAACTGATGGAGCTCGGTGCCAATCCCGATCGCGCGGCGGAAGGCAGCGTGATCGAGGCCAAGCTCGACAAGGGCCGCGGCCCCGTTGCGACGATCCTCGTCAAGCGCGGCACGCTGCGCGTCGGCGATACCTTCGTGGTCGGCGCGGAAAGCGGCAAGGTCCGTGCGCTGGTCAACGACAAGGGCCAGCAGGTCAAGGAGGCCGGCCCGTCGGTGCCGGTCGAGGTACTCGGGCTTTCCGGCGTGCCGATGGCGGGCGATCTGCTTCAGGTCGTCGAAGATGAAGCGCGGGCGCGTGAAGTCGCTGAATATCGCCAGGGCGTGCTGCTCCAGAAGCGCACGACCGCGGCGCCGGCAAGCCTGGAGAGCATGTTCTCCGCGCTCAAGGAAAAGCAGGCAGTCGAATATCCGCTCGTCGTCAAGGCCGATACGCAAGGCTCGGTCGAGGCGATCGTCGCCAGCCTCAACAAGCTGTCGACCGACGAAATCCGCGTGCGCATCCTGCATTCGGGTGTTGGCGGCATTACCGAGAGCGACGTCACGCTGGCGGGAGCCTCGGGCGCGCCGATCATCGGTTTCAACGTCCGCGCCAATGCCAAGGCGCGCGAAATCGCCGAGCGGCAGAAGGTCGCGCTCAAATATTATGACGTGATCTATGACCTGATCGACGAAATCCGCGCCGGCATGGCGGGTGAGCTGGGACCGGAAGCGTTCGAGACGGTCGTCGGCCGCGCCGAAATCCGCGAGGTGTTCTCGGCCGGCAAGCATGGCAAGGCGGCGGGTCTGCTGGTTACCGAGGGCGTCATCAGGAAGGCGCTCAAGGCGCGCATCACCCGGGCGGATGTCATCATCTACACCGGCGAAATCGCCTCGCTGCGTCGCTTCAAGGATGACGTCGCGGAAGTGCGCGCGGGGCTGGAGTGCGGCGTGACGTTCACCCAGAACTTCACCGACATCAAACCCGGCGATTTCCTCGAAACGTTCGAGGTCGAGCTGCGCGAGCGGACGCTGTAATTGGCGACGCTCGGCCATCCCACCCCGATCCTGCGCAGCTTCGATGAGGCGCGGACGAAGGACTTTTACCTCAATTATCTCGGCTTCGAGCTGGTTTTCGAGCACCGGTTCGAAGACTGGGCGCCGCTCTATATGGCGGTGAAGCTCGGCGATTGCGTGCTCCACCTGTCGGAGCATTATGGCGATGCGACGCCCGGCGCTGCGCTGCGCATTCCGGTCGATGACGTGTCGGCCTATATGGCCGACCTCCGCGCCAAGAAGCATGGCAATTCGCGCCCCGGAGAGCCGCAGGAAACGCCCTGGGGCACGCGCGAGATCAGCATTGCCGACCCCTCGAGCAATCGCCTCACTTTCTTCACGCCGATCGATGGCGCGGCATAGCACCAACCCGGAGGAGCGCTCGGTCCGCACGCTGCGAGTCGGCGAGCAGGTGCGTCATGCCTTGTCCGACATCCTGATGCGCGGCGAGGTGCACGACCCGGTGCTCGGCGCGGCGCAAGTGACCGTGACCGAAGTGCGCATGTCGCCCGATCTGCGCAACGCGACCGCCTTTGTGAAGCCGCTGCTCGGGCGGGACGAGGAGGCGGTGCTGAAGGCGCTCCGCCAGAACACCGCTTATCTGCAGAGCGAAGTCGCGCGGAGGGTGAACACCAAATACGCCGCCAAGCTCAAATTCCTGGCGGACGAGAGCTTCGACGAAGGCAGCCATATCGACTCGCTGCTACGCGCACCGCACGTCGCGCGCGACCTCGCAGCGCGCGACGAGGATGACACGCCCGCCTGATGGCCAAGCTCTATTTCTACTACGCCAGCATGAATGCCGGCAAATCGACGACGCTGCTCCAGGCCGACTTCAATTATCGCGAGCGCGGCATGAAGACGGTGCTGTTCACCGCCGCGATCGATACGCGATCGGGCATGGGCGTGATCGGCTCGCGGATCGGGTTGGAGCGCGCCGCCATCGCGTTCGATGGCACGACCGATCTCCACGCCACGGTGCTTGCCCAGGAGGGCCCAATCGCGTGCGTGCTGGTCGATGAGGCGCAGTTCCTCACCCCCGATCAGGTCGATCAGCTCGCACGGCTCGCGGATGAGGCGGGTATTCCGGTGCTATGCTACGGCTTGCGTACCGATTTCCTCGGCGCGCTGTTCCCAGGCTCGGCACGGCTGCTCGCCATTGCCGACGCGCTGATCGAGCTCAAATCGGTGTGCGAATGCGGCCGCAAGGCGACAATGAATTTGCGTGTGGATGCGGCAGGGCGGGCGGTCAGCGCCGGCGCCCAGACCGAGATTGGCGGCAACGATCGCTATTTAGCGCTTTGCCGGCGGCATTTTATCGAGATGCTCGAGGAGCGCTGATATGGTATGCCTACCGCGATAAGAATGAGCTGAGGGGGTCTGTGATGCGCCGTGCTTGGTTGTTTGGCCTAATGGCATATTCGGCGGCCGCAGCCATCGCGGCCGACAAGCCAAAATCATCATTGCCGAGCCCGGCGGATGGCCGGCCCGACGCTGACATTCCCTTCATTTATACGACGAAGATCCGCGGCTGGGCTTATGACGCGGCGCACAAGGCAGTGTATTTCATCGATTCCCGAAGTCAGTCTTATTATGTCTCATTCATAGGTGGCTGCCCTGAATTGGCCAACGCCCGGGGTTTTCAGGTCGATACGCATGGTTCGACGCGGCTGGATCATTTCGGATCGTTCACCGTCGATGATGTCGATGATACCGTTTGCCAAATTGACCGTCTGGTAGAAGCCGATCTGCCCGTCGGTTTAAAGATCGTTGGACGACGCTAGGCGCGTTAATCGGCTGACGTTAAGGCGGCCGGATGCACGGCTGGATCATTCTCGACAAGCCCGTCGGCCTGGGTTCGACTCAAGCGGTGAGCGCGGTGAAGCGGGCGTTGCGGGCCGAAGAATACCCCAAGCTCAAGGTCGGGCATGGGGGCACGCTCGATCCGCTTGCCTCGGGCGTGCTGCCGATTGCGATCGGTGAGGCCACCAAGCTCGCCGGGCGGATGCTCGATGCGAGCAAGACCTATGATTTCACGATCGGCTTCGGCATCGAGACCGATACGCTGGATGCCGAGGGCAAAACAGTCGCGACCAGTGAGGTTCGGCCGACACTGGCTGACATTGAAGCCGTCCTGCCGCGCTTCACCGGCGCGATCGATCAGGTGCCGCCGGCGTTCAGCGCGCTGAAGGTGGATGGCGCGCGCGCCTATGATTTAGCGCGGGCCGGGAAAGAGGTTGTTCTCGCGACACGGGCAGTAACGATATTTTCGCTGACCTTATCCTCCCCCGTCAGGGGGAGGTGGCAGGCGCAGCCTGACGGAGGGGGAGGAAATGCTACGGCCAGCGATCAGTGTCCTCCCCCTCCACCAGCTGCGCTGGTCCCCCTCCCCCTGGCGGGGGAGGATCACGTCAACGCCATCACCCTAACCGCCCATGTTTCCAAGGGCACCTATATCCGCAGCATGGCGCGCGACATCGCTCGCGCGCTCGGCACGGTCGGCCATGTCACGATGCTCAGGCGGACCAAGGCGGGGCCGTTCGGGCTCGACGCCGCGATATCGCTGGACAAACTCGCCGAATTGGGCCAAGGGCGCCGCCTTACCGATATCCTCCTGCCGTTGGGCGCGGGGCTGGACGACATCCCGGCTCTATCGCTCACTCCCGATCAGGCAGGACTGCTCCGCCAGGGGCAGCGGTTGATCGGGATCGCCGCGAGCGATGGCCTCCATCTGGCGAGCCTGGATAAAATCCCGGTCGCGCTGGTCGAGGTTGAGGACCGGGAGGTCCGCGTCGTCCGCGGGTTCAATCTTTAGCTACGATGTCGAAGGAAAAGACATGTCGATCACGCAGGAGCGCAAGGACGCGCTCGTCAAGGAATTTGGCCGCGCCGCCGGCGACACCGGCTCGACCGAGGTTCAGGTCGCGATCCTCACCGAGCGCATCCGCAACCTGACCGAGCATTTCAAGGGCCACGCCAAGGACAATCACTCGCGCCGCGGCTTGCTGATGATGGTCAACAAGCGCCGCTCGCTGCTCGATTATCTGCGCAAGACCGACGGTGGTCGCTATACCGATCTGATCGCGAAGCTCGGGCTTCGTAAGTAATTCAAAGGGCGGCTCGTTCGGGTCGCCCTTTTTATATTACGTCATCCCAGCGAAAGCTGAGATCGCATGCGGCAGGCGAAACAGCTTGCCAACCAACGACCCCAGCTTTTGCTGGGGTGACGACGGGAGGAGGCAATCCGGCTCTCTTCCCACGAGCCAGAACCGGCTCTCCAACGGGTCCGATGGGCGGACCCATACGGGCCCCGGTCCGCATAGGGCGGCCGGTGTGAAGGAAATCAAATGTTCGACAAGAAGACCGTATCAATCCAGTGGGGCGGGCAGACCCTCACCCTGGAAACGGGCAAGGTTGCCCGTCAAGCCGATGGCGCCGTTATCGCGACGCTCGGCGAAACCGTGGTGCTGTGCGCCGTAACTGCCGCCAAGTCGGTGAAGGAGGGGCAGGATTTCTTCCCGCTCACCGTGCACTATCAGGAAAAATATTCGGCCGCCGGGCGCATTCCGGGCGGCTTTTTCAAGCGCGAGCGCGGCGCGACCGAGCGTGAGACGCTGATCTCGCGCCTGATCGACCGCCCCGTGCGGCCGCTGTTCCCCGAAGGCTTCTACAACGAAATCAACGTCATCGCCCAGGTGCTGAGCTATGACGGCGAGAACGAGCCCGATATCCTGGCGATGATCGCGGCGTCCGCTGCGCTCACGCTGTCGGGCGTGCCCTTCATGGGCCCGATCGGCGCGGCGCGCGTCGGCTATAAGGATGGCGACTATATCCTCAATCCGACCGACGCGCTCGTTGAGGACGGCAAGCTCGACCTGATCGTCGCCGCGACGCATGACGCGGTGATGATGGTCGAATCCGAAGCCAAGGAGCTGTCGGAAGAGGTCATGCTCGGCGCGGTGATGTTCGCGCACAAGGCCAGCCAGAGCGTGATCAACGCGATCATCGACCTCGCCGAACAAGCCGCCAAGGAGCCGTGGGAGCTCAAGGTCAGCGACGATGCCGGCGCGGTCAAGGCCGAGCTCAAGAAGCTGATCGGCAAGGATATCGAGGCGGCCTACAAGCTGGTCGACAAGTCGGCGCGCGCCAACGCGCTCAACGCCGCGCGCGACAAGGCGAAGGCGGCGATGGCGGACAGGACCCCGCAGGAGCAGATGGTCGCGATCAAGACCGTCAAGAAGCTCGAGGCGGAGATCGTCCGCGGCGCGATCCTGAAGTCGGGCCAGCGCATCGACGGGCGCACGACGACGCAAATCCGGCCGATCGAGGCGGAAGTCCACTTTCTGCCGCGCGCGCATGGCTCGGCCTTGTTCACGCGTGGTGAGACGCAGACCATCGCGACCACGACGCTGGGCACCAAGGATGCCGAGCAGATGATCGACGGCCTGAACGGCTTGTCCTACGAAAACTTCATGCTGCACTATAACTTTCCGCCCTATTCGGTCGGTGAAGTCGGTCGCTTCGGGGCCCCCAGCCGCCGCGACATCGGCCATGGCAAGCTCGCCTGGCGCGCGCTGCACGCGGTGCTGCCGAGCAAGGAAGAGTTTCCCTACACCATCCGCGTGACCAGCGACATCACCGAGTCGAACGGCTCGTCGTCAATGGCGACGGTGTGCGGCGGTAGCTTGAGCTTGATGGACGCCGGCGTGCCGATCAAGCGCCCGGTCAGCGGCATCGCGATGGGCCTGATCCTGGAAGGCAAGGACTTCGCGGTCCTCAGCGACATTCTGGGTGACGAGGACCATCTCGGCGACATGGACTTCAAGGTGGCGGGCACGTCCGAGGGCATCACGTCCTTGCAGATGGACATCAAGATCGCCGGCATCACCGAGGAGATCATGAAAGTCGCGCTGGCGCAGGCCAAGGAAGGCCGTGCGCACATCCTGGGCGAAATGGCCAAGGCGCTCGACCAGACTCGCTCGGAGCTGTCGGCACACGCGCCGCGCATCGAGACCTTCACGATCGACAAGTCGAAGATCCGTGACGTGATCGGCACCGGCGGCAAGGTGATCCGCGAGATCGTCGCGACCACCGGCGCCAAGGTCGACATCGATGACGACGGCGTCATCAAGGTCTCGTCGTCCGACCACAGCCAGATCGAAGCCGCGATTGCCTGGATCAAGGGCATTGTCGAGGAAGCCGAAGTGGGCAAGATCTACAACGGCAAGGTCGTCAACCTCGTCGATTTCGGCGCGTTCGTGAACTTCATGGGCGGCAAGGACGGCCTTGTCCACGTCTCGGAGATCAAGAACGAGCGCGTCGAGAAGGTGTCGGACGTCCTGAGCGAAGGCCAGGAAGTCAAGGTCAAGGTGCTCGAGATCGATCCGCGCGGCAAGGTGCGCTTGTCGATGCGCGTCGTCGACCAGGAAACCGGCGAAGAGCTCGAAGACACCCGCCCGGCCCGCGAACCGCGTGCTGATCGGGGGGATCGCGGCGATCGTGGTCCGCGTCGTGACGGCGATGGCGGCCGTGGTGGTCGCGATCGCGGTCCCCGTCGGGATCGGGGCGATCGGGGTGATCGCGGGCCGCGCCGCGAGCGGTCGGAAGGCGGCAACGATGATGGCCCCGCGCCCGAATTTGCCCCTGCCTTCCTGACCGGCGATCGCGACTGATCGCGGCCTCATCGACTGACGACGAAAGGGGCTCGGGCAACCGGGCCCCTTTTTCATGGCGCCGACCTGACACAGTTGTCGCGCATTTTTCGCTCGCCTTTGGCCGGCCGGGCGGGCAATCGTGGCGCCGATGCGGTGCGTTGCCAGCCGCTGATTGAGGGATTGAGATGCGTCGTTTGTCTGTTGCCTGTGCTTTCAGCGTTGCGCTCGCGACCGCCGCAAGCGCGCAAACCGCACCCGCTTCGCCTACCGCGCCGGCGCCGCCAACCGACGCGGCTGCACCCGACAAGAAGCTGCATTTCTTTCCGAGCCTGCCCGAAGCGCCGGTCGACCAGCATCGCCGGCAAGTGTCACGCGGGCAATTGTTCGTCGCGCCGTCGGGTGAGCCGTTCCGTGCCGACCGTGGCGCGCCTTACCCCAGCCGGACGTGGTTCGATCGCGCCGACACCAACCATGACGGCAAGATCGACCGCCATGAATTCGAGGCCGATTTCCGGCGCTTTTTCGACGTGCTCGATGTCGATCATGATCTGCGCATCGATGCGACCGAAATCACGCGCTACGAGCGCGATCTCGTCCCCGAAATCCTGACCGGCGAAGCACCGCCATTGGGAGGTGGCCGCGGCGATGGCGGTGGCCGTCGCGGCGGTGGTCATCGGGGTGGCGGCAGCCGGCAGAATTTTGCGGGCGGCGGCGGCCAGGACCTCTCGAATATCCCGGTATCGCAGGGGGATGATACGCCATCGACGCAGCGTGGGCCCGACCAGCCGATCAGCGGCGCGGGCGCGTATAGCCTGATCAACATCCCCGAGCCGGTCGCGGCGATGGATGCCAATCTGGATGGCACGGTGACGCTTGCCGAAAATCGCGCGGCGGCGGAGCGGCGCTTTGCGCTGCTCGATTATGATCAGCGCGGCTATCTGACTTTTGACGATCTGCCGCGCCCGCCGATCCAGCGCGGCCTGTTCGGTCGTCGCTTTTAGCCTCTGGGCAGGCGCGCCCGATGCCGGATAGCGTCATCAGAATTTAACACGCCGGTAACACAGGCAAGCGGTAACCCGCTCGGAACTGCCTGACCGATGACTCACATTCTTGTCGTGGAAGACGATCCCGGGTCGGCCGATGCCATCGCGGCGATCCTGCACGATGAGGGGATGGACGTCGCGCATGCCGATAACGCGGCGCAGGCGTTTCTGCTCGCGCGCGACACCGATTTCGACGGCATCGTGCTTGATCGCATGCTGCCCGGCGGCATCGATGGCATTGGCCTGCTCGACATGCTGCGCGCGCATGGTGCAACGACGCCGGTGCTCATCCTGAGCGCCTTGTCGGCGCTGGAGGATCGCGTGCGGGGCTTGCGCGCCGGCGGCGATGATTATCTCGCCAAGCCGTTCGAGCCGATCGAGCTTGCCGCCCGCGTCAATGCGCTGGTCCGGCGGGGGCGTGCGCAAGGCAATAGTGCGACGCTGGACGCCGGCCGCGTGCGGATCGATTCAGCGGCTCGCCGCGCCTGGGTGGATGGGGTCGAGATCGAGCTGCAGCCGCGCGAGCTGCAATTGCTCGATTACCTCGCGCGGCGGCCTGACCGCCCGGTCACGCGGGCAATGATTTTCGAGGAGGTGTGGGGCTATCGCTACGACGCGCGCACCAACGTCATCGACGTGCATATCACTCGGCTGCGGCGCAAGATCGAGCGCGCCGACACGCCGCCGCTGATCGAAACGCTGAGGGGAATTGGCTATGTCTACAGAGGCGCTCAGGCGCTGGAGTCGTAGTTCGAGCGCGCGCTTCGCGCTCTTGTTCCTGCTGCTGTTCGGCTCGGCATCGGCGACGTTGTTCGGGTTCGTCTATTATCGCTCGATCGCCTATTTCGATGCGCAGACCGACGAGTGGCTGGCGCGTGAGACTGGCCGCGCACTCGATCCCGCCATCGATCGCGCCTCGCTGCTCAAGCGCGTGTCGACGCACAATATCCATGATGTCAGCCATCAGCGCGCCTTCGCTCTGTTCGACGGGCGGGGGAAGCGGCTGGGCGGCGATGTGCTGGCCTTGCCCAACGGGCTTGCCTCGGGCGTGCCGATCGAGGTCAACGCCCCCACCAGCTGGGGCCAGGCGCCGCTGCGCCTGATGGTGCGGCGGCTCGATAATGGCGACCAGTTCGTCGCGACCCAGGATTTGCGCCAGACCCAGGCGTTCGCGGCCGAGTTGATGCACGCGATGTTCTGGACCGGGGCGATCGTGTTGCTGCTCGGCATCGCCGGCACGATCGGCCTCGCGGCGGCGCAGGACAGGCGGCTGCGACAGCTGACGCAGGGGTTGCAGCGCATCATGGCGGGCCAGCTCGACGCGCGGTTGCCGATGTCGCGCCGGCGCGACGAGATTGACGAGCTGACCAGCCAGGTCAATCGCACCCTTGATGAAATCCAGCGGTTGATGACCGCGGTTAAGTCCGCCGGCGACAATATCGCGCACGACATGCGCACGCCGCTCACTCGCCTGCTCGCCACGGTCCACCGCGCCAACACGGCTGAAGCCGACCCGGCACAGCAAGCTGCCGCCATTGCCAACGCTGTCGACGAAATCCAGGCGATGATCGCGATGTTCAATGCACTGCTGCGCATCTCGGAGATCGACGAAGGCGCACGGCGCACCGGCTTCCGCCAGATCGATTTCGTGCGCGTGGTGGAAGATGTTGCCGATCTGCACGAAGCGGCAGCGACCGAGCGTGGCATCACCATTGCGCGCACCATGCCCGCGCGGCTTGATTATGAAGGCGATGCGGATTTGCTGTTCGAAGCGGTCGGCAATCTGCTCGACAACGCCATCAAATACACGCCCGATGGCGGCCATATCGACATCAGGTTGGGCGAGGGGCCCGTGCTGAGCGTCGCGGACACCGGGCCGGGCATTCCGACTGCCGAGCGCGGTCACGTCACCCGGCGCTTCCACCGCGTCGAAGCGAGCCGGCATCTGCCGGGCAACGGCCTTGGCCTCGCGCTTGTCGCGGCGATCGCGCGGCTACATCGGCTCGATCTCAGCATTGGCGGCGCGCCGGGGTGCGTGGCGACCTTGGCGCCGGTGTGAGGTAGCAGCCGAACATTAACTGAAATTTAGACTCCCGTCGCAGGACCGCAACGCAACCGACACCAATGAGTCACGCCCCGTGCTTAGGAGGCTCGTCGCGTCGCGGGGATTCTTTGGGGGGATCACCAGGAGAGGCAATGACAAGGCCGTGGTAAAACGGCCCGGGCATTCCCGCGCATCGGTTAAACCTATCGCCTCGGGAGGCTCAATCAATGCGCTCGTCACTCCGCTATTCGCTGCTCGCCGGTATCGCCGCGTGCCTCTCCTCGCCGGCGCTTGCGGCTGATAACGCGGCCAAGCCCGCCCCCGCGCCCGCTCCCGCCGACCAGCAAAGCACCAGCGCGGACCAAGCCGGCCAGGCGAACGACAAGCAATCGCTGACCACGTCTGACATCATCGTCACCGGCTCGCGCGCGGCGCAGGTCGCGCCGGTCACCGTGTCGCTGACCACGACGCAGCCGCAGGCAGCGGTCAGCCAGGATTACATTCAGGCCGCCAATCCGGGCTCGGATTTCTTCCAGCTCGTTGGCCTTACGCCCGGCGTCGCGCTCACCGGCAATGCCAATGGCGCGGGCTTCGTTGAAACCAAGGCGACGATCCGCGGCTTTCAGGACGGCGAATATAACGTCACTTATGACTCGATCCCGTTCGCTGACACCAATAACCCGACGCACCACTCGACTGCCTTCTTCCCGTCCAACACGATCGAAACCGTGGTCGTCGATCGCGGCCCGGGCAACGCCAGCCAGCTCGGCCAGGCTACTTTCGGCGGCAACATCAACCTCTATTCGCGCGCGGTGCAGGATCATGCCGGCGTCTCGGTCGAGGGCATTGGCGGCAATTTCAACAGCTTCATCGGCCGGGCGACGATCAACACGGGCGCGATCGAGAAGCTGGGCGGCGCCAAGTTCCTGCTCACCGGCCAGTATTTGAGCTCGGACGGCGCGCTGACCTATTCGCCGGTGAGCGACAAGAATATTTTCTTCAAGGGCGTCATCCCGATCGGTACGCACAACACGCTGACGCTGCTGGGCACCTATAACCGCAATTATTATTACCAGTCAGACGTGACCAAGGGCGCAACCTGCGGCCAGTACACCGCTGCCTCACCCGCGCCGGCCGGGACGACGCTGAACGTCGACAACTGCTCGCCGACGTCGCTGATCGGCACCTATGGGTTCAATTATGGATTGACCAACAACCCCAACAGCACCGAATATTGGCTGTACAACCGGACCGATAAAAATACTGACTTTGAGATCATCCGACTGCAGACCGATCTCGGCAGTGGCTTCTCGTTGGATAACCGCCTCTATACCTATCAGTATGAAAATCAGACCTATTCGGGTAACCCTGGAACGGTCGTAACGGGCTTCTCCGGCGCTGGAACTGTAGCGTCGCCCTACAAGACCGTTACCGCGCCCAACGATGTGCTCGGCTATAACAAGCTCAACAGCTACCGTAATTTCGGCTATATCGGCCAGGTCGACTATAGCTTCCACTGGGGTAAGATTCGTGCGGGCGGCTGGTTCGAGCACAGCTACACCAACCGCCATCTGTACGATCTCGACCGCACGACGGGGCAACCCAGCTTCAACGAGAAGTTCAACAACGGCAACGGCACCGCGGCGCAAAGCGCGTTGCCCGGTATCAACTTCGCCAATATTCGATATGATCAGCAGTCGAGCTGGGACCAGTTCCAGCTGTTCGGTGAATTCGAATTCCGGCCCTTCGCCAACCTGTCGATCACGCCCGGCGTGAAGTATGTCAACTTTACGCGCGCGATCAGCGCGATCATCAACCAGACGTCGCGCACCCCGCTCGCCACCGAAGCGACGTGGAAGACGACGTTGCCGTTCGCGACGATCAACTGGCAGTTCAAGCCCAACTGGGCGTTTTACGGCCAATATGCCAAGGGCTTTTATGTGCCCGATCTGTCGAGCTTCTACTCGGCCTCGGCCTCGCTCGGTCAGGCTCTGGCCAGCCTGAAGCCGCAGACGACGACCAACTATCAGATCGGCACGGTCTGGCATGGCGACAAGATCTCGGTCGACGCCGATGGCTATATCATCAACGTCAACAACAAGATCGGCACCTGCACCACAGTAGGCTGTGACACGACGCTGCTGATCAACATCGGCCAGGTTCGCTACAAGGGCTTTGAAGGAAGCGTGTCGGTCGAGCCACTGCATGGCCTGACGCTGTTCGGCAACGGATCGTACAACGAAGCGCGCAGCGTGACGTCGGGTGCGCAAGTCGCCAAGGCGCCGTTCTCGACCGCTGCTGCCGGGTTTATCTATCGCTGGCAGGGCCTGCGCGTGTCTTATGCGCAGAAATTCACCGGGCCGGCTTACGCGACCGAATATTCGGGCGCCGGTCCGCGCAACTACCGCATCGCGCCGTACAGCCTTGGGGACTTCTCGCTGAACTACGCGTTCCTGAAGCATTACGAGATCGGCGTGAACGTCTCGAACGTCTTCGATGATCGGTCGATCTATGCAATCTCCTCGGGCAAGACGGGCTATGGCGTCGACGATCAGTTCAACCTCAATGCGCCGCGCCAGGTACTTGTCCATCTGCGCGCCAATTACTGAGGCATCTGGACGAAGGAGAAGCGCGATGGTCCGCCAATGGCACTTTGCCCTGGGGGCCCTCGCGCTTCTCGCTCCGGCCGCGCACGCCAAAACGCCGCATGAGCTGCATTATCTGACGGCTGACGACGTGGCGCCGTCGCGCGTGTTGCCTGCGCCGCCGGCGCCCGGCTCGGTTGACGAACAGGCCGAACTTGCCGAGGTGCGCGCGATTATCGCCGCATCGACTCCGGCACGGCATGAGCAAGCACTGTGGGACCAGGAGCATGAAGACCCTGGTCTGTTCGACAAGACGCTGGGGCTCGAGCTCGAAAAGCTGCCGGTCACCTGGGCGTTGCTCAAAGAGGTGCAGGCCGAAGCGACTGCCGCCGTTGACTTGAGCAAAGCCTATTATCACCGCACGCGGCCCTGGGGCGTCGATCCTTCGATCCCCAGCTGCGAGCACGCGCCCGAGCACAAGCCGACCAACAGCTATCCGAGTGGCCATGGCATTCTCGGGTATGCGACGGGGACCGTGCTGGCCGCGCTGCTCCCCAGCCGCGCCGCCGAGATCCTGGGGCGCGCTGCCGATTACGGATTAAGCCGCGAGGTTTGCGGCGTGCACTTCCCCTCGGATATCGAGGCAAGCCATGTTCTCGGCACGCTGGTCGCGGTGAAACTGCTCGCCAATCCAGCCTTCAAAGCGAAGGTGGCAGATGCGCGCCGCGAGATGGCCGCCGCCCATGTCGGTGGCATCTGATTGCGCAGGAGCGTGCGCGGCGCAAGGCGCACTTAACGAGAACTGCGCGAGGGTGCCTGCCCAAGATCGGGCGCTACCTGATTAGCTGCTGGCGGAGACGGAGGGATTCGAACTCAATCGGTAAGCCCTTGTTTGAGGCCTGTAATCGAGTTCGCAATTTTCCCTGGGTCCACGCCTAGGTCCACGCGGCGAAATCCCCATAAAATCAACGATTAGGAGCGGTCTCGTCGGCTCGGTATAGATAGCCCAAAATGCCGCGCGACACAATGTGGCGCGGCACGAAAAAGCCGTTCCGGTGCCAAGGGCTTCGGACCTCAGACTTTGCGCTTCTTGCCCTCGAACCCGTCTTTCACATCGTCGATCCACGCGGATAGTTCGAGTTCACTCCAACGCGCGGCATACGGCGAGATCTTATAGGGCGCGGGGAAGCGTCCCTGCTTGATCAACCCATAGATCATTGTCTTGCCGAGGCCTGCTCTCCGGCAGACCTCGTCGAGCTTTATCAGTCGGTCAGGACGCTCGGCCGGAGTCATTTCCCGCCCCTCGACCTCGCAAAGGCGCGGTCGCTCTCCAGAAAGGCCGCCAGCATCGCCGGAATAAGCTCGGTGATGGGCTCCTCGCGACCATAGGCCTGCGCGTAGGCGGCCGCATAGGCGATGAGCGCCTCGTGAAGATCGGGCATAACCGATATGGAGAGCTTGACCGGGTTGCGATCGGGCAGTTGGGGTAGCTTGAGATCGGGCATGTCACTGCTCCCTTGGCATCGGCGCGAACACCAGATCCTTGTGGACGACTAGCCTGACCGGTGCTCCGGGCCGGATGGTAATCGTCGGCTGGATGTCGAGACTGCGCTGGGTGATCTGGTCGCCCGCGCGCGCGACATTGTCCTGCGTCGACATGCGGATCGCCTGCACGAGGTCGCCCTGCCCGGACAGCGCCAGCTCCGAGCTGACGCCGAGCAGCGTGGACAGGACCACGCCCTTGAGCAGCTGCCAAGTGTGGAAGTCGACCTTGCCGGCAAGACCGCCATAGCCGGAAGGATCGGTTGCCGGCACGTTGTCGATGCGTAGCGAACTCCCATCCGGCATGACGATGCGCTGCCAGACGATGAGCGCGCGCTTCTGGCCGAAGGCCACGACGCTGTCATATGACCCGATGAGCCGAGCGCCCTGCGGCACCAGAAGCAAGCGGCCGGTGGCGCTGTCGTAGGTGTTTTCGGTCACTTGCGCCGTGACCAGGCCAGGCAGGTCGGAGCGGAGACCAGTGATCAGGCTGGCCGAGATCACGCTTCCCGCCGACAGCGTATAGGGGGACGGCAGCGGAGTCAGCGCGTGCGGATTAACGTCTCCCTTTGGGTCCAGCGCCGCCACGAAGGCGGCCTTGCGACCCTGGGCGTTGGGATCGCTTGTCGGATCGAGCGATGTCTTTCCCGGCTCGCTCGCCGGAGTTGCCACCGGCGGAGTGACTGCCGTCTCGCCAGTCGGCTGCGCTTGACGATTCTGCACGAGCACGCCGGACTCTCGCGCCGCCTTCAGCTCGGCGAGGCGCCGCTCACGCTCTGCCGCCTCGGTCTGCTGGAGCTGTTGGTCGCCCGGATTTGTGCCCGCTGCGAGTTGCTGCTGCCGCTCGAGGATCGGCTTGCCGAGGTCGCCGGGAAGCGGCGGACCGAGCCGCGGCACGTCACCATAGGTGGCAGGCGCGCCATTGAGGGCATCGCTGTTCGGCCGCGCGGCGGGTTGTGACAACTCCTCCTGCGGCGCCGCACCCTGGAACAAGCGCGGTTTGAGAGCCAACCATGTCACCGCGGTCAAACTGACCGCGCCGATTGCCGCTATCGCGATGATGAAACCGCGCTTGAACCGGATCGCACGTGGCGGCCGGCTGCGGATCGCGAGCGTCTCGGGGTCGAGCTTGGCGGGCCGGGCCGATGCAGCCTCGGTCATGACCCCCTCCGCCCGCTGGCCTGTTGGCCGGTCCGGCTGATCCGCACGACGTCCTGGCGCTTCAGCCCCAGCCGCAATTCGGCGGTGTCGAACAGGCGGTCGACGACATAATAGCGGCCCTGTAGCCGATAGTTGACGAGGGCTGTGGTACCCTTGCCATCGACGAGAAACAGCGGCGGTGCCTCGCCCACGCCGATCGACGCTGGAAACTCGATAAAGGTCTGCCGGCCATCATCGAAGGCGCGCAGCGGCCGCCACGGCGGCTGGTCGCCGGTGATGGCATAGTCGAAGTGGAGTTGATCGACCGACAGGCCCGATGCGACCGGCTGGGCCGCGCGTGCCTGATCGGCGGCGGCCTTGAGCGCAATTAGCTGGTCCGCCGAATAGGTCCAGGACAGCGCTGCCATGGCGGTGTGCTCGGTGCTGGTCAGGGACAAATGATAGGTCCGCCGGTCGGTGACCACAACGGCGTTAGTGGCAAGGCCGCTGGCAAAGGGTTTCACCAGAATATGGGTGCGCTTTGTATCGCCACTGCCGCTCGTGGTGTCGCCGATCACCCAGCGGACCGTGTCGCCGGCCGCGACCGCGCCCAAGTTCTCGCCCGGCTGCAGCGCGATGTCGGTGACCTGCCCAGGTGCGGTGAACACATGATAGATCGTGCCGTCGCCATAGGGATAAACCTGCACCGCGTTCACATACCCGCCGGTCGCCGGTTCGAGCGTTGCCGCGCGATTAGCGGCGCGCACGCGCAATTCGGCTGGTGACGGAGGCCGGTAGACATGGCGTAGCGGCGGCTGTGTGGTCTTCGGCGTGCTGGCGACAGGCTGTACGATGACCGGTGACGTTGCGGCCGTTTCCGGAGTGACCGACGCTGAAGCTGGCGCGGCCGATACCGGCACGGTCGTGGTTGGTGTCGTCTGGGCAAGCGCGGGCGCGGCCACGGCAAGTGCCGTCGCTACAAGACAAGCGAATTTCATGGCTGGACCTCTATATTGGTGTTCGGGGCAACGAGGTTCGGATCGACCGGCGATCCGGCGGGGATGCTTGCCAGCGGCGCCGATGGTGCCGGCGTCGCCACAGCCTTGGTCGCGGCTGGTTCCAGTTCGCGGCTCCAGTCGATCGCGTCGACATAGATGCCGAGCGGATTCTTGCGGAGCGTGTCGGCACTGGTCGGCGGCGCCATCGCCACGGTCAGGATCGCGGTCCAATGCGCGACCCCAGTCGCTGCGCCGCGCTCATAAGACGTCTCGAGCCATTTCACCTGAAACGACTTGTCGGACGCGCGGACGACGCTGGTGATCTGCACCGAGACTGTGCGCTCGCCGACATGTCCGAATGGATCGGCCGAACGGGCATAGTCGCCGAGAAAGACCGCGCCGCGCTTCGTCGTGAAATCATAGGCCGAGAGCCAGTCCTGCCGCATCAGCACCGGATCAAGCGAAACCGTGCGCACATCGGCGATGAAACGCGACAGGAACCACGCGACCTGCGGGTCGGTCGGTTGATAGGTCCTATCGGCGGGCTGGATTGCCCGTGCTTCGCCGAGCCGATCGACCTCGACCACATAGGGCACGACCCGGCTTTGCAGCGATTGCCAGAGCAGGCCGCCCGACAAGCCAGTCGCGAGACCCAGGCAGCCAAATGCCATTAGTCGCCAGTTGCGCGCCTGGACCCGGGCGGAGCCGATCCGCTCGTCCCAAAGCTGGCCGGCGCGTTGATAGGGTGTTTCCGGTGCCGGCGTGCGCCCATAGCGCTGCACCGCTCGTTTGAAGAGCATCAGTCGTCCCTTTCCTTGATATCGGGGGTGGCGCCGTGGCCGCCACGATCGCCCTGCTGGACGGCGTGAATGGCGGTCTGGCCGTAATGGCGGGTGGATTGCTGTGCCTTTATCGCACGCGCCCATCCGGGCATGGCATCGGCGCCGCCTTCGGAAGCCGTTGCCGCCGCCGTCCGGTTGCTGAGCGCATTGAAGGCGGCCTGGCGGCCGGCCTCGGCCGCTTCGCCGATCCCGAATGCGGCGGACATGCGTGACCGGGCAGCACCACCGGCAGCGCTCGCCATCCCGGAGAGTCCCGCGCCGACGCTCGACGATCCGGCGGCTTCCTGTCCGAGCGTATAGGCGGTCGATGCCGCCGATCCCATTGCCGTTCCGGCGCGCACGGCGCCAAGGCCGGAAGCGGCAAGTCCGCGCGCCGCGCCGACCGCGCCGGCGCCGCCGAGATACATTATTCCGCCGGCACCGAGCACCGAACCGAGGGCGGCACCGGCGCCAAGCTGTGGTCCGCCGGAGACAAGCCCGGAGGCGATCGAAGGTCCGAAGATGCCGAGCCCGAACAATGCGAGGCTCGCCAGCACGAGGCTCATCGCCTTGCCGATGTCGGGTTCGGTGCCCTGCAGCGAGGCGGTAAACGGCTGGAAATAGTTGGAGCCGATGCCGACGATGACGGCAAGCACCATCACCTTGATGCCCGAGCCGACCACATTGCCGAGCACGCGTTCAGCGAGAAAGCTGGTGCGGTTCCAGAGCGCAAACGGCACGAGGATGAAGCCGGCCAGCGTCGTCAGCTTGAACTCGAGGATCGTCACGAACATTTGCACCGAGAGGATGAAGAAGGCGAGGATCACGATCACCCACGCAACCAACAGCACGACGATGGTCAGGAAGTTGTCGAAGAAGGTAGTGAAGCCGAGATACTGATTGACCTGTTGGAGTAGCGGCCAGGCCGCCGAGAAGCCGGTGCCGGCGAGCCGACCGGGCTTCAAAAGATCGTCGGCCGACAGCGTTCCGCCGCCCGCCGTCAGGCCAGCCTTGGCGAAGGAATCGAAGATGATAGTCGACAGCGTCGAGAAGCTGTTCAGGATGAACGCGAACGCGCCGATATAGAGGATCTTGCGGATCAGCCGGCCGAGCACATTGTCCTCGCCGCCCAGCGCCCAGAACAGACCGGCGAGCGTGATGTCGAGCGCGATCAGGGTGCGGCTGAGGAAACCGACATCACCGCCCAACAGCCCGAACCCGCTGTCGATATAGCGGATGAAGGCCTGCATGAACTGATCGATGACGTTGAGGTCGTTCACAGCGTTTCTTCCTGTGGTGATGCGAGAGATGCCGCGGGGCTCGACCGGGGGAGCAAGGGGCGACCGAGCCCCGCGGCGGCACCGGCGGGAGCCGGCACCCATGCCGGCGACGCCTACCGGGGGGTGTAGGCGTTGCCGGAGCCGAGGAACTTGGTGGTCGCGCTCCGGGCGTCGGTTTGGCTCTGCGTCCGGTTAGCGCGCTCGATTGCGTCGGCGCGATATTGCGCCGCCATCAGCGTCTGGATCTGGAACTGCTGCTTGGCGACGAGCGCGAGAAGCTGGTTGGTCGCCTGGCTGGCCTGCAGGGCGCCTTGAGCTCCCTGGCTGCGCTGGACGATGCCGTTGAGCGTCGCCTGATCGGCCGCGATATTCTCGACCACTTGCGCCTGCACGGTCATGGTCTGCTTGTACGCCGCCATCGACGTGTCGAGCCGGCTTCGCGCGTCGATCACATGCTGGTTGTTGGTGAGCGCCTGGTTGAAGCTGGTCGGGAACATGCGTTGGAACTGCTGGTCGAGATTGGCGACGCGGAACTGGATGCCCCGTGCCTGCGCCATCAGCACATCGACCTGCCGGATCGTTTGCTGGAGCGCCTGCAATTCCGGGAAGCCGATCGTGGTCAGGTTACGGGCCTGGTTGACCAGGCTCTGCGCCTGATTCTGCAGCATATGGATCTGATTGTTGATCTGCTGCAGCGTCCGGGCTGCGGTCAGGATGTTCTGGCTGTAGTTGGACGGGTCGAACACGGTCCATTGCGCGCGCGCTGGCTGGCTCGGCACCACTAAGCTCATCATCAGCGCGCCGGTGGCGGACAAGCCGAGCGCGCCGGCAATGAGGTGTTTTCTGAAGGGGGATGTCTTGGTCATGATCTGTCTCCAAAGGGCTGTTGGTTGGGGAGCGGTTCAGGCCAGCGTGCCTGGAAAGTCGCCGAGCAGGTCGGTGGCCCAGGCAAGACCAGCGGACTCGAGGAAGCGGGCGGAGAATGCGACTCGGCCGTGCTCGGACAGAATCGCGTCGATCAGTTTCTGGCTGGCGGGATCGGACGCACCGCAGAGCGCAAGCGCGATCGGCCCCAGCCCGAGCTCGAACAGACGGTTTCCGCGAGCAGATTGGAGATAGTAGTGCCGCTTGGGCGTCGCCCGGCTGATCAGTTCGATCTGGCGGTCGTTGAGGCCGAACCTCGCATAGGCTTCCCGGCCCTGCGGCTCGAGCGCGCGATCATTAGGCAGGAGGATGCGCTGCGGGCAGCTCTCGATGATGGCCGGCGCGATGCTGCTGCCGGCGATATCGGCCAGGCTCTGCGTCGCGAAAAGGACCGCGACGTTCTTCTTGCGCAGGGTCTTCAGCCATTCGCGAATGCGCGCGGCGAAGAGCGGATGATCGAGGAAGATCCAGGCCTCGTCGAGGATCAGCAGCGTTGGTCGGCCGTCGAACCGTTCCTCCAGGCGGTGGAACAGATAGGTCAGGACCGGTGCCACGACGCTCGTGGCCCCAAGCAGCGCCTCGGTCTCGAAGCACTGGACGTCGGCGAACGCCAGACCGCTCTCGCTCGCATCGAGCAGCCGGCCATGCGGACCGTCAAGCGTGTAGGGCTGGATCGCGGTGCGCAGCGCATTCGACTGGAGCAGCAGCGCCAGCCCGGTCATCGTCCGCTCGGCCGGCGGTGCGGTTGCCAGGCTGCCGAGCGCGGACCATACCGCGTCCTTGACCTCCGGGGTGACGGCCACGCGCTCGGCATCGAGCAGTGCGGCGATCCATTCCGCCGCCCAGCTGCGCTCAGCGGGATCGTCGATCCGGAGCAGCGGCTGGAACGCCAGGGTGTCACCGTCCGAAGCGCCGAGTGCGTGGTGCGCGCCGCCCATCGCCAGCACGACCGCCCGCGCCGAGAAACCCTTGTCGAAAATGTAGACCTGCGATTGGCTATAGCGGCGGAATTGCAGCGCAATCAGCGCCAGCAGCACCGACTTGCCCGCACCGGTCGGGCCGACGACCATCATGTGGCCGACGTCGCCGACGTGCGTGGACAGCCGGAATGGCGTCGAGCCGCTGGTCTGGGCGACCAGCAACGGCGGTCCCTCGAGGTGATCGTTGGCCGCCGGCCCTGCCCAGACCGACGACAGCGGCATCAGATGGGCCAGGTTCAGCGTATGGACGATCGGCTGGCGGACATTGGCATAGACATGGCCGGGGATCGACGACAGCCACGCCTCGACGGCATTGACGCCTTCGCGGATGGTGTTGAAGCCGAGACCGCCGACGATCCGCTCGACCTGCCGCATCTTGGTTTCGACGGCCGCGCGGTCCTCGTCACTGACGGTGATGGCCGTGGTCAGATAGCCGAACGCGACATGATCGCCGCCAAGCGCCTGAAGCGCCAGGTCGGCATCCGCCACCTTGTTGTCGGCGTCGCTGTCGAGCAGTTGCGTCGGCTGGTTATACATGACCTCGCGCAGCAGCGCGGTGACCGACTTGCGCTTGTTGAACCACTGGCGGCGCAGCTTGGTAAGGAGCTTGGTCGCGTCGGTCTTGTCGAGCGCGATGAAGCGCGTCGCCCAGCGATAGGCGAAGTCAGCCTCGTTGAGGGCGTCGAGAATGCCGGGCCGACTGACATTCGGAAAGCCGATGACCGTCAGCGTGCGCAGGTGGCGATCGCCGAGCATCGGCTCGAGGCCGCCGACCAGCGGCGTATCCGCCAGCAGCGCGTCGAGATACATCGGTGTTTCGGGCACCGCGACCCAGTGGTGATATGTAGAGATCGTGCTGTGAAGATAGGTCAACGTCTCGTCGGATGAGAGGGCCCGCACCTCGGGCATGAACGCGGCGAACAGGTCGAGCGCGCGATCGGTCTCCGTTATGAAACTCGCCAGCGCAGCCCGCCAGTCGCGGCCGTCTGCTGCGTCGGGCCGGTCGACAAGAGATCGCCCGGCGGCATCCGCACCGTCGGCGGTGGGAAGCCAGACGAGGGTCAGATGGTAGCGACTCTCGAAATGCGCGCCTTCCGCCTCGAAGCGCCCACGCCGCTCCTCGTCGACGAGCCACGAAGCCGGGTCGGGAAAGTTGCTCGCCGGGTAGCCGAGCGCTTCGCGCCGCTCGGCATCGAAAATAAGTGCCCAGCCGGTGCCGAACCGCTTCAGCACGTTGTTTGCACGAGCACAGGCCGACACGAGTTCGGCTTCGGTCGCGCTCTCAAGGTCGGGCCCGCGGAACGCGAGCGTCCGCTGGAAGCTGCCGTCCTTGTTGAGGATGATACCTTCCGCGACCAGCGCCGCCCAGGGCAGATGGTCGGCGAGGCGATCGGCGCGATGGCGATATTCGGCCAGGCTCAGCATGCGAGATAGCCCTTCTGTCGCAGATGGCGGATCAGGACGGGCGCGAAAGAGGGGTCGCGACGGGTCGCGAAGACCGCGATGCTGTGCCCGACTGCCCAGATGACGATCCCCGCGATCCATTGCTGCAAGCCCAGGCCGATCGCGGCCGCCAGCGTTCCATTGACGATCGCAAGGCCACGCGGTGCGCCACCCAGCAGGATGGCACTGCCCAGGCTAGCGTGAATGGGCACCTCGAAGCCGGCAATATGCTCGTTGTCGAGAGGCGCGCTCACCCGATCAGCGCTCCGCCGCCAAAGCTAAAGAACGACAGGAAGAAGCTCGATGCCGCGAACGCGATCGACAGGCCGAAGATGATCTGGATGAGGCGACGAAAGCCGCCGGCGGTCTCGCCGAAGGCAAGCGTCAGGCCGGTCGTGATGATGATGATCACCGCGACAATCTTGGCGACCGGACCCTGCACCGAATCCAGCACCTGCTGGAGTGGCTGTTCCCAGGGCATGCCGGTGCCGGCGGCTTGGGCGTGGCTGGCGATGGTGACGCCGAGGCCGAGGACCGCACCGGCAAGGAAGGTCGAGCGGCGCCCCGGAATGGAAAGGGCGGGCATGTGAACAAGGCGCATGGTCATTCTCCTGGCTTGGGGATTGTGGGATCGGGGGTGAGGTCAACGACGGCGTAGCCGCCGTCCGGATCGACGCCGGCTACGCGTGCGATGGTCTCGACCCGTCGGACGAGGCCGCGACCGGCGATGAACACGATCATGTCGATGGCCTCGGCGATCAGCCGGCGCGGAACGGTGACGACCGTTTCCTGCACGAGCTGTTCGAGCCGGTAGAGTGCGGAGACCGCACCGTTTGCGTGTACGGTGGCGATGCCGCCGGGATGGCCGGTGTTCCACGCCTTGAGCATGTCGAGCGCTTCGGCCCCGCGGACTTCGCCGACGATGATGCGGTCGGGGCGCAGCCGCAGCGTCGAGCGGACCAAGTCGGCCATGCCGACGATGCCGGGCCGGGTGCGCAGCGCCACGACGTCAGATGCCGCGCATTGCAGCTCGCGCGTGTCCTCGATCAGGATGACGCGCTCATCGAGATGCGCCATCTCGGCGAGCAGCGCGTTGGCAAGCGTGGTCTTGCCCGACGACGTGCCGCCTGCAACCAGGATGTTCTTTCGATCGACAACGGCTCGCGACAGCAGCCGCGCGGAGTCGGCCGATATGATGCCGTCGGTCACATAATCGAGCAGCGTGTAGATCTTCGCGGCGGGTTTGCGGATCGAGAAGCAGGGTGCGAGGCAGACCGGCGGCAGGATACCCTCGAACCGCTCGCCTGCGCCCTCGCCGTGCGGCGGCAGCTCGGCCGACACGATCGGAGACGCGGCGTGGACTTCGGTACGGGCGTGGCTTGCGACCAGGCGGATGATCCGCTCGACCTGGGCCGGATCGTAGCGGGTGCCGGTATCGGTTCGCCCTTCGCCAAGCCGGTCGAGCCGGAGCGCGCCGTCAGGATTGACCATGATCTCGATGACCGCCGGATCGGCGAGTGCGGCAGCGATGGTCGGCCCCATTGCAGTACGCAGCATCGCGCGGCGACGATCAGCGGAAAGCGTCTCGCTCATCGCCCCGCCTCCGCGTCTTCGATAGCGCCGATCGAGCGCTTGCCCGACCCGATCTGCCGGCCGACCTGATTGACGAAGGCCTCGAACCGCTCGCGCCCGACCGCGCGTGCCGCGGTGTCTGCTTCCGGCAATGGCGCGGTTACGGTGAGCTGATAGCGGACGAACAGCGACAGGCTTTCGAGCAACACCTCGATGTCACGCCGGGCGTGGCCGATCTCACGGGAGATGCGATCGAGCCTGCCCTTCAACAGGTCGTCGATCTCCTTGGTGCCCTTGCGCGCGAGGTAGGCAGCGAGCGCATCGCTGACGATCTG
Organism: Sphingomonas sp. GlSt437; assembly: GCF_048015635.2. NCBI lineage: Bacteria > Pseudomonadati > Pseudomonadota > Alphaproteobacteria > Sphingomonadales > Sphingomonadaceae > Sphingomonas > Sphingomonas sp. GlSt437. The sequence goes on along the minus strand of NZ_JBPGYA010000001.1, from coordinate 1,458,019 downwards.
CGACTTGTTCGTCCCCGGCTTGCGCGCAAGGTCGTCCAGCGCATCGCTGAGCGTCTGGTCGATATAGAGGTTCTGGCGGAACTTCATCGCTCAGAGCCCCGGCAGCAGGTCGCGCCCGCCGGCTTCGTCGATGCCATAGCCGCGCGCGACCGCGCTCAGGCCGCGGGCGCGGTCCATCGCCCGTTGGTCGGCGGCGAGATCGCCCTCGTCCTGGTCGGCGGCAAGCAGGTCGAGCTGCGTCGGCTGCTCGGGTTTCGTGGGCGCTTCCTCGGCAAGGCCCGGATGGCGCTGCTGCTCGAGCCCACCATCTTCGCCCTCGGTCTCGGCAGCATCCTCGGTTCGGGCGAGCCGGGCATCGGGCCGGCGGGCGAGACTGCCCCAATCGTTCGATCGAGCCTGCGGCCGATCAGCATAGCGGCCGTCGGTCAGTTCGGGAGGCGCGGCAACGCGCACTCGGAAATTGCGGTCCTCATAGTAGCGCAGCTTCTGGGCGCGGATCGGGGCGAGTCCGGACACGAGCACCAGCTCGTCGGAAGGCGGAAGTTGCATCACCTCACCGGGCGTCAGCAGCGGCCGCGCGGTCTCCTGCCGGCTGACCATGACGTGCGCGAGCCAGGGCGCGAGCCGGTGGCCGGCATAGTTGCGCATCGATCGCTGTTCGGTGGCGGTGCCGAGTGCGTCGGAGATGCGCCGCGCCGTTCGCTCGTCGTTGGTCGCGAACGCGACGCGCACATGGCAATTGTCGAGGATACTGTTGTGCTCGCCATAGGCCTTCTCGATCTGGTTGAGGCTCTGAGCGATAAGGAAGGCACGCACGCCGTAACCGGCCATGAAGGCAAGGCTGGTTTCGAAGAAATCGAGGCGGCCGAGCGCCGGGAACTCGTCCAGCATCATCAGCAGCTTGTGGTTACGTTTCGCTGCGCCGACGCCATCGAGGCGTTCGGTCAGCCGGCGGCCGATCTGATTGAGGATCAGGCGGACCAGCGGCTTGGTGCGGCTGATATCGGACGGCGGAATGACGAGGTAGAGCGAGACGGGCTGTGCCGCCTCGACAAGATCGGCGATCCGCCAGTCGCAGCGCGATGTCACCTCGGCGACGGTCGGATCGCGGTAGAGACCGAGAAACGACATCGCAGTTGAGAGCACACCGCTGCGTTCATTGTCGGATTTGTTCAGCACCTCGCGGGCCGCCGAAGCCACGACGGGATGGACCTGCGGATTCTCCGTCGTGCCGAGATGATTAGTGGTCATCATCCGCTTGAGCGTGGCCACGAACGGACGCTGCGGATCGGACAGGAAGGTCGCTACGCGTGCGAGAGTCTTTTCTTCCTCGGCATAGAGGATGTGGAGGATCGCGCCGACCAGCAGCGAATGGCTGGTTTTTTCCCAGTGATTGCGACGCTCTAGCGCCCCCTCGGGGTCGACCAGAATGTCAGCGATGTTCTGAACGTCGCGGACCTCGTTCTCGCCGCGGCGGACTTCGAGCAGCGGGTTGTAATGCGCCGATCGTGCATCGGTCGGATTGAAAAGAAGGGCGTGCGAAAAGCGCGAACGCCAGCCGGCGGTGAGCTGCCAATTCTCGCCCTTGATGTCATGGATGACCGCCGAGCCGGTCCAGCTCAGCAGGGTTGGTACGACCAGACCGACGCCCTTGCCCGAGCGGGTCGGCGCGAACGCCATCACATGCTCGGGGCCGTCATGGCGCAGGTAGCGGCCATGGTGGCGACCGAGAAAGGCGCCGGCATCGCCAAGCAGCCCGGCGCGTTCCATCTCGCTGACCTCGGCCCAGCGCGCCGAACCGTAGGTCGTGACGTGGCGCTGCTGGCGCGCGCGCCACAGTGAACCGAAGATTGCGGCAGCACAGCCGACGAAACCGCTGGCGCCGGCAATCATGCCCGCCTTGTCGAAAACCTGCGGCGCGTAGGCGTCGTAGTGATACCACCACGGGAAAATCGCCCAGGGCCGATAGATCGGCGTGTGGAACAGGGTGAACCAAGGGAGCCCGAGCTGCGGCTGATAGGCGAGCATCGCCGCCGCCCACTGCGTCGCCGTCCATAGGCCGGCGATCACGATCGCGAACACCACGATAATCTGGCCGATGAGCAGCTTGGTCGGGGTCATACGGGCGCTCCGCCCGAAGGCGGAGAGGCCATTCGGGTTCATGCCCGCAAAAATCGATCCAATCGGCTCGTTGGGAAATTACGGTCTCGAAGCACCGAGACGCAGCTCAGTGCGTGTCATTTCCCCGGTTTGTGAATCAGGCCGAAGCAAACCGCCGATGTTCGCCCATTTGCTGCGTGCGACACGGCCATTCCCGCGCGCTTGCGTTTTGAATCGAGGTTGACGAATCGTTCCATGTTTGTTCTCATTCTTTCATGGCACGACTCGGCGAAGATTCTCTCTCCCTCCATCTTGAGGTGGCCCTTTCCGGCGCAGCACCGGAACTGCTCAAAGGATTGGCGGATACGGACCGCCATCGGCGCAGTTCCGCCGTGGTCGACATTGCGCGGCATCTTGCGGAGCGCCTGCGGTGCTTCGATATTCGGTTCGATAAGCCTAGCCTGCGATTGTCTGCACAGCCGTCGCTTTTCCCGCAGGATCTCGGCCCGATCGGATGACGGCATATTTGTCCGAAATATGCGGTATATTTCGGACAGACCCAAAGGGGCAGCCATTGCCTGCAAGCCAGGCATAATTTTCGACCGTCAGGGGATACCCCCCGATTTCAGCGCGTCGTTGAAAGTGCCGAAACGGTGAAAACGCGCAATGCCGTAGTCCCAGGTCTCCGCCTTGTCCTGAGCCGGGCCTTGTCCCGGAGCCGCGGCGACACAAGCCTTCACTGTCCGAAAAACATATACAAGTTTCGGACACGACGTCCGTTCGCGACGCAATGCTGCCCACCGGCAAGCCAGCGTCCCCGGACGGTGATCGACGCTGTCGCCATGCGGGACCAGCTTCGAGCATCGCCGACGGCATGATCGCGTTGGGTTCAGATAGCGCGCTCTAGCGCCTGGCGGAGAAGACTGCGGCTGATATCTTGTGCGTGTCCGATCAGATGACGGGTTGTCTCGCGCACGAGCAGTTGCGCGTTGATCGATTGCACAAATGCCGGTGTTGCCTTGTCGACGACCGCGAGCGCTTTCTCGCATGCTGGGCGCCCCGCCTGGGCAAGTGCGTCCACTGCATAATCCGTGCCGCAGCGCTCGGCGACTGCAGCGAGATCGAACATGTCGCGCGGCTGGAAATTCCAGCCGCGGTAATAGACCTTCTTGGCGACGATCTCTGCAGGAGTCTCAAGTTGAACCGTCAGCCCGCGGACTTCGCTTGGCTGCGAGGAAGGATCGAGAATGTCAGCGCAGCAGATAAAGTCGATCTCGCCAATCTCCTGAAAGGCGAGCTTGAGAACGGAAGTGCCGTCGGTGCTGTAGCTGTCCGGCCGGCGTGCGACATCGATCCCCTGTGTTTCGGGATTCAGGAACGGCAGGAGCTGCGGGTCGTCGAGAAACAGATCGATGTCGTGGCTTTCACGGTGATCGATCTGCAGCATCAGGGCCGTACCGCCGCCGAAACTCCAGATTGGCGGATAGCCGATCGTGGCTTCGGCATGACCAAGAATCTGAGCGGCGACATCAAACAGGACCGGCCACTCGCTTGGCAGTCCTTCGGGCATTGGCTCAGGCCGCCAGCGGCAGCGCGTATCCCGACAGCTTGGAAAGCTCGTCCGCGACTTGGCTCGCCTTCACGGCATCCACGCCCATGCCCGTGATGAACTGCTTCTGCGTAGCGGGGGGAACTTCAGAAAAGAAAGCGAAAACGGGCGCGACGAACGCGCTCGCGCTCTTCGGATCGACGATCATCGCGGCGAGTTGATGCGCGTCGACACCCGCCCCATAAGGGGCGTTGACGGTCGACAGCACCTGGGTCGCGACGTTCATCATCATCCAACCAATAACGGACATAGGTCCGGATCGTTGCCCAATGTAACCTCTGGGCCTTGCTAAAACAAGAACGGCTCGAGCCGGATATGCCATCTGCAGCTCTTGCATGTCTGGATTTCGGACATTATATGGAGTCTATGTAGTCAAATCGTGCGAGGATGCACATGGCGACGATTGCCCCTCCCAAGCCGGCAGTTGAGGATTTTCCCAAAGACAAGGTCGCGGCGACGCTGCTCGCGGAGTTGCTTCACGTCGCCAAGGCGGAAGCGCAGGTGCGCGGGATCGCCCTACCGCCGGAAGCGCCGAAGATAATGAAGGCGGCAATCCCGATGGATTCGCTTTCGGTCGTCGATACGCTGTGTGCGTTGGAACCCGTTGTCGGCTTCGAGCTGCGCGACAGCATTGTGCGCACCGGTGGCTACAATTCGATCGTAGCGGCGATGGAGCACCTGATCCCGCGGATCGAGCGCGCCTGGGTGCGCAAGAAAGGTCCCAAGAAATGAGCTTTCCCCCGCGCCAGGATGATGACGAGACCGAACGGCGGCGGCTCGGCGAACGGTTGCGCGAGGCGCGCAAATATCTCGGGCTCAAGCAGGAAGAAGTCGCCGCCCATCTCAAGATTCCCCGTACTGGGCTGACCGACATCGAGAATGGTCAACGGCGGGTCGAGGCGATCGAGCTGACGCGGTTGGCGAGATTGTATCGGCAATCGGTCGGCTATTTCACGGGCGAGGACCAAGCCTCCGCCGATCTGCCCGCCGATGTCGCGCATCTCGCGCGGCGCGTCGCCGACCTTCCCGAAGACGACCGGGCGGAGCTGAGCCGCTTCGCCGAATATCTGCGCTCGCGCGCCAGCGGCGATCGGAGCTGATCCGCCATGGCGACCGACTATGCCAGCGCGGTTCGGGCAGGAACGATGGCAGCCGGTCGGCTACATCGCGAGCTCGGCATGCGCGAGCTGGTCGAGACTCACGGCGGCAATATCGACGTGTTCGGCGCGATCTCCGAGCTCGGGCTGCCGTTGATGCTCCGGCCACTCAAGGGTCTCCTCGGCGCTTATCTGCCGTCGCCAGTACCCGGCTTGCTGATTACGACCGAGCGGCGAATGAGCATCCAGCGGTTCACGGCTGCGCACGAACTCGGCCATTACACAATGCGCCACCTGCCGAGCCTCGACGACGAGAGCATCTTGCGGCGCATGCCGACCTCTCCCGAACCAACCGGGCTGTTCCAGGAAACGGAGGCCGATGCGTTCGCGGTGGCGTTCATGATGCCCAAATGGCTGATTCTCGCGCACGCCGCACGCCAAGGCTGGCAGGTCAACGACTTCCGCCGACAAAACGTGGTCTATCAACTCTCGCTGCGTCTCGGTGCCAGCTACGAAGCGACCTGCCGCACGCTGCAGCGCTACGCGCTGATCGACGATTCGACACCGATCGCGCTTCTCGACACCAAGCCGAAACCGCCGAAGCCGCTGAAGGTCGATCTTCTTCAAGACTATCAGCCCGAGAATTACCACGGCGACGTCTGGCTGCTGACGGCGAAGGATGCCGGCACACGGATCGACGGCAGTCGCGACGACACGTTCGTGCTTCGCCTCAACGAACACGCCGGTGGCGGCTATGTCTGGGACTTCGACCAGCTCGAAGCCAGCGGCTTTGCCATCCTCCGGGATCGCCGCGAAAATGCCGATCATGAAGCCATCGGCGGCCCGGTAGTTCGCCGTGTCACGGCTGCGGTCGGCGATGCGCGCTGGGGTCATGTGACGATCGCGGAGCGGCGTCCTTGGGCGCCCGAGCCCGCGCATGCCTCACTGGACATAGATTTCGATGTAACCGGCCCCGAGCAAAAGGGGCTGTCTCGCGCCGAGCGTCGCCTCCGATTCGAGGAGGCGTGACGATGATCGACGTTCACGTCGACCTGCGGCCCCATTTCGGCCCGGCGCGTGACCAGGGCGCACGACCGACCTGCCTCGCCTTTGCCGCTAGCGATACCCATGCCGGGCTTCGGGAAGGCTGGGCGCCGCTATCTTGCGAATATGCCTTCTATCGCGCGCAGCAACGCGCAGGTCGTTCTCCTCTCCAAGGTGCCGTTCTCCCCGCGATGCTGGATGCCTTGCGCTTCGACGGGCAGCCGGACGAGCAAGGCTGGCCCTATGCGCCGACCAACCCGGCCGATCCGCAATTGTGGAAGCCGCCGACGCCTCTAGGGACGCGTTACGGCCGGAACGGAGCCGCAGCCGGCATCGATCTTGGGGCGATCGTCGGTACCTTGGACCAGCAACGACCGATGATGCTGCTGACCATGCTTTCGCGATCCTTCTACCGCCCTGATGGCGAGGGGGTGGTCACGCCCGCGAACGACGAGCTTCCTGACCCTGATTTGCGCCACGCCGTCATCGCGGTCGGGCATGGCACGGTCAACGGCGCGACGGCGATCCTGATCCGCAACAGCTGGGGTTTGGCATGGGGTGTCGAAGGCCACGCCTGGCTCACCGCGCAATTCCTCGGCCGGCGCCTCTTCGCAGCCGCTAACCTCTTGGAGGAAGTCGATGTATCTAGCAGTCCCCTCGCAGCCTGACTGCGCTTCGGCTTGGCTGGCTGCGGTCCGCCTCGTCGACGCGCAGACCGGCCATCACGCGCACAATGTGATCATCGACGTGGCGGACCCGACAGCCCGCGCGAACCTGGCTGATCCGATGGTCGCACGGGTCGACGCGTTCCTGTCAGAACACGAGAAGAAGCCGGTCGAGACGGTCTCCAACACGATCTTCCCGGCGGGCCTCTACACGCGCTACGGTGCGCCGGCCTTTTTTGACCGTTTCCGCGACAATGTGCTGCCCAAGGTCCGGCGTTCGGAAGGCTGGTCGGGCTATTATTTCGAGCGGATGATGCAGCTGCCGCAGGTGGGCGGCGAACCGATCAATCAAATCTGGGACATGGTCGAGCGCCTTCGCAACCCGAATGTGCGCGCGCTCAACAAGTTCGAGCTAAGCGTGTTCGACCCCGCCCGCGACGTCAACGATTCGCCCTATGGCGGCCAGTGCCTGAGCTTCGCGAGCCTCAAGCTGGTCGGCAAGGGCGATGCCCGCCGCCTCGCGATGACGGCGATGTACCGCAACCATTTCTATATCGAGAAACTGCTTGGAAATATCATCGGCCTGGGCCGGCTGCTGGCCTTCATCGCCAAGGAAGGCGGTGTCGGCGTCGGACCCCTGACGATCGTTTCGACTCATGCCGAGATCGACATGAGCAAGTGGGATCGCGAAGAGCTCAAGACGCTGCTCGCCAAGTGCGATCAGGCTAGCGCACAGTCGCTCGCCGCATAGGGCATATCGAACGGCAGGCGCGGCGCCGCCGGTCGGTGTTCCTCGACTCCATAGAGCGCGTACATGCCTTCGGTGAATTCGCGCTGCCCGCCATAGCTCGGATGACGGACCGCGGTCGTCGGTACGCCGAGCTCGCCCAGAGCGAGTTGAGCATCGCGGCCGATCGCGACGATCTGACGCGGCTGGAGCATCTCGATGAGCGCCTGCAGGAGCGGCCAAGTCGCTTCGCGCTCGCTGCGCGTGTGGCACCGGTTCGACATCGGATCGTCCGCCTCGTGCGGATGGAAAGGGAAGACGTTCCAGAGCATCACCGGCTGGGCAATCTCGTCAAGCACACGCCAGACGATCGCCGCCGTCCTTTCGGCAACCGCGGGGCCTTGTGTTGCCCGTTCGAGCGCGATGCCACCCATCAACGCGGCGGCGCGATCCAGATGGATCTCGTCGGTCAGCGGCACACCCGTGCGGCGCCCGCCGCGGTAGCCGAGGTCGCGCGCGATCCAAATTGTTTCGACCCGCGCATCAAGCGCGGCCGACAAGAGGCGTTCGAGATTGTCGCGCCGCCGACCAGCGGCATCGCGCCGGTCATGCACCGAGCATCGGTCGCGCCACGGGTTGAAGACCGACGGAAGCTTGGTAGCCGCCAGGGCGCTGACAAAGTGCTTGGGAGTCACGACGGGATTTCCTTGATACGCAAACGACGATTGGCGAAGTCGATCTGCACTCGACCCCGCCGGTGATGCTGGAGAAAACGGAACGCCGCGTAGCCCTGGAGGATCGCGTCTTCCCACAACCATAGCGGGCAACGCTCGGATTCGTAGCCGGCGACCATCTGGCGAACCTGCTTGAGCATGTCGAGCGGAAGTCCGCCGCGCTTGACCTTCTCGAAGAATGCGAGCTGCTGCGCCTGACCGAAGATCCAGGTGGTGACGCCTTCCTCGGTCAGGACGGCGCGCGCACCGTCATCGACCTCGTCGATCTTCGGCACGCTTTTGCGCTTCAATCGCAGCAGCGAGCGGATGACCGGGGACCAGCCGAGAACCGCGATATAGGCATAGTGAAAGACGTCGTGGAAACGATAGTCGTCCGGCTCAGCGGCATTGTCGGTCAAACGGTCGCCGACGAAGACGCCACCCGAGCGCTGATACACGAAGACTTGGCCGCGGACCGTTCGTTCGTAAACGTCGATCGTCATCTTGCGCGGCAGTTGCTCCTCGAGGTCCATGGTGGAGTCGAAGGGCGCGGGATAAACGCGCTCGCGCGGCCAGCGGTCGAAGATCTTGTGGAGATTCTTCACCGCCGCCGCTTCGATCGTCACCCCTGACTCGTCGGCGGCGCGGACGAGCAACCGCATCACCGCCACGAGGCGATGGGACAAAGCGGAGCGATCCTTACCCAGCACGCCGGATTGGAAATCGTCGACCAGCGTGCCGACCGCGCCGGCCAGGGCGAGCAAGGTGTGCTCGAACTGCGGCATCGGCGCCTTGCCGATCGGGATGTGGACTGGCTGCAGTGCATGGAAGGTCAAGGCGCCGCCGCCAGTAACGGTCCGGCCATCTTCACTGGCCGCCGCGGCGGCAATGTCAGCCAGGGCGATCCCGCCGCGTCGCGCAACGGCCCCGAGGTACCAGAGGACGTCTCCCAGCTCCTCGGCGACCGCATCGGCGTAGCCAAGATAGGACGCGGCGTCGCGTTGTTTCTTCTTCGCTTCGCTGAGTAGGCTGCCGACTTCCCCGAAGAGCCCCAACATCGAAAAGCCAAGCGCGCTACGCCCGCTGCGCTGATCGGTTCGTGCCGCCTGCTTGGCGTAGTCCGCCACCGTTAGCGTCTCGAATTCCTCGGTCATCCGCGCCGCTTTCGGCGATCGGAAATCGCATCTTTCGGAACCGCCACACCATAAGCGTGGAGGGCGCGCAGCACGATCATACGGATTGGCTCGCGCGTATCGAGCGCACGCTGACCGAGATCGCGCTTCGTAATTGACGGTACCTGGATCTGGAGATGCTCGTCCGCATCGGCTTCGCCAGCCCCCTGTCTCATGAAAACAATAGATCATAATTTCATGAAACTTGAAAGAGGCAATCGCGGGCTCACGAAATGCTCGGCCCCGCGCGCCCACGCCCGAAGCTCCAGCTGATACCGTCGCTGCGCAGGATGCCCGACACGCTCTTGCCGACGTGGCGCTCGAGCACCGGTCGCCAGGGGACGAGCGTGAATTCCCGCGACTTCTCGACCAGTGCAAACCGCCCGCTCGTCGTATCGACCGGCCGCCGATAAACGCCGCTCACGCGTGAGCCGGATTCGCTCTCGACGAATGGCATGCCAAGCTCACGAGAGAGCTGCGCGCCGATACGGAGCAGATCGCGGCGCTGGAGGTCTGCGATCATGCCCGGCCGGTAGACCGTTCCGCCGCCTGCCTCCTCGGCAAACCCCTGCGCGATCAGCCACTGGCGGCGCCGCGCCTGCGCGTCGCGCGCGTCGTGCCCGAATCCGGCATCTCGCAACGGTGCCGGATCGGCGGCGACCAGTTCCCGGTCGAGCCAGGTCGCGGCTTCCGCGCCGACCAGCTTCTCCAGCGGCTGGACCGAAAGCGTCTCGACCGCCACCGGCCGGTCCTTGGCGCGGGCGACCTCATAGGCGGCGGCACGGTCGAGATGGTCAGGCGCGATGATCCATGTCCCGTCGGCCTCGCGCGTGACGCCGCCAGTCAGCCGCCGCATTGCCTCGAGCCGGCGCACATGGGTTTGGGCGAACGCCTCGGTCGCGGACGGGTCATGGCGAAGATGCGCGTCGACATCGTAACGCCCGTCGTTGGCGGCAGCGATAGCGGCGACGATGCGGTCAGCTTCGCGGATGCCGACCGACACCGGCTCGATCCGCACGATCGCCCCGGTCGAGTGGGGATCGACATGCTCGCCCTTGCCGATCTCGACATAATAGGTGCGACCATCGGTCGCCTCGACCAGCAGGTATTGGCGGTCGTTGAGCTCGTCTGACAGACCGCGTTCGATCACGCGACCGACCAGCGGCCGGGAATCGGCCGCGGCAGGGTCGTAGATAGCCTGATCGGCGAGCGCCGGCGCTGACCCTCGCGTGGCGAAGGCACGCTGCATCGTGCGGATGATGTCGCCGCGCTCGCCCATGCGCTTCAGCGTGTCGGCAAGATCAGGGGCGAGTTGCCAGGTCGACGCGCCCATCTGCGTAGCGAGCCCGAGCCGTTCGAGCTTGCGCAGCCGCCCCATCCGCACCGTCTGATCGAACGCATCAGCCGCGCCCGAGCTGACGAGCCGACCGGCGTCGGCGTCGCGCAGCAAAGTGCGGTCGATGGTGGTCAGGCGTTCATGATCGACCTCGCCGCGTAGCTTGTCCTGGATCGCGTCGATCGTGCGTGGCCCCAAATCGAGATCGACCAGTTCCGCCGCGCGCTCGCGCATGCCCTGCGTGATATATTCGCGGGCGATGATCAGGTCCTTGCCCCGGTCATCCTTACCGCGCAGGATGATGTGGGTGTGGGGATGCCCGGTGTTGAAGTGGTCGACCGCCACCCAATCGAGCTTCGTGCCGAGATCCTCTTCCATCCGCGCCATCAGCCGCCGGGTCAGATCCTTGAGATCGTCATACTCCGCGCCGTCCTCCGGCGAGACGATGAACCGGAACTGGTGGCGGTCGCCCTGGGCCTGGTCGAGCCACGCCTTGCCATCGACCTTGTCGGCGTCGGCGCCATAGAGCTGGCCGCGTCCGCCTTCGCGGGTCATGCCGTCGCGCTCGACATAGCGCATGTGGGCGCGCGCCGCGGCGAACGCCTTGCTGGCGAGCTTCACGATCCGCGATTTGATGATGACGCGGCGCGCCCGGAACGCGGCATAGCGATCGCGGCTACCGAGCACCCGGCCGACACCCGAGCCGCGCCCGATCCGGCTGCCGTCGAAGCGGGCGCGCCGGTTCGGCGATCCGGCGCCGCCGCGGGCGAGATTGGCGGCCGCGAGAACCTTGGACAAGAACTTGCGCCCCTGCTTGCTGCCCTTGGCGCGCATGCGTCCCAGGCGGGGTTCGAAATCGTCGTCGTTGAACATGCCGGGCCTAAAATTGAGGGGTTTGCCCGGCAGCATTACCCTGCCCGGCGCAGCTGAAAACCGGTGCTAAATTTTCCAAGGAATTCTGCGGCCCGGCGCGAACGTGGCACTACGACCCACCAGTTGGTGCCAACGCTTCTTGAAAAAACGACGTGCAGACAATGGCTTATGGTGTCCAGCCGCAGGCTGGCACCATTGCTTCATCTTGCCTTACGCCTTCTCACCCTGAAGACCGCCAATTCTAGCTCTCCTCCCCCCAGAGCCAGGCGAGCCGAGGCAAAAAGAAAGGAGCGACGCCAGCCAGGCGCCGCTCCTCGATGCCGCTGATATTCACGCGATCGCGAAGGCCTCCAGCGCCTCCCGCCTGCGCTGAAATGTGCGCTTTCCCATCATGCCGTGCGCGTTGCCGTCGCTATCGACGATCATCATCGCGACGTACCATATGCTGTCCAATCGCCCGACAATTGCGATCCGATCCAGCTCGATTTCGTCGTCATCGACGCTTTCGTATGTGCCGATCCAGCGCTCCTGAACACGCGCATCCCAGTGAAAATCGATCTCTTCGGCTTCCAGGAATCGGTGCGCCAGCGCCTCGCCGACACCGCGTCCAAACTCGATCTCCAGCCCCGAAACCAGCGCCGCCATCACGCGATCTGTTGCTCTGGCCGACCCTGCGCCAATGCTCTCCATCATGCTCATGACCTGCTCCATTCCTTCTCCTCGACCATCGAGGATGAAGCCTCGAAGACGGTCGGCGGAGCGCCTGTCAGGGCTGCCGGAGCGCAAGCGGAGGCACCGCGCAAGCGGCGGCGGAGGAACCGATTTTGTTGCGCAGGAACGAACAAAAGCGCGTGCGCAGCACGCTCCTTCTCGCGGCAAAATTGGAGGGGCTGCCGGCCTTGATAGGCGTTCTGGCGGCCGTCATGCTGGGCCTTGCCGAGACGAGCCCACCCCCTCCCGGCCAAACCAATTCAATCGTGTCGATGCAGGGGCTGGGCTAAGCTACTCGCATGACAGACAGTACCGACGATGTTCCGCCCGACCCCGATCCGACCGCGCTATTCGGGAAAGCGCATTTCGGGCGCTACATGCGGGCGCAATGGTCGAAGAAGGGCGAGACGCTCGCCGACGATGCGCGGCTCGGCATTAGTATTGACGAGCTTGTCCGGTCTTCTACCGACCGCAACAAGAAGGTCGAAGCACCATATATCGACCTGTGGATCGCGATCCTCGACGAGTTCGGCAGCTGGCTTGTGAGCCTATTTAGCACGGTGTATCGCCCTGCCAAAGAGCGCGATGTGCCGATGAACGACTTCGAAAAGTCGGTCGTCGTTTTGCTCGGCAAGCTCATCGCGGACACCAACGCGCTGCGTCATCTCGTGACGCTCGGCTTCGACGGATCGGCGCGGACACTGCTACGGTCGATTACCGAATATATCCATGTCCTCGTCGCGCTGATCGACGATTCTGCGCTTGCCAAGGATTTCGTTGGGGCTGACACCCCCGAGACAGCCAATGCGTTCTATTTCCGGCAACTCGCACGGGGCAAATTGTTCAAGCGCCTGGAGGCCGCGTGGGCGGGATTCTTTCAGTCAAGTGGCGACGCCGCGAGATGGTTCGCCGACCAGCAACGTCGACAGGGGAAGATGTTGTCGGGAACAGCGCATCCAAGTTTTGCCGGCGGCACACAGGCAGTGATCGGATTCATCGAAACGGCACCCGACGAGAACTGGCTCGGCCACTGGGGCGCGAAGTCCAATATGTCGGTGCTCACGATCTCGCTTTACGCTGACGCCTTCCTACCGCTGGTGCTGCTCACCGATTATCCGTTCACCGGGTTCGATGGCGCGTTCACAGCGCCGATTAACTTTGATCCCGAGGATGAAATGCACCGGCACGTGAAGCTCGGTCGGTCGGTGCTGGCGAGCCTGATCCTTTCGCTAAACACGGAGTCGAACATTGGCCACGTCTATCCCCCTGGATTTGAACCGATCGAATCCATCGAGGACACGGAGGCCGACCCAGCAGTTCTATCGCTGGTCGCCGGTGCGGCGAATGAAGAATAGCAGGTCGGGCGGAGGCACAGCGGGTGCTCGCCCGGCGACAATGGACGGAAGCCGATTTGCTGTAGCGGGCGCCCCAGTTCGCGAGGTTACGCTAGCAAGATAGCCAACGGTTTCCGTGGGCAGGCCAGCCCGGCCCGCGAGATAGGCCGCATAGCGCCCGGGGCCGGCATTATAGGCGGCGAACAGTCCTGGATAACCGAAGCGATCATACATCCAGCGAAGGTAGCAGCTCCCCGCCATAATGTTGTCGCGCGGATCATTCGGGTCAGTGCCTAATCCAAGGGCCGCGCGCATCTCGGCCCAGGTCGCCGGCATCAACTGCATTAGCCCCATAGCTCCTGCTTTGCTGGTGATCGGCCGACCGTTGAGGGTCGTCATCCCTGCGCTTTCAGCGTGCATGACGCGCTCGATCCATTCGGCGGGAATGCCGAACCGGACCGATGCCTCGGCGATATACGGCCGCCATTGCGCGACGGGATCGGCCCTTGCGGGCGAAGCCATCAGCGCGATTACGAGCGCCGCCGCCTTCAGTACGTCCATAGCGGCCACGCGCTGCCGATGATGTCCCCACGCGGGGTCGGCCCGAAATAGCGGCCATCGAACGACGCCGGGTTGTCGGCCATGAGCAGGAACAACGCGCCGTGCCGCAATGTCACGCACCCCGTCCACCACGGCATGGGCCGCCTGGCGCGATCGGCGGCCAGGCGGTCGGCGACCCGCGTTCCGTTGACGAAAACCGTAGGTCCGCGCGCACAAAGAGTATCGCCGGACCCGCCCGCTATTCGCTTCACCAGGGGCACGTTCTCGGGGAGATAGCGCCGCTCCGCAGCAAGCCGGCGATAGGCTCGGGGGACGCGCGCGATTACCATGTCGCCGGTTTGCAGCGCGCCGGCTGAACCCACCGCGTAGAGGCCGAGCGGCGCGCTGGCGGTGGTGTTCCAGACGAGAAGCGGGCGCGGGTGGAGCGCGATCGTCGTGCCAAGCCCGGCCATCAAGATCCCAAGCGCGACCGAGCGACGCCCGAGTTGGCTGCGCGTGCGCTTGGCGGCGCGCAGGGCATCGCCCCAGTGGTTCAGCGGCCGCAATGCCATGGATGGGCGATCGTCAGTCATGACCGCCGCTTTCCGCGACACCCTTCGACCAGCCGTCGAGATCGTCGATGTGATAGCGGACATGGCGCGAGTGGCGCCGGAAGCGGGGCCCGGTGCCAGCGCTGCGATATTCTTGAAGGGTGCGGGTGGACAGCCCTAGATAATGGGCAGCCTGCTCTGGGCTAAGGAAAGGGGAGCCGCGCTGTGCGAGGCGCGCGCGGGTAATTTCGTCTCCGTCGTTCATTGATCGGTCCTCACGCGGCGCGCCGCGTCGTGCGGCGGGCGGACCCGTGATGCGGTATTGGAAGAGCCGCAGGGAGTGTCGAAAACGGGCGGTGCCGAATTCGACACAGTGGCAACAAGGCCCCGCGCCAAAGCGCGAGGCCTGCCTTGATCAGCGCGACCAGATGAGCTTGTGCTCGCCGTCATCGCCCTGGGTCAGCGTCGCGTATATCGGCGCCGGGAACGAAGGATCGTCGAGCTTGAGGCTCAGATATTCCGCGCCCGTCTCGCGCGCCGCCTTGGTCCAGGCCGCGCCGAACTCGACGCCGCCTGCGCTCACGCGGTGGTCGGGGGACTTGTCGTTGTCACGCTCGACGGGGCGGATGGTCGCCTTGACGCGAAGCGTGAGGGTGCGGATTTCGCCGGTGTAGGTGCCGTTGTCGTCGCGCTTGAAGCTGCCGATCTGTGCCATGGTAACGTCTCCTGATGCATGTATCGAGCACCGCCCCATGCGGCCTCGATGGCGGTCGATCGGGCGCCGGACGGCCGACGCGCACCTTCGGTCGAAGCGTTAGCGGAGAACGGCAAAAGCCGATTTTCTTGGTTGCGCGAGGAGCGCGCCAGCGCGGGGAAGAAAATCGGACGACGCCGTTGCGCGGCCAAGGCCGGGAGGCGCCAGACCCGCCATCAAGAGAGGCCGCAAGGGCGGCGCTGGACGTGCAGCACTGAAGCGACGAACCTTGCAGATCGATGGTCTGGCGCGCATCGCTTCGGCGATCCCTGCTTGCGAAATCCAAGCGCTTTTGCGCTCTCGGTCGCCTCGGCCTCGTCATCGCGCGCTTGACAATGTTCCTGATCTGTTCGCGCATGCGGCATGCCCGCTCGAATCGACCTGGCGCAGCTCGCGCTGCGAACGCTGGAGGATGCGCTTGCCCAGCTCGACGCTGCCAATGGCCCGATCGTGCGGAACTGGGGCCAGCGTCTGGCGCTCGCCTGGCTTGCGCACGAGTGCATCGCCGAGCGCTGGCAATGCATCAAATTCTGGAAGGAACTTGCCGATCCCAAGGATTGGGCGCACACGCCCGATGTGGCGCAGTATATCCGCACCACGTCCTTGCACGGGCTGCTCGATTGCTGGCACCTGCGCGCCGGTTGGGCACCGCCCGGCCTGATGCAGCGCGCACGATGGGCGAGCGCCTATGCGCCCGAGCTTGACTCCGATGCCGTGGAAGCGATGCTCGACGCTATGTGCAACCTCTATCGCTTGAAAACGCCAACTGCGGCGATCGCCGACCTGTTCAGGGCGGTCGCCGATGACGGGCTGAACGCGGCGAGCGAGGTCTATCCGGGCTACAAGGGGCTTGTCATCGCCGGTGGTCGGGTGCGGGCGATGACCTGGGGATTTCCGGTCGTGTTGAAGGGCAAGAATGGCCAGCCCTTGAAGCCCAAGCCGGTCAACAATGCCCGGTTCGACAAGCTCGGCGGCTATTGGCGGCGCTGGGCGACCGATCCCGCCAATCGTTGCCTCATCCCGTTCAATGCCTATGCGGAGGCGGTCGGGCCGCGTGGCAGGATGACCCGGACATGGTTGTCGGTCGCCGATCGTCCGATTGCGGCCTGGGCAGGCTTGTGACGCGCGTCGGACGAATGGGGGGACTGCTATACCGGCGTAATGACCGACAATGCGCCCGAACTGGCGTATATCCACGATCGCTCGCCGGTCATCCTCGAGCCGCACGAATGGGACGCGTGGCTGGCGATCCGCTGCCTGCCTTGTCGCGCTTCGATCGGCCGTTTCCTGCCGATCGCATCGTCGTCGAGGCGACCGCCGACCCCTGGGCGGCGCGAAGCGCGACCACCTAACTCAAGGCACTGCGGCGCGAAGCGCGACCGCCTGACCATTGAGGCTTTCTGGGCCGCCGTACGGCCCGATAGTGTAAAAAAAGATGGCAAGGGGACGGGCGACGGCACAGCCGCCGCCCGCATTTAATCAAGCCGCTTCGGCAAAGGGCGAAGCCGGTTCGTCGGGGTCCGGCGCATCACGCAGATCGCGTGCCGCGACGACTTTAGCATGGGCCGCGACGGTGCCCACGCCGCCGCGCGCGGTATAGGCCATCGGCGGGAACTGCATCCAGCGCGGCACCCAGCGCTCCACCTTGGGGCGCCCGTCACGGCCTTCGAGATAGTCGCCGACGATGCGCTTCATCGTCTTGGACTTCTCGCCTGCATTGGCGTCGGCGACGGTCTCGCCGGCGACCTCGGCGACGATCCGGGACAGCACCTCGCGGTCACGGATCAGCGCGAACAAGGCATCATCCGCCTGCCACCACTCGGCCATGTCGATGCCGATCTCGCCGCCTGCCGCCTCGACCGCCGCGCTCCCTGCTGCCAGCGTCTCGCCGATCACCACCGCGATCACGTCCATGACGGTGGGGTCCGGTAGCTCGATCAGCCGCAGGAACACGCCGACGACGCCATAGTCGTCGCCATTGCCGCCGGTGACGGTCGGTTCCTCGGGCGCGAAGCCGAGCAGGTCGAGCACCGCGCGGCGGCGCTCGTCGAACACCGCCTCGCCGCGCGACGTTTCGAGGCTCTCTCGAACCTCGTCGTTACGCAAGAACTGCCGCTCGGGCCGCACGGCCCAGAGCGGCGAGCCGACGATGGCATGCGCGACCATCAGTCGCAGCGCGACCTCCGGACGCGCCAGCAAGGCGGCGCGGACGGCGGCATGGCGATGCAGATCGACATAGTTCTGGAGCGCCGAGGTCAATTCGGGACGCTGGGGTTTCGGCGTGCCGGGCGCGCCGCCGCTCGCAGCCTTGGCGATGCGACGCGCTTCCTTGCGCGACACATAGCCTTCATGAAAAATGACCTCACCCGAGGCGCGGATATCGATATAGACAAGTCCGCCCTTGCGCTTGGCCGTCTTCTCATAGTCCCAGGAATGGAATGGCTCGGACGCGGGCACGATGACGACATCGCACCAGCCCTGCTCCAGATAGTCGGCCTTGCGCGCCTCGATCGCGGCGCGTTGGGCGGTCCAGAACGCATCCGGATCGGCGAGATAACGGTCCTCGCCGAACAGGTCGGCGATGGTCGCGATGCCGCTTGCGTCCACATCGAACAGCGCGTGGCGCGCCGCAATCGTCTCGCCGCCCAACAGCCAGGATTTGAGTTCGCGGCCATAAGGAGGCCAGCCATTGGGGTCGTCATAGAGCGCGAGCCAGTCGCGTTGCTGGCTCTTGCTCGCCAGCGTTAATTGGCGAATGGTCGCAACGTCGAGCTTCTCCTGCGCGTAAAGCTGGCGCAGGCGCGGCAACAGATTGCCGAGCGCGAGGACCCGGCGGATCGCTAGTTCGGGCAGGCCGAACGTCGCGGCGATTTCATCGACGCTGCGGCCCTCCTTCACCAGCCGGGTGAAGGTTTCCCACTGGGTCACTTCGTCGGGGTCCAACCGTGCGAGGTTCTCGATCAGCGAGGCTTCTAGCGCGGCGGCATCGTCGCCTGCGCCAATGATCGCGGCAGGCACGCGGCCAAGCTCGGGGTCCGCCTGCGGCTCGGCAAGCGCAAGGCGCGCGGCATGAACCCGCCTGCGCCCGGCCACCAGTTCATAACGTCCCTCGCTGCTTGCGCGCAAAATCACCGGCACGAGGATGCCGCGTGCGCGCACGGTTGGCAGGATATCGGTCACGTCCGGGGCTTTCCTGCCCGCGCGCATGTTGACCGCGCTGTCGTCGATGTTGCCAAGGTCGATGAAGTCGAGTTTCATGGTCGTCACTCCTTGTGAGTGCCGGCCCGTCGTCTTTTCCGGGAGGGCGGACCGGCTTTCGAAAGCGGCGGGAACGCGCCGCGCGTCATCCGGCCCCGTCAGGATTTGGGGGGCCGAAGCTGGTGGGCGGCAGCGCGTCGCAAAAGCTGCTCGGCCCAGATGATCGAACCCGCGCGCCTTGCGGTCTCGGCCCAGCGCGACAGCGGGAACGGCGTCGCGAAATCGAGGTCGCGTTCGATCCGCAAGCCGAACGGCAGGCGCACGCTCGCAATCTCTGACAAGCTGAACGAGCCGAGTTCGGGACAGCCGAAGCCGAGATCGGCAAGGCCGAACAGGGTATCTTCATCGTCGTCGAGTTCGGTCGCCAACCATGTCGCCGCGCCCGCCGGGTTGAACAGCTTGACCACCGGGACGGGGTCGGGTTCGGGCTTGTCGTCGCGTAGCGCGGCGAGGCGATTGATCGCGTTGGCGCGCAGCGCATAGCGAAGGTCGGGGGTCAGCAGGATCATGCCGCGATCCTCTCGTCGATACGAGCGGCTTGCGCTTCGCGATGCCGCGCCAACAGCCAGTCGGCTGCCTTGGTCGCCGCGCTCGCCGCCCGAAAGATGGCGCGATTATCCTCGCGCAGCACGTCCAGCCACGCGCCGATATAATCGGCATGGCGGACGGTCGGCACGATGCCGAGCGCGGCGCAGAGGAACGCCGATCCCATCTCGGCGATTAGTTCCTCGCGGGCAAAATCCTTGCTGCCGAACCCGTTGGTCAGGGTCCGATTGAGCCGCTTGGGGTGGCCGGTCGCGTGGGTCAGTTCATGTTAGGTCCTGCCCACAGGATGTCCTTTCTGTCCTTTCAGGGCTATCCAGAAGGACACCCTGCACAGGCCCCACTCTCCTTCTTCGCCGAATGGGGTGGGCCCGAGGGCCCACCCCATTCGGCAGCGATCGAGGAGAGGTATGGCGGAGTTGTTGTTCTCGGCAGAAACGTTCAGGCCCGATGGCTCATCGGTTCTGGGCGTGCCGATGCTGCTCGACGCGAAAATGCGACTGATCGAGCCGGCCTGTGCCTGGCTGATGCATGTCGCGCTGGTGCGTGGGCGGACGCGCAGCCCCGAGACCTGGCGCACCTACGGCGAAGCGCTCTATGACTGGTGGCAGACGATTGAGGCGAATGACTGGCGCTGGGACAGTGTCGGCTCTGGTGAGATCGCAGCATACCGGGACAATATGTTGCATCCACCTGATGACGACGAAAAGCCGCTGGCGCGCAGTACGATCAATGGCCGGTTGCGCACCATCGCCCGGTTCTACCACTGGTGTGCCGGGACCGGCCTGATTGATCGAACGCCGTTTACGGCAAGCGACGTCGCACTGTCGCGAAGCCGCCCGCCAGGCTTCTTCGCTCATATCGATGCGAGTGGCGGCCGCGAGCGCGTCAACGAGCTGACCGTGCGCCATGTGACGATGCTGCCGCGTCCGCTGGCGCCGTCGGCGATCCGGCGGATCATAGCGGAAATGCCGGTCAGGGACCGGCTCGTTGTCGAATGGGCGGTCACGACCGGGATAAGGCGCATGGAGATCGCCGGGTTGAAACTCCGCCTTCTTCCGAAGGCCTGCGCCGAACCGATGATGCCGGTGCGAATCGACGCAACAAAGGGCGGAAAAGCCCGCGTCATCTATCCGCCGCCCACGCTTCTGGATCGGACGTGGGCTTATGTGCGGGAGGAGCGCGCCGTCACGGTTAGAAAAATGCAAGCTCGCGCTGGGCCCACTGACCCTGACGCGCTGTTCCTGACCGTAAGGGGGCAGCCGATGACGCCCCGGCGGGTTGGCGCGATGTTCAAAGCGGCGGCAGACGGCGCAGGCGTACCGGCGACGTTCCATGCGCTGCGCCACACGTTCGCGGTAGCGATGCTGAGGTTCCTGCAGCGCGAGGCACAAACCCATCCGGACCTCAATCCGCTGCTCGCGCTGCAGGTGTTGATGGGGCACGCCGATCTTGCGACCACAGCGATCTACCTCCGCGTCGTCGCAACCGACCTCTCGATCATCGAATCCTCAGTCGATGATCTCTATGCGGCACTGCTGTAGTGGCACGCCGCCGGAAGAATTATCGGGTCGCACCATCGCCGATCCCGCTGATCAGCGAGCCCGGTACGCTCGTCGTCAACTTCGTACAAGCAGACGGCACGCTCAAGCGTTCGTTCGATTTTACAATGTTCGGAAAAGTGCCGATGGCGGCCGAGCTGGCGCTGGCGTTCCGACATCATCTTGGCGACAAAGCAGCGTCAACTCGCATCAGCACCTATCGTCGGCTTCCCCTGTGGTTCTCGTTCATCAAGGAACATGATGATGCAATCACGTCGATGCGTGACGTCGATACAGCGGTGCTGCGCGCGTTCATCGCATCGCTCGATACCAAACCCTGGGTGAAGGCGACGAGACATGGGGCATGGTCGTGCATCAAGCAGTTGATCGCATGGTTGCAGCGAAACCGGCCCGAGCTGACCCACTCCGACCTTGATATCCCGTTCAACGCCTTCCCACGCAAGAATGCCGAGACACCGCCTCGAGCGGTGCTGAGCCGAAACGAGATGGAGCGCGTGCTAGCCGCAGCCCGCGCCGATATCACTGCCAGCTGGGCGGTGTTCCAGGCTGGGTGCGCGGCGCTTGCGCGCCTCGACCGTGCCGCGATCGCGGCTGAGGACGATCTGGCGCGGCTTGATCTGGACGATATCGGGGTTCTGCTTGCGATAATCTGCGATCGGTTCGGCGGGATCGTGCCACCGACGCGGGTGATGTCGAAGCCGGGAGCGAAACTGTGGCGCCTTCACTTCGCGATGCTGCGCCATGGCGCCAATCTGAAGGTGGCGGCTCATCTCTACATGATGCCGGAAACGATCGTGCCCTACATGATCGCGATCGGCGCGCAGACCTACGCCAATGCCGAAGCGCTGCGCTTGCTTCGTCGCGACTGCATGAGCGAGCACCTCCTGCTTGACGGCCGCGTGCTCGTCACCTGGAGCAAAGGGCGCTCGAGCCGCGAACAACGGCGCAGCTTCCTCAAGGATAAGAGCTTCTCGGTCCCGACGTTGATCGAGCAAGTGCTGGCAATGACGGCTGCGCTCATCCCGCATGCGCGGCCCGAGGACCGGGACCGCCTGTTCCTGATCGACAATATGAACAGCTCGCGGATCGTCGGCGTGATACCGAACTATCTGGTATCGGCGCATGTCCGGCGCTTCGTGAAGCGTCACGATCTGCGAGACGATCTGGGCAGGCCCTTGCAACTGAGCATCGCCGCGCTTCGGGCATCTGGGCTGACGCTGGCGCATGAGAGGCTGGGCCATGATATCCTGAAAACCCAGGCGCTGGCGAACCATGCGACGCCGGACACCACGCAGCGTTATGTGGATCGGCCGCTCGTCCGACAAGCCCAAGCCATCGCCGTTGGCGCCTTGCAGGCCCGGTTCGTCGAGATCGTGCGGGGGGAGCCGGATGCGGAAATACCCGAACAGCCTGACGTCGACGTTCGCCGTGCGTCGGCCTCGGGCTTCATCTGCGCCGATCCGATGGGTGGGGCGGCGGAAGGCCAGCGTGCGGGCCAACTCTGCACGGCCTGGCTGGGGTGCTTCACCTGCCAGAACGCGGTCATCCCGCTCGATGTGGAGATGCTGGTTCGGCTTAACGCGACGCGATCGGCGCTGATCGACGCGCGAAACGGGATGGTGCCGGGTCGTTGGCGGCTGCTCTATGCCCCCAAACTGGAGATCCTCGAACGCGATATTCTGCCGCGCTTCCCGGACACGCTGCATGATGCAGCGGTCGACCGTGCGCTGCCCGTGCTGCCGCCGATCGAATGAGCGTGCGGCCACAAACGAGGGCGGGGGCGCCGGCCTGGGAAGATATGGCCGTCTCGCCCTGGAGCCGATTCGGCGACGACGAATGGCGCCTCGACATCAGGACGTCGGGTCGCCGCGCCGATCAGAACCGGCTGCGCTGGGTCGTTGCGATGCCAAAGGATGCGAGGATCGGCATCGGGGAGCGCGCGGCCCTGATCCATGCCGCGAAGCACTTCCTCTGGTCGATGCGCGTCGATCCGCCAGCGGGACGAAAGCGATCATCGCTCGCGTCGCTTCATATGAAAGGCCTGATTCTGCGCACGCTGATCGGGTGGATGGCGATCGAGGGGCTGCGCCGCTTCTCCGACATCGACCCGAGCGCTGTCGATCGCCTGTGCGTTTGGTTGCGCGGTCGTCCCGCCCGCAATGGAAAGGCGCGGGTCAGCCCAAGCACGGTGAGCAACTACCTGCTCGCCATAAAGGATCTCTATCGGCAAAGAACCAAGCTGAGCGATGCTCCGCGCGTCGATCCGCTGCCGTTGGACACGACCTTCGAGGCGGCGGGCGTCACGCGCGCGACCAAAGGGACAATCCCGTTCATCCCGGATGAGGTCGCCGTCGCGATCCTTGGCGAAGCGTTGCGCTGGGTGGAGGAGCATGGCGAGACGATCATCGAGGCTGAAACGATCCGCTTACGAGCCAGGGCCATCGGCCTCGCTACCGGCATCTCCCGCCAAGCCTCCTACTATGTGCGCAGGGCGCTGCGGCAAGCGCATCTGACGGGACCGCTGGGGGACAAGTTGGATGGCGCTTACGCCGTCCGTCACGCCGCATGCCACCTCGTCGAAGCCTGCTACATCGTCATCGCGGGCTTCGTCGGGATGCGGGTGAGCGAGATCCTGTCGATGAAGGTCGGGGCGATCGAATACCGCCCGATCGGCGAGACCGGCGTGGATCAGGCCTATGTGGTGGCGCGGTTGTTCAAGACGGTAGACCATCCCGAGGGGCGGGAGGAACGCTGGGTTGCCCCCGCGCCGGTGGTGCGGGCCGTCGATCTGCTCGAACAGCTGAGCGCCCCGCTGCGTGCCGCGTCGGGACGCGATGAAATCTTCCTGGTCAAGAACACGCAATATGGCGAGATCGTGCCGGTGACCCACATGCACATCGGTTGGCGGATCAACGACTTCGCGCGGCACGTCGGCGTGCCCGAACATGAAGGAAAGCCTTGGTCGTTCAGCACGCACCAGTTCCGCAAGACCTTCGCTCGGTTCGTGGCACGGCGGGATCGATCACAGCTTCTCGGGCTGGCCGAGCACTTCAAGCATGCGTCGGTCGCGATGACGGCCCGAAGCTATGTGGGGAACGACTTCGATCTGCACGGCCTTATCGACCATGAGAGCCGCGCCGAAACCGCCGCAGCGCTCGATCAAATGCTGACCAGCAAGCGCCTTGGTGGCCGGATGGGGGAGCGTATCGTTGCCGGCAATGTCCGGTTCCGCGGCCGTGCCGGTGAGCAGGTCCGGCGCGACTATATCGCATTTATCCTCGCGGAGACCGATCTCCGGGTGCATGCCTGCGATTATGGCTGGTGCGTGTTCCAGCAGGAAACGGCGCGCTGCGGCGGTGAGGCCGGGCCGAGCGAAGCCGGGAGGGCGCCAGCGGTGTGCCTGTCGTGCGCGAATATGGTCGTTGAGGAGCAGCATGCCGGCTACTGGCGAGATCGGCGTGCGCGCAATGCTGCCCTGCTTCCCCGAGCCGGAGCGATGACAGCGGCGGTGCTGACCGAGGCGATCGAACAGTGCGACGGCGTGCTGGCAAAGATCGGAGGGCAATATGAGGGGAACTGATGCGTTGCGCCGATCTGACGCGGTCGCAAGGAGCTACCGGGCTGCACTCGCCAGACTTGTGCGCGGCGAAGGGCGGCATGCCGATCATGCTGGGCGCGTCGTGCGGATCAGCCCGGCTTCGGTCGCGCGCGAGGCTGGGCGTAGCCGCAATCCGCTCTACACGACCCATCGCGACATCCTCGACGAGATCGAGGCGGCGGCGGGTGGCCCAACACCGGCGACCGATCTGGCAGCGCGCATCGCCGAGCTTGAATCCGATCTGGCGGACCTGAGGGCAGCCGCGCGCCGTCATGCGGAAGAGAAGCGTCTTTTGGCGAGCGAGAACCTGACGCTGCTTCATCGCGCGAGGACGGCCGAGGACCGGCTCGCCGGCAGCCTACGGCGGATGCCGGACGCACCCGCCGCAATCCCAATTACGCCGCAGCGCTGAGTTGCAGCGCCGGCTGCTGTGCGTGCATCCAGTCGACCCCCGCCTGGGCTTTGCTCGCCGCAGTGAAGATGGCGGAGGTATCGTTCTACAGCACCCTCGCCCGCGCCGCCCGCGACAAGGACACTTGCGATGTTACCTACCTCGTGAAGGCAGGTGCGGTAATAGTTGATCTGGTCGAAGAAGGCGGGCTGCGGCGGGACCGACACAAAATCGAGCGACGGGACGTAGAAGGCCTCGCTTCCGCCGATCCGAAAGTCGACGCCCGATGCGGCGATGATTTCCTCGGCAACGGGCACGATCTCCCGCTCGGGCAGCGGTGCCGCACCGGACGCCAACCTCTCGCCCAACCCCTCGCATTGCGCGACATTGAAAACGGTAAAGCGCTTCAAGAACGGCACCGGCTTGGCGTCTTCTCCTGACGCCTCGGCCTTCGCCTTTTCGGCTTGGGGCACGAAGCGATCGGCATAGACCACGGTCTGCCCGCGCTCGCCCTTGCGGACGCAGCCGCCCGCCTCCTGGGCCTGCCGAAAGGTCAGCCATGATTGCGACGGAAAGCCCTGCTCGATGACGGCGCCCCACAGGATCAGGACATTGACGCCCGAATAGTTCCTGCCGGTCAGTGCATTGCGCGGCAGGCAAGGCCCCGCCCCCGGCACCGCACTCCAAGGCTGGACCCAAGGGAAACGCCCCGCTTCAAGTTCGGCGATAATCCGCGCGGTGACCTCGTCGTAGAGGTTCGCGCGGTTCTCGGTCTGGCGGTTATCGCCCGCACCCTTGCTGCGGGCACCACGGCTGGCTGGTCTTGGCACGGCTGCTCCCACGCCACCCCAAAAAGGCACAAAGCCTCCCCGCGAAGGCGGGGGTGGGCGGCGAGACGCGACCAAGAGGCCCGGTTCGAGCGGGCGACGACACCGAAGGGCGGAACGTGAGTGGAGCACCCCGGAAGCGAAAGCGTGAGGGGTTGGCGTCGCCCGCGACGGGCCTAGCCGGGAGCGCCGCCCGCACCCGCCGTAACGGGAGAGGCAACAAGCAGCGCCGTCGCGCAACGGCGCGGCGCCATTATTCTACGCCAGCGATCGTCACCGCATGGCCGAGACTTGGGCTACCAAGGCTCGGTGGCGAGGGTTCGCCCGAGCCATAGAGCGCGGTCGCGCATCAGCGCGAGGCGTCATCACCAAACTTCAAAAGGGCCCTAATGTTTGAAATTGGGATCGCGCAGTAACTTTTGCGCAAACGAGATTGGATCCGCCTTCAGCGCGACGAGCCATTCGATGACCTCGACAAAATCAAGGCGCCTTTCACCATTTTCACATTTTGAAATGAACGATTGAGGCCGATCAAGACGGGCGGCCAGTTCCGCCTGCGTCAGGCCGGTTTGCTTCCGCTGATCGATCATGTGAGCCAGAAACACACGATAGCGATGTGTGAAAACCGACCTCGACATGTGCTTTCTTTCGCCAAAGCACAGTTCGCTAAATCCTCTTTTGGAATATCCCAGAACGGGATATTGTTGGTTTGCTGCGGCTTAGCCTCCTTCACGTTGATGCCGCCGCTGAAGCATTAGCGGAGCTAGGTTGTGAGGCCCGTACGAGAATTTCCACACAAGATTTCCGAAGCTGGGGTAGCGGAGCCCTCTATCGACGACCTGTTCCGTCGCCATGTCGGCTGGCTGCGCGGTTTCCTCGCCCGCCGGCTGCGCGCGCAGCCGGCGGACATCGACGACATCGTTCAGGACACCTATCTGCGCGCCGCGCGCCAGCCCGCGACGGTGATCGTCCATCCCAGGGCGTTCCTCTCGCAGACCGCGACCAATGTCTTCCGCGACGGCAAGCGCCGCGAGGCGGTCCGGGCCCGGCACCGGGAAAGCGCGATCCAAGCCGCCGACAATGACGGCCCGGCACCCGGCCTTGCCGAGCAGGAAGCCCTGCTCGAACTCGAGCGGCTGATCCTCGCGATGCCGGAAATCTATCGAGATGTCTTCGCTTTGAGCCGGTTTCGGCATATGAGCAAC
Organism: Sphingomonas sp. GlSt437; assembly: GCF_048015635.2. Lineage (NCBI taxonomy): Bacteria > Pseudomonadati > Pseudomonadota > Alphaproteobacteria > Sphingomonadales > Sphingomonadaceae > Sphingomonas > Sphingomonas sp. GlSt437. Next base: position 1,431,409 of record NZ_JBPGYA010000001.1, on the reverse strand, counting down.
GCGGAGATTGCAGCGCGGCTCGGCATCTCAGTAAAGACGGTCGAGTGGCGCATGGGCAAGGCTCTGGCATTTTGTACGAGCAGGCTGCGGAGCTAGATGGCGCCGGTCATGACTGGAACCCAACAGCACGGCGAGGACACAGCCGAGGCGGAAGCCGCCGAATGGTTCGCGCGCCTCAAATCGCTGCCGGTATCGCGCACCACGCTCCAGCAATTCTTCGACTGGCGGCGCGAGGATCGCCACGCCGAAGCCTTCGCCGCGGTCGAGCGCGTCTGGGAGCAAGCTGGCGATCTTGCCGACCGGCCGGCGATCCGGGCGGCGACCGAGGCCGCGGTCGATCGCGCGCCGCGCCAGCGCTGGTTCGCCTCGCCCTTCAAGCCGGCAGTCGCCGCGCTGGCGGCAGTGCTGCTAGTGCTGCTCGGCAGCGGCATCACCTATTGGCTGGTGCAGCCGGCCAGCAATGCCTATGCGACCCGCGTCGGCGAGCAGAGCATGATCGCGCTCGAGGACGGCTCGAAGATGACGCTCGATACCGATACGCGCGTCGTGGTCAGCTTCGACCGCGACCAGCGCCGCGTCGTTCTCACCAGGGGCCAGGCCTTTTTCACGGTCGCGCATGACAGCGTGCGGCCATTCCGCGTGACGGCGGGTGACGCGCAGGTACAGGCGACCGGCACGCAGTTCGGGGTGCGCCGCGACGGCGGCGCGGTCGATGTGACCCTGGTCGAGGGCAGTGTCCGCGTCGCGACGCCAACCGCCCAGCCGACGATACTCGCCGCCGGGCAGCAGCTGGCCCTCGGCGCCGACAAGACGCTGGTCGTGCACAAGATCGACACGGCCGCGGCGACCGCCTGGAAAAGCGGGCGGATCGTGCTCGACCGCTGGACGCTCGGCCGCGCGCTCGGCGAGGTCAATCGCTACACGACGCATCCGGTCGAGCTCGACGCGCCGCAATTCGCGGACGCGCGGTTGAGCGGGACGTTCGATGTCGGCGACATCGACAGTTTCGTCGCGGCGACAACGGCAGTGCTGCCGCTCGACGCAGTCCGCGATCCCGATGGCGCGGTTCGCCTGGTCGACCGGGCCGCTGCAAGAAAAGATTCCTCGACCAGTTAGGGTTGCGGCCATGCCGGCGCGTCCCCTGTTCCGCACCCCCGGCTTCGACCGGGGGGCAAGAGAACAAGGGGGATGAGGATGACCAGGATGACGTGGCGCAAGGTTCGGGGACGGATCGATCTGGCGAGCGGATGCGCGATCGCGCTCGCACTGGCGACGGCACCGGCCGCCACCAATGCCGAACCGGCACCGGCGGTCTATAGTTTCCGGATCGCGGCAGGGCCGCTCGACCACGCGCTTACCGCCTATGCGGCGATCACCGGCGAGCAATTGCTCTATGCGAGCGATCTCGTGGCGGGACTGCAAACGCCGGCCTTGGACGGTCGGCTTCGTGCCGACCGGGCGCTGGCGCGCCTGCTCGCTGGCACCGGCCTCGTCGCCGAGCGCGTCGGCCCTCGGACGATCGTGCTGCACGCGGGCAGCACGGGTCGTCGCGCGCCCGACAATGCATCCGGTGCTGCGAACCAGCCGGTGGCGACGCCGCGCACTGCCACCCCTTCGGATCAGTCGGTTGCTGGCAGCGGCAAGCCCGGCGTGGCGACTGAAACCGCGAGCCGGACTGCGCCCACCGACCCCGCGGGCGACCCGCCGCTCGACCAGGACATCGTCGTCACCGGCACGCATTTGCGCGGCGGCGCGGCGGGATCGCCGCCGGTCACACGGCTGACGCGCGACGAGCTCGACCGGCGCGGGTTCGCGACAGTGGCACAGGCGCTCCAGGCGCTGCCCGGCAATTTCGGGGGCACGGCAACCGAGCAGAGCACCCTTGCCTTTGCCGATACGACCGCGAGCAATGGCGGCTTTGCCACCGGCGTCAATCTGCGCGGCCTGGGGGCAGGCGCGACGCTGGTCCTTGTCAATGGCCAGCGGCTGGGCGGCTCGGGCACAAAGGGGGCGTTCGCTGATGTCACCAGCATTCCGACGGGCGCGCTCGACCGGGTCGAAGTGCTCCTCGACGGCGCCTCGGCGATCTATGGGTCGGATGCGGTCGGCGGCGTCGTCAACATCCTCTTGAGGCGCGACTTCAGCGGCGCGGAGACGCGGGCGCGGTTCGGCAGCGTGGCGCAAGGCGGCAAGCGCGACGTCCAGATCGACCAGACGCTCGGCAAGCAATGGGCAACGGGTGGCGTGATGCTGTCCTACGAGTTCGAGGACAGCGGCCGGCTGGCGAGCGCCGACCGGGATTATGCCCGGTCGGCGGATTCGCGCCCGTTCGGCGGCACCGACCACCGCAATATCTTCAGCCTGCCGGGCAATGTGCTCGGCATCAATCCTGTGACCGGCGCGTTCGGCGCGGCTTATGCCATTCCGCCCGGCCAGGATGGCCGTAACCTGCGGCCGGGCGACTTTATCGCCGGCCAGGCCAATCTCCAGAATTCACGGATCGATACCGATCTCATCCCGCGCCAGACGCGGCACAGCGTCTATGCGACCCTGACCCAGGTGATCGGCGCCAGCGTCAAATTGAGCGCGGACATTCGCTATTCGCATCGCGCCTTCGACGCGCGGCTGCCGGGCTCGCTCGCGATCGTGCAGATTTCGCGGACCAATCCCTATTTCGTGTCGCCGACCGGCGCGCCGTCGGACCTCATCGCCTATTCGCTGGCACCCGAACTCGGACCGACCGACACGCATGGGACAGCGCAAGCCTTCGCGACATCGCTCGGGCTCGACGCCGATCTCGGGCATAACTGGAAACTGAGGAGCTATGCGGCGTTCGCGCAGGAGCGCGAGTTCAACGAATCGCGCAACCTCGTCAACACGACCGCGCTCGCCGAAGCGACGGGCGTGATCCCCGACAATCCGGCAACGCCGTTCAGCACTGCGGTGCAGGGCTTCTTCAACCCCTATGGCACGGGACATTCCAATTCGCGCGCGATCCTCGATTTCGTCGGCGAGGGCTATTCGCGCTCGCGAACGTTGAGCGGTGTGCTTACCGGCCATGTCGATGCCGATGGCGCGGTGTTCACGCTGCCGGGCGGGCCGGTCCGGCTCGCGGTCGGCGGCGACGTTCGCCGCGAGACGTTCAGCCGCAGTGGCGAGAGCCTGTTGTCGACGGTCAAGCCGCTCGCCACCGCCAATGTCCGGGCCTCGCGGCTGATCGAGGCGGGGTTCGCCGAACTCCAGGTACCGCTGGTCGGACCCGGCAATGCGATGCCCTTCGTCCACCGGCTCGATGTGTCGTTGGCCGGCCGGATCGAGCATTATGACGATTTCGGCACCACCACCAATCCCAAGGTCGGAATCGGCTGGGTGCCGGTCGAGGGCGTGACGGTCAGGACCAGCTATGGCACGTCGTTCCGCGCGCCCAATTTGCGCGAGCTGCGCGATCCGCAGGCCTATTCGGTGACGACGCTGAGCCGCAATGGTGCGAGCGTGCCGGTCATTCAACTCTCGGGCGGCAATCCCGGGCTCAAGCCCGAAACCGCCGAAAGCTGGACGGCGGGGATCGACTTGGATCCCAAGGCCATCCCGCATTTGAAACTCACCGCCACCTGGTTCGAGACGGTGTTCAAGCAGCGCGTCGGGACGCCCGCCAGCGCCAATTTCGCCAATGCACTGGCCGACCCGACGCTGGCGCCGTTCGTCCAGCAGGTGTCGCCGCTGACCAGTGCCGCCGACCTGCAACGGGTCACCGCGCTCCTCAACGACCCCGCCTTTGTCGGCGGCAACAGCTTCCCGCCGACGAGCTTCGCGGCGATCGTCGACACGCGCTACGTCAATACCGGCAAGGTCGATGTGAGCGGCATCGATGTCGCGGCGAGCTATACCATCCCGGCGGGCGCCAGCGAGGTCGTCGTCGCGGCGAACGGTTCCTATCTGTTGCGCTACCGCGAGCAAGTGACCCCGACCTCGACATCGGTCGAGCGGCTCAACCATGTCGGCCAGCCGGTCGACCTGCGCGGACGGCTGAGCCTCGGCTGGCATCAGGGACCGGCCAATGCGCTGGTCGGCCTCAATTATGTCGCGCCCTATCGCGATCTGTCGGGAAAGCCGATCCGCGCCTGGAAGACAGTCGATCTCGAGATCGGCTATGCCGTGCCCCGAAAGGCGGGTGCGCTGAGCGGCGTGTCGATCGCGCTTGCGGTCCGCAACCTGTTCGATGCGGCGCCACCTTTCTACGACTCACCCGTCGGGGTCGGCTACGACGCCGCCAATGCCGACCCGCTCGGGCGCTATGTCTCGCTCCAGCTGACCAAGCGCTGGTAACGATCATGACGATTGGCTTGCGCAAGCTGCGGCAGGTTGCCGCGCTGGTTCTGGTTGTCGCGGCGACGCCGGTCGCCGCGCGGTCGTACGCGGTCGACGACATGCTCGCGGCTGAGGGGCTCGGCAAGGTCGAGGTCGCGCCAGGCGGGCGGTGGCTGGTGTTCGAGCGGCAAGTGGCGCTCGAAGCAATTGACCGGTTCGAGCTCGATGCAATGGATGTGCGGCGGGCGCGGCTCTACCTTGTCGATCTCGCCCGTCCCGGCCCGGCGACGCTGCTGCTGCCCGAGGCGGACGGTAGGGACGGCAAGGCGGGCACGATCATGCTCGGTTTCTCGCCCGAGGGCACGCGACTGGCGGTCGGGCGGCTCGACGGGGATCGCTGGACCCTGGGCGTCGTGACGCTGGCGACGGGCGCGGTCCGCTGGTTCGACCTTGCGCCCGATTATTCGGCGTTCCGGCCGACGCTCGCCTGGCTGTCGGAAGATGCGCTCATCGCCTTGGCCGCCGCCGGCACGACACCCCCCTGGGTCATCCGCCGCGACAGCGAGGACCAGGCAAGGCTCGCTCGTCTCTGGCAGGATCAACGGGCAGGCAAGGTCGCGACGGTCACGTCGATCGGCAGCGGGCGTTACGTGTCCGTCACGCCACCGGCGGCCCCGGTCACGCTGGTAAGGCTCGACGTGGCAACGGGCGCCGCCAAGGGGCTTGCCAAGGGCGATTTCGAGACGCTGACGCTGTCGCCCGACCGGCGTTTCGTATCGCTGACCGAGCAAGCCGACCCGATCCCGGTGACGGGCAACGCGCTGATCCGCCATTCGGACGATGTAAGGCGCCGCCGGCTGCGTCTCCTCGATCTCGCGCGTGGCGAGATGTGGACGCCGTGCCCTGCCTGCGACTTGCCCTTCGCACCACCGGTCTGGGCGCCCAAGGGCGAGAAGCTCCTGTTCTTCGCGCGTCCGTCGGCGGGGCCTTGGGCCAGCGGCGCGCCCTGGGTTGCCGACTTGGCGCGACGCACCGCAACGGCGGTACCGCTCCACGACGTCGTGCCCGATATCCTTACGCAGCGTGGTAGCTATGACAGCGTCGCCTTGGGTTGGCTCGGCGACCGGCCATTGCTGTTCGGCCGATCGGCAAAGGCGGCGCGCGCCGACTGGTATGCGTTGGGACGCGCAAGCGCCGCGAACCTGACCGCGAGGATCGATCGGCCGTCGGCGCGCCTGACAGCAAGCGGTACGCCGGTCATGCTGACGGCCAATGGTGCCTGGCCGCTTGGCTCGAGCGTGCCGCGCCCGGTCGTGACCGGCGTCGACGGGATCATTGATGCTGGATCGGGCTCAATCAAGGCGAGCGGCTCCGCCAATCTGGTCGCCTGGCGCAAAACTGCGACCGGGATCGCGGTGGCGTTCGCCGGGCAATCGACCCGACCGTTGATTGTCGATGCGATCGGTGCGGCGCGACCGGTCACCGCGAGCCGTGAGCAACAGGCAGTTGTGGTCGAGGACGTCGCCAACAATGGCGTCTCGCGGCTCCTGGTCGCATCGCCAGACGGACCAGCGCGCGAGGTTGCGACGCTCAACGCGCGGCTTGCCGATCTCGACATCAGCCCGCCGATCCCGGTGCGGCATCAGGTGCCGTCGGGCGCGACAGTGACCAGCTGGCTCTATCTGCCCAAGGCGGCAATGGGATCGGCCAAGCCGCCGCTCATTGTCATTCCCTATGCGGGCACGGTCTTCGGCGACACCGCGCCCGGCTTATGGAATCCGGGCGTCGGGCGGACCTATACCAATGTCGCCGCCCTTGTCGGGCACGGCTATGCCGTTCTGCTGCCGAGCATGCCCGATCTTCCCGCCAGCGACCAACAGCCGTTCGACTTTGCGAGCGAGGTGTTGGCGGCCGCCGACGCGGTGATCGCGCGGGGCCTGGTCGACCCCGACAAGCTCGGACTCTGGGGCCATAGCTATGGCGGCTATACGAGTGCGACGATTGCGACCGAGACGGACCGGTTCAAGGCGATTGTCGTGTCGAGCGGGATCTACGACTTCGCGGCCTTCCAGGGAAGCTTCGCGCTCCAGACGCGAATGCAGCCGGGCTATGGTCTCGGCATTCTCCCTTGGGCCGGCTGGACCGAAACCGGTCAGCCGCATCTGGGCGCCACGCCGTCGAGCAATCCGTCGATCTACACGGCCAACAGCCTGGTCTATCACGCCGACCGCATCACAACGCCGATGCTGATCATCGGCAGCGATTGCGACTTTATCGGGATCGACCAGGCCGAGCAGCTTTTCTCGGTGCTGTACCGCCAGGGCAAGGACGCCCAACTCTTGACCTATTGGGGCGAGAGCCATGTGCTGATGAGCCCTGCCAATGTCCGCGACGCTTATGGCCGGGTCTTTGCCTGGTTCGACGAGCATTTCAGCGGAACGGGATCGAGGCGCGCAGCACCTCCTGCAGCGGTCATCCCTTGATCAGCATTGCCACGACTGCAGCGATGACGCCGTAAACAAAGGATCCGGCGACGAAGGCGGTGATCGCCCAGAATTCCATGGCGCGGGCGCGCCGGCGCCAAGGGGGATCGTCGGGGTCTTGGGACTGTTGCATACCGACTTGCTACTCTGTTGACGCTGGGTAGGACAGCCGCGCTCGATGACGTCGGTTGCGTATCGGTCGACAATCGGCATGATCGGGCTCTCCAAGGGAGGACCGACATGCGTAAATTCATCGTCACTGTCGCGGCAATTTCGATCGCTGTTACCCCGGCATTTGCGGCACCGTGCCGCGATGCCAAGGGCAGGTTCGTCAAGTGTCCGGCAACGGCCGCCAAGCCGGCGACAGGGGTGACCAAGGACAAGACCGGCAAGTGCCATGTCGCTTCCGGGCCCAAGAAGGGCCAATTCACCAAATGCATGTGAGCTAGAGGGCGGGTTTGCGCCGGTCTTGTGCCGCCATGGCAATCCGTCCCATGAGGCTGGGTGGGGGGCGCAGCGAACTTAATCGGGGGGAAGGGTGCTGGTTGACGGAACGCCGTGGCGCTTGGGCGCCGCGATCGCTGCTTTTTCGCTTGTGGCGGGGGTGGCACTGGCGGGCGCTCCAGCCCGCGCCGAAGACGGCCGGGTGGCGCTGACCTTCGACGACTTGCCCGCGCTGACGCTGTCCCACGACCAGGCCTATGTCGATTCAGTCAATGCGCGGCTGTTGCGCAAGCTCGTTCAGCATCGCTTTCCGGCGATCGGCTTCGTCAACGAAGGCAAGCTCGATGAGCTTCAACGCGAGCGGCAGGTGGCCAATCTGCGCCGCTGGGTCGATGCGGGAATGGGCCTCGGTAATCACAGTTATTCGCATGAATCGGCAACCGACGTGACAGCGGCTGCCTATGTTGCCGATATCGAGCGCGGCGAGCCTGTGACCCGTTCGCTGCTTGCTGCCAAGGGGGAAACGCTTCGCTGGTTCCGACACCCGTACCTGGAGACGGGCTTCCCGGCCGCCGCCAAGGGCGCAATCGACGAGGGGTTGGAAAGACATGGCTATCGCATCGCCCCCGTGACGATCGATGCGGACGATTGGGAATTCGCTGAGCCCTATGATGATGCGGTCGCGCGGCATGATCGACCGCTGCAGAAACGGATCATGGCGGAATATCTTGCCTATACCGCCATTCGCATCGAATGGTCGCAACGCAGCGCGCGCGTCCTGTTCGGGCGCAACATTGCCCACGTTATGCTGCTTCACTGCACGCGGCTGAATGCCGACGCGCTCGACCAGCTCGCCAAGCTCTTTCGCCGGGCGCACCTCCAGCCGTCCCGCCTCGACCAAGTAATGGCCGATCCAGCCTATCGCACGCCCGATCGCTATGTCGGCAAGGACGGGCTCAACTGGCTTGAGCGCTGGGCATTGGTGCTCCACAAGGAACTGCCCTCAGCGGGCGACCAAGACCCGCCCCACTGGATCGAGCTTGCCTATGATCGGGTCGACGACGACCGGCGTTGACCGCCCGTCTTTCGACGGGACGGCCAATCACCCTCGTCAGCTCAATACCATTGCGCCACACCCTTGTGGCCGGCGCACGTACCCGAACGGTGCTTCGAGAAGCTCAGCGAGCCGTCCTTGCATTTGGCGGTCGCGCCATTGGGACCACCGGGGTTGGTGTTCTGGCCCGTCGCGGTGCTCGGCCTGGTAACGGCGGCTGCTGTCGCGGTGGGTTTTGAGGCGGTTGTTGGTTTGGTCGAGGCGGCTACCGCCGGTGCGGCGGGCGTAGCCTTTCCTTTGCACACGGCCTTGTTCGCGTTGCCCGGCTTCGAGCAGTCATAGTTGCGTGCGGCAGTGGTCGGCTTAGCGGCTGGGATAGCCTTGGGCACGGGTGTCGCGACCGGAAGGGGTTTTGCCGCGGTCTTGCAGGCCGCCTTGGTGGCATTCCCCGGCTTGGTGCAATCGTAATGCCTGGCGGCTTGGGCGTTGGCGGCGCCCGCCATGCCCAACCCTATAACGGCCCCAAGCGCGATAAACCCTGACTTGCGCATACTCGCTCTCCCTCTCTTCATAGCCACCGATCGACTCCTCCATGATGCGAGCAGCTACCTCGATGGCTTTCACTGAAGCTCCATGTACCGTCCCGGCACCGTGCAGACGCGCCAGCGGGAACTGCGCGGCTGAACACCGGGCGATGCACGCGATGGCCGCTTCGGGCCGTGTAATAGCTGCCCGATGCGTCATATCTGCCATAGGCAGCGTGATGGTGGGAATAGTGACGCGCTTCTGCCGCGGCTGGAGCGAGCAAAATCATCGCAATCGATACAACCGCTCCCCAACGCATCGACTCGTCTCCCGGCAGGCCCAATGAGCAAGATTATCTGTTCCGGCTTGTCGCGCAATGCACGAAGGCTTGAGCGCGTTTGCGGTTTCGCAGAGAGCCTGACAACAAACTCCCGCGTCGTGACATGCGCTGTCAAAGCGTCCCACGAGAAGCGATCTGCCTCACGTCTGTCCACGCTCGTGCCCAACGTTCCATCAGCAACGCCACGAGCAATTCCGTGTAGCAATTGACCTGCATGATGCGATCGGCATCGAGGGTCGCTGCGGTGCGATCGCGGTCGAGGATGTGGTGCTGCACCAAGACGCCGTCGAGCAGATAGTCGCGCAGGAACGGGACGCTCGATGCCAGCATGCGCCCGAAGAATGGCGTCAGGGAGCCTTTGCTGCGCCGGTCGAGCAAAATCTCGGGCAAGCGTTCATGATAGGCGTTGCGGACCATCGCGCGGTCGCGCTTGCCTTGGGTCAAGTCGAGCGCCGGGATCGGCAGGAACTGTTCGATGAGCGGCTGCGACATCAGCGGATGGAGCACGGTCATCGCCGACGCGCACCAGGAGCCGCCGAACGCCCCGCGCGCGGCGGCGAGGTTGAGAATCTGCAACTGCTTGGCCGGCGGCAGGTCGGCAGTGTTGTCCAGCCAAGGCAAGGGGCGTGAGATGCCGGGCATGTCGGGAGAGACGAGGTCGATGCGATAATTGGGAACGGCAAACGGCGTCGGCGCCAGCCGCGCACGAAGTGCCGCAGCAAGCACCGACCATACCGACGATCCGGTCCAGGCAGCGAGGTCGATGAGCACCGCACCTTGTCCAAACCATGGACGAGGATCGCGCCAGAGATCGGCGGCAATCATGGGGGTCGCGGGCTGGTAGAAAAGCGCGTCGCCGCCCTGGCCTGTCATCAACGTATCCGCACCGAGCGCCCGGCCGCGGGCCGCGAGGTTGCGATCATGGACGAAGCTCAGGCTGGCGACATTGGGGCGCAATGTGACGGGCATATCAGCCATCAGGGCCGCATCGATAACGCCACGGCCGACAAACGTCTTGGTAAGGTCGAGGCCGAGATGGTCGGCAACGGCTCGGGCATAGAGACGCTCGTCGCCGTCGCGATCGATCGCATGGTAATGAAACCATCCGGCGACCGGCGCACCGGCGCGCGCGAGACTTTCGGCGACGATCGCGGAATCGAGGCCGCCCGACAATTCGGCGATCGTGACCTTGCTGGTCGCAGCCCAGGCACGGATGCAAGCATCGATCGTCGTGCCAATGGCGCGTGAAGAATTCGGTGCGGACAAGCGCGCAAAGGACGCCGGTGACCAGTGGCGATGCGTCGTAATGCCCGCCGCGGAAAGCTCGACTCGCAGGCCGGGCGGGACGGCAGTGACCCCGCGAACCGGCAGCGCGTCGCCGGCTGCGCCGGCAAAGCGCAGCAGCGTCGCGACGCCTTCCCAATTGATTGCCAGGTCATCGGGCGGCGCATCGGCGAGGAAGGCCTCGGGCTTGGAGCTCACGATCGTCAGCGCGCCCGAGCGCCACTGGCAGCAATCGAGCATGCCGACCGGATCGCGATAGATGTCGAGCCGCGACGGATCGCCCTCGTCGATGCCGAGCGCCACGTAACCGCCCCAGCACTTTCGGGTCAGATGATCGCACAGCACCGCAAAGTTCGGCGAGCCGGTCGGCAACCGGCCGTCGGCGACATCACCATGGTCGGTCGCGTCGCGATCGAAGAGACGGCCGATCACGATCGTGCGCGGCCCGACCGGCGCGTAACCGGCAAAGGGGCCACGGGTAGCCGCGAAGACACGCCAACCCTCGGCATCGACCAGCGACCGCCATCCAAGCTTGCGCGCGGTTCGCTCGATCCTGGCGGCGGCCCGGTCGGCGGCCACGTCCTCGACAGGCCAGCGACAGGCGACATAGCCGCTCATGGTGGCCCACCTTCAACGCGCAGGATGACGGAAAATCCTTCGACCTTGCCGAGGCGCTCGCCAAGCAACAGGTCACCGTCGGCGATCCAGCAATGCGCATGGAACGGAAAGAGCGAGACGCCGAACACCCAATCGGCACTCACCCCATAGGCGCGGTAGAATTCGAGCTGGAAAAAGGACTTGAACAAGCACCGGTCGCGCAACGGGAGCCAAAGGCAGAGCCGGTCGAATTGAGCGGTCGCAACCGCGAGGTTGGACGGTGCCCGCCGCGTGAGCGGTCGCCCGGCTGCGGCGATCAGCTGCGCGAGGGACGATCGCCGATAACGCCATGCCGCCGCCAGCAACGCGCGAACGAAGCGCATGATCGCACCGAGCCCGACGGGGGGAACGGCCTCGCTACCAGTCTCGCGCCAGAACGGCGTGACAGGTTGCACCGGCGTGCAGCGCTCATGGCAAGCATCGGTTGCCAGCCCCTCGTCGATCAGCCGTTGGCGCAGCGCAGCGCAGGGTTGGGCGGCGCGCCGCCTTGTTCGGAACGGCCCGGTTCGTAGACGCAGTAATAGGCGTCGCTGTTGACATCGAGGATGACGATCCCGTCGGTCAGGCCGACGGCGTGAACGCCGGCGGCCAGATCGATCGTGTCGAACAAGGGGTCGGTCGAGGCGGTCATGCCAGCATCGGCAATTGGGGCACCGGGCCGAAGCGGCACCGGTGCCCGTGTCGCGCTTCAGTCGAAATAGCCGACCAGCATTTCCTGCTTGGCACCGATCGGCGTGCCCTTGGTCTGGCGGCGCGCTGAGCCGAGCTTGATGAGGCGGGGTTCGACTTTCTGCTCCTTGGTCATGGTGAGTTCCTTTCGTAGGGTTTGCCGCGACTCGTTCACGGCGCCCGGCATTGCGCGCTCGTCGAAAACATCATCCAAGCTATATCTCTGATATATTCATCGACTTGCGCCGCGACCGAAATGAAAGGCAAGGTCGGCGGCTGCGGCGATCCGCTCGTCGTGAAAGACGCGGCACCGCTCCATCGCCGCGCGCCAGTCACGACTGCCGAGGGCGCGCTTCAACGCGATCATCGCGTCGGTGCCGTCACCGAACAGGGCGATATCGCTACGCCGCAGCAGCATCAGTCGATCGTCGAGATACGCCTGGGCATCGGCAAGGATGGTATTACCCGACCGAACCACAATAGCGCGAAAGATGCTCCAGATATTATCGGGCGGATCAGCCGGCCCAATTGCGGGGGCAGCGTCGAGGGCGCTCGTTAACAATGTGAGGTGAAGCCGATACAGGTCGCCGATGTCGCGCGCGTCGAGCCGGGCCAGGTAATAGCCTTCGGATCGCCGCTCGGTGACGACGCCGCGACCGACCAGCCGCGACAGGACTTCGCGCAATGGCGTTACGCTGACGGCAAGGCGCGTCGACAGCTCCTTCAAGTTGATCCGGTCGCCCGGTCGATAGCGGCCGTCGACCAGCTGGGCCGAGACCTGCGCATAGAGGTCGTCGAACTTGGCGCGCTCCACCCGGTGCTGCATCGCCGGTCCTCCTCGACCGCGATACTCGTTCAACGACCGCGAAGCTGTCTATTCGCGAGGCCGGAGCCGGCGCTTTCGGTCAGGCCCGCGCATCTTTGCCGCGCGGCGTGACGCCGGGTCTCGCGGGCGGGACACATGTCTCCTGCGGGCGATGGACGAATCCGGTGGATGCCCAAGGGCATGCTGCATCTCCGGGACGGGCCGAATAGATAACAGTTTGGTGACAGCCGGCCTCGGATTATGTCTATAATCCCGAGGCTTGCCGTCGGCGCGGGCGCAGCCCGAGGCAAGCGGGTAGCCGGTATTGCGCTGAGGGTCATGGCATGAGGCATGCGTTCATCGAGGTCGACACCGGTGTGCGCATCCTCACGCAATCCCTGCGCGCGATCCGCAAGAAGCGCGGCCTGACCGCCGGCGAAACGGCGACAGCGCTCGGCATGCCGCTCAGAACCTATCAGGAGTTCGAGTCCGGTCGCGGCCCGCTCACCCATGAACGCCTGTTCGCCTTTGCCGAGGCAACGGACTCCGATCCATTCGCCCTGTTGCTGGGGGCCCTGTTCAGACAGCCCAACCTCGCGCTCGACTGCGCCGACACCAAATTCTGCATGATCATGATGATGTATTTCGAGGAGTTTACCGCCGATCGTGGCGGTGACATCGCCTATCTCGATCCGCCGAATCTCGCTGGTGGCTTCGATCGATTGTTCAAGGATTTGGGTGCGCGTCTCGACGATCGCGAGCGATTTCTGGAGAACTGGCTCGCCGGTCGGAAAGGATCGATCGGGCTCGGCACCTTGCGACAACGCATGGTCAATCGCGGCGGGCGCAAGGACAAGAACTGAGCGATCTCACCGCGCCCGAGCGGCCGGTGGGTCAGCGAAAGGCACTGCGCAAATGGGCGAGATGGCCATCGGCGGCGAGCCGTCGGGCCTGGCGGATCAGTCGATGCGTTCGGCTTCGCAAATAATCCGAGCCACCGGTCCAATCTCGCGCGACGAGTGCCGCACCGAACAGAGTTTCGGCAACCGCGCGATGGCTTGATGTCGCAGCCAGCACGTCGAGCACTCGCAACAGGTCTGCCTGGCGGCGCGCCTTGGCGCTGACCGGGAAGAGAGGTGCCGGGACGCGCCGGTCCCGAAAAAACATCGCCAGCCGGTGCAGCGCCAGCGCGCGCAGCACAAGCTGGTCGGTGCCGGCGAGGCGATAGGCAAGCCTGACCGGCTCACTGAGCAGCGTGCCGGACGCAATGCTCAGGCGGATCGCCGAACTGCCGGACCCGATCAGCACTTCCTCCCCGCCCGACCGGGTCTTCAGATGCACAGCCGGGACGGGCAAGGCCGCCAGGTCGAATGCGCCGCGGTCATCAGCATTGGCAGGCGCTGTGTCGACAACAAGGACGGTCGGGTCGAGGGCGGGATGCCAGAAAAGCCGCGCCTTGTCGGCCGTGCGGGTTGGTTCTTCGGCGAAATTGCAGGCCCCAGGGCGGATCGGGCTCGGTCCCGATTAGAAACTCGATCGTGCCTTGCGCGTGCAGGACCGGTTCGGCGTCTTGCATGGTTACAGTTGATGCATAGTCGACCCGGCGCCGGAGTATTTCCCAGGCGAATAAAGCCGGATTGCCGAGGCTGTCGACCGAAGGCAAATCCCGTGCGACGAGCGGCGGGATGGGAAGACGCGCGACCATGAAGACGCTCCTGTTTTGCAACAGAAGTCAGCCATCGCTCGGCCTCATTGTCATATATTCTGGATATATTCTGGGTATTTAGCGCTTCGCGGTCCGCGTTGCGCGCCGATTCATCCTGTCGAGCGCTGCACCGTTGCGGGACATGCGCGGCGTGGCTGTGGTTCATTGGCAGGATGTCCGCATCGCACCATCGACTCGGCAAGTTGGTCGATCTCGATGCGGTCGATGATGGCGAGCCGGCTCTTGGCGGTGCTCGGCCGGTGGACTTCGATCGCTACATCGCGGCACGCCCGACATCGCGCGGCTCGCATGTCGAGCTGGCGCAGGAGTGCGCGAGCGGTCTGTTCGATCTTTGCGGATCGGCCAGGCATATCGGCAGCGCCATCGAGCCGTGTCCGCCTTCGTCAGCGATCAGGCATTGGCCTTGTGTTCGGCGCGCGCAGCGGTCCAAACTTCCCGGGCGGCGTCGGCGTTCAGGAGCGCGATCGCCAGGCCAACCACAAGATCAGGCCATACCGAATGCCAGAGCAATGCGGTGACAAGGCCGGCCGCGATGATGGCAAGGTTCGCGATCGCATCGTTGCGGGCGGACAGAAACGCCGCCTGGGTCAGGCTGCCTCGATGGTGGCGATGCCGCGCCAGCATGAATGCACAACTGAGGTTGATGCCAAGAGCACCGAGACCCGTCACGGACAAGGATAACGGGTTGGGCGCAGCGGGATGCGTGAATTTGGTCCAGGCAGTGGCCAACGTCGCGAAGGCGGGGACGAGCAGCGGCACGGCAAGGAGCATCCCCACGCGCGCCCGCGCCCTTGCCGTCCAACCTAGCGCGAGCAGGATCAGGAGATTGACGGATGCGTCTTCCAGGAAATCGACCGAATCCGCGAACAACGAGACCGACCCGATCTTTCGTGCCACCGCGAATTCCACGCTGAAATAGGCGAGGTTCAGCAAAGCGACCCATTTGACCGTCTGGCGAAGTTGGGCGTTGGGCGGGGCGGTTAGTGCCGGCATGAGCCGATTGTCCGCTTCAACGCGGCCACAATCTAGTCCCCGCATTGTTCAGAAGTGACTTAGCAGCTTTTTTTCGTCTGCCGGGCTCAACGGGTCTCCTATGATTCGTCGTTCGACCTCGGCGGCGACAGCCGGCGACATTGCGCTGCCCGCCAGCCGATAGTCGCGCCCGTGGGGTTCGCCCAAACGATCATGTGCCAATACTGGTATCGACCAGCTACTCCCTGATCGGCACCCAAGCCCGCTTAACTCCTCCGAAATCTCGAAAGTCCTACAAATCCCTTGATCTGTTTTGAACGTCATACCGATCGAAACGGGCCCCGCCGTGCCAGACGGCTGCTTTGAGAGCTCATCGGCAAGCACACCGGTCGCCGCGATTTCGCCATTCGCCGCTACGCGCACGATGGTCTGCGGCGGTCCGATCGTGGTGCTGCCGATTAGGACGCCAACGACCAGGGTCGCGGCCATCCCCAAGGCAAGCACGGCGTTGGGCAGCCGGAAAGGTCGACGGCCTCGGAGGGGGAGACTTCCCAAGCCGAGCGCCGCACGGAGGGGAACCGTCAGGTCGGCTACCGGCGGGGGGCCGAAGGCCGCAACAATCTGTCGTGACAGCCATCGATGCGCCGCTATCCGTCCTGCCAGTTCGGTATCGGTCGCCATCCGAGCTGCGAAAGCTGTCCGAGCAGCAGGGTCCATGCGTCCGTCGACGAAAGCAACGACGTCTTCATCCGATATGTCGCTCAATGTCTGGTGCCCACTTCCGAATATCGTTTCAGTAGGGCTGCTCGCCCTCGGGCAAGCCGGCTGGTCAGGGTTCCTTCGGCGATCTCCAGGATCGCGGCGGCTTCAGCATAAGAATGGCCCCCCAGCAACACGAGCTTAATGGCCAGCCGCTGATCTTCGGGTAAATTCTCCACCATGTTTTTGAGCCGGGCCAGCTCGGCCTGGTCGAGCACGTCGTCGGCCATAGCCCCCCCGTCACCGATGTCATTATCATCCGGGATCGGTTCAACAACGCCCTTCCAGCGGTTGCGCTGTCGAACTTGGTCTATCCAAAGATTCTTCATGATCCGGAACATCCACAAGTCAAAACGATCGATCGGTGCGGTATAGATCCCTTGCTGGAGAACGCGCTCCACCGTTCGCTGCACCAGGTCTTCGCTGTCCGACGGGTGTCGTGCCAGCACCCAGGCAAGTCGCTGCAAACGGGGCAGCAGCTTGACGATTTCGGTCCTCACGTCAGACAAAGCGAACCCCTTATAGGGAAGAAACGTCCGGGCTCGGTCGTTTCGTCCTTAAGAGACGCATTATTGCGCAATATCGTGGAGCGCTATGGCGCAAGCACGGAAAGGATTCTCGATTGCCGCAGCGTGTTCGGGTCTGGCTGATGGGTTTGGTCGCCACGGCCGTCGCTGGCTCGATGGCCTTGGGCCAAAGCCGGGGCGGTGGCCCACCGGGTGGTGGTGTCGGCCGACCTCCCATCGCCGAGCCCGGCAATCGGCCGGGCGATCTTTCCGATTTTCCCGGCCACGGACGGCCTGCATGGGCAGGCGAGAACGCACACACCCAACCGCCAGGATGGGAGCGTGCGCTCGAGGAGAGACGCCTGGCTGAGCCGGAGCAACGCCGCGCGGAGATGTTGGCGAAAGCCGATCCACGCCGTTACGAGCTTGATCGAAACGGTGCCCTTGCCGTGCGCGGCGAGGTGCTGGCTCTCGTCGCCGATACCAGGGAGGTGGACCGCGCCAGTCGCGCAGGTTTTGCAATCGAGCGGCGCGAGAACCTGCCTGTCGTGGGCGCCGATATTGTCGTCGTGCATCGCGACGATCTGTCTGCCATCGAAGCCGCCAGGCAGCTGCGCCGACTGATGCCGACCGCCGTGCTGTCGCTCAACCACGTCATGTTCGAGAGCAGCGGCCGCGGAAAAGAAAAAGCCCATTTACCCCTATCCCAAAGGCAAACCGATAGCTCGGCCAGAATTGGCCCGGCCAGGATCGGCATGGTCGATACCGGCATCGTGCCTGGCTTCGTGTCCGCCAATCGGGCACATATAGTCCAGAGAGCCTTTGCCGGTGCGGATGCCGTTGGCGCTTTGCACGGCACTGCTGTCGCTCAATTGCTGATGCGCGGGGCCGCTGCTCGGCAGGTTACAATCTATGCTGCCGACATCTTCGGCCAAACCGCGCATGGCGGCACATCGGAACTGCTCGTGCGCGCGCTAGGCTGGATGGCCGATCAGCGCGTGCCCGTCATCAACGTCAGTATGGTGGGTCCCGCCAACCCGGTTGTGGGGCTGGTGACCGAACGGCTGATCGGCCAAGGCTATACGATCGTAGCGCCGGTCGGCAATGACGGCGCGACCGCACAACCGCTTTTTCCCGCATCTTATCCTGGCGTCGTTGCGGTGACGGCGATTGAAGATAGGGGCGATCTGCTGCCCGAGGCCAGCCGAGTTTCGCGCGTTGATTTTGCGGCCCCCGGTATTGCCAAGGTTTATGACGCCACAGGCCATTTGACCCAGGTGCGCGGCACTTCTTTCGCAGCTCCCGTAGTCAGTCGCCTCCTCGCCGATCGAGTTGGCGAACCCAATCGCCGAGCCGCCAGGCAGGCCATTGCCGATCTCGCCCGCGCCGCACGAAAGCCAGCGTCGGACCGGCGCTACTTTGGCAACGGCATTGTGGCGGTCGCCGATACCGCACGCTGATCGTCATTTTTTCGCACCACGGATGGAAGAAACCGTCTGCCCCGGTCGTCTAATCGGTGTCGGTCGTGGCGCGCGATTTTGATCGAGAGTGGCTTATTCACTCCGCAAATCTCTCGGTCATCGGATCCGCGGCCGACAATAACACGACCGAAGGGAGCTCGATGAAACGATACTGTATCCTGGCGTTGGCAAGCGGCCTGTCGCTGACCGGCGGACCAGCCCTTGCGGACGATCTCGCCGCACCGACTGCCGGCCAACAAGCCTCACAGCCTGCGGGCGACTCTGGTCGATCAACCGGCCTCCTGGCCAATTCGAGCTTCGAATTCGCGACGGGCGCCGACTATTCCATCGGTCGTTACGGCGCCACGCTCGATACCAGCGTTTGGAGTATCCCGCTCGACGCAAAGGCTCAGCTCGGTCGGCTACGGCTGCAAGCGTCATTGCCTTACGAGTTCATCAAAGGACCAGGGCAACTAGTTGGCGGCGTCGTCATATTGAATGCGCGCAACAACACCGTCACGTCGCGCTCGGGCGTCGGCGATCTCAACCTCTCGGCTGCCTATTTGGCGGTCCGCGAACAAGGCGCGTTGCCCTCCATTGAATTGGCAGGTGGCGTCAAGGTGCCTACAGCACCGACCAGCATCGGGACCGGCAAGGCCGACTACGCGCTGAGTGCCAACCTCTATAAGTCAATTGCGCCAAAACTGACGCTGTTGGGATCGATCGGTTATTCCTGGCTTGGCAGCCCTGCGGCCTACACGCTCAAGAATGGCGTTACCGCGTCAGGTGGGTTCAACTTCAGGCCCGTATCCTCGCAGAACTATGGCGTCAGCGTCGCTTATCGCGACCCAGTCGCAATAGGGCTGACCGGGCAGGCCGTGGTGTCGCCTTATGCGACCTTTCGCTTCGCCAGGCGGCTTGGCTTGACCCTTTACGGAACGGCTGGCCTCAACAGCGCCAGCCCGCGCGTCGGCGGTGGTGTCCGGCTTTCGCTCTTCCGATGATCAGCTTTCGAGCGGGGAATATAGGAGAAGCAACGATGCGATCTTTGAAAATTACGCTCGGCACTGCCTCGCTAACACTGCTGTCAGCGGGTGGCGCTAATATGGTGATTGCGGCAGGGCCGCCGCATGGGCCGCCGGCCGGTGTGCCGCTCGGGCCACCGCCCAGCATCGTGACCGGACCACCGGCATCGGTCCCGCATGGGCCGCCGTCCGGGGTTCCCCATGGGCCGCCGAGCAGCGCTAATGGCAGGGCTTCCGCCGATGCCAGTGTTAGCGCGCAGACCTCGGTTGGGTCGCATGGGGTTGGTAACGGTAATCGGGGTCTTGACGAAGCGGCCTCGCTGCTCGGCAAGCTCAATGCCGCACATGCGTCCGACACGGCGCTTGCCCATGCTTCGTCCAAGTCGGTGGTTGGCGCGCTCGCAAAGTATAAATCCGCAACACTCAGCGCCAATGCCAAGGTTACCACCTATACCCAGGCTGTCGCTAATGACCAGGCCACGATCACGGCCGATAATCAAGCTGTGGCAAACGCACAGGCGGCGCTGACCAAGGCGAATGGCACAACGCCGGTCGATCAAACCGCGGTGAATGCCGCTCAAACGGCGCTGACGGCGGCGCAAAAGCAGCTTGCTGCCGACCAGCAGCAACTGGCATCCGATCAAGCGAGCCTGGCGGCGGCACAGCAGGCGGTGGTCGCGGCGCAAACGACCCTTGCTGCATCCACCAAGACGACATTGACGCCCAAGATCATCAGCCGGGTCAACAGCCTGCTTGGCATCTGACCCGAGGGGAGGCGTGGGAGCCCTCTCGGCTCTCACGCCCTTTTTTGGGGACGCTTGAATACGCTCGGATTGATGAAATTTACGGCAATAGAGTGCTGCGTTCATCATAAATCGGCCACTCCACTGGTCGCCAAAGACCATCATTGACAATCATATCCGCACGTTGCTCAATGGATCGATGGGGGCAGCGATCTCCCCATGAGGCGCCAGCCGAAGCATCGCGTCCCTGATGATCCGGAGGACGCCGCATGCCTGCCACCAATGCCATTACCGCCGATAAACTCGCCCGCTTGATCGGCCTGCCGCATGCGCCCGCAATCGTCGATGTGCGGACCGACGAGGATTTTGCTGCTGACCCAAGGCTGGTGCCGGGTTCCGTCCGCAGGGCTCATGGCAACGTCTCGGCTTGGGCGTCTGACTATGCGGGCCGGAATGTCGTGGTCGTCTGCCAGAAGGGGCAAAAGCTGAGCGAGGGCGTCGCGGCATGGCTGCGACACGAGGGCATAGCTGCCGAAGCGCTAGACGGTGGGGCGATGGGCTGGGCCGCCTCTGGCCTGCCGATGATCGATGAAGCGGCGCTCCCGCCACGCGATACCTCAGGCCGCACCGTCTGGGTCACCCGCGCGCGACCCAAGGTCGACCGCATTGCCTGCCCCTGGCTCATCCGCCGCTTTGTCGACCCAAATGCGGTGTTCCTGTTCGTCAGTCCAACCGAGGTGTTGGGCGTCGCAGAACGCTTTGGCGCCGTGCCTTTCGATGTCGAGGGCGACGGCGTCCTTTGGAGCCATAACGGCGACCGCTGCACCTTCGATACGATGGTCGATCGGCTCGGCCTAATTAGCTTCCCCGCGCTGACTCGTCTTGCAGCGATCGTGCGCGGCGCGGATACAGGCAGGCCTGATCTGGTCCCTGAGGCGGCGGGGCTGCTCGCGCTGTCGCTCGGGCTGTCGCGCATGTTCAGCAACGATCTGGCGCAGCTCGATGCCGGGATGTTGATCTACGATGCCCTCTATCGCTGGTGCCGTGACGCAACCGGCGAGACGCACGACTGGGTTTCGCATCAGCCCAAGGGTCGGACAGAGGTGCGGGCATGAGCACGGCGGCGATCGATATCGGGCGCGACTCAACACGGCCAACGCCGGTTTCGCTGGGTGAGGCGTTTTGGGTGTGGCTGCGCATCGCCGCGCTGTCCTTCGGCGGTCCTGCGGGGCAGATCGCGGTAATGCACCGCATTCTGGTCGAGGAAAAACGCTGGATCGGTGAGCACCGCTTCCTCCATGCGCTCAACTATTGCATGCTTCTGCCCGGCCCTGAGGCACAGCAGCTCGCAACCTATATCGGCTGGCTCATGCATCGAACGAGGGGCGGCATCGTCGCGGGCGGATTATTCGTGCTGCCGGGCGCCCTCTCGATAATGGCGCTCAGCTGGATCTATGTCCTTTACGGCCATGTAGGGTTGGTGGCCGGGTTGTTCTTCGGCCTGAAATGCGCGGTGCTGGCGGTCGTCTTGCAGGCAGTGGTGCGGATCGGCAGCCGGTCGCTCAAGAACAATGTGATGCGCGGTCTCTCGGCGACCGCCTTCGTGATGATCTTCTTTCTCGGTGTACCCTTTCCACTGATTGTGCTGGGCGCCGGGGCGATCGGCTATGCCGGCGGTCGCGCGGGCGTTTCGGCGTTCCAAGTCGGCGGCGGGCATGGCAGCGGCAAAGGTGCGATCGTTGCCGATGTCGACACGTTGCTCGGCGAGGGACTGCCGGCCCATGCCAGCCCAACGATTGGCGAGTCGCTGCGACTGGCGACGATCTGGCTGGTGCTATGGCTCGCGCCCGTCGCGGCACTGCTCTTGCTGCTGGGCCAGGGCAATGTCTTCACCCAGATCGCCACATTCTTCTCGGCGATGGCGGTTGTGACCTTTGGTGGTGCCTATGCTGTGCTTGCGTATGTCGCGCAGCAGGCGGTCGAGCAGTACCATTGGCTCGCGCCGAAGGAGATGCTCGACGGCCTTGGCATGGCGGAAACCACCCCGGGGCCGCTGATCATGGTGCTGCAGTTCGTCGGGTTCCTGGGCGCCTATCGCCACCCGGGCATGCTCTCGCCGCTGCTCGCCGGTACGCTCGGCGGGCTGCTCGCGACCTGGGTGACATTCGTGCCGTGCTTCTTATGGATATTCCTCGGCGCGCCGTTCATCGAGCGGATGCGCGGCAACAAGGCGTTGTCGGGCGCGCTGTCGGCGATCACCGCGGCAGTGGTCGGCGTCGTGCTGAACCTCGCGGTCTGGTTCGCCATCCACACGATTTTCCGTGCGGTCACGCTGTTCGGTGTCGGGCCGGTCCATTTTGACGTGCCGGTTGTGGCCAGCATCGACCCTTGGGCATTGACGATTTCGGTTGCCGCGATCGTTGCGATGTTCCGCCTGAAGATCGGCATTTTCACGACGCTCGGCGCT
Source organism: Sphingomonas sp. GlSt437 (assembly GCF_048015635.2). Classification (NCBI taxonomy): domain Bacteria; kingdom Pseudomonadati; phylum Pseudomonadota; class Alphaproteobacteria; order Sphingomonadales; family Sphingomonadaceae; genus Sphingomonas; species Sphingomonas sp. GlSt437. The sequence continues at coordinate 1,409,182 of NZ_JBPGYA010000001.1, read as the reverse complement.
GCCTCCGCTGCCGGCATTGCGCTGTTTCTTGCTGGGGTTGTCGCATGACTGACGCGAGCAACCATTACGCCAATCCAATGGGAGAAAAACAATGCAGGACAGCTTGATCGACCGGCGCAATCTGTTGACGGCAGGCGCTGCCTTATCGGCGAGCGCGGTCACGCTACCGGGGCTGGCGATGGCTGCCCCATCGGTGGCCACGCCGGCGGCGACCGGCTATGCGCCGCAGCCCGTGCCGCTGCCGTTCGACCCCAAGACCATCAGCGGCCTTTCGGAGAAGCTGCTGACCAGCCATCACGACAACAATTATGTCGGCGCCGTGAAGCGGCTGGGCGCGATCAGTGGCCAGGTCGCGGCGCTCGACCCGGCGACGGCTCCGGGGTTCGTCCTCAATGGCTTGAAGCGCGAGGAACTGATCGCCTGGAATTCGATGATCCTGCACGAGCTCTATTTCGCCGGGCTCGGCGCACCGACGCGACCGGGCAAACAGCTCGCCGCTGCGATCGAGCGGGATTTCGGCAGCGATGCCCGCTGGCGGGCGGAGTTTGTCGCGATGGGCAAGGCGCTGGGCGGCGGCTCGGGCTGGGTGCTGCTGACCTATAGCCATCGCGACAATCGGCTGGTCAACCAATGGGCCGCCGATCACACCATGACGCTCGCTGGCAGCACGCCGATCCTTGCGCTCGACATGTACGAACATGCCTATGCGATCGACTATGGCGCCAAGGCCGGTGCCTATGTCGATGCCTTCATGGGCGCAGTCAATTGGACCTCGGCGGATAGCTGCTTCGCCAAGGCGGTGGCGTGATGCGAACGGCAGTGCTGCGCTACGGTCTGGCCCTGACCGCGCTCGGATCGGCCTCGGCCTGCCAGGCCGCGCCGCCGCTGCCGTTGAGGACGGTCGTTGATGTGCCGCTGGGCGTGCCGACCTCGCGTTACGACTATGAGAGCCTCGACCCCGAGACCGGCCTTTTGTTCATCGCCGATCTGGCGGGCAGCCGTGTGCTCGTCGTCGACACGCACACCAACAAGCTGGTCAAGGCGATTCCCAATGTTGCGCATGTGCATGGGGTCATCGCCATCCCGGCCCAGCACCGCGCTTATGCAACCGCGACCGGCACTGACGAACTGGTCACGATCGACGAGGCAACGCTGGAAGTTGTCGCTCGCGCGCCCGCCGGTCATTATCCCGACGGGCTGGCATGGATGCCGGGCCTCAACAAAATCTATGTGTCGGATGAGCACGGCAAGACCGTCGCGGTCGTCAATGCGGCGACCAGCAAGCTGCTCAAGCTGATCCCGATCGGCGGCGAGGTCGGCAACACGCAGTTCAACCCGGCCGATGGATTGATCTACTCGAATGACCAGACGAACAACGAGTTGGTCGCGATCGACCCCGCCAAGGACGCCGTGATCGGGCGCTGGAAGCTGACGGGTTGCGAAGGAAGTCACGGCCTTCAGCTCGACCCCGCGCGTAGCCTCGCTTATGTGGCTTGCGAGGACAATGCCAAGCTCGCGACATTCTCGCTTCGCGAGCACAAGCTGCTCGATGTGCAATCCGTTGCCGATGGGCCGGACGTGATGGCGGCGGATTTTTCGCTCCGGCGACTTTATGTGGCTGGCGAGAGCGGCATCGTCTCGGTGTTCGACACAAGCGAGCCTGTGCCGCACAAGATTGGCGAGGCGAAGCTCGCCGATAATGCGCATATGGTCGCGGTCGATCCGGCAACGCACCGGGTTTATTTTCCGCTGCGCAATGTGGGCGGCAAACCGGTGTTGCGGGTGATGGCGGCGACAACCACGCGCTAGGTCGATTACACCAGTGCCAAGTGCCCGCCGCTCAGCCCGATCCAGCCCGACACGCCCATGTAGAGCGCGATGACGATCATGACTGCCGCTGAGGCATAAGGCGCCCGCCTGGCAAAGGCGCCGAAGCCCGCCCAACGCTTCTGGATATGTCGAACGCTGAGCGACGCTGCCACGCCGACGAGAACCATCGTGAGTGCGAGGCCGACGCTGAACGACAGCACCAGGATCGCCCCCAACGTGAATTGCTTAAGCTGAAGGCACAGCAGCAGGACCGTGATCGCCGCTGGGCAAGGAATGAGCCCCCCCGTCAGGCCGAAAATCACGATCTGGCCGGTGGTTACGGTGCGCCCGGCAAAGCGCCGTTGGATGTCGTTGGCATGCGCGCGCTCATGCGCATCCATATAGCCGTCATCGCCGATCTTCAGCGTATCGCCGTGGTCGTGGTCGGCATGGTGATGATCCTCGGTAAAGGTGAGATCATAGTCATGCGTATGGCCACCATGGCCAAGGCTCAACCGCGCGGCAAAGGCGTGCGGCTCGGGTATCTCATCAATGCTTTCCAGATAGTCGCCATGATCGACAAAGGCGAAGGCCTGCCGTGACTTGTCTGGCCGCTCGGTCACGACGAGCACATCGCTCGCGGCCCAGGCGTGCCCGCGCTCGGTGCGCAGGCGCCAGCGTGGCGGAACTCCGTTTTCGAACACTTCGAGCGTGACGAAGCCATGGCCGGTGTCGATCCGGCGGACGTCGTCATGGTCATGGTCATGATGATGGTGGTTATGGTGATGCCCGGCTTCCTCGTGTGCCTCCCGCCGCGTGCGCCATATCATCCACACCCCGACGCCCAGCACGATCACCGCCGAGACCAATTGTAGATAGGGCTCGGTCGTGCCTGCGGTCAGGTTCCGCCCGAGATATTGGCCGCCAAGCGCCACGACCCACACGACCAGCGAATGCGAAATCGCGGCTGACACGCCGAGCAGCACGGCCTGCGCGATCGTCCCGCGCACCGCGATGATGAACGCGGCCATCATCGTCTTGGAGTGGCCGGGCTCCAACCCGTGCAGCGCGCCGAGCACGATGGCGGTCGGAATGAACAGCGAGGCATTGCCGCTGGCGAGTAGATCCGGAAGAGTGGGCATGTTTCGAATTCCTAGCTCGGCAGTTGCGGTCAAACCTTGGCACCGCGTTGCGACGCGACATCTCATATCCCCCAAGGGGGATACTTTGTCTATCCCCCTGGGGGATATTTCTCGACAGTTCTTCGAATTCATGGAAAAAGGCGACAAATGGCCCACACCGCACATCCCAATCATCCCGCGATCGTCAAGCGCTTGAACCGGGCCGCCGGGCATCTTCGCAGCATTGTTGGGATGATCGAGTCTGAGCGACCGTGCGTCGACATCGCACAGCAACTGCAAGCAGTGGAAAATGCGATCGCCAGCGCGAAGCGCGCTCTGATCAACGACCACATTGATCATTGCCTGGTTCATGCCGAGGAGGGCGAAGGCCCCCAGCAAGCGATCGACCAGTTTCGCGCGATCTCGAAATATTGGTAGCAGCGAAAGCGGACATCCTCGCCAGCAAGCGGACGGTCATTGTCTCGCCCCATGTGTTCGGACGGCGCGAGCCGTCGACCCATCCGCATGGACGAGTCGCAACGTCGTCCCTAGATGCCTCTTGAAGACCAGCCCTTGCCGTGCCGCCGCGACATGCGACACCGATCTGCCATACGGTTAGATGCAAGTAGTTCAGGCCGCGCGATTGGAAACCATGTTGCCGTCTTTCCCCAAGCCGTGCGATCTCGTCCATGTGGCATCGGCAGGTATATGTAAGCGCGCCGATATCTGATACGGTCACCATCTCATGCGGTGGCTTTGCATCTTCTTTCTGGCATTTTTCGCGCTCTCGGCAGCGACGACGGTGTCTGCCGCCCCGATGCCCTGCCCGATGTCGATGCCAACGCACGCGGCAATGACCGCCATGCACCACGATCATGCGATGCCCTGTTGCGACGATCATGATGGCAAACACCGCGATGGACACAAGGTCTGCCTGCACGATTGCGACGCGACGGGCGCGGCGGCGCTGATTGCCCTGCCGGGTGAGTCGGCGCACGCCGATTTCTGGCCCGCCACCAGGCCGGTCGTCCCGGCCCATCGCCTGATCTTGTCGGTGCTTGCCGGCAGCATAGACCGACCTCCTCGACCGATCGTCTGATCGCGCGGCGCTGCTGCGCGATACTGCCAATAGATCAGACAACCGATGCGGCCCGTCCCGGATGGGCGGTTCCGCCTCGATCGAGGACCTTATCATGACCCGTCATTTCCACGGCCGGCTTGCCGTTCCCGCTGCCTTTTCCGCCGTCACCGACGCCGCACCGGACGCCGCTGCCATCGCCGTCGATCACGTGGCCGACGCCGCGTCCGCCAACGGCAAGGTTGGCTAGCCTTAACCGCTACCGCGTGCGGCGAATGCCGGGGCGCGGTTCCATCATCGCCGAGCGATCGGGGGGACACGCCCCCACCATGGCGGCCTGTCCAGGATTTTAGCTCTTGAGGGAAAAGGGCATGCGCTACAGATCGATCATCACGCTTCTGCCATTGTGGACGACACCCGCGCTGGCCGGACCACTGACCTTCGAGCAGGCGTTGCAGAAGGCCGACGCCGACGCCCCGAGCATCGCGGCGCGCGTCGCCACTGCCGACGCCGCGCGGTCGTCCGCCATTGCCGCCGACCGGCTGCCCGACCCGAAGCTGGAAGTGAAGCTGCAGGACTTTCCGTTTACCGGCCCCGATGCCGGCAAGTTCAACAGCGACAATTTCACGATGGGTGTGCTCGGCCTCAGCCAGGAAGTGCCCAATATCGCCAAGCGCCGCGCCCGGGCCGCGCGCGCGACGGCCGATATCGGCGCCGCCGATGCGGACGCCGCTGCCGAACACCGCCGTGTTCGCGTCGGCGCCGGCACGGCGTGGATCGACCTCTATTATGCGGAGCGGCAGCTGGCGATTCTCGACCGCCTCGACCGCCGCATCGACGATCTCGCCCTGACGGCACCCGCGCGTCTTGCCGCCGGGCGTATCCGCCCCGCCGAGGCGATCGATCCGGCGCGGCTCAAGGCCGAATTGGCCGATCGCCGCAGCGCACAAGTCGCCCGTATCGCGGCAGCGCGCGCGATGTTGACGCGCTGGACCGGCGAGGCCGATCCCGAAGTTTCCGGGCTTGCCCCCGACCTCACCCCAAACCCAAGCCGCTTGCGCGCGGCCGTCGCTAGGCTGCCGGTGCTCCAGCAGAAGGACGCAGCGGTCGGCCAAGCCGCCGCCGACGTGCGGCTGGCACAGGCAGCAAAGAATCCCGATTGGGAAGTGAGTGGCTCGGTGGGCAACCGTGAGCCGCGCTACGGCAATCTCTTCTCGCTGGGGGTGAAGATCGATCTGCCGCTATTTCCCGGCAAGCGGCAGAACCCGGTGATTGCCGCAAAAGGCAGCGAGATGGCACGCGCCCGGCTCGAGCGTGCCGATGCCGAGCGTGAGGTCATCGCCGCGCTCGAGAGTGAGCTGGCCGAACACCAGATGCACCATGAACGTCTCGATCGGGCCCGAGCAACGCTGCTCCCGCTGGCGCAGCAGCGTGCCGAGCTCGATCGTGCGAGCTATGCCGCCGGTCGCGCCGACCTCAGCACGGCGCTGCAATCCGCCATCGCGCTTGCCGAGACGGAGATCGACCTGCTCGACCGTGAAGCCGAGGTCGCGCGCGACGGCGTGCGGATCACGCTGACCTATGGGGAGGAACGGCCATGAAGATGAATTCGCTTCAAGCTTCGCAGCTCGCCGCCGCCCTGGCGGTGGTGGCGCTGATCGGCTTTGGCGCAGGCCGCTACAACGGCGGGGCCGGCGGGACGGCGACCGCGGTCGATGCGGCGGGGGGACGCAAGCCGCTTTATTATTACGATCCCATGCTCCCGAACCAGAAGTTCGACAAGCCGGGCAAGTCGCCCTTCATGGATATGGAGCTGGTGCCCAAATATGCCGATGGGGGCGGCAGCAGCTCGGGCCCGGCGGATGCGCCTGCCGTCACCATCAATCCAGCGGCGATGCAGAATTTGGGTGTGCGGATCGTCGCCGCGCATCGCGATACGCTCGCGACGCTGCAGGAAGTGACGGGCACGATTGCTTTCAACGAGCGTAACGTCGCGATCGTGCAGGCGCGGAGCGGCGGCTTCGTGCAGCGCGGCTACAGTCGCGCGCCGGGCGACCTCGTGCCGGCAGGCGCGCCGCTTGCCGATTTGCTGGTGCCCGACTGGGGCGGCGCGCAACGCGAATATCTGGCGGTGCGCCGCACCGGCGATGCGGCGCTGGCAAGCGCGGCGCGGCAACGGCTGATCCTGCTTGGGATGCCATCGGGCTTGATCGATGCCGTCGCGAAGACCGGCCGTATGCATGACGTAACGGCGGTGACGACCCCTATAGGCGGCGTGATCGACACGCTCGACGTGCGCCCCGGCATGACACTGGCGATGGGCCAGCCGCTTGCGCGCGTCGTGGGCCTCGGTTCGGTCTGGCTCGACGCGGCGGTGCCCGAAGCGCGGATCGGCGATGTGCGGCCTGGCGCACGCGTCACCGCGACATTGGCGGCGTTTCCGGACGAGCAGTTTCCGGGCCGTGTCCAGGCGGTCCTGCCAACCGCGCAGAGCGACAGCCGGACGGTGACGGTGCGCGTCGAGCTCGCCAATCCGGGATTGCGACTGCGCCCCGGCATGTTCGCGCGGGTGGCGCTCGGCGAAGGCAGCCGTAGCGCGCTCCTGATCCCGAGCGAAGCGGTGATCCGTACCGGCAAGCGCACATTGGTCATGCTTGCTGCGGGCGACGGGCGCTATCAGCCCGCCGAAGTCCAGATCGGCCGCGAGAGCGGCGGGCAGACCGAAGTGCTCGCCGGCCTGGCCGAGGGCGAGAAGGTCGTCGCCTCGGGGCAGTTCCTGCTCGATTCCGAAGCGAGCCTGACGGGCATTCCGGTCCGTCCGATCGGCGCCACGGCAATGAGCCCCAAGCCGTGATCGCGGCCATCATCCGCTGGTCGATCGGCCAGCGCGCCCTGGTGCTGCTTGCAGCCGTGCTGGTTGCGGCAGCGGGCGTGATTGCGGTCCGCTCGACCGCGATCGACGCTTTGCCCGACCTGTCCGACGTGCAGGTGATCATCCGCACCAACTACCCCGGCCAGGCGCCGCGCATCGTCGAAAACCAGGTCACCTATCCACTGGCGACAACCATGCTATCGGTGCCCGGCGCGCGGGTGGTGCGCGGCTATTCGTTCGTCGGGTACAGCCTCGTCTATGTCCTGTTCGAGGACGGCACCGACTTGTACTGGGCGCGTAGCCGCGTGCTGGAATATCTGAGCCAAGTCCAGGGGCAGCTTCCGGCAGGCGCCAAGGCCGAGCTGGGTCCCGACGCTACAGGCGTCGGCTGGATCTACGAATATGCGCTGGTCGATCGCACCGGCCGGCACGACCTCGCCCAATTGCGCAGCCTGCAGGACTGGTTCCTGCGTTATGAGCTGAAGACGATCCCCGGCGTCAGCGAGGTCGCGACGGTCGGCGGCATGGTCCGGCAGTATCAGGTCGTGCTCGATCCCGACAAGCTGATCGCCTACGGTATCCCGCAGGACGCCGTGATCGACGCGATCCGGCGCGGCAATCAGGAAGCCGGCGGCTCGGTGATCGAGCAGGCCGAGGCCGAATATATCGTCCGCGCAAGCGGCTATCTCGCCAATCTCGACGATTTCCGCGCGCTACCGATCAAGATGGTCGGCGGCGGCGTGCCGGTAACGCTCGGCGACGTTGCCAGCGTGCAGGTCGGCCCCGATATGCGGCGCGGCGTTGCCGAGCTGAACGGCGAGGGCGAAGTCGCGGGCGGCATCATCGTGCTGCGATCGGGGGCCAACGCCCGCAGCGCGATCGCGGCGGTCAAGGCCAAGCTCGAAACGCTCAAGGCCAGCCTGCCGCGGGGAGTCGAGATCGTCCCGACTTATGATCGCTCGGCGCTGATCGGGCGTGCGGTCGACAATCTGACGACCAAGCTGATCGAGGAATTCATCGTCGTCGCGCTCGTCTGCGCGCTGTTCCTGTGGCACGCGCGGTCGGCGCTGGTCGCGGTGGTGACGCTGCCGCTCGGTATCCTCGCCGCGTTCATCGTCATGCGCGCGCAGGGCATCAACGCCAATATCATGTCGCTCGGCGGCATCGCGATCGCGATCGGTGCAATGGTCGACGCGGCGGTGGTGATGATCGAGAATGCGCACAAGCATCTCGAGCGCTGGCGCCACGCGCACGACGACCACGAACCGACAGGCAGCCGGCGCTGGACGATCATCGCCGAGGCGGCGACCGAGGTGGGCCCGGCATTGTTCCTCAGCCTGATGATCATCGCGCTGTCGTTCCTGCCCGTGTTCGCGCTGCAGGGGCAGGAAGGCCGGCTGTTCGCGCCGCTCGCCTTTACCAAGACCTATGCGATGGCCGCCGCCGCGATCCTTTCGGTCACGCTGGTGCCGGTGCTGATGGGCTGGCTCATCCGTGGGCGCATTCCGCCCGAAGGCGCCAATCCGATCAACAGGGTGCTGACGCGGCTCTACCGCCCAGCGCTCGACTGGGTGCTCGTACACCCCAAGCGCACGCTCGCAATCGCGGGCGTCGTGTTCGCGACCAGCCTGTTCCCGCTGACGCAGCTGGGTGGCGAGTTCATCCCGCAGATTGACGAAGGCGACCTGCTCTATATGCCCTCGGCACTCCCGGGTATTTCGACCGCCAAGGCGGCGCAATTGCTCCAGCAGACCGACCGGCTGATCAAGACCGTGCCGGAGGTCGACAGCGTGTTCGGCAAGGCGGGCCGCGCCGAAACCGCAACCGACCCCGCCCCGATGGAGATGTTCGAGACAACGATCCGCTTCAAGCCGCGCGACCAGTGGCGCGCCGGGATGACACCCGAAAAGCTGGTCGACGCGCTCGATCATGCCGTGAAGGTGCCAGGCCTCGCTAATTTCTGGATTCCACCGATCCGCAACCGCATCGACATGCTGTCGACGGGCATCAAGAGCGCCATCGGCATCAAGGTGGCGGGGGCCGATCTCGCCCAGATCGATGCAACCGCGCGCCATATCGAAACGGTCGCGAAGACGGTGCCCGACGTGTCGTCGGTGCTGGCGGAGCGGCTGACCGGCGGCCGCTATATCGATGTCGACATCGATCGCTTTGCCGCGTCGCGCTTCGGGATGAACGTCGCCGATGTCCAGTCGATCGTCTCGAGCGCGATCGGTGGGGAGACGGTGGGGCAGACAGTGGAAGGGCTTGCGCGCTATCCCATCAATGTCCGCTATCCGCGCGAGTTGCGCGACAGCGCGGACGCTTTGCGCAATCTGCGCTTTCTGGCGCCGGGCGGGCAGCAGGTGACGCTCGGCACCGTCGCGCGCATCTCGACCAGCGAAGGGCCGCCGATGCTCCGGAGCGAGAATGGCCGCCCGGTGACGTGGATTTATGTCGATGCGCGTGGGCGTGACCTGACCTCGATCGTCGCCGATCTCCAGCGGGTCATCGACCGCGACGTGAAACTGCCGCCGGGCATCAGTGTCAGTTTCACCGGCCAGTTCGAATATCTCGCTCGCGCCCGCGAGCGGCTCACGCTGGTGGTGCCCGCCACGCTGCTGATCATCTTCATCCTGCTTTATGTGACGTTCGGGCGGTTCGACGAGGCGTTGCTGGTCATGGCGACATTGCCCTTTGCACTGACGGGCGGGTTCTGGCTGCTTTGGCTGCTCGGTTATCATCAGTCAGTGGCGACGGCGGTCGGGTTTATCGCGCTGGCAGGTGTTGCGGCGGAGTTCGGCGTAGTGATGCTGATTTACCTGAAGCATGCGCTCGCCGAGCGCGGCCCGGCGCCTCGTGCCGACGACGTCGAAGCAGCGGTCCGCGAAGGCGCATTGTTGCGCGTGCGCCCGAAGGCGATGACCGTCGCGGTCATTCTTGCCGGCCTGCTCCCGGCGCTGGTCGGCGCCGGCACCGGATCGGAAGTCACCAGCCGCATTGCCGCGCCGATGATCGGCGGCATGGTGACCGCGCCGCTCCTGTCGATGCTCGTCATCCCTGCGGGCTATCTGCTGATGCAGCGCCATCGTGCTCGCAAAAGTCGCTTGATTGAAGGAGAAGTCGCATGAAGTTCACTACTGTAACCAGCTTCGGTTCCGTCCTGGTGCTCGCCGCCTGCGGCAATCAGCCGAATGCCTCGTCTGCCCCGCAAGCCAGCGCCACCATGGCGGCGCCCAAGACCGCATCGGGTGAGGGCACCATCACCGCGATCGACGCCACCACCGGCAAGATCAGCCTTAGCCACGGGCCGATTGCCGAGCTCAACTGGCCTGCGATGACGATGGGGTTCAACGCAGGCACAACCCAGACGAAGGGGTTGAGGATCGGCGACAAGGTGCGCTTCACCTTCCGCTGGGACGGCAAGACCGCTGAGATCGAGACCATCGACAAGATTGGTTGAAAAAATGATCCATCAACCCCCGATTCTGCAACGCTCCGCGTCATGGTTTGTGTATCAGAATCGGGGGTCGATATCGTTGTAAGTCGAGCTGCGTGTCAGGGCAGTCGTTTGCCGACACAAAGTCGATACCGTCCAAAACGGGCCCTGAAAGGATGATTTTCGTGCCTCGCGAAGCTTGCGTGCGGATTAGTCACGTCGGCGCGGGCGCCAGACTATCGGCAGTTGGTTTCGTTGCTTTCATCGCTCACTTGAGCCAAAATCATATGGCTGAGAGCCGACCTTAATGTAAGTTCTATCGAGTTCGGTAATTTCGCTGCGCCCGTTTAACGTTCGCGTAAAAAAGGAGCCGATCGCAATTCTGCAATGCGATGCCGACTGATGGGCACCACCATGCCATTGTTGAGTTTGAGCGCGTAGCTACGCCCATCACGCGTGACGCCGCTGATTGCGTCCTCGGCAACCCACCATGACCGATGGACACGGTACCCTGCGACGGGCTCGGCCTCGCGTTCCGCATCACGCATCCGCATTTGGGCAAGTGCGCTGCCAACCGACGTATGGACCCGGACATAATGGTCCTGCATCTCGAGGCAGATCAGCGCACCACGCAATGCAGGGGGTAGACGCTGAAGCAAGGGCGGCGCGTCGGGCACCGTCTGGACCGGTGCTACTTCCTGCTCGGTAGCCCCTGGCAGTGGCGCAAGCTCTTCTCGGCGCTGGCCTGACCGACGCAGCACGGCGTAACTCAATATCTGCATTGGTGCGCTAATCGCGAGCACGAACGGTAACAGTCGGCCAAATTCGGGCAGCCTGGTCGCATGGTTCAGCGTCGCGATCACGACCGCGATGACCGGGGTAGTTGAGGCCGCCGCAACTATCGTTGCAATGGACAGTCGAAACAGGGTCGGCGCACTGATTGCCGCGCCCGACTGGTCGGCCAACCAGAGTGCTGGGATATGCAGGATCGCGGCACTGAGCAGTACCACCGACCAGAAGCGCAACCGCTCGACCCCATCCATCGAAGCGTAGGTGCCGAAGGGCCCAAGAATCCCGAGCATCAAGCCGGCGGCCACAGCCAGAATCACTAATCTCAGGAGATTGGACCACCGCCAGTCGAGATTCCCGGATGTCCGGGAAAGTGCCAACGCCGTAACCGTCATGTCACTCGTCCGAAATTCGGTCCCATTCACGAATTACATCTGCCCATTGGCGTAATTCGGCTGGCGGTCGCGATCAACCTGCCGGAACGAAAGCCCATCCGAATGAGGAGACTGACGTTTTGAAGCCAAGCTTATTGTTGGTTGCCCTGATGCTGTCGCTGCCGACCCGGGCAATGGCGGCCGACGATCCGGCGAGCTCCTGGGCCGCCCTCGCTCAGGCCGACGTGACCGAGATCCATGACGAAGTGCGCGCCATCCATCCCGGCATGCGTGACCCACAAAACCCCGGCTTCGAAGCGCAGACGGAGGGAGCCTATCGCTCGGCATTGCTCGAGGCGGGTCGTGCCCGGTCCTTCCTCGACTGGCGATCAGCGGTCGCAGCATACATTCAGTCATTCCGCGATGGTCACACCTTCATCCGCTACAATGCGCAACCCAGCAGGGTACGATGGCCCGGCTTCCTGATCGACGGACGCGGCGGCGGCTATGTCGCAGCTGCTGTCGCGGACGGCGCGGGCGTGGCTACCGGCGACCGGCTCATCGCGTGTGATGGCGTACCGATCGATACACTGCTCAAGGATCGGCTCGACGCTCGGGAAGCAGACTGGTCCAAGCTTCCGGAGCGCGTCCGCCAGGCATGGCGGCTGTTCGTGGATTACAATGTCGATGCGCCACCGCCGATCAAGTCTTGCCGCTTCGATCATGCTGGGATGGCGACGGACGTTAAACTCGCTTGGCGTGAGGGATCGACCCCAGCGCTGCTGGAAATGGCTGCGCCGTTGCAACGCGTCGCGATCCCGCGCCGGCCGACCGCGCTCAGCTACAGGCCGGACGGTGCAGCGCTCATCAAGATCGGATCGTTCGGCGACGAGGCGGCGCTCGGCGTACTCGAACGTGCGATGAAGGCAGACCAGGCGAGACTACGGGCTGCGCCCTATGTCGTCTTCGATCTGCGCGGCAATGCCGGTGGCAACTCGACCTGGGGCGGCACGTTCGGGCGCATCCTGTTCGGCGACTCTGTGGTCGATGCGCTGCCCGAGCCGGCGTCCGGCAAATATTTCCGTGCCTCGCCAGAAGCCGTCGCCCGACTGCGCCTGATCGCGCAGGAGTTCCGCGCGGGCGGCCCAGCGATGGCAGATGTTGCAGATTATTGGACCAAGATCGCCGACCGCGTTGCCGCCAGTCCCGATGGTGACGCGAAGCTGTTCACCGATTTTGTCAACGCGCCCGTCAAACCGCCCAAGCGGCCGCCGGTCCCTGCCTATCGCGGCCCGGTTTACGTCCTGACCGATGCCGGATGCTTCAGCTCCTGCGTCGTCGCGGCGAATATCCTGATCAAGCTCGGCGGGACCAATGTTGGGGAGGTAATGGGCCAGAACGAGGAATATGGCGAGATTACCGGACCGCTGCCCTTGCCATCCGGCCTTGCGCGCTACTGGCTGCCGATCTCGATCATCCGCCAGCGCAAGGAGGATTTGGGCGGCAGGCCCGTTGCCGAAGCATGGGACGGATCGATGACCGATGATGCCGGTATTCTTGCCTGGATTGCGATGCTGGCGCGGAAACGGGGAGGGACCGTGCATGCGCAATGATCTAGGCACCGCCGGCGCGGCTCTGCTGGAGGGTTGCCATGTGGAGCTTCACGTGACGAACCTTGCTGCCGCGAGAGCCTTTTATGTCGATCAGCTAAGATTGCCTGTCCTCCAGGAAACGGCGGCGATCAACCTGCTGGCCGTGAGGGCGGGGTCAATCCGCCTGTCAATCTTCGGCGACGCGGGGCATGCCGTCAGCGGCAACGTCCACATCGTGTTGAGCACCGCGGACCTGGCGACGACGATCGAGCACCTCGAGGCGCGTGGGGTGCCGATCGCGGGACCGATTGTCGAGGCGCCGGGCTTCTGCCGCTTCATCCAGACGTATGACCCCGACGGCAACCTTGTCGAGATCGCGCAGTATCTCCGCGACCCGCTTGCGCCGTCATCGACCGCCGTCGATTTGTACGGCGCTCATGTTTTCAGCAATGACGTCCGCCGTAGCGAGGGGCGCCGTCGCGGATCAACGGACCTCGCCATGGGTTGTGCACGAGCCGACCGAGCTTGCCTGGATCATTGCCGCCCTTTCAGCGATCGGTCGGGCAGGCGGCGGGGTGATCCGTCGTGACACCTCCTATTTTGCCGATCTTGCTCACTGGTTTGCGCCTGTGGCGGATCATCAGCTCGTCACCAAGCTGGGCGCATATTTCAATCTGCCGCGCTTCGTCGGCAATTCGGAGGATTATCAATTCGCTTCCGAAGATCGCCTGGTCCGTGATTGCGGTGCCACGCCGCTCCTCAACGATACCCATGGCGATCCATTCATGGCCAACCGCATGGCGATCAAGTCTTTTGCCCCGCTCGATCGAGCGCACAGTTTCTAAAGGCCCAGACGCGATTTCGCACGGATCGTGACCAATCGCAGCGCGCCGTTGTCGATATGCGCGAAATCGCGACATGGATCGGACGACCGTTTCCTGGGCGACTGACGCCCGTTCATGTACTTTCCCTAGTGTTCGTCAAAGGCGCCTGTTCCACCTAACATAGAGGAGGCTTCCAACACGGCTGTCGGCAACCGATTTCTAGCGTCAATTAAGTTGAATAGCCGGATGAGCCCGTATTCGATCTGAGGCCGGGTCGCAATGTGTGGGCACTCTTTATTCTGTATCCCAGCAACACTTGGCCAATTTGTATTTATATCGAATAGGGGTAGGACGCCGGCCGGATCAGTAGCCCAATTACGCTTAAACATCAGCCGCTCTAAGCCGATTAGCCAACCCGATGGCATAAGTCGCACTATCTCCTGCATTTTGGTGCTAATATACTTAGCTCTTAAAGTCAGTGAGCTGCTTATTCGCTAAATTTCGCTCAAATCCGTTTCACTAATGTGGTGCTGCCGAATGGCGTTCACGCGGTATTCTGATTTGTATAGACTGCGGACGCCCAAATATCAGGCGCAACTAGGCGACATGCGTATTCGCGATGTTTATAGTAAATCCCATTGCACTAATGGTATTTAAATGATTAGTGTCTGCCCGAGTGTACGATAAAAGTGTCCATTCGATACCCAGCCGGTAAGTATTGGAGATCAGAACTATAGAATGTCATTCGCGATTGATAGCCAAGCTGTGTTTACGGAATTGAAGACGAAAACTTTAGAGAAACAATCCGTTCAAATGGCTTTGTACTATTTTGACTATCGTATCCATTAAGCAATACGCTTATTTGGCCGTCCTTCCCACATTGGGCTGTGCGAACCGATGCGGTATGGACGTTTTTTAAGGCATCGGCTAAATCACCGCTTGGTCCTGAAAATTTTGTAGGCTGTCCATTAACTAATGCGGCCATAAGATAAGAACTGTAACTGATGTTCTTTATTGAAATGACATAATTGTTTGTAAGGCATGTTGTCGTCATTGTACTTTCATAATTTGGAAGCCTGAGATCTTCATAGGTTATAATGCCTTCTGGCGAGCTGATCCCGTTAGTGATCTGACGAGCTGGCCCCTCCATCACAAGGTCTGACTGCATGGAAAAAAATTGGGCAATGCGAAAAATAACGCTCCGAGCATCTGATCACTCCTGTTATTAGCAGCACTTCCTATCGGCTGTTAAGTCGGACCTGCTACAAGGATTGTTGTCGTTTTCCTTAGTGATATGATCATTGGCTAAATTGAATTCTCGCAGCACACCGTCTGGTCCAAGGATATACTGTGTGAACTCATCAGCGGGAGCAGATCGGGAATCATGCCCTACTAATGCATCCACGGTCTGATTGTCACCAGCTGCGCCCGGATTATCCGATGGATAGCGATTTGTCAGGTCAAGCTGCGCGTCCCCCGTAGAAGGGTGACTGTGGATTGTAGCCATAACCACGGTTCCTATGTCTACGTCAGGAGCAGAAATCACGGTTACTGGCGCATAGTCGCCGGCGACCGACGAGGATTTCTTGCTGGCGTTTTTCCATCTCGACTTGCGAAATAAAGCCTCTTTCGGCCACAGACCGATATCGGTCGTAAGCGCCCTCCAGGTTTTTCACTAGCTATGTCTGGATCGTAATCTCGCCCAGTACGTCGGCATATTGCGCGCGTGAGCTAGTAATGGTCGCATCGAAACCCAGCCGTTTGCTTTGTCCTCGCGCTCGCGCGGCGTCTATCTGGCGCGCGCTTAACGCTTGTTGCGCCTTGATTGCGCTAAGCCCATCTTGGGTCGCGCGCGCATCCTGGGCATATCGCTGCTCGATCTGAACAGTTGCGAGTACTTGCCCCTTTTGGACCAACTCGCCATCGACAACCGGGATCCGCGTAACGACGCCCGGATGGAGCGCAATTATCTTGGCGGTCTCGGCATTGGTGACGAGTTGGCCGCGAGCGACCTCAGTGCGAGCATAGCGTCCGAGGGTAATCCAAACCGCCAAGCCGATCACGGAAGCCGTCAAGAGGCCGATGATCAGGTGAGCCCTAAGCGGTCGCGAAAGCAGCACCTCGCCCTCCAGCCGCATCTTGGGTGCTTCGAGAACTTCGGCCCTGAAAAGGTCTGCCTGCTCGACCATAGAGAAACCTCCACGACAAACAGTAACTTGCTAATTCATAGCCTCTCAAGACCCCCGACTCGCGATCTCATAAGAATATTAAGTCCAAAACGGAGACTTGGACGGCGCGACGCCGGACCAGCGGTTTTCGCGCAATGATAAAGCCTTCCCTAGCTAGGCCTGAATATTACGCTAAGTAAATGCCACTGCGCCTTTATTGCTACGAAAATCATAAACTCTTATCACAGTTTTGTGGCGCTAAACTTTGGACGGACTGCTAATGAAATGTCTAAACGGCCCTGCCAGATGAACGCGGCACCTGCTAGCGGTCGCGGATGCCGCGTAAGTCACTAGCCCTGCCGCCTAGTCCGTTTCGTAGGTTCACCTCATCGCCCGGGGTGACCCGGCTGGTAGTGATGATGTACATTCGATTCCCGCTGTTACTTCGGAACGTGGAAGACCTGCTATTTGAGCGCGGAACCGACGTGTGCCAAGAGATCGTAAGGTTCTGGTGGAACAGGTTTGGCCCGGTATTCGCGGGCGAACTGGCGCGACAGCGGGTGAGCCGCATGCGCGGCTTCCGCCATTGGCGTTGACACCTTCAGTAGATGTATGTGACCTGGAGGGCGGCGAAGCTAACCTCAACGGCAAGATGGTCTAGCTCTGGCGCGCGGTCGACCATGAGGGTGAGATTCTAGAAAGCTATGTCACCAAGAACCGGGACAGGGAGGCCGCACTCAGGTTCTTGAAGAAGGCGCTGAAGCTGCAGTCCGGAAGCTCGCATCACGCCCTGATGACCAACCGGGGGATCGTGACAGACCGATTTAGGGTACTGCGGGGCGCGCTAGTCTGTCTGGAGATGCAGGACCATTATGTCCGAGTGCACACATTATGCGGCCGAGCACTGGTCCAGTTGCGGATGCGCGACGCTCAGCGAGAGACTAGACTACTCCGGGTTACCAGTCCATCGCTCTTGGTGGGTCGCCCAGGACGCAATCAGCGGCATTGCTCGTAATGGGCGTAGCTATAGGCTCAAGCTCAACAGCTGCATAGAAGTGCCGATCAGTCGGCGCAGTATGGCCAAATAGAGATAAATATACCTGTTCAACTATAAACACAAAACATCATCGTTTGTTCAAGTCGTTATTTCTCAATAATTGATAAATATCTCACTTGTACAATAACTGCTCTATAGTCTTGCTACGATATGAGTTATAGTCCAAATGGAAGCTGGGTGCTTTTTTAAATAAGTGGCACCCAAAATACGCTATAGTCTAGAAGTTATCAGAGTCCGAATTGCTTGCTCTGTGTCGAGCGTTTCACATTCAAGTCGCTATGATTTTTCTAATAACCGACCACTTATAGGACGGCCCAATGCGCCTTTCGGATCCAAATGAGGGCACGAAGGAGCAGATAAATCAAAAGGTTGGACAGCCTAGAATACGCATCGACATTGCGACCAGGCGTACTCGATAGTAAGCCGAGCTTTCCATTTGTCGACGCTTTCAAAAAACGTGGCAACTGCACGCAGCGCCTTTTTGCGCGTGGCATCAGGACAATTGTTGCATCTTCCTGCCGACGTCACCTAGGCGATTGATAAAGCGACGTACAGGCGGCAGCATCACGCCGCGGCGCCGATAAGTGACCCCTACCACAACGCGCGGCCAGATTTGTTCGGCGAGATCGAGCGGCACAAGATGGGCATAGTCCGGATCCATGCTGATCAACGCTTGCGGGAGGTAGCTCAGATAGCTGCTGTCTTTGAGCACCGACGCCATGAACACCGAGGATGCGGTGCGCACCACGCAGGGTGGCGGAGGGAGCCCTGCCCGCCGAAAGGCGTGGCCCAAACGGTCGGTCTCGGCCTCATTCCCGTCGGGGAGGACCCAGCGATAGGGTGCCAGATTGGCGAGGGTCAGGTCATGTCGCAAAACCAGCGGGTGTCCCTCGGCGGCAACGACCGCAATCCGGTCCTCGAGGATCAGCTCCTGGCGCAGATCATCGTCGACCTGATCGGGATTGATCGATCCGACCACAATGTCGATCTCTCCGCGTCGCAGCCGCGCAAGCAGGTCGGCGCGTAAGCCCTGCTCGAAGGTCACACTGCCCGCCGCATCGCCCTCCACGAAAGCGCGGACGGCCTGAGGCAGGAGATATTGCATCATCGTTGCCCCCGCGCCGACGCGTACCATCCCTTTGCCGCGGCCGCGCAGCTGGTTAATTTCCTCAACCGCGCGCTCTAGTTCGGTGGTCACTAGCGTCGCATAGTCCAGAAATAGTGTGCCATAGTCGGTCGGCACCACTCCGCCGGGATGCCGCTCGAGCAGCTGGACTCCCAAGGTTCGTTCCAGGTTGCGGATACTTTTCGACAAGGCAGGCTGGGTGATGTGCAGCTTTTCCGCCGCCTGGCCGAAGCTGGCGCTCCGCACGATCTCAATGAAATGGCGCAACTGCCGCAGTTCCATAGCGGCCAGCTTACGCCGCACAGTCATAAGCGCAAGGAATATATTTGAGGCTTAAACTAAATACTTCGCAACAAACGCACCGCCCTGCGCAATCGCCCAACATCCCTCATCGATCATCGCGGCAAAAAAGGGCCACACATGGATCATGCCGACCCATTGCTGAAAAGCGACATCGTCCAACCGATTGGCGAGCCGCTGCGCGTCATCGACCAGTACCTCTTCCGATCCGACCTGGATCAGCGTGGGTGGCAGGCCATCGACCGGGCCGAACAATGGTGACGCGCGCGGATCGTCTGGCGCAGCACCCCCGAGGTACAGCGCAGCGGTTTGCGGCATACCGGATGTATCGATGAACGGATCGCGCTCGGCACGGTCGATGATTGAAGCGCCGCTATGCGTCAGGTCGAGATAGGGCGAGATCAGCCACAGCGCGGCGGGCAGGGCCTGCCCCGCCACCCAACGCCGCTGGAGCGCTGAAAGGGCGAGGTTACCGCCGCAGCTATCCCCGCCAACGGCGATATGTGCCGGACCGACACCCTGCTCCACCAGCCAGTCGATCGCCTCTGCGCTATCCTCGAGCGCAGCAGGGAAAGGATGCTCTGGCGTCAGCCGGTAATCGAGCAGCAACACACGCACGCCGGCTGCGCGCGCTAGCCGCGCGCCGAAATGACGGTAGCTAGCGGACGAGCCGAGCATGAACGCACCGCCGTGCAGCCAGAGCAGCACTTGATCGGCGCGGCCGCCGTGCGCTTCCACCCATAGCCCATGCAAATCGTCGCGGATGTGGGCCGGCGTGCAAATGACGTCCTCGGGCAGCGGCAGCGCCGCCCATTGCGCCTCGAACCGGCTGCGGCGCTCCTCCAGCGTCACTTGCTCGCCGCGTCGCGCCAGAAGCATCGCGCGCAGCCGATCAACCTGCTCAAGCGACATCGGCGACTCTCCCCGCGAGCGCCAGCGCTCGCAGCGCGACCTTGTCGATCTTGCGGACCGGGGTCAGCGGCAACGCCTCGACCAGATGGATGCGCGCGGGGTGTTTGTATTTGACCAGTCCCGTAGCGCAATGATCGGCCAGCGTTGCTTCCGTCAGCTTGGCACCGGGCGTTGCCACCACGAACGCCTCAATCACTTCGCCGCGATAGGCGTCGGGCACGCCGACCGCCGCTGCCGCGGCGACGCCGGGATGCGCCATCAGATGTTCGTCAATCTCGCGAGGATAGACGTTGAAGCCACCGACAATCGCCATGTCCTTCTTGCGGTCCTCAATGTACAGCACGCCGTCAGCATCAAGCCGCCCGATATCGCCGGTATGCAGCCAGCCATGACGCAGGGTTGCCGCCGTCGCTTCCGGCTGGCCGCGATAGCCACGCATGATTTGTGGACCCCGCGCGATGATCTCGCCCGTCGCTCCCTGTGGCAGGCGCAGGTCGGGGTCATGCGCATCAACAATCGCCAGCTCGGTCAGCGGCAGGGCAGGCCCGACTGATCCCACCACTCGGCCTGTGGCTGGTCCCTGATAGGTCAGCACCGGGCCGGCCTCGCTTTGGCCATAGCCCTCATAGATGGGCGCCCCCGTCCGCGCTTCCCAGCGCGCCAACGTCTCTCGCGCCAGCGGGGCGGAGCCGGAATAGCAACAGCGCAGCGAGGCGACGCGGTCCTGTTCCAGCCCGTCAAACGCCAGCAGCCCGTTGAACACGGTCGGCCCCGCCGGCAACCGCGTGACCCGGTGCGCGCCGATCGCGTCAATGACCCAGTCGGGCCGGTAGCGCGGCAGGATGATCAATGTGCCGCCCGCATAGGCGGTCAGGTGCAGGCACATCGCGGCAGCAAAGCTATGGAACATGGGCATCATGCACAGCACGCTCTCGTCGCCAAAAACCGTCGGCAGCACCGCCTCGCGCTGGGCAATATTGGTGGCAACCGCGCGGTGCGTCAGCTCCACGCCCTTTGCGCGCCCAGTGGTGCCGCCAGTAAACTGGATCACCGCCAGGGCATCGGGGGAGGGCGGTGCGGGCAGATGCCGAACCTCGGGCGCGCCGAGCAGCTCGTCGACGAAATCCCGATCCTGCCCGATAACGATCGCCTTGGCGTCGTCGGGCAGCAGGGGCGCAACGTGGTCGATCAGTTCGGCATGGACAATAATGATAGCGGGAGCCGCGTCTGTAATCATGGGCGCAAGCTCGCGCGAGGTATAGTCGGGGTTGAGCGCCGCCGTGGCTGCACCGGCACGATGGACGGCAAAAGTTGCGATCGCCATGGCGATGGAATTGCGCAGCAACAGGATGACCGTGCCGCCGTCCGCGCCGCCAGCCAGCAGCCGTGCAGCGAATACGTCGACCGCACGGCTGTAGTTGGCATAGTTGAGCGTCACATCGCCGGCGATCAGCGCGGCAGCCTTGGGCAGCTCGGCTACCGCGCGGTTGAGCAGGTCGCAGGTCGTCTTAGGCACCCACAAGCCCCCAGGTAGCGGCGTCACGCGCGCACCTCAATCACCATCGCCATCGCGCTATCACCCGCCGCACAACCCTGGAACAGCCCGCGTCCGCCGCCGCGCAACGCCAGCGTCTCGATCAGCTCGATCACCGCGCGCAGCCCGGTCGGTCCTTGCGGATGCCCCCAGACCAGCGAGCAGCCGTGGGTGTTCATTCGCTCGAGCGGAAAGCCCGTCTCGCGCGCAAAGACGATATCATTGACGGCGAAAGGATTGTGCGACGTCACCGCATCAATGTTGCCGACCGCAAGCCCTGCCTGGTCGAGCGCGCGGGCGGTCGCAGGCACCGGCGCGGCGGGCATATAGGCCGGCTCCACCCGCGCCTGGCCAAAGCCCAGGATCGCGATTTCCGGCCCGTCCGCCGCCAGCGCCCGCGCCTGCTCGCGCCCCGCGACGATCATCCCGGCATTGCCATCGGCCGGATGGGTTTGGCCCCCGAACGTAACGGTACCGCCCTCGCGCACTGGCTTCAGCGCGCGCAACTTGTCGGGGTTGATCGGCTGCACGCCTACATCGCTCTCAATCGTTGTGGCGATCTTGCCGAAGCGCGGGTCAGGCACCTCGAATGGCAAGTCCATAAACCGGCGATGGAACGCGCGGTTATCGGCCAGCGCCGCCTGATATTGTTCGGCGCGCAGCAGCGTCACCTCGTCCTGCTCGTCGCGCCTAATCGACCATTTCGCGGCGCATTTCTCCGCCGTCTCGACCATCGCGACCCCGGCGAACGGATCGCGCGCGAAATTGTCGAGCACCCAGTTCTCCGCCTCGCCGGTCCCGCCAGCGGCGGATGGTTGAGGATAATAAAGATGCGGCCCGTTCGATACCCGATCGGCGGTGACCACCAGCGCCGCCCCGGCCGATCCCGTCGCCACTTCGCGCGCCGCCAGGGCAACGCTTCGCGCCGACGTCGCGCAGGCCTGCATCACACTTGGCCCGGCAACGCCCGCCGCGCCAATCTCGCCCATCAGCCAGGGCAGACCATAGAAGCTGCCGCGCTGCGGCACGGTGAAGCCGAACACGCCATAATCGATCGCACTGGTGTCGATTGCCCGCTTTGCCAGCGCGCGTTTGGCCGTCCAGGCAGCAAAGCGCAGGCTGTGCAGCTCGGCAAACGCCCCCTGCCAGCGCACGAACGGCGTCGACCAATAGCCGCCATAAGGCACCCAGGCGATGGGCGTCGCGCTCATCGGGCGGTCGTGCTCAAAGCAGTGCGGCCATGGCGCTGAACGGTCCTTCGGCATTGATCAGATCGACGCGCTTCAGCGCGATCCGCAGGCCGTCATCGGTGTGCCGCAAATGATGGGTCACGCGCCCGCCGAAAATCCGCTGATCGGCTTCAAACCCGTCGCGATTGCGATATTCGAGCATGATCTGCCCGGATGAGGCGATGACAGTCTCGCCGTCTTCGTCGACCGCAATGCCCGAGATGATGTGAACCGTCCGCGGTGCCGGTTCCGCTCCGAAACCGCGCGGGTTGGCCAGCCGGTGGACGCGCGTCTTCATCACCTGGATATCGTCATGGAAATGGCTGGGTCCTTCGCGCGGGCTTTGCTGCGCGGGGCTGACCGGGACCCAGTATCGGCAATCGTCGGTGAACAACGCGACCCATTCGTCATAGCGCTGTTCGTCGAGCAACCGCGCTTCGCGGTGGATCAGCGCGTTGACCGCATCGACCAGGCTGCTCATGCCTGCCCCATATAGTGCGACCAGGCAGCGAACTGATTGCGGATATAGGCCTCCGACGTCGCCGGGGTGCGGGTATAGGCGTTGGTCCGCTCGCGATCCTCGTTGATCGCGCGGCTTGTGGGAATCCAGTCCCGCCCGCCGCTGGCGTTGCCGAGCAGCACACGCTCATAAATTTCCAGATCGTCGGAAATGACCGGTGACGCCGCCGAATTGGCGCCGGTGCAATATTCCACTGCGTTGACATAAGTCTCCTCGGGCGCGCCGACCAAGCGAAAGGTAAAGCCGATCATCTCGGTCAGGTCGTGGCGCACTGGGCGCAGGATTCGCACCGTCTGATAGCGCGCATGCCAGAAGGATGAGGGGTAAAGGATCATCACGTGCCGATCGACCGAAAGGACCTGCCGGGCCTTTTCGGCGCCGTGATGGGCGATCAGCGCGGCGGTATAGGCGTCCTGCGTGTTGGGCGTGTAGTCCGCGCCCATATGCCCACCGATATAGCTGTGCCCCCCCGGCGCGGTGATCATGTCGAGGTCCTGGAAGAACTGGATCGGCTTGCCGTTCGCCATCATCATGCCGAGCGACGGCACCACCGCGTCACGCGGCAGCGTGGCGGCGACGCTCTTGGCAGATACGACCGACGCGGCATGCGCAAAGCCGGGGTGGATGGTGTCGTTCAGATTTTCGAACGTCATCTTCCAGTTGGCGCGGTAATAATGCCGCAGCGCATACGGGCCGACCTCAACCTGCCCGGTCGGGGAGCGATCGACCAGATCGTCGATCGTCGTTTTCATATGGCCAAGGAAATCGACCAGCGGCCCCGCGCGATCGCCGCTCAGATTGCCGAAGATAAAGCCGCGATAAGTTTCCAGCCTCACTTGCTCAATCGCATAGTCTTTACGGTCGAGCACGCCATCGTAATTGGTGTGATGCGGGATGAAGCGCAGCGCTCCGTCCGCCTCGAACATCCAGCCATGATAAGGGCATTGGTGGCCGTGCGGCGCCGATCCCTTGTCGAACGCGCACAAGGTGGTGCCGCGGTGGGTGCAGCGGTTGAAGATTGCGTGGACCTCGCCCTGCCCATCGCGGGTCAGCACCACTGCCTGTGTGCCCATATGGCGCACCACATAATCCCCGGCCGCCTTGAACTCGCTTTCATGCGCCAGATACAGCCAGGCGCGCCCATAGATGCGCCGCATCTCCAGATCGAAGATCGCCGGGTCAGTATAGACCGCGCGGTGCACGGCATCGGGCCGCACATAACGCGATGCGTCGAAATCGAACTGTGGGTCGTAGTCAGCCATGCCTGCGACCATAGCCCGCGTGCCCAGCGCGGCTAATCGCCGCCACGCGGCTGCTCATGAAAGCTGGTTATGAGGGCGACGGCGGTGGAGCGTAGCGATTGCCGGAGATTGCGGCATAACCGTCGGCGAGAGGATACCTCATGCCCGCATCGCTCGACCATCTGCCACCCCTGCCCGACGACTTGTTCGTCATCGACCCCGTGGTTCATGCGCTCAACCTGGATCACGGCAATGTCGCGTCGAAATATGGCGAGCAGCTTTATCAGATGTCCTACGGCCTGCACGCGATGCTGAGCCCGCCGCACGCGTTGGCCCCTCAGGCGACCTATATGACCGACATGGCGCCCGAGGTGCTGGTCCGCACGATGCTGGAGGAAAGCCGCACCAGCCTGATCGCGACGCATACGTTGCGGCTCGACAGCTGGTTCAGGGACGGGTTCGCAGCGGAATGGAAAACGATCGCGATGACGCGCGACTTCCCCACCCGCGTCCTCGGCTATGTCGGGCTCGATCCGTGCGAGGAGAAAGCCGCGGTGCTCGACGATCTGGAGCGCCAGGTGGCGGCCACGCCCAACGCGGTTGGCGTGAAGCTCTATCCGCACCAGATGAACCCCTATCGCCGCTGGCTGACCAGTGACGACACAGTGGTGGCGCTGATCGAGCGCGCGCAGGCGCTTGGCCTGAAGACGATCGCTATCCACAAGGCGCTGCCCAACGGCTCGGTCCCGCTCGCTCCTTACCGGATCGGCGAGGATTTCGAGGAAGCCGCCGATGCCTTTCCCGAAATGAGCTTCGAGATCGTCCATTCGGGCATGGCCTTCATCGAGGAAACTGCGATGGCAATCGGCCGCTTCCCAAATGTCTACGCCAATCTGGAGACGACGACCGCGATGCTTTGGCAAGCGCCCGGCCGGTTCGAATCAGCGCTGGCGTTGTTGATGCAATGGGGCGGACCGGAAAAGATCATCTGGTCGACGGGGTGCACCGTTGTCCACCCGCAGCATCTGATCGAGTTGATGTGGGCTTTCCAGTTTAGCGAAGAAGCGCAGGCGCGCCACGGCATTCCGCCGATCAGCGAAGACGTGAAAAGGCTGATCTTCGCCGGCAATTACGCGCGGGCAGTGGGGCTGGAAATTGAGGTATGGCGGGCGAGGCAGGCCGAGGATGATTTTGCGTGGCCAGTCGAACTAAAGCGCCCCTGGTCAGCGTGGGTGGGACGGTGATGCCGCCGCACGCATTCAACTTTAGCCCCCCCTCCCCGATGGCTCGTGTCGAGCAACGTCGAGACACCGCGGGAGACACCAACGCCGAATCGCTCGACGCCGCGATCGCTACCATCCTCGACCGAATCCACGACCCCTGCAGCATTGCCGCCGGCCGGCCGCTCTCAGTGCTCGCAATGGGCTTAGTGCGCGGCTGGCAACTGGCGGATGGCGCGCTCACAGTTACTTTCGCGGTTACCTTCCCCGGCTGCACAATGGCCCCGCACTTCATCGAAGCGGCGCGGGAGGCGCTAGTCCAGCTGCCCGGCGTCGAACGCGTCCAGACGGTGGTGGATACCGACTATGTCTGGACGCCCGCAGACATGCCTGCGCCTGCAAACCTGCGGGGAGTGCCCCAAGCGTGGAGATCGCACCGGCCAGGTTAATTAGCGCGGAAAAAGTCATCCCATTTTTCAGGCTCGAGGCACATGTGCCAGCATTCCTTGAGCTTCCCGTTCTCGACCCTCCAGGTCATTGCTTCTTTGGTGTCGAGCGTCCGGTCGCCTTTACGAGCGCGAACCAGCGCGATCAGCACGACATGGTTGTTGCTGCCGAAATAATCGAGCGGGTGCGCCCAATAGGCGTCAACTGCGGCTTGCAGCATGCCGAAATTGCGCAGGATTTCGTCACGGCCATGGTAGCTGCCGGCCAGCACATTATCGCCCGGCAAATGCCACACGACGTCGTCGGCCATCTCGGCGAACAGCGCTTCGATGTCGCCCGCTTGGAAAGCCTTGTGCGCCTTGTAGAGCATATGGGCATTGGGATGATCATGGTCGGTCAGCGGCCGCATTGGCGGCGCGTCGCCTTCCTTGGCCAGGGCTTCAGCGTAGCTCATTTGCCATGCACCTCGAAATCGACCGCGATGTTGCCGCGCGTCGCGTTGGAATAAGGACAAACCTGGTGCGCGTCGTGGACCAGCTTCTCGGCTGCCGCCTGGTCGAGATTGGGCAGGGTGACGACATGCTTCACCGCGAGCATGAAGCCCGCTCCATGATCATTGGGACCAATCGAGACCTGGCCAGTGACGGTCGACCCGCTCGCGTCCAGCTTCTGCTGGCCCGCGACAAAGCCCATCGCGCTCTGGAAGCAGGCGGCATAGCCCGCGGCGAACAGCTGTTCGGGATTGGTGCCGGCGCCGCCGGGACCACCCATCGACTTGGGGGTAACCGTGTCGAGGTCGAGCGCGCCATCGTCGCTTGTCACATGCCCTTGCCGGCCGCCATGGGCGGTGGCGACAGCGGTGTATAACGCCTTCATGCTGCTTCTCCTGTCAGGGCGGCGGTCGCTTCCTGCACCAGCTCGGCGACGAAATCACTATAACGGCGTTGGGGCCGACCGATCATGGCGGCGGCGGCGGCGATATCGGCGGGGGTGGCCGGGCATCCCATGGTCTGGGTCATTTCCATCATCAGCCGAAAATCATTGGCCTCCCATTCGCTCCAGCCGGGAATTTGCTGCTGGATCATCGCCAGAAACGGGTCGATGGCGTCGCCTGCGTAACGCACCGGGCGCCCCAGCGCCGCGCTCCAGGTCGCGGCGATCGATGCCCCGGTCAGCATCTCGGTCCCGCACAGTGGCACTGTTTGCCCGTTCCAGTTGTCGAGCAGCAATGCCCGCGCCGCCGCCGTGCCGATGTCACCCGTATCCACGCTCCAGATGCCGGCGTGCCCGATCGGCAACGGATAAACGCCGCCGTGCAGGATGGCGGGCAGCACCAGCCGGTCGTTCTGGAAAAAGAAATTGGCGCCGATCATCACGCTGCGCCCATCGGCCAGTAGCGCGTCGCGGATTGGGATTTTGGTGGCGAAATGCGGGATCGCCTGCATCGGCTCAAGGTTCATGATGCCCAAGTAGACAATCTTGCCGATGCCCGCGCGGCGCAGTGCTGCCAATGCGCCTAACCCAACATCGGTTTCATCTGCACCCAGCGGCGTCGTTAGGAACGCGACATCGAAGCCGCGCGCGGTGCTTTCGACGGCAGCGGCATCTCGTAGGTCGAGTACCACCCCATCGGTGCCGACATGGCGCGCGGCCACCACTGCTTGCGCGCCAGCCGCACGCAACGCCATAACTACATGTCCGCCGACCTTGCCGGTCCCGCCGATGATCAGTGCGTGCATTCCTGCCTCCTGGGTGGCGGTGCTACCCGCACGGGGCGCGCCACGCACCTGCCGCGCCCGGATGTCATTGCCGCTGGCCTGATTTTCATGGGCCAGCGCGATGCGCGCGCTGCAGGATCGTGGCCATGGTCATGCTCCTCACCGATCCCATCCGCCGCGCACTGGTCCCCGCCGAGCGGCTTCGTCCGCTTCCCGTCCCGAGCCGGATCGTATCGAACGGTGAATTCACGCCCCCGGCACAAAGCGCAACATTGCGCCGCTATGAAGCAGCAGTGCTAGAGCGTGGCAAAGCGACGGCAGGTCGACATGGTATGACGGTTGATCGCTATTTTCAGACCCCGATGGCAATGGCGGCGGCGTTCGAAACGCTGGACGAGAGTTTTGGCGGCGGCGGGTTCAGCATTGGCGATGGGGAAGCGCACGACCCCGACGCCGCGGCGGCACGACGCAACGAGCTGAAGCATCAGTTCGTGTTCGACGACCAGGTTCACTTCTTAAAAGATGATGCCGATCCCGAGCTGTTCATTCCACTGACCGGGCTGATTGAGATTTCCGCCGAGCTGTTGAAGCTGCCGCTTGCCGGGCGGTTCAGTATCGAGCACATCAAGTTCACACAGTTCCTGAAGGATATCTATCTCGACAGCGATACCAAGGTTGCCCTGCTGTCAGGGGCGCCTTCGGAAGGCGAGCCGATGCTCTCCAATGATCAGATGGCTGCGGCCCGCGATGCTGTGAATAGCGTGGCGGGCGGGCGGCGGCTGCTGACCCATGCGGTGATCAGCCCCGGTCATGTCGGCTGGCTCGACGAGATTGATCGCGTCCATGCCGACATCCGGCCAGATGGCTGGAAAGGCTATACCGTTGGCGAGCCTTTCTCGCCCACCAACAAGCGCTGGCGCCTCGACGACGAGAAGCTCATGTATCCGGCCTATGAAAAGCTGGTGAAGGCCGGGGTGCGTAATCTGTGCATCCATAAAGGCCTGCTCCCCGCCAATGCCGACGAAGTGATGCCCGGAGCCGAGCCTTTCGCCCGCGTCGATGATGTGGTGCAGGCAGCAAAGGACTGGCCGCAGCTCAACTTCGTTATTTACCACGCCGGCTACCGCACCATCCCGCAGCCGACCGAGGCCGAACTCCATCATTTCGAGGCGACCGGGCGGATCGACTGGGTCAGCGACCTCGCAGAGATGCCCGCCCGACACGGTCTCAACAATCTCTACGCCGATATCGGCGCGAGCTTTGCGTTTACGGTACTGACGCATCCCCGGCTCGCGGCGGCGATGATCGGCATGTTGGTCAAGGGCTTGGGTGCCGACCGGGTGCTCTGGGGAACTGATTCGGTCTGGTATGGCAGCCCGCAATGGCAGATTGAGGCATTCCGTCGCCTGATCATGCCGCCCGACCTCATCGATCGGTTCGGCTATCCGGACCTCGGGAACGCCGACAGCCCGATCCGCCGCGCCATTCTGGGTGAAAATAGCGCCCGGCTCTATGGTGTCGACCCCGCGCTCTATCGTGAGAAGGGTGTTGAGACCGCGCATCTCGACGCCATCGTCGCACGCTATCATGCTGCGGGTGGCGGGCCGGCCAACCAGACCTATGGCTACGCCGCAGATGCCTGAGCCCAACCGGGCACTGGTCACTGGCCTGCTGCGGCGCCAGATCATCGATCTGTGGAACGATGGTCGGCTCGATACCGTCGACCGATACTATGCGCCCGACGTGATCGATCATATGCCGGTGCCGGGACAGACTAATAGCCGCGCCGCGATGAAGCAGGTGGTAGCGGACTTCCGCGCCGCGATCCCCGATTTGCGAATGCGCCTGCTGGGCACCATTGCTTGCGGCGAGCTGGGTGTCGATTTCTGGACGCTTACTGGCACACATCGCGGTGCCCTGTTCGGCATCCCGGCGAGCAACAAGCTCGTGCGCTTTTCCGGCATCGATATGATCCGCGTCGCCAACGGCCAAATCGTCGAGCTTTGGCATGTCGAGGAGATACTGCAGTTTCTTGACCAGATCGGGAGCAGCCAAACGGCCTTTGGCGCACCGGTTGGCGATGTCGCCAGCATCGCGCCGCCCACCCCGATCACCAACCCCGGCCAGCGAGCTCGCCATCCCGACCCTCGCTTGCTCAGCGATCGGGAACGACGCATCCTGAGCATCGCCAAGGAACATATCGAGCAAATTTGGGCGCGCGGCGATGCAGCGGCGGCGTATCGGCTTTATGCGCCTGACGTCGTGGATCACATGCCCGCACCGGGCCAACGCCCAGGGATTCCTGGGATCGTCGACGTGCTTGGCTGGCTGCGCGAAGCGGTTCCCGACCTCGCCATGACGATTGAGGATTATGTTGTCGAAGGCGATCTGGCGGCCGATCGCTGGGTGATGCGCGGCACCCACACCGGCGCACCGCTGATGGGGGTGCCGGCGCGTGGCAACCGTTTCGAGATCAACGGCATGGACGTGATTCGCGTACGCGATGATTTCATGATCAGCGATGTCTGGCACGTCGAGGAGTTCGCGTCGCTGCGCCGGCAGATCATGGCGTGAAATCCGCCGGTTATGGGTGGCCTCCGACAGGTCATGGCTTGCTGCATAGCGCAATATGTTTTAAGTATGAAATATCGGCTACACGGTAAATAGCAGGAAGATCTGATGCGCATCGCCTGTCTGGGGGGCGGCCCCGCCGGCCTTTACTTCGCGATTTCAATGAAGCTGGCCGATGCGAGCCATGATGTCGATATTTTCGAGCGGAACAAGGCAGGCGACACCTTCGGATGGGGTGTCGTTTTTTCCGACCAAACGGTCGAAAATCTCCGCGCCAATGATCCGGTCAGCGCCGAAACAATCAGCAACGATTTCGCACATTGGGACGATATCGACGTACGTATCCGCGGCGAGTCCATCCGCTCATCGGGCCATGGCTTCATCGGCATTGGGCGCAAGCGGCTGCTCCAAATCTTGCAGGACCGCGCTCGATCGCTCGGCATCCGACTCCATTTCGAACATGAGTTCGATGCCGATCTGGCTACTTATGCCGATTATGATCTGGTGATCGGTGCCGATGGGGTGAATTCCAAGCTGCGCGACGCTTATGCACCGCACTTCGGCGTCGACATCGAGACCCGCGCCAATCGGTTTGTCTGGCTGGGCACAACGAAGGTGTTTGATGCCTTCACCTTCGCCTTCGAGCAGTTGCCCGAAGGATGGGTCTGGGCGCACGCCTATCGGTTTGATGATGGGCTATCGACCTTCATCGTCGAATGTTCGGAATCGACCCATGCGGCGCTTGGACTCGCCGCCATGACGCAGGACGAGACCTGCCGCTGGGCGGAAGGGGTATTCGCAAAGCATCTGGACGGGCACAGGCTAATGTCCAACGCGGCGCACCTGCGGGGTTCAGCGGCGTGGCTCAACTTCCGCCGCGTGCTGTGTGAGCGCTGGGCGTATGACAAGCTTATTCTGCTGGGGGACGCTGCCCACACCGCGCATTTCTCGATCGGGTCGGGCACCAAGCTGGCGCTGGAGGATGCGATCAAGCTGGCGCAGGTGTTGAACCGCCCCGGCTTGTCACGGATCGATGCGCTGGAGGAGTATCAGGCGGAACGGACGGTCGAGGTACTGAAGCTCCAGAATTCGGCTCGCAATTCAACCGAATGGTTCGAGACGCTTGATCGCTATCTCGACTTTGAACCGGTCCAGTTCGCTTATTCGCTGCTGACACGCAGCCAGCGGATCAGCCACGAAAATCTGCGAGCGCGCGACAAGGTATGGCTGGAAAGCGTCGAGCGCTGGTTCCAGTCGCGCGCCACCGGCACACCCGCCAACGACGTCGCGCCACCGATGTTCGCGCCGTATCGGCTGCGGTCGATGCCGCTCACCAACCGAATCGTCATGTCGCCGATGGCGACCTATTCGGCGGTCGACGGCGTGCCGGGCGATTTCCACCTCGTCCACTACGGCGCCCGCGCCCAGGGCGGCGCCGGGCTGGTGTTTACCGAGATGACCTGCGTGTCGCCCGAGGCACGGATCACGCCCGGCTGCGCAGGGCTGTGGAACGACGGGCAGGTAAGGGCATGGCGCCGCGTGACCGACTTCGTCCATGCCAACAGTTGCGCCAAGATGTGCCTGCAGCTTGGCCACGCGGGCACCAAGGGATCGACGCGGATCGGCTGGGAGGGGATGGACGCGCCGCTGCCCGAGGGCAACTGGCCACTGGTCGCGCCTTCCGACGTTGCATGGTCTCCCCACAACCAAACCCCTCGCCCCATGACGCGCGCCGATATGGACCGGGTGCGCGACGATTTCGTCGCCGCGACCCGACGTGCGATCGACGCGGGGTTCGACATGATCGAACTGCATGCCGCGCATGGCTATCTGCTCTCCGCCTTCATCACCCCGCTGCAGAACAAGCGGACCGACGACTATGGCGGCAGCCTGGAGAACCGGCTGCGTTTTCCGCTGGAGGTCTTTGGGGCGATGCGCGCGGTGTGGCCTGCCGACCGGCCTATGTCCGTTCGCATTTCGGCGAGCGACTGGACCGGCGACACGGGAGTGACGCCGGACGAGGCGGTTGATATCGCCCGCGGCTTTGCAGCTGCCGGTGCCGATTTGATCGATGTTTCCGCCGGTCAGACCTGGACTGGAGCAAAGCCAGTCTATGGCCGCATGTTCCAGACGCCTTTCTCCGATCAGATCCGCAACGAAGCCCACATCGCGACGATGGCGGTCGGCAACATTTTCGAGGCCGACCACGCCAACTCGATTCTAGCCGCCGGTCGCGCCGACCTGGTCGCGCTCGGTCGTCCGCATCTGCTCGACCCGATGTGGACGCTGCGCGCGGCGGCAACCGCGCAATATCGCGGCGTCGCCGTCCCGCCACCTTATGAGGCAGGAATGACCCAGCTGGCGCGCAACTTGGCCAAGGCGACCGAGCCCGCCTTGGCGTTGCGTGCTTGATGACGCTGGCAGGGGCGCATGCGGTCGTGACAGGCGGCGGTACGGGGATTGGCGCGGCGATCGCGCGCAGCCTATCTGCGGCTGGCGCGCGCGTCACCATCGTCGGGCGTCGCGATGAAAAACTGCAAGAAGTGGCAGCCGAGACCGGCGCCGCCACCAGCGTCGCCGACCTGACCGACCGCAGCCAGGTAGACCGCGCCTTTGCCGCCGCGCGCGCCGCGCACGGCCCCGTCTCGATCCTGATCGCCAACGCTGGCGCGGCGGAAACCGCAGCATTCGACACTATCGATCCAGCCGCCTGGCACGCGATGATCGCGACTAATCTAAATACGGTATTCCACTGTGCGCAGGCCGCCCTGCCCGATCTGCGCGCGGCGGACCATGGCCGGATCGTTGCCGTTGCTAGCACAGCGGCTCTGCGTGGCTATGCTTATTCGAGCGCCTATGCCGCCGCCAAGCATGGCGTCCTGGGACTGGTGCGGAGCCTGGCGCTAGAACTAGCGGCCACGCCGATCACGGTGAACGCGCTGTGTCCGGGCTTCACCGACACTGATCTTGTCACCCGCGCGGTCGCGATGATCCGGGCGAAAACCGGTCGGGACGACGCTGCGGCGCGCGGCGCGCTGGCCCGGTTCAACCCGCAGGGCCGACTGATCGAGGCAGATGAGGTGGCCGAAGCGGCTTTGTGGCTCTGCCAGCCCGGCAGTGGCCGCATCACCGGACAAGCAATCTCGATTTCAGGCGGAGAGACGATGTGACGCGACCGGTATTGCGCGAAAAGCTGGACGGCGCCCCGGGCGATCAGCTCGGCATCCGCCTTTGGCTGCGGCTGCTGTCATGCACGATGGTGATCGAAAAACGCCTGCAGCGGCGACTGGCGGAACAGTTTTCAACTACTCTGCCCCGCTTCGACATCCTCGCCGCGCTTGACCGCAGTCAGGGGGGCATGATGATGAGCGAGCTGTCCCGCGCGCTGCTCGTTTCCAACGGCAATGTGACGGCGCTGATCAAGACGCTGGTGCGCGATGGCTATGTGACCATTACGGCGTCGCCGTCGGACCGCCGCGCGTCGATCGTCGAGATCACGGCCACCGGCCACGCCCATTTCGCCGATCTGGCTGCCGCGCATCATGGCTGGCTCGAGGCCATGCTTGACGGCGTCAGCCGCGAGCAGCGCGAGGCATTGTTCGATCTGCTGGGCGCGCTGAAGGCATCGATTGCCGCCGACCGATCCGGAGAGCAGGCATGATCGATCCGTCAACATATGGGCCGACGCATTTCCGTTGGGCGTGCGCCGACGGCATCGCCACTGTTACACTCGACCGCCCCGCGCTCAAGAACCCCCTGACGTTCGAGAGTTATGCCGAGCTGCGCGACCTGTTCCGCGCGTTGGTCTATGTACCCACCGTCAAGGTCGTGATCATCAACGGCACCGGTGGAAATTTCTGCTCGGGCGGTGATGTGCACGAGATCATCGGCCCGCTGACGAAAATGGCAATGCCCGAGCTGCTAGCCTTTACGCGGATGACCGGTGATCTCGTCAAGGCCATCCGCGCCTGCCCGCAGCCGGTGATCGCCGCGATCGACGGCGTGTGCGTCGGCGCCGGCGCGATCATCGCGATGGCGAGCGACCTGCGGCTCGCTACCCCACGCGCGAAGACTGCCTTCCTGTTCACTCGCGTCGGCCTGGCCGGGTGCGACATGGGCGCGTGCGCCATCCTGCCGCGCCTGATCGGCCAGGGCCGCGCCAGCGAGCTGTTGTTCACCGGCCGGGTGATGACCGCGGACGAGGGCGAGCGCTGGGGCTTCCACAACCGCCTCGTCGCCGAGGACGCGCTGCTGGACGAGGCGCGGGCGTTGGCGACCTCGCTCGCCACCGGCCCGACCTTCGCCCACGGCATCACCAAGACGCAGCTTAATGTCGAATGGGCGGTCAGCCTGGATGTCGCGATCGAGATGGAAGCGCAGGCGCAGGCGATCTGCATGCAGACGCAGGACTTCACTCGCGCGTTCGAAGCCTTCGCGGCCAAGCGCAGCCCGGTGTTCGAGGGCAATTGATGGCCGACACCAGCTTTCTCGACTGGCCGTTCCTCGACGACCATCACCGCACCCTCGCGCGCGATCTTGAGGCATGGTGCATCGCCGAGCAGCTGGCGGACCGGCACAGCGACGAGGATATCGACGGCCAGTGCCGTGCGCTGGTCCGCCTGCTCGGCGCGGGCGGCTGGCTGCGCTATTGCGTGCCAGCGCCGTGGGGACTGCTCGACACGCTCGACGTGCGCTCACTGTCGCTGATCCGCGAGACGCTGGCACGCCACAATGGTCTCGCCGATTTCGTCTTTGCAATGCAGGGGTTGGGGTCGGGCACGATTAGTTTGTTCGGTAGCGCCTCCCAGAGGGCGGCGTATCTGCCCGGCGTCGCTGACGGCAGTCGCATCGCCGCCTTCGCGCTGACCGAGCTCGACAGTGGATCGGACGTGGCGGCGATGACCACGTCGGCCAAGCGCTCAGGCAATGGCTGGGCGATCGACGGCGCCAAGACCTATATCTCCAACGGCGGCATAGCCGACCATTATGTCCTGTTCGCGCGCACCGGCGAGGCGCCGGGCGCCAAGGGTATTTCCGCCTTCGTCGTCGACGCCGAAACGCCTGGCCTGTCGATCGCTGAGCGCATTCAAGTCACTGCGCCGCATCCGCTCGCGACAATCCAATTCGATAGTATGCAACTGCCCACCGAAGCACTGATCGGCGAGGTAGGGCGCGGATTCGTGCAGGCCATGGCAACGCTCGATGTGTTCCGCACGACGGTTGGCGCTGCGGCGCTGGGCTTTGCCCGCCGCGCGCTCGATGAAGCAACGATGCGGGCGCAAGGGCGCATGCTGTTCGGCTCGCCGCTCGCGAGCAACGCGGTCGTCGAGAGCCAGCTGGGCGAAATGGCGCTGTCGATCGATGCGGCGGCGCTGCTCATCTATCGTGCCGGCTGGACACGCGACGTACTCTGCCGGCGCCCGACCCGCGAGGCCGCCATGGCCAAGCTGTTCGCGACCGAAGCGGCGCAGCGCGTGGTCGATACGGCGGTGCAACTGCATGGCGGGCTTGGCGTCGTCCACGGCCATATCGTCGAGAGCCTTTACCGCGAGGTCCGCGCGCTACGCATCTACGAAGGCGCTTCGGAAGTGCAGCGCATGGTCATCGCGCGCCAGCATCTGGCGAGCGCGGCATGAGCTTCGTAAGCCGCCATCGCGTCCGCTTCGCGCACTGCGACCCGGCGGGCATCGCTTATTACCCGCGCCTGCTCGAGCTGGTCGATGCCGCGATCGAGGATTGGACCCACTATGGCACCGGCGTCTCGCGCGCCGTGATGCACGAACAGCACCGGCTTGGTCTGCCGACCGCGACACTCGCTACCGACTTCGCGCGGCCCGTGCAGCTGGCCGATGAGCTCGAAATAAACGTCGCCGTCACTGGCATCGGCACGACGTCGGTCAATCTCGCCGTCGACGCGCAATGCGCGGGCGAACGCCGCTTTTCAGCAACCCTAGTCCAAGTGCTGATCAATCTTGGCAATGGCCAACCTCACCCTTGGCCCGAGGCCTGGCGGCAGCAACTCTTGTCGGTGCAATGACTCATCAAATTCTCCTCCCTGAAGGCTGGCCGCGCCCGAGCGGCTATGCACATGGCGTGCTCGCGCGCGGCGCGATGCTATTCACCGGCGGCATCATCGGCTGGGACGAGGCGGGCCGCTTCGCCGGCGCGGATATCGCCAGCCAGTTCGAGCGAATTCTGGTCAACACTGTCGCCACGCTGGCGGCGGGTGGCGCCCGGCCCGAGCATATCGTGCGCATGACGTGGTACGTCACCAGCCGTGACGCCTATAGTGCCGCACTGCGCGAGATCGGCGCCAGCTATCGACGCCATATCGGCCGTCATTATCCGGCAATGGCCGTGGTGGAGGTCGCCAACCTTGTCGAGCCCGATGCACTGATCGAAATCGAAACCACTGCCGTGATCCCCGACGAAGGACACTGACCGATGCTGATGACCACCACGAGCTGGCCGTCGTTCGATTGGACCGATCCGTTCCTGCTCGCAGCCGCGCTGACGGACGAAGAGCGGATGATCCGCGACACCGCGCGGAGCTTCTGCGAGGCTGAGCTGAAGCCGATCGTTAAAGCGGCCAATCGCCACGAGACCTATGACCGCGACCTGATCCGCAGGTTCGGCGCGGCAGGGCTTTTGGGTCCGACGATCGACGGCTATGGCTGCGCTGGTGTCGGCTATGT
The DNA here is from genome assembly GCF_048015635.2 of Sphingomonas sp. GlSt437. Taxonomy (NCBI): domain Bacteria; kingdom Pseudomonadati; phylum Pseudomonadota; class Alphaproteobacteria; order Sphingomonadales; family Sphingomonadaceae; genus Sphingomonas; species Sphingomonas sp. GlSt437. The sequence goes on along the minus strand of NZ_JBPGYA010000001.1, from coordinate 1,372,549 downwards.
CGCCTATGGCCTAATCGCGCGCGAGGTCGAGCGCATCGACTCCGCCTATCGATCGGCGATGTCGGTACAATCGAGCCTGGTGATGTACCCGATCCATGCCTACGGGACTGAAGCGCAGCGTCAGGTCTATCTACCGAAGCTCGCGAGCGGGGAAACGATCGGCGCGTTCGGCCTGACCGAGCCCGATGCCGGCTCCGACCCTGGCGGGATGAAGACTCGCGCCCGCACCGTCAGCGACGGCTATGTGCTGACGGGAACGAAGATGTGGATCACCAATAGTCCGCTGGCGGACGTGTTCGTCGTCTGGGCTAAATGCGATGACGGGCGCATCCGAGGGTTCATTCTTGAACGCGGCGATGGCGGGCTATCGACGCCTAAGATCGAGGGCAAGTTCAGCCTGCGCGCCTGGGTGACGGGCGAGATTGTGATGGACGAGGTCCATATCCCCGCCGACCGCCTGCTCGAGGGCGTCGAGGGGCTTAAGGGGCCGTTCGGTTGCCTCAACAACGCACGCTATGGCATTGCCTGGGGGGCGATGGGCGCGGCCGAATGGTGCTGGCACACCGCGCGGCAATACACACTCGACCGCCGCCAGTTCGATCGCCCCCTCGCGGCGACCCAGCTGATCCAGAAGAAGCTCGCGGATATGCAGACAGAAATCGCGCTCGGCCTCAATGCTGCGCTCACCGCCGGCCGTCTGATGGACACGCATCAACTACCGCCTGAGACAATTAGCCTTATCAAGCGCAACAATTGCGGCAAGGCGCTAGATATCGCCCGCACGGCGCGCGACATGCTTGGCGGCAACGGCATCAGCGACGAGTATGGCGTGATCCGCCACGTCATGAACCTGGAAGCGGTCAATACCTATGAAGGTACGCATGACATCCATGCACTGATCCTGGGTCGCGCGCAGACGGGGTTCAGTGCGTTCTAGGCAGGCTACCTAAAATTCCGATGCCTGCGGCCTACCGACCGACGGCAGTTAATCGGCTGTAACCCGAGGCGCATCGATTTGAGGCGCATAGGGCAGCGTTGATGCAACCCCGTTTTGGGAGGCCAGCACGTGCACGTTGATATCGTCTATGATTTTCTCTGCCCTTGGTGCCACGTGGCACAGCGGCACTTCACGCTGGCGGTCGCTGCCCATGTTGCCGACGGTGGCAGTGCGCCGGTCATGCGCTGGCGCCAATATATGCTCTATCCGTATTTCGACCGGGCCGGGCACGACTTCCTTGGGTTTTTCCGCCAGAGATATGGCGAAGACCTGCGCGTGCCTATGTGGGAGCAGATCAGATCCGTCGCCGAGCCGATCGGGATCAATTTTGCCTTCGAGAAGATCACCCGCGGTCCCGCATCGATTGACGGGCATCGCCTCGTCCGCTGGGCAGAAGCGAAGCAACCCGGCGTTTCAGGTTCGATGATCAATGATTTAGGACGAAGCTTCTTCGGGGAAGCGCGGGTTATTGATGACGCCTTCCTGATCGAACTTGCCGAATGGCACGGCTTTGACGGTGAAGCGGCTCGCAGGCATCTGGCGTCCGACCTCGATATCGTTACGCTATTGCGCGAAACCGAAACGTTGGTCGGGCAGGGTCTGCGGTCGATGCCGCACTATGAATTTCGCCACGCCGATGGCTCGGTCACCGTTATCCGCCAAACGAGCGTTGCCGCTTTCCGAAGGGTGCTGTCCCGTGCAACCGGCCAAATCGAAGCTCAAGTCTAATCGATTTTATCGCAGCTGCCTTATTTCTTCTCGGGAAAGCATCGCTTCCTCGCTGCCTGACGGATCAGAATTTGAAGCCCGCCGTCACGCCGAACTCGCGCGGGCGACCGAGATATTCATACGCCACGCCCTGAGTGGCCAGCGCATTTTGACCAAAAGTGTAATATTTTTCGTCGGTCAGGTTCTGCGCATAGACTGCCAGCGTGAAGTGGTCGGAATGATCGGCGAACGTAATGCGGGCGCCCAGCAATCCATAAGGCGCCTGCTGTTCCAGCGGCAGGTTGAACGCGGTGTAGTAGGTCCGTGACTGGTAACGATAGTCGACATGCGGCGTCAGCTTGCCGTAGCTGCCCAGATCGACCTTGTAATCGGCGCCCAGCGCCAGGGTCCATTCCGGGCTAAACGGTAGTTTGTTGCCGTTGATCGGGCCGACGCTCAACGGCACGTCGACAAATTTGCTGTGGGTATAACCCAACGCCGCGTTCAGATTGAGCCTGCTGGTCGGCGCCGCAGTCACTTCAAGCTCAAAGCCGTAAAGCTCGGCATTGCCGGCATTGGCGACGCGGAACTGAACCGCGGGATCGGCGATCGTTTGCTGGATGCCCTTGTACTTCTGGTAGAAACCGGTGCCATTGACCCGCAAGTGCCGGTCCAGCAAATCGGTCTTGAAACCGAGCTCGTACGCATCGTTGGTATCCGGATTATAGCTGGGTACGGTCGCCTGCGGTGCAATCAAGCGGCCGTTAAAGCCACCCGAGCGGAAACCCTTGGTGTAGGAAGCAAATAACAGTGTCCTACCAGCCTGGTATTCGACGCCGACTTTGGGCGTAAACTGGTCAAAGCTGCGGCTCGCCGGCAAGTTGGTAACGATGGGCACCACGATGCGCTGCCCCAGCAAAGCCACCGGTAGGCCAAAGCCGAATACCGCACCCGGCCCCACGGCATCTGGCCGGAAGTCAAAGAATTGGTTTGAGATGATATCCTTTGTATCCCAGGTGTAGCGCCCTCCAAGCGTCAACGAGAGATGATTGGTAAATTTGTACCTTGCTTGACCGAAGATCGCGTAGCTTTGGGTTAACTGGTTGTTGCCCTGGGTCCAAGTATTACATGGGCCATTAGGTACGTTCGTCGAATTGGAGATTGGCGCGAAGCATAGCCGCAGCTGCTGGACAGCTCGCTCGCGAAAGAAATAGCCACCTAACAGATAGTTCAGCCGGTCTCTCGCGAGCGATCCCGAAATTTGCAATTCTTGGCTGAACTGAGATTGGTTAGTGTCGACGAGCTGATCATAGAGACGGAAGCGTGTTCCGTCCGGATCAGAGGTCGAAAACCCCTTGAGCTCGCGATAAGCGGTGATCGATTTTAAAGTGGCGCCCCCTAGATCAACAGCGATCGTCCCCGAAACACCCCAAACCCGGTTGTTCGCGGTTGGGCTGTTCGATCCATAAACGTTGTAGAAGTTGTTGGGATCCTGGATGTCGTTCGCAGCAGCGGCAGGAAAGAACGGTGCCGGCGCAATCGCGCGCAGCACTGAAGGCGCGGGGTTCGACTTGTCGAGCGAGTAGTCTGCGGCAATATCGACCTTTACATTGCTGAGCGGGTTCAGGCGCAATGCTGCCCTAAGCCCATGACGATCGGTGGCGCCGAAGCGCACGTCGTCATAGGCCCGCTTCGCGAAGCCATCCTGCGCGCGGTAAAAGCCATAGAGCCGAAGGGCATTATCATCACCCAGCGGCACGTTGACGGCGCCGTCGACTTCGAACCTGTTACGACTGCCATAGGTCGCATTGCCTTCGACGTGGAAGGCGCTTGGGTCGGGCGCCTTGGAGGTTACGCTGATCGCGCCGCCCAGCGTATTGCGCCCGAAAAGCGTACCCTGCGGCCCTCGTAGAACCTCGACCCGTCCGATATCGCCAGAGTCGAGCATAGCGCCTACGGTGCGGCCGATGTAGATCCCATCAACATAAACGCCCACGCCGGGATCATTGGTCACGATGAAATCGAACTGACCCACACCGCGTATAAAGAAATTGGCATCGGACGATCCTTGCGGTCCCGTGGTCGAGGTCAAGTTGGGCACCGTCGCCGCGAGATCGTTGATCACCGCAACGCCGTTGGCGCGGAGCGCTTCGGCGTTAAGGGCGGTAATTGCGATTGGCGTCGTTTGCTGATTGGTCTCGCGCCGTTCTGCCGTAACGACGATGTCAGGAACGCCGCTATTGTCGCCTTGCGGTGGCTTCCTTTCCTGCGCGTAAGCCGGCATGGCCACGCCAGCGAGCAGCATGGCCATCATATGCGACGCTAGAATTGGCCTCCGAGCCTTCGTCATCATCCCCTCCCAAACAGGATTATTTTATGAGACAGAAGTGTTTCAGGTCTAAAGCATTTGCGGTAATTACTTTGGGGCATATCCCAATGAATTGCAGTCACACAGAGGCAAGCCCGGCGTGGAATTGACGGCTGGGTTAATGCCAAGCGTGAACCACGCCGAGCTTAAGCTGGGTTTGATCATCCTTTGGTCCATGGACTGACAGCGGGAGTTGCTGGCTAAGTTGGGGGCGGCTATGCGCCCCACTTTCGGTCGTTCAAACCGCCACGCAGCTGGCTGGAAAGCCGACATGACTTTTTTATCGGTCGCCTAAAGGCGCACCAGTCGCATCGGCAAGAGGCCGGGCGTCTTGTAGCCTTCTGAATGATGACAGCCGCCGGGTCATGCTCGAAGACTTGATTACGTGAAGAACTGATCCAGTCGAGTATTTGGCCTTCTAGTTAGAACACACCTTGAACATTCCTAATGTTTTACTGGTCCATAGCGATGATTGCGGGCATCATCGAGCCATTCATCTTCGTTCTCATACAATTGCCCCCAATGGTAACTTATAAATTTGCGGAGAATGAACCAGACGATAGCCAAGTTACCGGTTTATCAAAGGGATTTTCAATGGATGCTGAGCTACCGTCGAAGTGGCGGTCATGATATCTTTCCCACCAAGGGAAACGTGAGGAGATGCCGGTGGAAACCGCATCCTGCGTTGGCTCAGCGGTTACGCGATCGATCTTGTATCCTTGGCCGAAGACTTTCGACAAATTATCCGGGTCGACACGGTCCACTGTTGCTGGGTTGTTGATGTCCTTGAAGTAGACCATCATCGGGTAATTGCTGCGAAGCGGGTCGGGAGGCTCACGACCGGGGTATAGCGGCGGCAGCCACCGGGGCAGCACTTGAACACCTTTCAATGCCAGCACCCGTTGCATCCAAAGGTCGAAGTCCATGTTGGGATCGAACTTCCCGTCACGCCCAATTGATTCCTCGGCTGTCGGATGCGGCGTCTGGTTCATCAGCACACCTAGCGCCCAATCATTGTCGTCGTCGGAGCGCAGCAATGCGAAAAGGGTCTTGCCGTTGGGCAGGTCGATGGCGACCGCCTGTCCCTTCAGGGTCTGATGAACCATACCCGGCGATGGGATAGAGAGCTTTCCGGCAACATAGGTACGAACCTCGACAACGCTCGATCCGGACCTCGGTCCTTGCGGTGTGTCAACCGTTACGGTCAGTCGGTATCGATAAGGCGGATAGGTCTTGCTGCCCTCAGCGCCGCACGCCGTCAATGTTGCCATCCAGACCAGCCCCAGAAACGAAGCGAATCGCAATGCCATGTGTCGTTCCCCTCGCAATTAGAGGGTGCAGAGTATAGTTTGAATCGTCAACGAAATGTTTGACTTAGCGTCACTAATTTAATCGTGATCCCTTTCCCTCGCGGTTACCTATTTTGCTGCCCGCGTCACAGGGAGCGAGGATCAGTCCGATCACTCTGACCGTCTGACCTTTAGTCCGATCAGGGCGCCGGAATGTTTGCAACAATATGAGCCATCAGAGACCACGAGCGACAAGAGAGCCGATCGGAAAGTCAAATCCGGCAGCGATGCTTCCGGCAACCTGTTCCGTCCGCTGCAGCTTTGTCCCGCCCCTAAGGCGAGCGCGGCTGCGATCACCGCTTCGATCGAGCTGACATGAGGTTGCGAACAGGGCGTTAGCGGAAGGACCACTAGGCGCCCCACAATCGGTCGCCTAGAAGGCGACTTCTCCGCTCCAAAAGCTGCCACCATAAAATGCGGCTGAATGCAGCGGAGCGACTGCTACCGAGCTGAATATCCTGCACCGTGGCGAGCCGATGGCGCATCCCTCATGGCTTGCCGAACCATTGCCGCAGGCCTAATGCAATATACGGCTGTATATAGCGTCGAGGGGTGGGAACCATGGCATTCGGAATCGCGGTTTTGCTGTCTCTGGCATCAGGTTCGAATACGCCAGCTCTTGCTCCCACCGCGCCCGATCCTGCGATCGTCGCTGATGTACCTGTTTCCGGCGCAACCGACGCCCTACCCGACGTGATCGTCACTGCCCGTCGCCGCGCCGAAGATGCTGCGCGCGTGCCTGCCGCGCTGACGGTCGTCGGCGGCGACACGATCGACCGCTCCTACACCGTGAACACCCAGCAGCTCAGCATCCTGGTGCCGACGCTCAATTACAGCTCGGCCAACCCGCGCAACACCGCCTTCACCATCCGTGGGCTGGGCAGCAGCGTCGTCGCGGTCAGCCAGGCGAATGATGGGCTTGAATCGGGGGTCGGCTTCTATGTCGACCAAGTCTATCACGGCCGCCCGGCCACCGCCGCGTTCGACTTTGCCGATATCGAGCGGATCGAGGTATTGCGCGGCCCCCAGGGCACGCTGTTCGGCAAGAACACCACCGCCGGCGCGATCAACATCGCCAGCCGCGCGCCGAGCTTCACGCCCGAAGCGCAGGAGGAAGTCTCCTATGGCGATTACAACTATATCCAGGCCAAGGCGTGGGGCTCAGGCCCGATCATCGACGACACGCTCGCTTTCCGCATTTCCGGCGTCGAGACGCGGCGCGACGGCGTGCTCTACAACACCCGCCTGCACAAGCAGCAGAATGACCTCGGCAACCAGTCGGTCCGGGGCCAGCTGCTGTGGACGCCCAGCGCCGATTGGTCGTTCCGCCTGATTGCCGATTTCACCAATTACAGCAACGAATGCTGCACCCAGGTTTTCCTGCGCGTCGGCCAGAGCCTGCGCCCGGCGACGCGGCAATATCCCTATCTCGCCGCCAATGCCCCCGGCGGGCCTTATGCCCCGCCCAGCACCAATCCCTATGACCGGCTGACCGACATCGACGCGCCACTGGGCGTCAACACCAACGAGGGCGGAGTCGAGCTGATCAGCGATTACAGGATCGGCGGGGCGACGCTCACCTCGGTCAGCGCTTGGCGCTTCTGGAATTGGGATGCGGCCAACGACCGCGATTATACCGGGCTGCCGATCCAGCTCACCCAGCACATTCCCTCACGGCAGGACCAGTACAGCCAGGAACTGCGCATCGCGTCGAATGGCGATCATCGCTTCAATTATGTCGGCGGCCTCTATTTCTACACGCAGACGATCACCGGCGAGCCGATCAGCATCTATGGCCCCGCCGGCGCTTATTGGCTGATCGGCCCGACAACGGGCGCCGCCAATACGCCCGTCCCCGCCAATCTGCTCGACGGCTATGGCACCGATGGCCACACCCGCTTCTCGTCAGACAGCTACGCCGTGTTCGGCGAGGCGAACTGGCAGATCGTGCCGCGCGTCACGCTGACAGGGGGCCTGCGCTACACCTACGAAGTCAAGGACGGCGCCTATCTGTCGACCGTGGGCGGCGGCGCGACCGTTACCAACGCGACGCTGATCCGCGCGCAACGCAACATCTTCACCTGCCAGACCGCTGATCTCACGACCAATGTCTGCCAGAGCTACACCGCGCACAATGTCGAGGATAACCTCTCGGGCCGCGCCAATATCTCCTACCAGGCGACGCCCAACGTCTTTGCCTATGCAAGCTATGCGCGCGGCTTCAAATCGGGCGGCATCAACATGTCGGGGCTGCCGCTCAATTCGCTCAATCAGCCGACGCTGAGCACGGCGGTCGTCAGGCCCGAAGTCAACCAGACCTGGGAAGCCGGCATCAAATCGCGGCTGTTCGATCACCATCTGTCGCTCGATCTGGTCGGCTTTTACACCAAGGTGCGCGATTTCCAGGCGACGATTGTCGACAGTACGCAGACGGTCGCGCTGCGCGGCTATCTCTCGAACGTCCCGCAAGTGACGGTGAAGGGCGTCGAGGCCGATGCCAGCGCGCGCCTCGCCGGGCTGACGCTCACCGGTTCGCTGGCCTATGCCAACGGCAGCTACACCAACTACCCCGCCGGCCCCTGCCCGCTCGAACTGCAAGGCAGCGCGACGACCGCCTGCAACCTGACCGGCCAGCCGCTCGCCGGCCTGCCGCGCTGGTCGGAATCGCTGATCATCGATTATGTCCGGCCGCTGGCGGGCAAGCTGGAGTTCGTGCTCCACGCCGATACCGCCTGGCGCAGCGGCTATTTCGGCGACCCGTCGCTGTCGCGCTACACCTATATCAATGCCTATAGCCTGACCAACGCGAGCGCCGGTTTCCGCCTCAGCAGGAAGGTCGAAATACTAGTGTTCGCCCGCAATCTGTTCGACGCGCGCTACATCCAGAACCTGACGATCCAGGCCGGCAATTCGGGGCTGATCGTCGGCACGCCGAGCGAGCCGCGAATCGTCGGGCTGACGCTGCGTGCGCGGCAATAAACGAGCGTCGAATCAGCTTCGTGAATTAACGAAGCAATAGGAGCACGCAGCAACCCCCGTATTTCCGCAACGCGCCTTAATATCGGCCGTTCGACTTGGCGTTCTCCAACCACGAAAGTTGCCTTTCGTCCAGATAGCGTTCTTAACGCTAAATTCGCTTAGTCGGCTGCCAACAGCGCCGTTGCGAACCCTGCCAGCCCACGCGTCACGCCTCAGGCTGTGGCGCGTTCTGAAACCCTTCAGTGAAGACGTAGCCGAGATGCAGGATCATCATCAGAGTGAGACCTCCAATGGGGATGGTGAGAGCGGCTCTTGCCGGCTGATCAAGATGCAGAACTGACGATAGCAAGGCGCTGGCAGCAATGAGCAATAAACTGAGAAGCATTCTGATCGCCATGATAGTCAGGCGGAAGTCGCCTGCGGACGCGGCCTCTGCTCTCAAGCGGCTATGATAATCCTGTACAAGCTGCAGCATTGTGACCTCCGTGCTGGAACCGCCCACCGACGGCAGCCGTCGTTAGCCTATCAGACCACCCTATGTCTGCAAGTGAGGCCTGGGCGGCCGCCATATGTCGGAGCCGAAGTTAAGTCAGCGATGCGCCCTAAAAGCCGCCCGTCAAGCGGCTTTGCCGAATGCCTAAAACCGGTCAAAGCGAACATAATTGTTATGATGAAGTTCGGTCCCGACCACCATGTATTGTAAAGCGACGCAGGTCCTAGGCGCGACCGATCCATTCCACCGCAGCATCCATCTGTGCATCTCGGCCAGCAGCAATGTCTGCCGGTCGGCGCGGGACTAGCACATCGGGATAAAGGCCGGCGTCCGGCGGCAGACCCGGCGGAAAATAGCCGATCAGCGGCAGATCGAACTCGATGCCGCTGGCGGGCAAGCGGACGAAGAAGAAGGCACCACCATTGATCCCGCGCTGGTTGCCGCCAGTCATTTCGCCAATTAATCGGATGAGCTTGTTGCGCTGCGCCTTTTGGGCGAACTGGAAGGTCGCCGAACTGTTGACCGGTCCGATCAGCGCGGCGACCGGCAATTGCAGGCGGGGTTCGGCTGGCGCAATGACCGTGCCGCTTTGCTCTGCGTGAAGGCGGTAGAAGCCGTTGGCGCTCGGCGCGGCGCCGACCCCAAGCGTCCGGAAGCTTTTATCCCAGGTGTCGAGATATTGGTCGAGATCGGCTGGGGTACGCTCGAAACGAACACGGCGCTCAGCACCGTCATCCGCGATCGGCGCGGTCGCCAAACGGGCCAGAATGGCGTCGCCGCAATCCAGCCCACCCTCATTGTCGCGCAGATCGATGATAAGACCCTTGGCACCGGCCAGGGTGTTCAACCGATCATCCAGCCATTGTCGCCACGGCCATTTGCTGTCGTAAACCGCCCAGCTTGGCATGGTGAGCAGCGCGATGCCGTCGGGCCGCACCTGCCACTGCCATCGGGGCGCATCCTTACTGGTTGGACCCGCTGCCATTTGCGCGCGTCGGTCTGCAAGATTGAGCGTCGGGACTTGGCGCTGTTGTTCATCGCCATTGGGCAGACGCAGGCTCAAAAGGTGCGTAGCATCGGAACGCGCCCCGAAGACCAAACCCTGGAACACATCGAAATACTCGATGCGGTCGCGGCCGTTGACGCCCAGCAACGAAACGCGTTTGGCGTCGTTGTGGCCGTCGGCGCGGGCGTAGGGCATCAGCGCGCGGAGCATCGCGGTTGCCGCGACGCCATTGATCGAGACGACCTCCGTCCCCGGGGCGATCATGCCGGTGCGATCGGCGGTCACGATCATCCGCCGATTGATCCACTCGAAGTAGAAGGGCAGCCGGGTCCGGCGATCGAACAACTCAGCGGCGAGCGCGTCGCGTTGATTGAAGAAATTGCAATAGGTGTGGCCGCAGCGGATGCTCGCCAAAAATCGAGATATCGCCAGATAGCGCGCCTCGTTGGTCGTCGCGCCGACGAACTGCCGTTCAAGCACCTCAAGCCGGCGGTTGACCTCCGCCTCGGTTGAATAGCGATAAAGCCCAGGATGCAAGGTAAGTGCCTTGCGCAAAATGGCCATGTCGTCGCGGAGATCGCCCGTTGTCGCCATGGCCAAGCTGGGGAGCGCGGCGATGGCCCCAAAGGTAGCGATGGCTTCGCGGCGGGTCATGGGCATTTTGGGGTAAACCTATTTTACCGTTACAGTCCGCAGATACGCTTCTGCACCTCAACAGGATGAGCGCTGCGCTACGATGTATCGACCGGCTCAGAGGAGCAATCGCTTTTCCCGTTTTGTCGGCAAAGCGCCCTAAAAGCGGACGCTAGACGCTCGCCCAGCCAGACCTAAATGCGGTCGTCCATTGACCGGGCTTAGTCCAGCTTAAAGCGGATGAACACTTCGCCCGACCAGCGATCACCGCCATAGGCACCATTTAGCCCTTGCGGCACGAAGGTGCGCGACCCGAGTGCACCAAGCCCGATCTTGAGATGCGTTACGAGCTGGATATCACGGATGGCGCCTGCCGAGACCTTCCCGACGGTGAACACCGTGCCGTGGAACGATCCAGCCGCCGGCAGCAGCTCGTCATTATCAACCCGCTCACCTCGGCCGAAGAAAGTCCACCGATCATTGGGGTGGATCGCGCTTTCGAGCACGAAGGCGTCTAGCGCATCACTTGAAACGCCCGGCTCAATGTCGATCCGCCGCCCCCACGCGAATGTTGTCGACCAATAACCGATCGCGCCGACGCTGCGGGTGTAGATCGCACTGGCCGAGTAACGTCGCTGATTTTGGTCCGGCGTCACTTGCTCAGGGCTGCGCTGAAAGGCGTAGGAGGCTTGAAGCGCGAGTGTAGCGGTGGGGTTCCAGCTGACGCGGGCCGCAAAGGAATCGAACTTCGGTGCCTCGATATCGTACCGGTGTTGATCGGGCTCGCGTCCCCGGAACGTCGAGGCTTCGACCTTGATGTTGCCTAACACCAGCCCGCCAGTAATGACCCCCTGTGTGCCGTGCATGCTATCGAGCCAATGATGGCTGATCGGTGCCTCCGGGTCGTCCTGGATCGATAGGCGGTGGATATAGGCTGGCGGTCCGAAGGCTGGATCGCCGACTTCGCCGTAGAACAAATAGCTGCTCAGCCGGTCTGTGAAGCGATGCGACAGCGACACCGACAATTCGCTGATCAGATCGTGCGGGTGCTGACGATCGATCAGCTGGGTGCGTCCGTCAGCGGTCTCGCCGGTTGCGAATAGAAGCGGATAGCCGCGAGGTCCCATGAACGGGTCTGGGGTGACGGCGACACGGAGTTGCAGGCGATCTCGCGCAGACAAATCCCTCGCCGCCGAACCCATGATGTGACCCAGCACGAACGCCTTTTCACCGCCGCGTGGCCCGGATTGATTGTCATAGACCACATTGACGGTGCCATGCAGCATCAGGTCCCACCCTCCGTGCTCACCGTGCAGGCCATAATGCGGCGATAGGTCCGGCTGCCAACTCGTTCCCGATGCGTCTCGGTTGCCAGGATAAAGGCCGAATGCACTTTTCATGACGTGGTGACCGGCGTGGGACATGCTCTCCATACCAGTCATTTCCGGCATGTCGTGGTGCATCAGCGGCGCTTCGGCCGGTGCCGGTGGCGCGCCGGGTGCAACCTTGGTTGGTTCGGCTGGCGTCGTCATGTCCATGCCGGCCATCGGCATGGTCGGGTCCATCGGCTCGGTGGTTGGCACCGGCTCCGACTTGGCATTTTCCCGCACCGGCGCCAGTGTTGGCGATACGGATTGAGCGTGCTGCGCCGGATGACCCGCCGGCGCTTTCGGCTTGGGTTTAGGCTTCACCTTCGCAACGGGCTTCGGCGCCGGCTTAGGCATGGTCATCCCCGGCGTCATGTGGTGCCCGGCATGCGGATCGCTCTGCGCCATCGCCACCCCCGGCAGCATCAGCAATGCCGCCCCCGTCAATCCAAGCCTCTTCACTTCACCGTCATCCAGATCGCCATCGCCACCATCATCAGATTTTCAATCAACGACACAAAGCCCAACGGCACGTTGGACGAGCCGCCAACGCAGGCGCATTTGAGCGTCCGCTTGTTGATATAGACTGCCTTCACTACCGACACCGCGCCGATGCCGCCCATCGCCAGCGCGATGGGCACCGCCAGCCAGCGCAGCACGCCTGCCGTCATCAGCACGCCCGCTAGCGCCTCGCCGAACGGGTAGAGATAAGCGTAGGGCACCCAGCGCCGTGCGAGCAGATCGTAATTGAGGAACATCGTCGAAAACCGCTCGATATCCTGCAGCTTCAGGATCGCCAGCACGCACATCCACAGGCTGATGAACCACATTGATGCCTGCTCGGTAAACGCGGTGCCGAACGCGGCGACGCTGGCCGCGAGCGCGATCAGCGCGGTCATGCTGAACAAGGCGATGATCGAGCGATAGCTCGTCTTGTCGGGCGACAGCACATGCCCGCCGAAATAGCGCGTCAGGTCGTCATTACCGCCGACCCGCTCGCCGTCGATGAAAGTTTGCGGCGTCGTCTTCACGCCATGCTGGGCCTTGAACGCCTCGGTTTCTTCGCGCGTGCGCAGCCAATGGTCCTCAACCGCATAGCCGTGCCGCTCGAGCTGCCATTTCGATTTAAGCCCATAAGGGCAGATATGCTCGGGCATTACCATCCGGTAGAGGACAGCCTTGCGCGCAGTGGCAGTCATCGAGCCAAACTCCAGCGGCTAGCTTGTGCCGCGTCTCGCGCTCGCCATATAGGGTCCGTACCATAGTCCGGAGTCAAGCATGGTAACGATCACTATTGCCGGCCTTGCTCGTGCAGGCGGTGTTGGCGTCGAAACCGTCCGCTATTATCAGCGCCGCGGGCTGTTGCACGAGCCGGAGCGGCCCAAGGGTTCGGCCATCAGGGGCGGGTTCCGGCGCTATAGTGACGAGGATATCCGACGCCTGCGATTCATCCGCGCCGCCCAAGCCGCCGGCTTCTCGCTCGACGATATCCGTGAGTTGCTCGACCTAGACGCGGTAAGCGATCGTAACCGGGCGCGCGAGATTGCTCGGGCGCGGCTTGACGACCTTGATCGCCGGATCGCTGAGCTGAAGAAAGCACGTGGTTGGTTGGTTGAGTTGGAGCGCGATTGTGCGAACGGCAAGCCTGGCCCATGCCCGATCTTGCGGGCGTTCGAAGGAAAGACCTAAGTAAGACCAAGTAAGCGTTGGCGCCTCCCGCGCGAAGAAGGCGACGCGTGCGTTGATGGGTTATCTTGAGGTGAACCACATGCGGCCCCATTACCCGGCGGCTAAAATGCGCCCAAATCTTGGACGTTGAGCGGCCGATCGATGCCACCTAAAAGCGGATAAAATTCAATCGGTAAGCTTCAAGGCCAACAAAAAGTTCGAAACTCTCTTGGCCGCCAAATGTCTTCGATCTGATTAGCTAATAGCATTCAAAGCGTCGTGAGTCAGTCGGCTCAGGACGTGCCGGGGCAGCGCTGGGACATCAAGACTGAGCATTGAGGTGGTGCGGTTGGGCAATTGCCTGTATGCCGGTCCTGTGATGCCGACTCCTCTGGGGCACCTTCGTGCGAGATTCAGGCGAGTCATGATGGTGCTCGCGGCGTTTCTGCTCGTCTCGGCTCCGAACCTGATGGTGTCGGCAAACGCGTCTGTCATGGCGCAGCGCCTCGCTATCGCCGACTTCTCTATGTTGATGGACGACACGCCTGACGTAGGCCCGGTGAACGATGCTCCGCCGCCAATGATCGGTGCCGTAAACCTCTTTTTCGTCGGCGTCCTGCCGGGCGATCAAGGTCAGGATTTCAGCCCTAGCAAGCTGGGCCGGGTACCTTGGTCGCGTTGTGCTTGCGCACTGCTGAGGTCGTGCAGGTTGAACTCGCTCGAGCGACCTCCTCGGGCCTGACCGAACGGCGCTCCGCGTCTGCATCCGCCCGCTTTTCGGCGGTGGCGCAACCATCGGTAACAAGCTGCCATCGAGGGATCATCCTGTGTTTTGCATTGCCACAATGCGTGCGCCTGCTCCCGGACGCTCGCCGAACTCCTTATTCAGGCAAAGAATCATGCGTCGGGTACTGGCTGGTATCGCCGCGTTGTTTGCGACTTCCTGCACTACCACACCGCCGACGCCGATCGTGCCCGCGACTTCGGCCGCCGCTTTCCGCACTCGCTCGCTCAATGATCCGGCGCTGGTGGCGCTCGCCGCAAGGGCAGGGCTCGCCGTCTGGCCGCCCGCCCGCGTTGACGGGCCGGCGCTCGTCCTTGTGGCCCTGGAGAACGCCCAAGCCGTCCAGCTCGCGCGCGCCAAGTGGCGGGTCGCTGAAGCCGCCATCCGCACGGCCGGGCAGCGCCCGAACCCCACGCTCAGCCTCAACCCGGTTGCCGTCACGAACGCAGCGGCAGGGACGATCCCCTGGCTTCTTTCGGCAACCTTGGTCCAGCTGGTGGAAACGGCGCGCAAGCGACCCTTGCGGGTCGAAGCAGCACGCTACCGGGCGGAAGCGGCGCGGCTCGATCTGGTGAGCATCGGGCGCGAAGCGACACAGATGATCAACGGCCTCCTGATCGATCTTTCCGTCGCGCAGGCCCGGCTCGCCGCGCTCGATACGCAAGCTGCCGCCGACACCGGATTGGTCGAGGCCGCCGAGAAGAAGCTCCGGGTTGGGGAGGACTCGCACGTCGCGGTGGTCACCACGCGCGCGATATTGAACCGCGTCGAGCTCGATCGGCAAGCGACGATGGCCGCGCAAACTGACACGCTTCATCAGCTTGCCATCGCGGTGGGGCTCCCGGCCGAACGCCTGCCGATCGAGCGCCTGACGCTCCCGCGACTCGATACGGGCCTGTCCCCAGCCTTCATCGCCCGTGCGCGCGACGCGGCACCGTTGAACCGGGCGGACCTGCTCGCGCGGCTCGCCGACTACGCTGCGGCCGATGCAGATTTCAGATTGCAGCTCGCGGGTCGCACGCCGAACGCGGAACTCGGACCGACCTTCGAATACGACCAGGGCGCACGAAAATGGGGCCTGACGCTTGCCGTCGCGTTACCGGTGTTCAATAGAAATGGCGGCCAGATCGGTGAAGCGGCGGCCCAGCGCGCCCAAGCCGAGAAAACCTTTACCACCGCCCAAGCCGCTGCGATCGGCGAAGTCGATCGGGCGGTGGACGCTTACCGACAAGCCGTCAAGGCGCTTGCCGTCGCCGAACGCCTCCACGTGCAGGAGGCGGAGCGCGCCCGCGCTGCCGAGACATTGTTCGCCCGGGGCGAGATCGACCGGGTGGAACTGCTCACCGCGCGTGCCGAACTGGCTGCGCAAGGCACCAACCTGGCCGACGCGCAAGGCAGGGTCGCCAAGGCCGCGTACGCGGTCGAAGCGGCTGGACAGCTCCGCGCCGATGGGTTCGATCCCACGCCGCTCATCCTAATTAAAGGAGACCGCTGATGCGGCAACATCTCAAGGGCGCGCCTGCGCTGGCCATTCTGGCGCTCGTGATTGCTGGCGGCGGCGCACTCGCACTTCGAGTGGTCGGGCCAAGCACTGCAACCGAAAGTGGGGACGCACCGGTCGAAAGCGCGATACGGGTCCAGGGGACCGGCGCTGCCACACAGATCATCGTCCCTCGCCTGGTGCTCGCCAAGGGGGATTTGGTCGTCGCGCCGGCCGCCGAAGCGTCGCTAGCGCAAACCCAAACTGCGCTCGCGACAGTGCTCTCGCTGCAACCGCTCGTCCAGCAGCGCCAAGCGCTCGCGACGGCGACGGCGGAAGCCCGCCGCGCCGGTGCCGCCGCCCTTGCGGCGCGGCTCGAAGCGAAGCGCCTTGCGCAGCTCCAAGCCGATGGTGAGATCGCATCCGCCAAGGCGCTCGAAGCGCAGCAAGCGACGGCCACGGCCGAAGGGGCGGCGCTCGCCAACGCACGCGCGCAAATCGCTCTGCAAGCGACCGGCGCGCGACAGCAGTTCGGGCCGCTGCTGGGCGGATGGTTGGTCCGTGACGCCGCGCCACTGCAAAGCCTGTTCGCCGGCCATATGCTGCTCGTTCAACTCTCGGGCGCGAATCTGGGGGCGCAGCCACCGGAGCGCGCCGAGCTGACGCTTCCGGATGGCAGCCGGGTAGTCGTATCCATCATTGGCCCTGCCGCACAGGCTGACCCTAAGTTCCAGGCGGCAGGGTATTACGGACTGGTTCCCGCCCGCGCGGAGCTGGCGCCGGGCGTCTCGGTTCCGGCGACGCTGCCCGCCGGGCCGCGCCTGCGGGGCGTCGCCGTGCCAGATGCCGCGATCATCCGCTCGAATGGGCGCGCGATCGTCTATGTCGAACGGCGCCCCGGCGTGTTCGTGCCCACGGCGATCGTCACCGCAGCCCGCTCCGGGGACGGTTGGCTGGCCACTGCGGGCCTCGCTCCGGGCGCGCGTGTCGTCACGCACGGCGCACAGCTTCTATTCTCGCAAGCAAATCAGGGCACGAATGTCGGGGGCGGCGAATGAATCCCGTTGGCTTCATCGGCGGGCTCATTACCGGCTCGCTGCGCCGCCGCTTCGTCGTTCTGGGGTTAGCGCTGCTGCTTACCGCTTATGGCATGTTCCGGCTCGGCGCGGCCGATTATGACGTGTTCCCCGATTTTGCGCCACCCCGTGCCTCGGTCCAGACGGAAGCGCCCGGGTTGACGGCCGAACAGGTCGAGGCGCTGGTCACGCGCCCGATCGAAACGCGCATCTTGGGCGTCCCCGGCGTCGTCCTGGTCCGCTCGCGTTCGGTCCAAGGCGTGTCAGACATTTCCGTCACTTTCGCAGCCGGCGCGGACCTGTTCCGCGCCCGCCAGCAACTGAGCGAGGCAATGGCGGGGATTGTCAGCGACCTGCCGCAAGGCGCGCGACCGCCGACAATCGCGCCGCTCACCTCGGCAACGGGAATCGTGCTGATTGCCGGCCTGACCTCTGACCGCCTGTCGGCAATGGAGCTGCGCACGCTTGCGCAATGGACGATCCGGCCGAGGCTGCTCGCGGTCCCCGGTGTGGCACAAGTCTCGATCTATGGCGGCGACGCCAAGCAATATCAGGTCGCGGTCGATCCGCAAAAGCTCGCGCGCTACAATCTTTCCTTCGACGATCTCGCGACCGCCATCCAGCGCACGCTGGGGGTGCGCGGAGCCGGCTTCATCGACACCGCCAACCAGCGCATCATCCTGGAAGCGAGCGATCCCGCCGCCGCTGAACAGCGGCTAGCGGGGACCATCGTCGTTGCCGGCCAGGGGCAGCGCCTCACTCTGGGGGCGGTCGCCAACATCGAAGCCGCTCCCGCGCCTGCCGTCGGCACGGCGCTGATCGGCAGCAAGCCCGGAATCGAACTGCTGATCTCCGAGCAATATGGCGCGAACACCGTTAAGACAGGTCAGGGCGTCGAGGCGGCGATCTATAGTCTGAACGCTGAACTGACGCCGCAAGGCGTCACGATCCGCCCGGATTTGTTCAGGCCTGCGACGTTCATTTCGACCGCGCTCCACAACCTGCAATTCGCGCTGGGCGTAGGCGGTGTGCTCGTCATCGCGGTCGTGTTCCTGTTCCTGTGGAACGTCCGAATGGCAGCGATCGCGCTCACCGCCATTCCCTTGTCGTTGCTCGCCGGAACGCTGATGCTCGAACTGTTCGGCTATAGCCTCAATACCATGACGCTGGGTGGCCTCGGCATCGCGGTGGGCCTCCTGGTCGATGACGCGGTGATCGTTGTCGAAAACGTCTATCGGCGCCTGCGGATCGCGCGCGATGCCGGCGAGCCCGCGACGGTCGCCGAGGTGATCGGCTCGGCCACGTTCGAGGTGAGAAGCGCGGTTGTCTTCGCGACCCTCGCCATCGCGCTCATCTTCGTCCCGGTGCTTGCGATCCAGGACGTAGCCGGTCGGCTGTTCGGGCCGCTGGGCCTCGCCTATATTCTCGCGACGCTCGCCTCGCTCGTCGTGGCGCTAACTGTCACGCCCGCGCTCTGCTTGCTGCTCATCCACCCCGATCGGCTGCCAGATCACGAACCCGCGTTCATCCAACGCCTCAAGCGCGTCTATACGCGCCTGCTCGGCCGGGTCGAAGGCCGGTTGCCGCTCGTTGCCTCGATCGTGATTGGCGCGTCGATCGCGGTGTTCTCGGTCGTGCCGCGGCTTGGCACTGCCTTCATCCCCGAGCTGAAGGAAGGGCATTACGTCCTATCAATGCAGCTCGCGCCGGGCAGCTCGCTCGCTGTCTCGGAAGCGGTAGGGCGCCAAGTCGCTGCCGCCATTCTACGCGTTCCTCATGTGCTAAGCGTCGCTCAACGCACCGGGCGCGCGGAAGCGGGCGCGGAAATCTCGGCCGGCCCGGAATACAGCGAACTCGACATCGACCTCGCGCCGACGGATGCCGAAGGGCAGGAACAGGCGGAAGCGGCGATCCGCCGCGTACTTGCAGAAACGCCGGGGCCCATATTTGTCCTGCGCACCTTCCTCACTGACCGGCTCGGTGACGTGATTTCTGGTGACACGGCGCCGGTCGTCGTGCGTCTGCACGGGGAGGATCTGGACGCAATCGACCGCGCTGCCGCGCAAATCGCCGACGCGGTGCGCACCGTTCCTGGCGCAATCGATGTGGTGCGTCAAAGCCCGCCCGGCGCACCCACACTCGTCGTGTCGCTTCGGCATGAAGCCTTGGTCCGGTGGGGGTTCAACCCGCTCGACGTGCTCAACCAAATTCAGGCGGCTTATCAGGGCCAGATCGTGGGGCAGGTCTATCAAGGCGAGCGCGTGTTCGACGCTGTGCTGATCCTCTCGCCATCGCTTCGCGCCGCTCCGGAGACCGTCGGCAATCTACTCCTGAAGTCGCCCGATGGGACCTTCGTCCGAGCTGCCGATCTCGCCAATATCGCCCTGGTGAATGGCAGATTCGAAGTCGTGCATATCGGCGGGCAACGGGTCGGGACGGTCACGTCGGGGACTACCGACCCCAATGTGGGCGCGTTCACGCAGCGCGTGCAGGCAAAGGTGGCGGCGCTCAAACTGCCCCCCGGAGTGACGGCCTCGATCGAAGGCGCGGCCGCCGAGCAAGCCAAGTCAGCGCAAAGCCTCCTCATCAACTCCCTGCTGGCAGCGGTGGCGATGCTGCTCCTACTCTCGCTCACCGTACCACGTCTGAGGAACCTCGGTCTTGTGTTTCTCAACCTGCCCTTCGCGATGGTAGGCGGCGTGCTCGCCTTGTGGCTGACAGGCGGGATCGCGTCACTGGGCGCGCTGGTCGGATTTGTCACACTGTTCGGCATTACGCTCAGGAATGCCATCATGATGGTGTCGCACTATGACCTGCTGACGGGCGAAGAAGGACGAGCCTTGGACGCCACTACCTCGATCGAAGGCGCAGCCGATCGGCTCGTACCCATCCTGATGACCACGCTCGCTACCGCGCTGGGACTGCTGCCGCTTGCACTCGGAAGCGGCGAGCCAGGCCGGGAAATAGAAGGGCCGATGGCGGTCGTAATTCTAGGCGGTCTGGCGAGCTCGGCCGCTCTCAATTTGCTGATTCTGCCGGGGCTGGCGCTGCGGTTCGGGCGGTTCGGTCGTGGGGAACGCGGAGCAAACGTTCTGGGAGGAACGGCATGAATACCGCCAATTTGCGGCGCTCATCCTGGCCCGACTTGATCGTCGCGCTCGGGATCGCGCTGATGAACGTCGATGCAGCAGGACAGCTAGAACCAATCATTACGTCACGCCTGCGCGTCAATTGGATCAAATAAGTCGACGCGAGCGCACGTTCATGGTCATCACGCCACTAAAGGTGCACGAACCGGTTTAACGCGGCCTTTTCCGGCATGCGGCGATGGCATTGAGGGGCTATGCCCAATTCTGGCAGCTTTCGAGAACCCGTGACTTGGGCCAGACCAATTTCCTGAACCGCGACTGCAAACTTTCCTCAGCCGCCATTCACGGTAACAATGTCACCTCTTGCTCGCCTTGATAAGGAGGAGGCGAGTTATGCGTAAATTGATGATGACGATGTTGGGTGCCACCGCACTGGTCGGTTTTGCCGTCCCCGCGGCAGCCCATGACCAATACGACAACAGTTATCAGCACGATCGACTGCATGATCGGCTGGACCGCCAACATGATCGGATCCATGACCGGCTGGATGCGATCCACGAGCAAGCCCATGAGGAAGGACTGACGCCTTGGGAACATGCCCAATTGCACCGTGAGCTCGACTACGCCCATGCCCGTGCCGATGCGCGGCTGCGCTGGCAGCATGAACTCGAGCATCGCCGCGGCTCATGGGAATATTATAACCGTTATCGCCCGAGTTATGGTTATAATCATGACTATGATGACCGCTGGGATCGGTGACCGATAATGCCCCGCCCGGAAGAGGATTTGTGCCTGCCGGGCGGGTCTACTTAACCTTTAGGGCGCACTGTGCCTGGAGAACTGCGATGAAATTCGTAATCAAATCCGCCATCGGTATTGGCCTTGCGTCTATCATGATGATCAGCACTGCCCAGGCGCATCCTCGTATCGTAAGTTCAACACCGGCTGCCAACGGCGCTATTGCCAAGCCAAGTCGGCTGACCATTCGGTTCAGCGAGCGCCTGGTAGGCCCACTTACCGGGGCAACGCTCGTTAGCGTGCGTGCCGGTCACGTCACCACAATACCAACGGCCACGGCGCTCGACCTGAGCAACAAGATACTGATCGTGAAATTGGCTCAACCGCTGGCGGCGGGGCGATATCAGCTCGACTGGCACGCCGTTTCGGTCGATACCCACCGAGTCCAGGGCTCGCTTGCCTTTCGTGCGATCTGATCCGTGACCGACTGGGTGGTAATCGACATTCGGTTCGCGCTCTATTTGTGCTTGGCGCTGCAGTTCGGACTGCCCCTGTTCCGGCTGCACGCGCTCAGCACTGAAGACCGAGCACAACTGTCGCAGAAAGGCACGGCGACGACGACCTTGGTTTTGGCCATATCGTCGATCGCCCTGGTCATATCCGGCCTATGGGTGAACTGCGCTCGGATGGCGGATATGGACGTCTCGTCGCTCGATTGGCGAACGGTAGAGACGATCGTCATGCAAACATCGATTGGCGTGGCTTGGCAAGTGCAGCTGGCAGCGCTTGCGATCTCGCTTCCGGCTACCCTTTGGTGGCATCGCTCCAATAGCGTTCGGCCAGCGTTGCTCGTCGGATGCGCTGCGGGCGTAGCGCTCGGTTCGATTGCCTGGACGGGACATGGCGCGGCGGGTGACGGCTTGGTCGGTGCCGGACACCTGATCGCAGACATCGCTCATTTGCTTGCAGTGGGTGTTTGGTTGGGAGCGTTGGCGGGGTTCGTGGCTCTATTGTTCGCTGCGGGTTCGGCCTATTCGTCCGACCAATTGTCGATTGCGGCGGCCGCACTGCGACGCTTTGCCTTCACAGGCAGCATCGCGGTGGCAGCAATTGTGCTGACAGGTCTGGTGAACAGCGTGCTGCTATTTGACATCACGCGTCCTGGTTTGATCATAAGCTCGCCTTACGGCGAGCTACTCATGGTCAAGCTGGGTCTGTTTACCGCCATGCTCGCGCTTGCAGCCACAAATCGCTTCCGGCTTACGCCGGCGCTGACACAAGCCATCGGAACTGGCGAGACCAGCGCAGCGCTGGCGGCTCTACGGCGAAGTCTGGCGGTCGAGAGCGGGACAGCTATCGGGATTTTGGCCCTCGTCGCTTGGCTTGGCACGCTTGCGCCACCGGGTTCGATGGCCTGACCCGGCAAGTGCGGTTGTGGTGATCAAGCCGAAAGCCATCCGCATATTCTCTGAGCGATCGTGAGCGTGCTCAGGGTAGTCGTTCGTTGAGTTAAAAAAGACATTCTGAGCTATTGGCGCCAGATAACGGCACGAGATCGATCAGGGTCGATCGACTGCGATGCGGCGACCTTGTGCATGTGTCGATCGGCGTTGGCCTGGCTCGCAGTAAGGCGCTAAGCGGCGCAGATGCGCTAGAATTTGAACTCGTAGCTCACCAACAAGCGTGCCTGCCCGTCTGCATGGTCGCGGGCACTCCCAAAAGCCCGAAGCCATCCTGCCTCGATCTCGATTTCACCGGGACCGACCCGCTCGACATCCGCCTTGATGACCGGTCCCGCATAAGTCTCCTGCCGTCCGCCAAAATGCTGGGTCGAGCCAAGATCACCGAATGCTTCGACACCTAGGCGTAGATCATCCCCAACCAACGACCAATCAGCGGACGCAGCGTAGCTGAGCGCAACAGGCTCGCCGCCCCGAAGTGCGTGCTCGCCGATGAGGTTCAGGCGCCCATCGAACGCGCCGGCGCGATGCTCCAACAAAAGCTTGCCTTCGAGCACGTCGTCATTGCCGCGCAGGCCATGCTTATATTCGCCGTACAGCGCGACATCGAGCTTAAGCGGCTTGATTTGGCCGAAGGCATAAATGGCCTCGATCGATGTCGATTCCACGGTCCGAGCGCTACCGGGCTCGCGCGTGGTCTCAACGAGCGCGGCTGCGGCAAATCGGTTCGAGAATGCGTATTCAGCTTCCAGCGTCAGCCCGTCCTTCTTATCGTCCGGGCCGCCCGTAAGCCGACCATAGCGTGCCTCGAACTCGGCGGTGCCACGTTTTAGTGTTGCACCGTAAACCGGATCACCGACGCCGGGTTCGGCGAAAGCGGCCGTCGGCACGCACAACAGCAATATCGTCAATCCGAACCGTAGCATGAGTTTCCTCCCCGAGTCCGGTCCTTCTATTGAGACGCATTCGCATTCGCAAGATGCCTTGTCGCGGAAAGATTTGGACGATGGTTTTACGAGGCTGCGCGTCTCCTGTGTCTAGC
Organism: Sphingomonas sp. GlSt437; assembly: GCF_048015635.2. Lineage (NCBI taxonomy): Bacteria > Pseudomonadati > Pseudomonadota > Alphaproteobacteria > Sphingomonadales > Sphingomonadaceae > Sphingomonas > Sphingomonas sp. GlSt437. Next base: position 1,349,312 of record NZ_JBPGYA010000001.1, on the reverse strand, counting down.
CGGTTGTGCTGAGGCTGACACAGCGCGATAGGGTTTTGGTAGTCGGTTCAAAGCAATGCGAACCGACGAACTCTCCATGTTGAAAGCCAGCGATGTCGACGAATTGGCAATAGCTTGGCTGGCGCTTTCCAATGACGCTTTGCCCTAAGGCTTTATCGCGCTAGCTTCCCACGATCGGATTACGCCCCGACTTCCGACAACCAGCTAAAAGACAGAAAAACCAAGAAGTTGCGACCCGGTTATATTGAACAAATGTCAAAGGTTGGCGGCTTCATTGCAGGGTACGTGGCGGTCACTGTTTTTGAGCATTCCATCGAATTCCGAAATAGGGCAAATCTCGATTTCACACGCCAAAATGTGCGGAAGGCTATCATGAAAGTAGCTACCCTAATCGCTGCAGCAGTACTTGCGTCTACAGGCATAGAGGCGCGAGCGGGCCAAATGGAAGACGCTAGGGCAGCTTACGCAAAAGGCGACTTTGCAACCGCCTTCCGCTTGGGGCACCAAGCCGCAGAAAAAGGCGACGGGTCAGCTCAGGCCATGCTCGGTTACATGTATCACGATGGTGAAGGAGTAGCTCGGAACTATATGCTGGCCTTTATGTGGTTCCAACTGGCGGCTGCCCAATTGGAGAAGGAGGCTAGGCTAAAGAAAGACAACAAGCTCTTTGATCTCAGCAGGGATACCGCACAGGCAATGGACCTCACGGCAAGTCTGATGACGCCCGCTGAAATCACTGAAGCACATCGCAAGGCTTATCAGTGCCAGGCGAACGGCTTCAAAAGCTGCGATCGGTAGGATGAGTTGTTGAAGGTACCGTCAATCTACCCTGAACCGCTGGCTTTGGGATGTATGTGGGGAGTTCCGGTCGACGTCTAGCTAGCCATCGCCTGCCACTCCGCAAGGGCGGCTGAGCGGCTCCCTTCCGGGTCGGGTGATCAAGGAGATAGCGTTCGAGGTTAAGATGTCCCCCGTCAACGCCAATGGCAAAGTTCTGAGGTTGGGATTTAAGGCGCATCTGGGTTTCGTCGCAGTGACGAAGGAACGAAAATCAAGCGCACGACCTCCAATGAATCGGCGACCAAGGCCCCTGAGGATCGGGTGGTGAAGGAAACCCGGCGCCAGACCCGGCGGCACTTCTCGGCCGAGGAGAAGTTTTAAACCGTGCTCGAAGGCCTGCACGGCGAGGACAGCATTGCCGAGCGGGGCTGGGCAGATGGCCAGGTTCGCGTCCTGACTGTCAATGAAGCTAATTCCTCAGGCAGGGGCGGCGAAACGAACGCGCCGGCTCGCTGACCGGGATAAGACAATCCGAGAGGCATATCTTCAAAGCCAATGTCACTTGCTCAAGGGCGGTGCTGCACAAGCTTCCATTACAAAAAACTATTTCCGTGACACCATTGCGTGGAGTACGGTCGCCATGCTTCCAAAGGCTGAGATCGCCAATCTTGCCGAGCAAGAGCCCAAGGGGGGAGCGGACCCTAGCCCGGCAAGACCAATTGCGCCGTTCGGGGCGTTTAGCAATCATACCCAAAATCGATCCCGTTGTCACCACCCTCACGCTTGCACGGAAATGGCTGGCCAAAGGCATCACGCGGATTTCTAAGCCGGCTTCAACCCAGCCGCTGCTTGCCGTTTCCGCTTGAGTTTGCCCTAAGTAACGACGGCTGCGCGCCTTGGCGCCAAATGTTAGAGGCGCCGATCAGGTCTCTGCCGGCTCTTGTTCGTAACAAGCTTGGCAAACCCTTTTTGGTCGGCGAGCAGACTGATCTCAACCGAGGGCCAAGATCGACGTAGACTTGTCCGTTCTCAACGGATGGGCCCGGCGCGCGGCGACGAGCCGTTTCATATACGCGATGTCGTTGAACAAGCTGAACATTGGCTAACCGATATGTTCAGCTTGTTGCCAGCTGCACGTTACTATTCATCGGTCTGTCGAGAGGCAAACAGGAGAGTATTATGTTGCGTAAAATCATGCTTGCCGCGGCGATGGCCTTTGTCCCCATTACCGCGTTGCCGAGCCCTGCCTTGGCCCATGACCACGGCTGGTACGACCGCGATGACGATGATGGCTGGGATCACGACCATGGTCATCATTGGGGTCATGCTTATGGGCATTATCGCGATCGCGGCTATGATCAGGAGCAGGGTTATTATCGCGACTATCGCCCCTATCATCGGTGCCACCGCAACGACACCACGGGCTTGATCCTTGGCGGCGCTGGCGGTGCGCTTATTGGCCGCGCGCTCGATCCAAGAGGCGATCATGCAACCGGTACGATCCTTGGCGCTGGCGCCGGTGCACTGCTCGGCCGAGAAGTCGCCCGCAACAATTGTAGATGAGATCCGGGCCCGGAGCGGACCTGACGGCACTGCCGCCAGGTCCGCAGTCTATTGTCCTTGGACCGCTGTCTAAAGTCCCGGTACGCCGCCAGACTGAATGGGCCACCACACCTCCGTCAGCGTCGCGACCGGGCAGTGAGGCGGTATTCGGCTTACTTGTTCGACGTCGTCTTGAGATAAGCGATGATCGCGGCACGATCGGTCGCACTGGGCACCACCAAGTACATCTTTGTGCCCTTGACCATCTTTTGCGGGCCTTGGAGCCACTGGTCGAGGGTTGCGGCGTTCCAGACGATGCCTGAAGACTTGAGCGCTGCCGAATAGGCATAGCCTGGCGCAGTGCCTGCAGGACGGCCGAACACGCCACGATGCGCCGGGCCGATCTTGTTAGCATCGAGGTTATGGCAGGTCGTACATTTGCTCTGATAGAGCTTGGCGCCTGGCAGGTCGTCTGCTGATGTTTGGGCCAGGCAAGGACTGGCGACCGCCAGCCCTCCGGCAACGATCATTGATCGCGCGATCATTTGCATGGCCCTCATTTGTCGATGATGTCGCGGTGCATCGGTGCAAGCGCCGCGATCAGGCGGTTTTGCGCGCGGAACGGAATGTGGCGCTTGTTCATCGCGACCTGAAGCTCTTCGACCAACCCGTAGAAATTGGTTTCCTTCACGTTCATGCCACGATGCGCCTCGGCCATCGTGCGGCCATGATATTCACACGGGCCATGCATGATCACGCAGAATTGCTCGACCAGCAGCGCCTTGATCTTGGCCTGATCGGCATTCTCGAAAAAGGGTCGCGTCTTAGGGTTCTTGAGCCAACGCGCCATAGCGTCATCCATCAACGCGGTAAGCCCTTCGCGGCCGCCAAACGTCTTGTAGAGGTTTTCCTTGTCGGTGATGACGGGCGTTGTCGGCGCGGTCGGCTTGATCGACGGATCGCTGACCGCCGGCTCGTGCACGTTATATTTGCCGGCAAGATTTTCCTGGGCAAGCGCGACCGAACCCGAACCGGCTAGCAGCACAAGCGAAAGGGCGATTTTAAACATGATCATCTCCTAGGAACGTGATGGTGGTCAGAACCCGACCTGAAGCGAGACATACGCACCGTTCTGGCGCTTCAGCGCAATCTGGCCGAGCCGGGCATAGGCCGCGGTGATCGAGACGTTGCGGGTGGGCGCGTAAGCGACAAAGAAGTCGTACGCATTCTCCTCGCGGAAGGTCGTGCCGCCCAGCGCCCCTTCGAGCCGGTTCGACTTGGTTCGAAATTCGCCGCCAACCGCGAGCTTGCGGGTCAACAGATAGGCGGCGGAGCCTTCGAACTGCGGCTTATAGGCCTGGTCTTTGCCACCCAGCCCGCCAAAACCCAAAATGCCGAACTGATTGGCCTTGGTCAGGCGCACCGTCGCATTCAGGAGCACGCTCTGCGACAGGATGAGCTTGGTCGCAGCCACATAGAAGTCGACGCCTTCGCGCTTAAGCCCGAGCGCGCCACCGACGACCGTTTTGTCATCGTTGATCTTGTACTGAAGCCCGACTGAAAGCTGCGGCAGCAGCTTGTCCTGATCGAGCACTGCATCGCCATACAGACGAACCTTGGCACCGATGATTGTCTGGTTGATGTTGAAATTGTTGCCTAGCCCTAGGCTGGCCCCCAGCTTGCGTAGGTTGAAATTCTGGCGCGCAACCGAGACTTCGATGCGATTGCGAAAGCTGAACGCACCGCCATACGACCTGAGCGTGAAGCCCTGGGTATCAACATCCGTGAAGAAGGCGCTCGCACCGATTTGATTTCGCGTGCCGTAAGTGCCGATAAGCGCCCAAGGGACGATGCCGCCGCCAGCGGCGCCTTCGATCGTGGAGACGCCACCCGTCAGCAATAACCGACCGCCGTTCGACAAAAATGATTGGTGCGGGTCAGCTGGCGCGCGGTCGGGAGCAGGAGCCGGTGCTGGATCGGCGAGGGGAGCGGGTTGAGCGTCTTCCGAGGGAGCGGCTGTAATCACAGGTTCAGCGTCGGTTCGATCAGCCGCATGTGCGACTGACGGCTGAAACGCGCATAAAGCTGCTCCGGCGAAGATCGCTGCGGCAATCTTCGTCTGAAATGGTGGCGACATCATTTGCTCCCCTTTTTATGGCGCCAAGCCTGCTCCGGCGCGCGCGCCCAAGCTACGGAGCGCCATCGCTTCGGGATGCAACGTCTGACAAAAGTTTCTTCGAATTTTGATATTTAATGGCTGGTCGACGGAGATTCGTCGCCGCCGGTGGGTGGGCCGAATTGGCTTCCCGGCTTCATGTCTGCCCCAACGGACGCCTTTTCAAGCTTGGTGATTTGCGAGCAGTCTTTCCGCTCCCGGCTCACTTCCAACCGTTCCTTTGTGCGGCTGTGGGATCGCTGCCAGAGGGCCGCAAGCCGACTGACTGCCAGCGGCTCAGACCCAAAAAACCAGACAGTCTGTGCGAGTGTTCAGCATAGGCATTCGAAGGGCGCCATGCCGTCGGCATTCAAAGATCAGGGCGGTCATTGCAAGGGGCATCGCATCATGCGTCCGGCGCACGCCGACCAGCACGCGTGCCGCGACCGCCAGACCGATCGCTGGAAAATGAATAAATACGGCCGCTCGACCCAGCGATGCATGATCGCCCAATTTTTGTCGAGCGCTTGGACAAAGACCAGCGTGAGGAGCGCCAGCGCGCCAACCTTGAGCGAGCGTATCAGTCGCGCTGCACGCCGTTGCACATCGCCTTCCGCCTTGGCGACAAGCCAGGCAACCCCAAGCAGGGTATAGCCGACGCAATCGATCGTCCCGATCGCCAAGTTACTGCGGGCGCTACGCGGTATAGCCATGCAGCCCCAGCAAGATATCAGCATTGCTAAACGGGCCGCTGCGGCCAAACCGTTTATGGCTCAATACGGCATTGCCGGACGCCTATCACGATGCCTGTCGAAGGGGTTCGGTGCGATTGACTTATAGTCCTTTTGCCGATTTATATACTCTCAAGCTATAAACCGTTGAAGGCACTATAAATGGACGAGACGCTGAACCCGTATGCGCCTGGTGCAGGGACCAGGCCGCCCGAGCTGGTCGGTCGGGACCAGGTGATCGAAGACATTTCGGTCGCCCTTGCGCGCACCGCGAAGGGGCGCTCGGCGCGGCATTCGATCCTGACCGGGCTTCGTGGAGTCGGCAAGACAGTGCTGCTCGACCATCTTTATCGGCGCGCCGCAAGCGAGGGTCATGCCTGCGTCAAAATCGAAGCGCCAGAGAACCGCAAGCTGCCGTCGCTGCTCGTGCCGGACCTTCGTCGCGTGCTGTTCGAACTCGATCGCAAGGGCGCGGCTGCCCGAACGGTGCGTCGCGGATTTGCCGCGTTGCGAAATTTCGCATCTGCGTTCAAGATCAGCGTCGCTGGCATCGAGATCGAATTGACGCCCGACGATCGCGGGCTGGCCGACAGTGGCGACCTTGGGCTCGACTTGAAGGACCTGCTGGCCGCCGTTGCCGAGGCGGCGGCGGATCGCGGCGTTGCGCTCGCGATCTTTATCGACGAGATTCAATATTTGTCGGCAGACGATCTCGGTGCCTTTTTGTCCGCGCTCCATCAGGTCGGGCAGGACACAAAGCCTGTGCTGCTAATCGGGGCGGGCCTGCCGCAGATCGCCGGGCTGATGGGCGAAGCGAAGTCGTACAGCGAGCGCCTCGTCCGCTTCGTGACCGTGGGACCGCTTGCTCGCCTCGAAGCACACAAGGCGCTGAGTGCCCCAGCCGAGGCGGAAGGCGTTCGCTGGGAGAACCAAGCTCTCGACCGCGTCTTCGACATCACCGAAGGCTATCCCTATTTCGTGCAGGAATGGGGCGCGCAGAGCTGGCGCGTTGCGCGCGGTACCCCAATCGGGCTCGACGACGTCGAGCGAGCGACGCCGATTGCGATCGAGGAACTCGACAACAGCTTCTTTCGCGTACGCCTCGATCGATTGTCGCCGCTAGAGCGGCGATATCTACGTGCCATGGCGGAAGCCGCTGACGGTGAGCGGATCGCGTCGAGTGCCGTTGCCGCGCAATTGGGCAAGACGGTTGGCGCAGCCGCACCAACACGCGACAGCCTGATCAAGAAGGGCATGATCTATGCGGTGCAGCACGGCGAGGTTGGCTTTACGGTGCCGCTCTTCGGCGCGTTCATGAAACGGGTGGTGCCGGTGCTCGGCGACGGCTAGGGAATTCACGCACCAAGAATTCCAAGACTTGGCATGGTCGAAGCGGATACCCGAACTGGCTTAGGCCCGAGACGTCCAATCATTTCCGGACATCGTGCAGCTGCTACTAATGCGCAGGCGATCTTGCGCTAAAGAACCTGCCCAAAATCAGATCCTTAAATGTCGGACCGTGATCTTCCTCTGCTGCCTTGCCTGAGTGATTATGTCCGTTCGCGTCTGCCTCCCAAGGGAAAGGCGAAGTTGGACGGAACCGGCGCCGGCAAGCGGCGACGCGAATTGTCGCCGGTGAGCTTCGACGGGCGGTCCACCAAGACGTTTGGGGGCGGCAACCCGTCTGACAGCAAGTCAGCCCAAACCTGCGCCAACTCGCCGCGACGCGGCATGTAGGCCGCCCGGTTATAAGCGCCTTCGACTTTTTCCTTCGGGACATGGGCAAGCATCAGATCGATGATCGCCCGATCCCCCAGCTTGCCTTCTCGCTCGGCCCATTCGTTCATGATCGTTGAAAACGCCGCCCGAAATCCATGCGGCACGTGATGGCCATGGTAGCCCGCCCGATTGAGCAGGTAGCCGATCGCATTCTCGCTCATCGGACGATGGACATCGCGATTGCTGGGAAACAGCAGCGCGTAGCTGCCCGTCAACGGCCAAAGCGCGCGCAGGACTGCCAGACATTGCGGGGTCAACGGCACCAGATGATCGCCGCCGATCTCCTCCTTTCGATCGAGGTCCCCCTTCATCCGCGCGGCCGGGATGCGCCAGAGCGGCAGCGGGCCGTTAAGGCTCTCGAACTCGACCCAACGTGCCCCACGCAACTCGTTGGGGCGAACGGCGGTCAGTGCTAGCAGGCGCAAGGCCAAGCGCGTTATCGGACGCGCGAAGTCCTCTTCGGCATCGTTGATCATCTTCCGAAGACGAGCAAGGTCGGTAATCGCCGGCTGGTTCTTCCGTCGCAGCGGCTTCAGCACGGCGCCGAGACGTTCGGCGGGGTCGTGATCCGCCAGTCCCTTGGCGATCGCGTACACGAATACGCCCGATATCCGTTGGCGCACGCGCTTGGCGGTCTCAATAGCGCCGCGATCTTCGATCGCTTTCAGCACTTCATAGACGATCGGCACCGTCAGTTCCCTGATCGGGATCGAGCCAAGATCGGGGAAGACGTCGCGCTCCAGGCTGCGCAGGACATCCGCGGCATGGACCGCCGCCCACTGTGGAGCAGAAATTTCGTGCCATGCTCGAGCGACCCGCTCGAACGTCATCTGGCCCGCCTCGATGTTCGCCTGGACCTCCAGCTTTCGCGCGACCGCGGGATCGTGTCCATCGGCGAGCCGGCTGCGCGCCTCGTCGCGCTTCGCCCGCGCATCGACGAGGCTCACCATCGGATAGATGCCAAGATGCATCGTCTTCTGCTTGTCGCCGTATCGATAGCTCCATTTCCAAAGCTTCGAGCCGCCCGGTTTCACGAGCAGGTATAGCCGGTGGCTATCCGTCAGCTTGTATGGCTTCGCTTGCGGCTTCGCCGCACGGATTTTCGCATCGCTTAGCATCAGACCTCCAGGACCACGTTTTTGACGTGCCAGGACCACGTTTTGGGACCACGCGTGACGCGAAAGCCTGCGAACGGGCCCGAACGAGCCGATCCGCTAATCGTCTGATTTTAGCAGGAAAAAGTCGATCCGAGTGGGCTGCTGCGAACCCCTGCGGAGGGGTCGGTGGCGGAGACGGAGGGATTCGTATCCACCCCCATCAACGCTTTGTCCACCCTCGACTTTTTTGCATAAATCACCTATTAAAACAACGGTTTGAGCGGTGGCCGCGCAGGTGATCGGGCCGCACCGGTCCATTTTAATCCGCGCTAATCCACGACTCAAACCGGGTTGGAAACCGGGTCGCTAACCGGGTTGCTGATCCTGCTCTCGTTATTGGAGATTGGCGTGTCACGTTCGATCCACAGGCTCAACGCCCGGCGTGTCGAAACCGAAAAGCGAGTTGGCAAACATGCTGACGGTGGCGGGCTTTGGCTCTTCATCAAGAAGGACGGTTCGCGGCGTTGGGTGTTCGCGTATGAGCGGAACAAGAAGTGTCATGAAATGGGGCTCGGACCCGCGAGCGATCTCGGACTTAGCAAAGCGCGCGACCTGGCGGCGGCGGCGAGACAGCTCCTTGCCGAAGGTACCGACCCGCTCGAAGCGCGCCGTGCCGCCGAGGCGGAGGCGGCTGAGGAAGCACGGCTTGCCGAGTTGGAGCGCACAGGTCCGGTCCTCTTCGGCACGTTCGCCGACGATTATATCTTTACGCATGAAGAGGGGTGGAAAAACCCAAAGCATCGGCAACAGTGGCGCAACACGATCAAGACCCATGCAATCGCACTGCTTCAAATGCCGGTCCAAGACATCCGTACCGAAGACGTTGTGGGCGTCCTCAAGCCAATCTGGCGGACCGTCCCGGAAACGGCGAGCAGGCTTCGCGGCCGCATCGAGAATGTCCTCGACGCGGCAAAGGCATCGAAGCACATCCAGAGCCCCTGGGAGAACCCGGCGCGGTGGCGCGGCAACCTCAGCCACTTGCTGCCGAAGCGGAAAACCAAGAAGCAGGTCCGTCACCACCCGGCCATGCCGTTCGAGGATCTGCCGGGCTTTTGGAAACGGCTGAACATCCGCCCGGCGCTGGCAGCGCGGGCGCTGGAGCTGACCATTCTTTGCGGGACGCGAACGAACGAGACGTTGCGCATGACGTGGTCGGAGGTCGACCTGGACGCCGCGATATGGACGGTGCCGGCCGACCGGATGAAGATGGGCGTCGAGCATCGCATCCCGCTCTGCGAAGCGGCGGTGACCATATTGCGCGGGATCGCCAAGCGTTCGAACCGGGCGCCGGACGACTTCGTATTCGAAGGCCAGAAGATGGGAAAGCCGCTTTCGCAAATGGCGATGACCATGGTGTTGCGGCGCATGAAGCTTGGCCATTTCACCGTCCACGGTATGCGCAGCACATTTCGGGATTACATGGGCGAAATGACCGACCATCCCGAGTCCGTCGTCGAACAGGCGCTCGCGCACCAAATCGGCGACGAAACCTCACGAGCGTATCGGCGCGGCGATGCTTTTCTCAAGCGCCGCGTCCTCATGAACGACTGGGAAGCCTTCGTCCTGGGCTCAAGGAAACGCCAGACACGGGTCACGAAATTACCGCGTCGTGCGCAGGCCGCCTGATCCCATTTCGTAAATCTCGTGCCGCTCGGCAGGCATTTCGATAGAAGGCGAGTTCGAGCCGCTCCTGTGTCAGCCGACGGTTGAGCAATAAGAGACGAAAGCACATTGACGAAACGGAAGCATCTTTCGGAAGCAACTGTCGAGACGGTGCTGGTGGCATGTCGGCGTCGATGCTGCCTGTGTTACTTCCTCAAGGGCAATCAGGAAGAGCGTAGAGGTCAGATCGCGCACCTGAACAAGCGGTCCGACGATGATCGGCTCGAAAACCTGGTGTGGCTTTGCCTCGAACACCACGACAGCTTCGACGGTAACACGAGCCAATCCAAAGGCTACACCCTGGGCGAGGTTCGCCATTGGCGGGACAAGTTGATCGAGACCTTGAGCGAGGCCGTGCTGCCCGCGGGCCAACCTATGGCTCGGATCGCAAGGGAGGTCGTCGCCGAGGCAGAAACCGACCCCGCGCATCGCTGGCGTTTTCCGCTCTGGCTCATAGCCAACCGCCCTGAATTCTTCGCCTATTCCGCGCCCGGGGCCGATGGAATCTGCACAATCGAACGGATTGACCTGCCCGATGGACGGATCGTTATCGCCTGCGTCGAAATGCCAGGTAATCCCGGCAAAAGCATCACGAACGCAGCGGAGTATATTTTCAGGCAGGTGTGTGAGCGTTTCGAGCTTTCTACGACCAGAGTCGTATGGCTCGAAAACTACGAGTTTTTCGATCGGGACGAGTGGCGGCAGGTCACATTCGGTGTCGATGGCTCGGCCGAGCCGGAGTGGACGACGATGACACCGGATATGTGGCGCGGGTTGCTGCTCAGCCCGAAGAGGCGAGTCACTGCCTCGTCCGCAGGTGAACTGCGCTCGAAGGTCCGGAAGCACTTTCCATGGCCGCCCGTGGAGATGGCGCTTGGGCTGGATTCGTGAGTGGCGACCGATTTTGTCGGTAGCCTTATCGACCGGGCAGCCGAACGCTCTCAATCCACGCAACGATCTCGCGCTCGCTCCAGCGCGCCGCCTTGGGCGATAGTTTATACGGCTTGGGAAAGGCACCTTCCGCAACCAGCGCGTAGATCTTGGATTTGCCCAATCCGACCAGGCTCTTCACATCAACGATGCGCAGCAGCCGGTCAGCCTTGTCCGTGCCTTCGCTCATGTTCAAACTCCTTCGAGCGTCTCACGAGCTTTCGCGAAAGCTCGGTCGCTGGCCAGAAATGCCGAGAGCATATGGGGTATGAGTTCGGTGATCGGCTCGGACTGGGCATAGGTCCTATTGTAGAGCGCCGCATAATCCGTGAGCGCCTTGTGCAGCTCGGGCGTTACGGTGATCGCCAGCTTGACCGGGGTCCGATCGGGCAGCCTTGCCAGTTTGATCTCGGGCATATCACCTCTCCGCCGTCTGCCAGGGGCGCATGACGATGTCCTTGTGCACGACGACGCGCAGCGGCCAGCCGGGCCGAACCCGGATCGTCGGCTGGATGTTGAGATTGCGGGTGACGAGCTGGTCGCCGGCGCGTGAACCGCTTTGCTGGGCGGATTCCCGGATCGCACGAACCAGGTCGCTCTCATTACTGCCGAAGCTCAATTGGGTGCCAACCCCGAGCAACGTCGACAGCGCGACACCCTTGAGCAGTTGCCAGGTGTGGACATCGACCTTGTCCGACAGTCCCGAATAACCGGCCGTGTCTGTCGCCGGCACGTTGTCGATCCGGACCGACGCGCCGTCGGGCAGGATGATGCGCTGCCAGACTACGAGGGCGCGTTTCTGGCCGAACGCCACGACACTGTCATAGCTACCGATCAGCCGCGAGCCCTGCGGGACCAGCAGAATCCGGCCGGTCACGCTGTCATAGGCGTTCTCGGTGACCTGCGCGGTAACGAGTCCTGGCAGATCGGAATCCAGCCCAGTGATGAGGCTGGCGCTGATGACGCTCCCCGCCATGAGCGTGTATGGCGACGGCGATGGCACCAGAGCATGCGGGTTGATGTCGCTGGTCCTATCCGTCGCCCCGACGAAATCGGCCTTGCGCTGCTGACCGTTGGGATCGCGATCAGGATCGAGGGCCATCCGCGCGGTGCTGGCGTCGGCCGATGGTGTGGCAGACGCCACTGTCGCTGGCTCCGCGGCAGCCGGTCGGTTCGCGCCCGATATCTGCATCATTACGGCGGACTCGCGGGCGGCCTTCTGCTCGGCGGCGAGGCGCTGGCGTTCCGCTTCGGCAGCCTGCGCCCGCTGATTGGCACCGACGGGCGGAATCGCAGCGCCGACCGACTGCTGATGCTCGAGGATTGGCTTCCCCAGGTCGCCCGGAAGCGGCGGACCCAGCTGGGGCACGTCACCATAACTCTTCGGCGCATTGGCGAGCGCATCGGCCGGGGCCTTCGTCGCGATGTCCGGGCGATCCTCATTTGCAGCGATGACATGGAATGTCGTCGGCTTCAGTGCGAACCAGGCGGCGCCCACGATCGCGGTCGAACCTAGTGCGGCGATGGCCACCACCGCCCCACGCCGGAAGCGCACGACCCGGCCGGGCGAGCCGCGCAGGACGAGCGTTTCGGGATCTGCCTTCGCCGGCGCTGGCTGTTCTGCGGCTTCCTTGCTCATGACGCCCTCCGGCGATCGTGGCGGCGCCCGTCGCCGCCCCGCGTGATCCGCACGACGGCTTGTTTCTTCTCGCCGAGCCGGAGTTCGGCGACATCGAACAGCCGGTCGACCACATAGAAGCGCCCGGAAACGCGATAGTTGACGAGTTGCGCATCGCCCTTCGGACCCACGACGAACAGTGGCGGCGCCTCTCCGACGGCCAGGCTCGGCGGAAATTCGATGAAGGTCTGACGACCGTCGTCGAATGCGCGAAGCGGACGCCAGTTCGGCCTGTCTCCCGTGATCGCATAGCCGAAGTTCAGTTGCTCGACGGCGAGTCCGCTGGCGACCGGCGTAGCGGCGCGCTGCTGGTCTGCCGCCCGTTTGATCGCCAGCAATTCGTCCTGCGGATAGGTCCAGGACAGGGCTGACATCGCCGTCGTGGCGGTGCTCTCTAGTTGGAGGTGGTAGGTGCGGCGATCGGTCGTGATGACAAGGTTGGTCGTCAGTCCCGCGATGAACGGCTTCACCAGGATATGGACACGCTTGGCGTCGCCGGTGCCGCTGGTGGTGTCGCCAACAACCCAGCGTGCGGTGTCGCCCGCCGCCACCGAGATGATGGTTTCGCCGGTCTGCAGTGCAATGTCGGTCACGAGTTCGGGTGCGGCGTAGAGCCGATAGAGCGCGCCGTCGCTGAACGGATAGATCTGCGCGGCATTTATGAACGCGCGGGCCTGCGGCTCCAGCGTCGCTTCGTGGTTAGCTGTACGGACGCGCCTCGCGGCGGGCGATAGCGGCTTCAGTCGATGACGAACCGCGGGCAGTGCGAGCGGAGGAGCGTCCGCGGCAGTCGGTGGTGTTGGAGCGACCGCGGGTGCTGGCTGGCTCGGCGCCGGGATGGTCGGCGTTGGGGCTGCGGTCTGGGCGTGCGCGGAGGAAGCGGCGACCAGCATGGTGGCAGCGAGCAGGGCGCGTTTCATTGACGGTTCTCCTGTGGGGACGGCGCCAGGGGCGCGAGGTTGGGATCGAGAGGCGAGCCGAGCGGGAGATTCGCCGGTGCCGCGGCCGGCGCTGGCCGTGGCGAAGGCGTCGCTATTGGTGCAGGCGCATCAAGTTCGCGGCTCCAGTCAATTGCATCGACGTAGAGCCCGAGGGGATTCTTCCTCAGCGTATCGGCGTTTTTCGGCGGCTTGACCGTGACCGTCAGGATCGCGGTCCAGCGCGAGGTGTCCGCAAGGCTTCCCCGATCGAACGCGGTCTCGGCCCACTTTACCTGGAACGATGTATCTGACGCGCGGACGACGCTGGTGACCTGCACCGACACGGTCTTGTCGCCGACATCCGCAAACGGGTTTGCGGAGCGGGCATATTCGCCGAGGAAGATGGCACCGCGCGGAGATACGAAGTCGTAAGCCGCCAGCCAGTTGTCGCGCATCAACACCGGGTCGAGCGATTTGGCCCGGATGTCGGTGATGAAACGGCCCAGGAACCACGCGATCTGCGGGTCGGTCGGGCGATAAGCGGTCGCGGCGGGCGCGATTGCCCGTGCTTCACCGAGCGCATCGACCTCGACGACATAGGGGACGACGCGGCTCTGCATTGATTGCCAGACCAGGCCGGCGGACAGTCCGGTCGTCAGGAACAATCCGCCGAATGCCATCAACCGCCAGTTGCGGGCCTGGACGCGGGCGGAACCGATCCGCTCGTCCCAGAGCTGCCCCGCACGCTGATAGGGTGTTTCGGGTTCGGGCGTTCGCCCGTAGCGCTGCACGGCGCGCTTGAATCGCATGGGGGCTACTCCTTTTCCTTGATGTCTGGGGTTGCGGACGCGCCGCCGCGATCACCCTGCTGGAGGGTGTGCAATGCGAGCTGACGATGGTGGCGGGCAGTCTGTTGGGCACGCAAATTGCGCGCCCAAGCCGGTGCGCCGTCGCCGGCACCTCCGCCTGCCGCGTTGCTTTCAGTCGACGCGCCGGAGGTCTGGTTGAGAGCGTTCCACGCGGCGGTACGACCACGCTCGGCCGCTGCGCTGAGTCCGAATGTGCTGCTGACCTTCTGTGCCGCAGCACCCTTGGCGGCGGCGGCCATGCCGCCGATCGCTGAGCCGCCGGTCTCTTTGCCGAGTTGCGCCGCTGTCGATGCGGCCGATCCCATCGTGGTGCCTGCGCGGATAGCGCCCAGGGCGCCGCCAGCCACTCCACGCGCCGCTGCGACGGCTGCCCCGCCGCCCATCGCGAACGCAGCACCTGCGCCGAGTGCGGTACCAACCGCCGCGCCCGCGCCGAGCTGCGGGGCGCCGGCGACGAGGCCGGACGCGATGCCGGGGCCGAAGATGCCGAGACCGAACAGCGAGATGCTGGCGAGCACGAGGCTCATGGCCTGGCCAATATCGGGCTCCTGGCCCTGCAGCGCCGCGATGAACTCGGAGAAAAAGCCCGAACCGATGCCCACAATAACGGCGAGCACCATCACCTTGATACCCGACGACACCACGTTGCCCAGCACGCGCTCAGCGAGGAAGCTGGTGCGATTCCAGAGAGAGAAGGGAACTAGCACGAAGCCGGCGAGCGTCGTCAATTTGAACTCGATGATCGTGATGAAGAGCTGCACCGCGAGGATGAAGAAGGCGAGGATCACGATCACCCAGGCAATCAGCAGCACCATGATCGTGATGAAATTGTCGAAGAAGGTCGTGAAGCCGAGCATTTGCGAAGCCTGATTCAGCAGCGGCCATGCGGCGGTGAAGCCGGTGCCAGCGAGCTTGCCGGGCTTCAGAAGATCGTCCGCGGTCATGCCACCGCCGCCGGCGGTCAGCCCGGCTTGCGCGAACGACTTGAAGATGATATCGGCCAGCGTCGAGAAGCTGTTCAGGATCAGCGCGAAGGCACCGACATAGAGAATCTTCTTGAGGAAGCGGCCGAGGATATTGTCCTCGCCGCCCATCGCCCAGAAAAGGCCGGCGAGCGTGATATCGATGCCGACCAGCACGGTGGTCAGAAAGTGGACGTCGCCGCCAAGCAACCCGAACCCGCTATCGATGTAGCGGATGAAGGCCTGCATGAAGCGGTCAATGACATTGAGGTCGCCCAAGGTCGGCAGCTTTCATTTTTGGTGTTGAAGGGTGTCGCGGGGTCCGGCGGCCATGAGGGGGGAAAGCCCATCGGACCCCGCGACGAGACGGCGCGCTCGGGGAGCAAGGGAGCGCGCCGCCTCAGCTCATTGCGGCGTGTAGGCTTGCCCGCTTCCGAGGAATTTCTGGGTCGCGGTGCGCGCTTCCTGCTCGGCCTGAACGCGGCGCGCGGCCTCGGTCGCGTCGGCACGGTATTGCGCTGCCATCAGGTTCTGGATCTGGAATTGCTGCTTGGCGGTGAGCGCCAGCAGCTGATTGGTGGCCTGCTGCGCTTGCAGCGCTCCTTCGGCACCCTGGCTACGCGCTATGATACCGCTCAACGTCGTCGCATCGGTCTGGACATTCTCGACCACCTGCGCCTGCACCGTCATCGCCTGCTGGAAGCTTGCCTTCGAGGCGTCCAGCCTGGTCTTGGCGGCGGCGACCTGCGCGTTGGTCGTGAGCGCGGCGCTGAAGCTGGTCGGATACAGCGAACGGAACTGCTGATCGAGATTGGCGACGCGGAACTGGATGCCCTGCGCCTGTCCCATCAGCTGATCGATCTGCTGAAGCGTCTGCGTGATCGCTTGCAGTTCGGGAAAGTTGATCGTCGTCAGGTTCTTCGCCTGATTGATGAGCGACTGGGCCTGGTTCTGGAGCGACCGGATCTGGTTGTTGACCTGCTGTAGCGTTCGCGCGGCGGTCAGCAGGTTCTGGCTATAGTTGCTCGGGTCGAACACCGTGAACTGCGCCTGGGCCGGCGTCGCCGTCATGGTGATGCCCATGACGAGCGATCCGGCGGCACCGAGGCCGATCGCGGACGCGACGAGATATTTGCGGAATCGGATACGCATTACACTTCTCCTGCTTGGGGGGCTTGGGGATCGGGAAAATCGGCGAGCAGGCTGACAGCCCAGTCGAGGCCGGCTTCACTCAGGAAGCCGGCAGCAAAATCATGCGCGCCATGCTCGGCGAGCTGCGCGTCGATGCGCGCCTGGGTCGCGGGATCGGACGCGCCGCACAGCGCCAGCGCGATCGGACCGAGACCGAGCTCGAATAGCCGGTTGCCGCGCGCCGATTGCAGATAATATTGCCGCTTCGGCGTCGCGCGGCTGATCAGTTCGATCTGGCGGTCGTTGAGACCGAACCGCTCATAGGCAGTTCGGCTCTGCGGCTCGATGGCACGGTCGTTCGGCAGCAAGATGCGCTGCGGACAACTTTCGATGATGGCCGGTGCGATCGAGCTGTTCGCGACATCGGCGAGGCTTTGCGTCGCGAACACGACCGCGACGTTCTTCTTGCGCAGTGTCTTCAGCCACTCGCGGATGCGCGCGGCGAACAGCGGGTGATCGAGGAAGATCCAGGCCTCGTCGAGTACGAGCAAGGTCGGCCGCCCGTCGAACCGCTCCTCGAGCCGGTGGAACAGATAGGTGAGCACGGGTGCTACGACGCCGGCCTGGCCCATCAGCGCCTCGGTCTCGAAGCACTGGACGTCGGCGATGGCGAGATCATCTTCGGCCGCGTCGAGCAGCCGGCCGAACGGTCCCTCCAAGGTATAGGGCGACAGCGCCGAGCGTAGCGCGGTCGACTGAAGCAGCAGCGACAGGCCGGTGAGCGTCCGTTCCTCGATCGGCGCGGTCGCGAGACTGTTCAGCGCCGACCAGAGCGATTCCTTGATCTCGGGCGTGACGGCGACATGCTCGTGGGTGAGCAGCGCCGCGATCCACTCGGCCGCCCAGGCACGTTCGTCGCCGCGGTCGATATGGCGCAGCGGCTGGAATGCGATTGCGCGCGCTTCGCCATCACGTTCGCCGCCGAGTCCCAGCGCATGATGCGCGCCGCCCATCGCCAGCACGGCGGCCCGTGCCGAAAAGCCCTTGTCGAAGACATAGACCTGCGGGCCCGGATAGCGCCGGAACTGTAACGTCAGCAGCGCGAGCAGGACCGACTTGCCGGCCCCGGTCGGACCGACGATCAGCATGTGGCCGACATCGCCGATATGGGTGCTCAGCCGGAACGGCGTCGAGCCGCTGGTCTCCGCATAGAGCAAAGGCGGTCCGTCGAGATGCGTGTTGCGGACCGGTCCCGCCCACACCGACGACAGCGGCATCAGATGCGCGAGGTTGAGCGTGTGAACCAGCGGCTGCCGGACATTCGCGTAAATCTGGCCGGGCAACGATCCGAGCCAGGCTTCGACCGCGTTGATGCTCTCGCGGATCGTCGTGAAGCCGAGCCCGTTGACGATCCGCTCGACGGCGCGAACCTTGCGCCCGGCCGCAGCGCGGTCGATGTCCGTGACCGTGATCGTCGTGGTGAGATAGCCGAAAGCGACATGATCGCCGCCGAGTGCCTGGAGCGCGAGATCGGCATCGACCATCTTGTTGTCGGCATCGCTGTCGAGCAGCTGGACGGGCTGGTTGTAGATCACCTCGCGCAGCAGCGCGGTCACCGACTTGCGTTTGTTGAACCATTGCCGGCGCAGCCTGGTCAGCGCCTTGGTCGCATCGGTCTTGTCGAGCGCGATGAATCTCGTGACCCAGCGATAGGCGAAATCCTGATGGTTGAGCGCGTCCAGGATTCCGGGCCGACTGACATTCGGAAAGCCGAGGATCGTCAGCGTGCGCAGATGCTGGTCGCCCAGCTTTGGTTCGAGCCCGCCGGTCAGCGCCGTGTCCACCAGCACGCTGTCGAGATACATCGGCGTCTCGGGGACAGTGACATCGTGACGCCGCTCAGAGATCGTGCCGTGCAGGAAGGTCAGCGTTTCCGCATCGTCGAGTGCTCGGACATCAGGCATGAAGCCGGACATCAGGTCGAGCGCGCGATCGGTCTCTGTGATGAAAACACCGAGCGCCTGTCGCCAATCTCGCCCTTTCACGTCATCACCGCGCTCGACCAGCGCGCGGCCTGCCGTGTCGGCCTGATCGGCCGGCGGCATATAGGTGAGCGTCAAATGGTAATGGCTCTCGAAATGCGCAGCCGCGCTCTCGAAGCCGGCACGACGTTCCTCGTCGACCAGCCACGATGCCGCGTCGGGAAAATTGCTGGCAGGATAACCGAGCGCCTCGCGCCGTTCGGCTTCGAAGTGTAACGCCCATCCGGTGCCGAAACGCCGCAGGACATTGTTCGCGCGGGCGCAGGCGGACACTAGTTCGGCCTCGGTCGCGGATTCGAGGTCGGGACCGCGGAACCGCGCGACGCGGGAGAAGCTGCCGTCCTTGTTGAGTACGACGCCGGGCGCGATCAGCGCCGCCCAGGGGAGATGGTCGGCGAGCCGGTCGGCACGGCTGCGATATTCACGCAGGCTCAGCATGCGAAATGTCCCTTTTGACGAAGGTGCCGGGCAATGACGGGCGCGAAATCGGGATCACGCTTGGCGGCGAGCACCGCGAGCGTGTGTCCAAACGCCCACACCACGAGCCCGGCAATCCATTGCTGGAGACCGATCCCGAGTGCGGCTGCGAGCGTGCCGTTGACGATCGCGATCGTCCGCGGCGCGCCGCCGAGCAGAATGGGCTCGGCGAGCGACCGGTGCAGCGGGGCCTCGAAGCCCTCGATATGGGCGCCGGTCCCGATCACGCGATCAGCGCCCCGCCGCCGAATGAGAAGAACGACAGGAAGAAGCTCGACGCAGCGAACGCGATGCTGAGGCCGAAGATGATCTGGATGAGCTTGCGAAATCCGCCCGCCGTCTCGCCGAACGCCAAGGTCAGGCCGGTGACGATGATGATGATCACCGCAACGATCTTGGCGACTGGACCCTGGACCGAATCCAACACCTGTTGCAGCGGCTGTTCCCACGGCATGCCGGTGCCGGCCGCGTGCGCGCGACTGGCGATGGTGAGCCCGAGGCCGAACACTGCACCGATAAGGAAGGTCGAGCGGCGATCGGGCAGTTTTTGAATAAGGCGCATGGTCATTCTCCTGGCTTGGGGATTGTGGGATCGGGGGTGAGGTCGAGGACAGCGTAACCGCCGTCGGGATCGACGCCGGCGACACGCGCGATCGTCTCGACGCGGCGTGCGAGACCGCGGCCGGCGATGAACACGATCACGTCGATGGCTTCGGCAATCAGCCGGCGCGGGACGGTGACGACCGTTTCCTGCACGAGCTGTTCGAGCCGGTAGAGCGCGGAGACCGCGCTATTGGCATGGACCGTGGCGATGCCGCCGGGGTGGCCGGTATTCCAGGCCTTGAGCATGTCGAGCGCTTCGGCGCCGCGCACCTCGCCGACGATGATGCGGTCGGGGCGAAGACGCAGCGTCGAGCGGACCAGATCGGCCATGCCGACTACGCCGGGCCGAGTACGCAGCGCCACAACATCGGATGCCGCGCATTGCAGTTCGCGCGTGTCCTCGATCAGGATCACGCGCTCGTCGAGGTGCGCCATCTCGGCGAGCAGCGCGTTGGCGAGCGTGGTCTTGCCCGACGACGTGCCGCCCGCGACCAGGATATTCTTTCGCTCGACGACGGCGAGCGACAGCAGCCGGGCAGTATCGGCCGGCATGATGCCGTCCATCACATAGTCGAGCAGAGTGTAGATCTTGGCGGCGGGCTTGCGAATCGAGAAGCACGGCGCGAGGCTGACCGGCGGAAGCACGCCTTCGAACCTTTCGCCGGCGCCCTCGCCATGCGGCGGCAGCTCGGCCGACACGATCGGCGACGCCGCATGAACCTCGGTGCGGGCGTGGCTGGCAACCAAGCGGATGATCCGCTCGACTTGCGCGGGATCATAGCGCGTGCCGGTATCGGTGCGGCCTTCGCCAAGCCGGTCGAGCCGCAGCGCGCCGTCAGGATTGACCATGATCTCGATAACGGCGGGATCGGCGAGTGCAGTCGCGATCGTCGGCCCCATCGCGGTGCGGAGCATCGCGCGGCGGCGATCGGATGAGAGTGTCTCGCTCATCGCCCCGCCTCCGCCTCGTCGGCTGCACCGATCGAGCGCTTGCCCGATCCGATCTGCCGACCGACCTGGCTGACAAAGGCCTCGAACCGTTCGCGCCCGACAGCGCGCGCGGCGGTATCGGCCTCTGGTAGCGGCGCCGTCACCGTCAACTGGTAGCGGACGAACAGCGACAGGCTTTCCAGCAGCACCTCGATGTCGCGGCGGGCATGACCGATCTCACGCGAGATGCGGTCAAGCCGGCCTTTGAGAAGATCGTCGATCTCCTTGGTGCCGCGCCGCGCGAGATAGGCGCCCAGCGCATCGCTGACGATCTGCGACTTGTTCGTGCCCGGCTTACGCGCCAGGTCATCGAGTGCGTCGCTCAGCGCCTGATCGATATAAAGGTTCTGGCGGAACTTCATCGCTCAGAGCCCCGGCAGCAGGTCGCGCCCGCCGGCTTCGTCGATGCCATAGCCCCGCGCGACGGCGCTCAACCCGCGGGCGCGGTCCATCGTCCTTTGATCGGCGGCGAGATCGCCTTCGTCCTGGTCGGCGGCAAGCAGGTCGAGCTGTTTCGGCTGCTCGGGTTTCGAGGGCGCTTCCTCGGCAAGGCCCGGA
Organism: Sphingomonas sp. GlSt437; assembly: GCF_048015635.2. Classification (NCBI taxonomy): domain Bacteria; kingdom Pseudomonadati; phylum Pseudomonadota; class Alphaproteobacteria; order Sphingomonadales; family Sphingomonadaceae; genus Sphingomonas; species Sphingomonas sp. GlSt437. The sequence continues at coordinate 1,328,346 of NZ_JBPGYA010000001.1, read as the reverse complement.
TGGCGCTGCTGCTCGAGCCCACCATCTTCGCCCTCGGTCTCGGCAGCATCCTCGGTTCGGGCGAGCCGGGCATCGGGCCGGCGGGCGAGACTGCCCCAATCGTTCGATCGAGCCTGCGGCCGATCAGCATAGCGGCCGTCGGTCAGTTCGGGAGGCGCGGCAACGCGCACTCGGAAATTGCGGTCCTCATAGTAGCGCAGCTTCTGGGCGCGGATCGGGGCGAGTCCGGACACGAGCACCAGCTCGTCGGAAGGCGGAAGTTGCATCACCTCACCGGGCGTCAGCAGCGGCCGCGCGGTCTCCTGCCGGCTGACCATGACGTGCGCGAGCCAGGGCGCGAGCCGGTGGCCGGCATAGTTGCGCATCGATCGCTGTTCGGTGGCGGTGCCGAGTGCGTCGGAGATGCGCCGCGCCGTTCGCTCGTCGTTGGTCGCGAACGCGACGCGCACATGGCAATTGTCGAGGATACTGTTGTGCTCGCCATAGGCCTTCTCGATCTGGTTGAGGCTCTGAGCGATAAGGAAGGCACGCACGCCGTAACCGGCCATGAAGGCAAGGCTGGTTTCGAAGAAATCGAGGCGGCCGAGCGCCGGGAACTCGTCCAGCATCATCAGCAGCTTGTGGTTACGTTTCGCTGCGCCGACGCCATCGAGGCGTTCGGTCAGCCGGCGGCCGATCTGATTGAGGATCAGGCGGACCAGCGGCTTGGTGCGGCTGATATCGGACGGCGGAATGACGAGGTAGAGCGAGACGGGCTGTGCCGCCTCGACAAGATCGGCGATCCGCCAGTCGCAGCGCGATGTCACCTCGGCGACGGTCGGATCGCGGTAGAGACCGAGAAACGACATCGCAGTTGAGAGCACACCGCTGCGTTCATTGTCGGATTTGTTCAGCACCTCGCGGGCCGCCGAAGCCACGACGGGATGGACCTGCGGATTCTCCGTCGTGCCGAGATGATTAGTGGTCATCATCCGCTTGAGCGTGGCCACGAACGGACGCTGCGGATCGGACAGGAAGGTCGCTACGCGTGCGAGAGTCTTTTCTTCCTCGGCATAGAGGATGTGGAGGATCGCGCCGACCAGCAGCGAATGGCTGGTTTTTTCCCAGTGATTGCGACGCTCTAGCGCCCCCTCGGGGTCGACCAGAATGTCAGCGATGTTCTGAACGTCGCGGACTTCGTTGTCGCCACGGCGGACCTCCAGCAATGGATTGTACCGCGCCGATCGCGCATCGGTCGGGTTGAACATCAACGCATGGCTGAAGCGCGACCGCCAGCCGGCGGTCAGCTGCCAGTTCTCGCCCTTGATGTCGTGGATGACCGCCGAGCCGGTCCAACTCAGCAGCGTCGGAACGACCAGACCTACGCCCTTGCCACTGCGGGTCGGCGCGAACGCCATGACGTGCTCAGGGCCGTCATGGCGCAGATACCGACCGTGATGACGGCCGAGGAAGGCGCCGGCATCGCCGAGCAGTCCGGCGCTCTCCATCTCGCGAGCCTCGGCCCAGCGCGCGGAACCGTAGGTGGTGACGTGGCGCTGCTGGCGCGCGCGCCACAGCGAGCCGAAGATCGCGGCGGCGCAGCCGGCGAACCCGCTGGCGCCGGCAATCATACCCGCCCTGTCGAAGACGTGGGGCGCGTAGGCATCAAAGTGATACCACCAAGGGAAGATCGCCCAGGGCCGATAGACTGGCGTGTGGAACAGGGTGAACCAGGGAAGGCCAAGCTGCGGCTGATAGGCGAGCATCGCCGCCGCCCACTGCGTCGCCGTCCACAGGCCAGCGATCACGATCGCGAACACCACGATAATCTGGCCGATGAGCAGCTTGGTCGGGGTCATACGGGCGCTCCGCCCGAAGGGCGAAACAGCCGCTCGGGTTCATGCCCGCAAGGATCGGTTCAAATCGTCGATTGGAAAATTACGGTCTCGACGCGCCTCGACGCAGCCCGAGGCAGTTGGGTTGGGTCCGGTTTACCCACACGCGCTTGAGTAGGTGCGCGACGGGCAAAACTCGTGCCTTATAAACTCTGACTTGCGCGTGGTTTGATGCCCAGTGAGCGCGATGAGAATATTGGGCGGGCGTGGAAGCGCCTTGGCCCCCGCGGTAACCCAGAACGCTTCACCGCAACGAGCGGACAAGTGGCCTTGGTCAGGACTTCGATGATGCTAATGCCAGAACATGCTGGACCATGCGCCAGCTATAGTTCTTTGCCGCAATGACGCAGAACACGTAGACCAGAAACAGCGCCACGCCATAGACCAAGGCGCGCTCGCCATTGCCCGAGGCCCACCAGGCGAGCCATGGCAAGGGTATCATCACCAGGGCCGTAATCGTCCCAATATCACGTGCGGCGAGATAGCGTCCATGGGCGTCCAGCACGCCGACATCCTCTCTGAACTCGCGATAGATTCGATAGAAAAGCTGGTTCTGTTCCCTGCCCGCCGAAGGCAGCGGCCCATATTGAGCTTCGAGCGCTGCCATGTTGACATGACTGCTGAGCGGCCCGACGCGGGTGAAGGCCCGGCAGCCGGGAAGCGGATCACGCCAGCGCCAATGCATGATCCGATCGCGCCAGTCTGGATTGATCAAGCCGAGCAGCAAGAGTGACGCGACCACGATGAGCCCGAATGCAGCTGTGCCCGGCGCGGCTGCCGCCTCGAGTCGCGCCGCGAGCATGCGGCCGTTCATCGAAAGGAGGCGCAGCGGCTCGGCCGCGATCCAAGCGAAGGCCACGATATGTCCAATCATCGCGGCCCGGATCAGCCCCGCATTCTGCTCTTTGAGCGATTTGCCGTCAGCCATCGCTGTCCTTCCGGGGTGAAACCAGCGCATGAAAGCGCGCAGGCGTCGCTATCAGCAGAATCGATGGCGGCGCGCGTTCGGCGGCAAGATCGGCCGCGGTCTTCCAGTCGGTCGAAGACGGACCCTCGTCCCGCAGATGGCTGTGCCAGGTTCCCACGTCGAACAGGGTTCGCCCGCTTTGCTCATGCCGATTGCGGATGGCCGATTGCAGGCCGTCGGTCCCGAGCACGAACAATGTCGACGTTCGGCGGCTGTCGGCGGGCGCTTCGAGCAGATCGACGACGGTCACGGTCTTGAGCCGGGCGCTGGTCAAGCCGATCATGGCCCCGCCGGTTTCAACCGACGGACAGGCTTTGGCTTCGGCCCTGATCCTGTCCGCCACTCGCCGGGACAGTCGCAATTGCCACCCGTCGCTGCCGGCGATGGTGACCGTTTCGAACGCGGGAACGATATACCGAGTCCAACATGTCGAGGGACTGTCCTCATCTGCTGTGCCGATGACGATCAGCCCTTGCTGGATCGGCGTATCGAGCGCTCTGGAAATCTCCTGCGAGAGCGACGCCGTCATGGCCGACAGGCGCGCATCGTCCATCGTCATCGTCAACGAACCGCAACCCTGTCCGATCTGGATCTCGGTCAGGCCGCCCGCAGGGTCGAAAAGCAGCTCGGCGGCGCGACCACCGTCGTGGTTTGCGTAGAGTTCGGCGATCAGGTCGCAATGGCTCGGATTATGGCCCTTGCCATCGGCGAGCAGAAACGCGCCGCGACCGCGGCCGAAGAGCGCTGCCTCGAACAACTGTGCACGGAGGCGAGGCGTTGCAGCAGACACCAATGCCTCGCGAACCGACAGCGAAGCGGTCGAATTGATCGCTGCGCCTGCGGCTTTCGGTATGATCTGCTTGACGTGCTCGGGGTCGCGGAGATCGTGGCTGAGATCGCCTTTGTGTACTGTCGGCGCTGTGCCGAAGCCGACGAGTTCCTTTGCGAGTGCTTCGGCCTTGTTGTTGGAGACATGCTCCGCGCCAAGAGCATGTCGCGCCAAATTGTGCGGCCTCAGCGACGACTCGTCGCTCACCGCCACGATGTCTTGGCCCCCGCGCACCGCGTGCATGGCGAGCTTCGATCCGACGCTGCCGCAGCCTAGCACGGCAAGTCCGGCGCGTGCCGGAGCGCCGGACAACCCTTGCAGCAGCGCGGCGGTAAGCGCCTGGTAGTGCATCGCCGGCGCGACCGGCTCGTCGTCACCCAGCGCGAACAGCGAGGTGCGGTTCTGGTTGGCGCGTATCTCGACGACATAGGGTAGCAACTCGATGTCGGAAGTGCTGTCGATCAGATGGATCGGGCGCCGTACGCACAGAACGATGCCGATCGGGATCGGCGCGAGCAATGACATACCCGTAAAGCTGCGTTCGACATTGGCGAGGAAAGCTTGCAGGCCGCGCCCGCATCCGAGTTCGGCGGCCCGTGCACGCAGGTCGCGCAATGTTGCGACGCTCTCCGGCAAATAGGTCGCGCTGATACGCGGTGTACCGTCGGGATTTTTGTCAGGCCAGACCACGCCGACCACCGTATTGCCCAGGCTCGCGACGGGATCCGCCCGGCGCGAGGTGAATGTCTTGTCGTCCGCTTTCTGCGTAAGCGGCGTCTGCACGCCCTTGCTCGAGATCCACGTCTCGGTGGCGTCGTTGAGGCAAGCCTCGGGCGTGCCGCGACGGAAGAACCTGCCCTGCCATACGACCCACCCGCCGTTCTTGGTGACGGCATTGCGCGCGGCATCGGCGTCGATTTCGAGAATATCGCGAAAATCGCGGCGGAGCATGGGCTCCCAACCCTGTTCGGGATTGATCAGGTCGCTGATTGCAGCCTTGCGAAGCCAGATCGCGAGCTGCTCGACCAGATGGAAGATTCCATATTCGACCAGGCCGAACTGTAGGAAATATTCGTCCTGATCCCCCTCGACCAGGCACGGCCGAGGCGTCGCGGCGAATGGCATGAGATGGGGAAAGTTGCGCGGAAAATCTTCGCGCAGGTAGAAGCGCGGGGATTGCCAAGGATATGCTGCTGGAAGCTTGAGCACGACTGGCTCGCAGGTTCTGACGCCGCTCGAGCTGATGCCGTCGGCCTTCATGTCGAGCGGCATCTCGACATTCATGTCGATCCGGATGCGCGACCTGCCGCCTTCCGGGTCAAGCACCGCGCCGCCGACACATTCGGGATGGGTCAACGCGACGCGCAGAAGATGCTCCGCGGGATCGGTTCCCGCCTCGGTTGCCACTGGTTCAGCCGTGCGGACGCGCCTGGGCGGCAGTGGCACCGATTCCCAGAGCGGCAACCGCCGCCTTGGCGGCGCTCTTCACAACCTTCGTGATGCCGCTGGAAGTGATCTCATATTGGAGCGCGCGCTCCTCGTCCTCCCAGACGTCGGCGACGCAGATGAACCGATCGCTCTTGCCATCGACGATCGAGATATATTCGCGCTTGGCGCGATCGCTGGGCGGGTCGGCCTCGTCAGGGTCGATCGCTTTCGAGCTGGCGACGATGATCGCGCCTTTCCGAATTTGCGCCAGCGCGCTGCGCGCATCGTCGCAGACCTCCGCATCCTCGCCATAGGTCGAATAACTATCGTAGCTGAGGCTGTGCCACGAGCAGTGATGCGGCGCCTGGAGAATGTCGTAGCTGAGCCGGTCAGCCTGATAGGTCCCGTGCTTGCCCCACAGGCGCTCCCAGATGGCGACCTCGGCGTCACCGCCCGTTAGGAACCGACATTTGTCGAGGATGCCGCCGCCGCGGATCGAGAAGCGCAAGACGACCGAGGAATGATTCTTGCCGAGAAGCTCGTCCAGCTCTTCATCGTCGCTATGCGGGATCGGCGCGAGCAACCGTCCCTCGAAAGTGCCGGAAGCGACCCGGTTGAGCTTGGTGACAACGCCGTCGGCCTTAACGACGATCGCGAGGATATCGTCGATCTTGCCGTCCTCGTCCTCGCCCATGATCTGGATGCGATCTCCCTCGACCGTGGCGGTGCCCTTCTCGCGGTAGAGAGCGACACGCCGCCGTGCCTCCTTCGCCCATGCCTTGGCATCGTCGCACAGCACGTGATCCTTGGAGGCACGGCGAAAAACGACCGGCGACGACCACATTTCCCGGATCAGGATCTTGTCGTCATCCTTCTTCCATTCGTCGGGCGGGCCGAGGTGGAAATGGGTTTCTAGGCCGCAGATATGATCCTTATCCGGATGGCTGAGCAGAAAGCCATCGACAAACAGCCGACCTTTTTCGTCGCGGGTCAGCCGGCCGCGCAAATCGGCCATGACATCAGGCGTATCGTCGTCATCGTTGTCTGCCGCCTTGCGCACATGCAGGTCGACGAGAAGTTTCTGGTCGTTGTCGAACGTGATCAGCGTCATATCGCCGTTGCCGACGGGGAAAAATGTGATTGAGGCAGTCATCGTAATCCCTTTTGGTCAAACGGCGTCAGCCGGGCAGCGCGCAGCAATCTGACGGCGCCCGGCATCGACACTCATGCGTTGGGAGTGTCGCGGCCGTCCGGCTCGCGGGCGACGCCCTTGAACGGCTTGCCGTCGTCCTTGACACTCATCAGGTGGCCGGTGCGCTCATCGCGCTTCTGCCAGTGGCCATCAGGCCGCTGAAACTGGGTGCGACCCGTCACCGCACCGCGCCGAAACCCATCACCAGTATTTTTCGCCATATTTTCTGCCCTTTGCGTCTGCTCGCCGTCCTTCGTCGTTGATCCCTGTGATCATCGCGTCCATTGAATATGGGAATCACGCTTGAGACCGTCAAGAAACACGACGGGATATTTTTTTCGAATCGAGTTGTTGGAGGGTTTGGTGACGGAAGAGATAGGCGAAACGGTGCGCTGGGGCGTGCAACGGCGCCTCGAATTCATCGATTTCCGGCTCTTCTGGGACGGGCGCTTCAATCGTCGCGATCTGGCGGAGACCTTCGGAATCTCGGCGCAGCAAGCCTCATCCGACATTGCCCAATACACCGGCCTAGCGCCCGGGAACCTCGTCTACGACCAGACCCTGAAGGCCTATTTGCGCGCGCCGACCTACGAGCCCAAGCTGATGCACGCCTCGGCCGAACGCTACCTGCTGCAACTCGTCGCGATCGAGAATCGGTGGATGCGCCAGGAGGACACCTGGTTCGACAACACGCCGCCCATCGAGAATGTCTCGCTATTGCGTAAGCGCACGGATGCGCGAATCTTGCTGCACCTCCTCGACGCCATCAACCAGCGCGGCCAGTTGGAAATCCAGTACAAGTCGATCACGGGTTCGCCCGAACCGCGCCGCGTCATCGCGCCTCATGCGCTCTTTCATGCCGTGGGCCGGTGGTATGTCCGGGCTTGGTCGACCGAACATTCGGATTTTCGTGACTATAATCTGTTTCGGATCGATCAGGCCGGCGACATCACCGCGACCGCGATCGACCACACGCTCGATTTCGAGTGGATGCATGAGATCGACCTCATTCTCGCACCCAACCCGGCTCTATCCGAAAGCCAGCAGGCAGCGCTTCACGCCGAGTACGACATGACCGAGGGGAGGCTCGTTGTAACCAAGCGCCTGAGCCAGACATTCTACCTGATGACCGAGCACAATTTCGACGTCGCGCCCGATACACTGCCGCCGGGTAAGCAGCAGCTTGTGCTCCTCAATCGCGACGAGGTGGTCAATGCCCGAACCACGGCACGCAAACTGTCGATCGACGCGATCGAGCGAGCCTCTCGTTGAACATGGGCGTCGGCGATGAAGGGGTTTCTGCGATCCTGCTCTTCGGCAGTCGTGCGCGCGAGGATAATAGCCGGGGTTCGGACACCGATCTCCTGCTCGTTAGTCCGCCCGGCACGCCACAGCACAAGTCGATCGGCCACCTCTCGATGTTCTTCTATCCGTGGGAGAAGCTCGCGGCCGATGCGCGCGACGGAGATCTTTTCGTCTGTCACATCGTACACGAAGCCAAGCCGGTATTCGATCCGCTGGGCCAGCTTGATCAGCTACGGTCCGAGTTCAGGCTGCGGACGAGCTATGCTCGCGAAATCGCGCACGCCCGTGACCTTGGTTGGTTCCTCGATCGCCACGCTGGCGCGCTCAACTCCGATGTGGTCGTGCGACGCATGGTCTGGTGTATCCGCACGATCCTCATCGCGCGGCTTGCCGAGCGTGGCACGCCGGCTTTCGCGCCTGCCGCGCTGGCGATGGCGGCGCCTTCGGCCGCTGATCTGCTTGCCAATCGCCATCAACGCAGGCTGGATGTGACGATGCGGCAGCGGTTCCGGCAGTATCTGATGCGGGAGGGCGGGCCTCCGGCCTTGCCGGGCGAGGCGACGTTCGAGGACTATCGCGCCTTTTTCGTCCAGACCGGCAACAAGGTAGGATTGCAGACAATCGAACGCGGCGTCCGGTTGTCAGAAGACGATGACGACTACTACCGCTGATCGGCATCGAACACCGGTGCGATCGGTTTCATAGGTCAACCAGGAGGATGCCTTAGACCCGTCGTCGATTTTTGCCTCTTCAGGTTGGGGAGATCGCGCGTTACAAAACCTCTGAGAGATTTTGATTCTATCTGAGGATTTGTCACATGGCCTCGGCGCCAGCAACCCAGCGCGACCGCCTGCGCAACCTGCTCGTCCAACACCCCGTCGCGCGCGCGCAGGAACTCCGCAACGAAGGAATCGCCGCCGCGACGATCGCGCGCGCTGTAAAGGATGGCGAGATCGAACGTATCGGCCGTGGACTCTACCAGCGACCCGAAGCGCCGATCGACGTCGCCCACGCGCTCGCCGAAACCGCGAAACGGATCCCCAAGGGCGTGATCGCAATGATCTCGGCGCTGGCCTTCCACGGGCTCACCGATCAGATGCCGCGCAAGGTCTGGGTCGCGATCGGGCCGGGCGACTGGTCACCTGTCCCTTCCTATCCGCCGACCCGGATTGTCCGCTTCAGTGAAAAATATCTGCAGGAGGGAATCGAGCATCACATGATCTCGGGCATCAGCGTTCCGATCTACTCGGTCCCAAAGACGCTCGCCGACCTGTTCCGTAATTCCAAGCTGGTCGATCGCTCGGTAGCGATGGAAGGGCTGCGCGCCGCACTTGAACAACGCAAGGCCACACCGGGGGCGATCGCCGAAGCAGCAAAGGCCGGCGGCGCCTGGCGCATCATGCGGCCTTATCTCGAGGCGCTCACGTTCAATGGCTAGGGAGTCGGTCAACCGGGCGGCGTCGGTCAAGGATCGACTGCTCAACCTTGCTCGGCGCGATGGCCGTGTCTTCGACGTCGTGCTTGTGCGCTACGCATTGGAACGCCTGCTCTATCGGCTGTCGGTCTCCGAGCACCGCGATCGCTTCGTGCTGAAGGGCGGCATGCTGGTCATGATCTGGCTGGCCGGGGACAATCGCGAAACCCGCGACGCGGATTTCCTCGGCCATGGCGATGCCAGTGAAGCGACAATCCGGGCGACGTTCGCCGAGATCATGGCAATCGCGAGCGATGATGGTCTGCGGTTTGACATCGACAACATGACCGCCACGACCATCCGTGACGACATGGAATATGGCGGCATCCGCCTGCGCGTGCCGGCCTATCTGGAACGGACCCGGATACCGATGGTGATCGACATCGGCTTTGGCGACGCGCTGCCCGCGCCGCCCGACGAACTGGACTATCCGACCCTTCTCGACATGGAGGTGCCACGGATTCGTTCCTATCCGCCGGTCACCGTCATCGCCGAGAAGTTTCAGGCGATGGTCGCGCTCGGCATCGGCAATGGCCGGATGAAGGACTATTATGATCTTTGGGCGCTGCCGCAGGTCATGCCGATCACCGACGACGACCTGGATGCAGCGATCCAGGCGACGTTCGAACGGCGCCGGACCGATATCCCCCGCTCGCGGCCGCCCGGCTTGTCGCGCGAGCTGGTCGATGACGAGACTAAGCAGCGCCAATGGCGCGCCTACGCCGCGTCGATCGAACTCGAAGGCGTATCGTTGGCCGAAGTCGTTGAGGCGATCTGGGCGTTCGTCGGATCGTCCTGCCAGCGGCTGACGGAACGCTGATCCACCGACCTCATGAAATGCTCGGCCCGCTCCGCCCACGCCCGAAGCTCCAGCTGATCCCGTCGCCGCGCATGATACCGGACACACTCTTGCCGACATGGCGGTCGAGCACCGGCCGCCACGGTACGAGCGTGAACTCGCGAGACTTCTCGACCAGCGCGAACCGCCCGCTCATTGTGTCGACCGGTCGGCGATAGACGCCGCTCACGCGCGCGTCGGTCTCGCTCTCGACGAACGGTATCCCAATTTCGCGCGATAGCTGCGCACCAACACGGAGCAACTCGCGGCGCTGCAGCGCCGCGATCATGCCAGCGCGGTAGGCGACACGCCCGTCTATTTCTTCGGCAAACCCCTGCGCGATCAGCCATTGCCGCCGCTGCACCTGAGCATTGCGGGCATCATGCCCGAACCCCGCATCGCGCAGCGGCGCCGGATCGGCGGCGACCAGCTCACGGTCGAGCCAGGTAGCAGCCTCGGCGCCGATCAGCTTTTCCAGCGGCTGCGGAGAAAGCGTTTCGACCGCTACCGGCCGCTCTTTCGATCGTGCCGCTTCATAAGCAGCGGCACGATCGAGATGATCGGCCGCAACGATCCATGTCCCGTCGGCCTCGCGCGTGACGCCGCCGGTCAGTCGCCGCATCGCCTCGAGCCGTCGGACATGGGTTTCGGCGAACGCTTCGGTCGCGGACGGGTCATGACGAAGATGCGCATCGACATCGTAGCGCCCGCCATTGGCGGCAGCGACGGTCGCGACGGTTCGGTCGGCCTCCCGGACACCGACCGAAACCGGCTCGATCCGCACGATCGCACCGCTCCCTTGCGGCTCGACATTCTCGCCTTTGCCGATCTCGACATAATGCATCCGGCCATCGGTCGCCTCGACCAGCAGATAGTGGCGATCGTTCAGCTCGTCGGACAGACCGCGTTCGATCACGCGACCAACCAGCGGCCGGACATTCGCCGCGGCGGGGTCGTAGATCGCCTGATCAGCAAGCGCCGGCGTTGCCCCACGCGCGGTGAAAGCGCGCTGCATCGTGCGGATGATATCGCCACGTTCGCCCATGCGCCTCAGTGTGTCGGTGAGATCGGGAGCAAGCCGCCAGGTCGAAGTGCCCATCTGCGTGGCGAGACCGAGGCGTTCGAGCTTGCGCAGCCGACCCATCCGCATGGTCTGGTCGAAGGCATCGCTTGCACCCGAGCTGACGAGCCGGCCGGCATCGGCGTCGCGCAGCAAGGTGCGGTCGATGCTGGTCAGGCGTTCCTGATCGACCTCGCCGCGCAGCTTGTCCTTGATCGCGTCGGTCGTGCGCGGACCGAGATCGAGATCGACCAGCTCGGCGGCGCGTTCACGCATGCCCTGGGTGATATATTCGCGGGCGATGATCAGGTCCTTGCCGCGATCATCCTTGCCGCGCAGGATGATGTGGGTGTGGGGGTGGCCAGTGTTGAAGTGATCGACCGCCACCCAATCGAGTTTCGTGCCGAGATCCTCTTCCATGCGCGCCATCAGCCGCCGGGTCAGGTCTTTCAGATCGTCATACTCGGCGCCGTCCTCCGGCGAGACGATGAACCGGAACTGATGACGGTCACCCTGCGCCTGGTCGAGCCAGGCCTTGCCATCGACCTTGTCGGCATCGGCGCCGTAGAGCTGGCCGCGCCCGCCGTCGCGGGTCGTGCCGTCGCGTTCGATATAGCGCATATGGGCGCGTGCCGCTGCGAAGCCCTTGCCAGCGAGTTTCACGATCCGCGATTTGATGATGACGCGGCGCGCCCGGAACGCAGCATAGCGATCGCGGCTGCCGAGCACGCGCCCAACCCCCGAGCCGCGCCCGATCCGGCTGCCATCGAAGCGACTGCGCCGGCCCGGCGCCGCACTGCCGCCGCGAGCGAGATTGGCGACCGCGAGAACCTTGGACAGGAACTTGCGCCCCTGCTTGCTGCCCTTGGCGCGCATGCGCCCTATGCGGGGTTCGAAATCGTCGTCGCTGAACATGCCGGACACCGGAAATGCGGAAGTAAATGCCGATCATGACTCCGCGCCGCACGGCTGAAAACCGGTGCCAAATTTGACGAGGATTTCTGCGGTGTTGGGCATGCGATGGCACCACAATCCGCCGCTTGGTGCCAACTGCCTCTAGAAAAACGATGTGCAGACAATAGCTTATGGCGTCCGGTCGCAGACCGGCACCATTGCTTCATCTTGCCTTACGCCGAATTGCCCCGAAACCCGCCAATCCCAGCTTCTTCCAGTCCGAACCCCAAGCGAGCCGAGGCAAAAAGAAGAGCGACGCCCTTACATGAGCGCCGCTCCTCGATATGTGCGATGATCATCCTCGCGCGAACGCCTCGCGTGCCGTCCGTTCGCGCCCGAATGTGCGCCTGCCCATCATCCCGTGAGCGTTGCCATCGCCATCGACGATCATCACCGCGACGAACCATTCGCCATCCAGCCGCCCCAGGATAGCGACCCGATCCAGCTCGAAATCCTCATCGTCCAGGCTCTCATATGCGCCGATCCACCGCTCCTCGAGCCGTGCATCCCAGTTGAAATCCACGTCCTCCGCTTCGAGAAACCGATGTGCCAATGCCTCTCCGACACCGCGGCCGAACTCGATTTCGAGACCCGAAATCAGCGCCGCCATCACGCGGTCTGTGACCCTGGCCGATGCCACGCCAACGCTCTGCATCATGCTCATAACCTGCTCCTTCTTCTCCTCGACCATTCGAGGACGACACCTCGACGACGGTCGGCGGAGCGGCTGTCAGGGCCGCTGGAGGCGCAGCCGGAAGCGCCGCGTCAGCGGCGGCGGAGGAACCGATTTTGTTGCGCAGCTACGAACAAAAGCGCGCGCGAAGCGCGCTCCATATCGCAGCAAAATTGGAGGTGCCGCCGGCCTTGATAGCCGTTCCGGCGGCCGTCATGCTGGGCCTTGCCGAGACGAGCCCACCCTCTCCACAATCGCGACGGAAGATCTATCGCGGGCTCATCTCGCTGCCCAACGTCACGAAAATGCTGCTCGTCGGCGCGGTTGACGATGGCGTTGTCGCCTGTCGCCGCACCCCCAGTAAGAAAAAAATCGATACGGATGCCGGTGTGCTTATCGCGGTTGAACCCGTTCCGCTGCCGACCAGGGTTGCCAGATAGGCACGCGTTTCCTCGGGAAGCGGGCGTCCCGAGGCCAGGTGATCGGCGTAGCGCCCCGGCCCCGCATTATAGGCCGCAAACAGTCCGGGATAACCAAACCGATCGTACATCGACCGCAGATAGCAGCTGCCGGCAACGATATTGTCGCGCGGATCATGGGGGTCGAAGCCGAGCGCGAGACGCTGGCGCATTGCCGTCCAGGTGGCGGGCATCAATTGCATCAGCCCCATCGCGCCAGCGCGGCTGGTGATCGGGCGACCGCCGAGTGTCGTCAGCCCGCCGCTTTCGGCACGAATGACGCGCTCGATCCAGGCGACCGGCACCCCGCAGCGCGTCGCTGCTTCGTCGGTGTAGGGCCGCCAGCGCGCGACCGGATCGCGTGCGGTCGGAACCGCTGAGGCAAGCGCCGCCGCCATGAGCGACGTGATCACCATGTCCATAGCACATGCGCACGGCCGATCAGGTGACGGCGGTCGCTCACCCCGAAATAGCGACCGTCGAACGACGCGGGGCTGTCAGTCATGAGCAGCAGGAGCTGGGTCGCGCCGAGTCGCAGGCACCCATGCCACCACGGCATTGCACGATTGTGGGCATCGAATCTGAGACGCGCGGCCACCGACCGGCCATTGACGAAAATGAGGTTTCCCCGTGCGCAAACGCGATCGCCCGGCATTGCAGCGACGCGTTTGACCAACGGCACGTTGGCCGGAAGATAATGACGGGTGGCAGCGAGCGAGCGATACGGTTCGGCAAGCGGCGCAATCACCATGTCGCCCTTCCTGATGCCGTCCGGCGCGGTGATACCATAGAGGCCGATGGGTGCGCTGGCGCTGGCGTTCCAGACCAGCAAAGGCCGAGGCGGTAAGGCGATGGTGGCCGCAACGGCGCAGCCGAGCGCGGCCAGCGCGACGCTGGGCGCGGCGGGAATGCGTCGCTTTGCGCAGACATCTCGATGCAGATCAGCCATTGTCGGCCTCCCCCAGCGACCAGGCATCGAGATCGTCGATATGGTAGCGGATATGGCGGCAATGCCGGCGGAAGCGCGGTCCGGTTCCGCCAGACCGATGCTCCTGAAGCGTGCGGGTCGAGACCCCCAAATAATGCGCCGCCTGCTCGGGACTGAGGAAGGGGGATCCCTTCAGCGCACGCGCTGCGCGCGCATTCTCGTCATCGTCGTCTGTTGCCATTTTAGACCTCGCTCGTTCCGGGCGCGGCCTCACGCCGCACCTCGCGGCGATCGAGGTGCAGGTTGCAAAGCGGATCGGGCAGGGTCGGAAACGGCTATACGCGATTCCGACCCCCCCTTCGGGTTCAGCCAAGGTGGCTCCCACGCCCGGCGAGGGCGCGGGAGCCGATGGGTTCAGTCGGCCGGACTCCAGATGATCGCGAAGGCGTCGTCATCATCCTGCCCGGCGGCGCGGCCGAGATTAGCGTAGAGCCGGCGCGGGCCGAATTCGGGCGCGGCGAGTGATAGCGACACATAGTCCTTGCCGCTCATTTCGCCGCGCCGGACCCATCCGGCCCCGACCTCGACGCCCGCCGCCGACACGCGATAGTCGGGGTGGGTGTCGCCGGACTTGCGGGTGTTGGGAATGATCTCGATGTCGGTGCGGATCGAAAGCGTCTTGAGCTGGCCCTTGAAGCCTTGTCCGTCGCGGGTGACATAACCGATGGCTGGCATTGTTCGTCTCCTGAAAAGTCGCCCCGAACCGTTTCCGGGCGATGGGCGGACCGGAGGGACGGTCAAGGCAGGCCCGCGAACCGGCAGGCCGAAGCGGCAGCGGAGGACCGGAGCCGGAGGCTTATTTGAAGCGAAGCGACCGCGAGGAGCCCGCCTTGGCGGGCGGGGAAATAAGCCGTGCGGCGATGGTTTCGCGGGACTGCGACCGTCCCAGGTCATGCGCCCGAGGAGCCGGAAACGGGCTGGAGACGCGGCAGAATCGATGACGAACCATGCAGCCGGTACACCCTGCGTAAGGGAGGCAACAAGGACAGCGCGGACGCGCCACCGCACTGATCCGGATCTTGCCAGGCGCATAGCACGACCGCATCGACATAGCCCCGGGCCAGGCGCCGCGATGGTGCCGCATGGATGGTGCGGCACGAAGGAGCGGCCGGTCTAGCGGCGCAGCACCCCGGGCGCGATCGGTTCGATTCGCGGCCAGAACAGCGCCAGCGCCATCATCGTGGTGGCAAATCCCATAACGATAAGCGTTAGGCGGGCGGGACGCCGGTTGCTCGAACGGCTCTGATAACCGATCCAGAACCAGCCCACGGCGACTGCGAGCACCGCGATCGGTGTCATCCAGCGATAGGCCCCGGAGAACCAGGCGAGCGCACCGCCGACCACGCCGAGCATCGCCGCTGGCAGCGCGAACGGCAGGACGCAGCATATTCCACAGGCAAGCGCGGCGGTGGACACGGTGACCGCAACCGCGCCGGCGGCCTTGGTCTCGGAGAGGCGGCCCCCGGTCATACGCCGCACGCTCCAACGCACCCGCATTCTCTGGCCATGGCTCCGCTCTTCGACGCGAACGGCTCGAACAATGCTTCGGCCGCGTCGCGCGCTGCCTCCGGCGCAACGATCGTCAGGCGGACCACGTCGTCCAGTGCGGCGATGTCGAAGGCAAGAAAGGCACAGCAGTCCTGCTCGCCCGCCACCATTCGGCGCACCTCTTCAATGGCGCCAGGTTCGTAATCCAGCGCAAGGCGAAGGTCGTCGCGCCGCGACCTGCGAAGCGCGCGGGCATTGAGATCGGCGATCCATTCGAGACGTTCGTTTAGATTGCCAGCATCGAGCGTGCAGGCGATCGGCGCGGTTTCCCATTGTTCGGTCAATATTGGTCTCCTCCACCCGTCCAATCATGGTTGCGGCGGGCGGCGATCATTGTAGGAGTTGAAGCTACTTGAGGTTCAAGCCCCATTTTCACGAGGCCCTTCATGCCCGGATACAAGATCGGCGAACTTGCCGAACGCACCCGCACCAATGCGCCCACTATCCGCTATTACGAGCAGATCGGCCTGCTCCCACGGCCCGACCGGCAGGAAGGCAACCAGCGGCGCTACGCCGATGCCGATGTCCGGCGGCTGACCTTCATTCGGCGCTGCCGCGATTTCGGCTTCTCGATCGACCAGGTTCGGGCGCTCGTCACGCTGGTCGCGGACCGGTCACGCTCCTGCCTCGAGGCGCGCGAGCTGGCACACGCGCGCCTGCTGGATGTGCGTGCGAAGCTGCGCGAATTTCGGGCGCTGGAGAAGAGTATTGCGGGCTTCGTGGCGCAGTGCGACGCCGAGTGTGTGGGCGGCCCGGGTCCGGACTGTGTGATCCTCGACGATCTTTCGTCACGCGAGCCGAAGGATACCGGCTGTTGCGAGATGGCCGCATAATGGCGACGATTCTCGCCTATGTCGGTGCCGCGCTCGCCGAAATCGCAGGCTGCTTCGCCTTTTGGGCTTGGCTGCACCTCGGCAAATCGTCCTGGTGGCTGCTGCCGGGGATGGTGTCGCTCGCACTGTTCGCATGGTTGCTGACGCTCGTCGACAGCGCGGCTGCTGGACGCACCTATGCGGCCTATGGCGGCGTCTATATCTGCGCGTCGCTCGTCTGGCTTTGGGCGATCGAAGGCGTGCGACCGGACCGCTGGGACGTGACAGGCGCGGCGGTCTGCCTGATCGGCGCTGGCATCATCCTGCTGGGACCGCGCACCACCTGATGCCCTGCACCGATCAGCCAGGGAGCGGGCAACCACCAATAAACCGCGCGCCGCCGCCGGGACGGCGGCGGCGCGCGGCCGGATTTCGAGGGTTTGAAGATGAGAGGGGCGGCTGACGCCGCCCCTCCAAGGTCAGGCGGCGAGACGGTCGGCCCCGCCCTCCTCGTCGGGGTCCGGAAGGGCCATTACCGCGCTCGGCGCACTGGGGTCCGGTTCGTCGTCGCCCGGAACCCGCCGCTCGATCTCCCGCGCCGCCTGCGCCTTGGCATGGGCGGCAACAGTGCCGACGCCGCCGCGCGCGGTGTAGGCGGCGGGCGGGAACGCCATCCAGCGCGGCACCCAATTCTCGCGCCGCTCGCGTCCGTTGGTCCCGTCGAGATGATCGCGGACGATGCGTTTCAGGGTCTTGGTCTTCTCCCCCGCATTGGCGCTGGCGACGGTTTCGCCCGCCACCTCGGCGACGATCCGGGTCAGCACCTCCCGGTCGCGGATCAGCTCGAAAAAGGCGTCGTCGGCCTGCCAGCAGCGGGCCATATCGACGCCGATCTCCATACCCACCGCCTCGACGGCGGCGCTGCCCGACGCCAGCGTTTCGCCCATGACGATGGCGATCACCTCCATGACGACCGTGTCGGGAAGGTCGAGCAGCCGCTGGAAGATGCCGACGACGCCATAGTCGTCGCCATTGCCCCCGGTCACGGTCGGTTCCTCGGCGGAGAAGCCGAGAACTGCCAGCACCGCGCGGCGGCGCTCGTCGAAATCGGCCTCGGCCTTGCTGTTGTCGAGGCTATCGCGGACGTCCTCGTTGCGCGTCGATTGCGGCTCGGCCTTGACGGTCCAGAGGTGCGAGCCGCCGATGGCATGGGCCACCATCAAGCGCAGCGCGATGGCCGGATGACCGGTCAGCGCGGCGCGGACGGCGGCATGGCGATGCAGGTCGACATAGGTCTGCATGGTCGATGTCACCTCGGGCCGCGCCGCTTTCTGGCCGGTCCCGTTTTCCGATCCCTCGGCCTTGGCGATCCGGCGGGCTTCCTTGCCCGACACATAGCCTTCGTGAACGATCACCTCGCCGGTCGCGCGCACGTCGATATAGACGCGCCCGCCCTTGCGCTTGCCGGCCTTCTCATATTCCCATGTCGAGAAATGATCGGACGGCGGCACGATGATCGCGTCGGCCCAGCCCTGTTCGACATAGGCGGCGCGGCGCGCCTCGATTTCGGCATTCTGCGCGGTCCAGAAGGCATCGGCATCGGCGATATAGCGGTCCTCGCCGAACAGGTCGGCGATGGTCGCAAGGCCGCTCGCCTCCACGTCGAACAGCGCATGTTTCACCGGGATCGACTGCCCGCCGAACAGCCATGATTTCAACTGGTGGCCGGTCGGCAGATAGGCATTCTCGTCGTCGGCCAGCGCCAGCCATGCCTTTTGCTGGCTCTTGGACGCCATCGTCAGATGCCGCACGGTCGTCGCGTCGATCCGTTCCTTGCGGTAGAGGTCGCGGATGGCCGGGAGCAGATTGCCGAGCGCCAGCACCCGTTTGACGGTGAGGTCGGGCAATCCGAAGGTCGTGGCGATGTCCTCCACCTTGCGGCCCTCGCGGACAAGGCGGGTGAAATTCTCCCACTGCGTCACCTCGTCGGGGTCAAGCCGTGCCATGTTCTCGATCATCGACGCTTCGATGGCGGCGGCGTCGTCGCCATCGTCTAGGATCGCACAGGGCATCGGCTCCGGTGTCGTATCGCCCGCCGCGCGCCGTTCCTCGGCGACGATCTTGGCGGCATGGAAGCGGCGGCTTCCGGCAACGATCTCGAAGCCATCGGGCGCGCAATTGGGGCGGACGATGACCGGCTGGATGACGCCACGGCTGCGCACGGTCGGCAGGATGTCGGACACGTCCGGGGCTTTCCTGCCGTAGCGCATGTTGGCCTTGCTCACGACCAGCTTGTCGAGCGGGATAAAATCGAGTTTCATGGTCAGCACTCCTTGTGAGTGCCGGTCCGTCGATCTTTCCGGGTGGGCGGACCGGCTTACGATATGCGGCGTTACGCGCCGCGCGTCATCCGCCTTTCCCGCCTTCGGGATCGGTCGGAAGCTCGGGGACCGGCGCGGACTCGATGCGCCAGATAATCGATTGGGCCTGCTGGATCGAACCGGCACGGCGCGCGGTGTCAGCCCAGACCGACAGGCTGGCGGTCGTCGAAAAGCCGATATCGCGCTCGATGCCGAGGCCGAACGGCAGGTGGAGGCTCGCCAGTTCGGACAGGCTGAAACAGCCGAGTTCGGGACAGCCGAAACCGAGGTCGGCCAGCCCGAACAGCGTATCGCCATCGCCGTAAAGCTCGGTCGCAAGCCATGTCGCCGCGCCCAGCGGGTTGAAGAATTTGACGACGGGCACGGGATCATGATCGCTCTCGGCGGAGCGGTCGGCATTCACGCGCAACGCGGCGTGAAGCTCGGGGGTCAACAAGATCATGCCGCCCTCCGTTCGCCAATGTCGGCTTGGGCAGCCTCGGCTCGGGCGGCGGCGTGCCGCGCCAGCAGCCAGTCGGCGGCCTTGCTGGCGGCGCTGGCGGCGCGGAAGATCGCGCGGTTATCCTCGCGCAGCACGTCGAGCCAACTGCCAAGGTAATCGGCATGGCGGACGGTCGGAACGATGCCGAGGGCCGCGCAGAGAAAGGCCGAACCCATTTCGGCAATCAATTCCTCGCGGGCATAATCCTTCGATCCGAAGCTGTTGACGAGGTTCCGGTTCAGCCGCGACTTGTGGCCACTGCCGTGACAAAGTTCGTGTTAGGTCCTGCCCACAGGATGTCCTTTCTGTCCTTTCAGGGCTATCCAGAAGGACACCCTGCACAGGCCCCACTCTCCTTCTTCGCCGAATGGGGTGGGCCCGAGGGCCCACCCCATTCGGCAGCGATCGAGGAGAGGTATGGCGGAGTTGTTGTTCTCGGCAGAAACGTTCAGGCCCGATGGCTCATCGGTTCTGGGCGTGCCGATGCTGCTCGACGCGAAAATGCGACTGATCGAGCCGGCCTGTGCCTGGCTGATGCATGTCGCGCTGGTGCGTGGGCGGACGCGCAGCCCCGAGACCTGGCGCACCTACGGCGAAGCGCTCTATGACTGGTGGCAGACGATTGAGGCGAATGACTGGCGCTGGGACAGTGTCGGCTCTGGTGAGATCGCAGCATACCGGGACAATATGTTGCATCCACCTGATGACGACGAAAAGCCGCTGGCGCGCAGTACGATCAATGGCCGGTTGCGCACCATCGCCCGGTTCTACCACTGGTGTGCCGGGACCGGCCTGATTGATCGAACGCCGTTTACGGCAAGCGACGTCGCACTGTCGCGAAGCCGCCCGCCAGGCTTCTTCGCTCATATCGATGCGAGTGGCGGCCGCGAGCGCGTCAACGAGCTGACCGTGCGCCATGTGACGATGCTGCCGCGTCCGCTGGCGCCGTCGGCGATCCGGCGGATCATAGCGGAAATGCCGGTCAGGGACCGGCTCGTTGTCGAATGGGCGGTCACGACCGGGATAAGGCGCATGGAGATCGCCGGGTTGAAACTCCGCCTTCTTCCGAAGGCCTGCGCCGAACCGATGATGCCGGTGCGAATCGACGCAACAAAGGGCGGAAAAGCCCGCGTCATCTATCCGCCGCCCACGCTTCTGGATCGGACGTGGGCTTATGTGCGGGAGGAGCGCGCCGTCACGGTTAGAAAAATGCAAGCTCGCGCTGGGCCCACTGACCCTGACGCGCTGTTCCTGACCGTAAGGGGGCAGCCGATGACGCCCCGGCGGGTTGGCGCGATGTTCAAAGCGGCGGCAGACGGCGCAGGCGTACCGGCGACGTTCCATGCGCTGCGCCACACGTTCGCGGTAGCGATGCTGAGGTTCCTGCAGCGCGAGGCACAAACCCATCCGGACCTCAATCCGCTGCTCGCGCTGCAGGTGTTGATGGGGCACGCCGATCTTGCGACCACAGCGATCTACCTCCGCGTCGTCGCAACCGACCTCTCGATCATCGAATCCTCAGTCGATGATCTCTATGCGGCACTGCTGTAGTGGCACGCCGCCGGAAGAATTATCGGGTCGCACCATCGCCGATCCCGCTGATCAGCGAGCCCGGTACGCTCGTCGTCAACTTCGTACAAGCAGACGGCACGCTCAAGCGTTCGTTCGATTTTACAATGTTCGGAAAAGTGCCGATGGCGGCCGAGCTGGCGCTGGCGTTCCGACATCATCTTGGCGACAAAGCAGCGTCAACTCGCATCAGCACCTATCGTCGGCTTCCCCTGTGGTTCTCGTTCATCAAGGAACATGATGATGCAATCACGTCGATGCGTGACGTCGATACAGCGGTGCTGCGCGCGTTCATCGCATCGCTCGATACCAAACCCTGGGTGAAGGCGACGAGACATGGGGCATGGTCGTGCATCAAGCAGTTGATCGCATGGTTGCAGCGAAACCGGCCCGAGCTGACCCACTCCGACCTTGATATCCCGTTCAACGCCTTCCCACGCAAGAATGCCGAGACACCGCCTCGAGCGGTGCTGAGCCGAAACGAGATGGAGCGCGTGCTAGCCGCAGCCCGCGCCGATATCACTGCCAGCTGGGCGGTGTTCCAGGCTGGGTGCGCGGCGCTTGCGCGCCTCGACCGTGCCGCGATCGCGGCTGAGGACGATCTGGCGCGGCTTGATCTGGACGATATCGGGGTTCTGCTTGCGATAATCTGCGATCGGTTCGGCGGGATCGTGCCACCGACGCGGGTGATGTCGAAGCCGGGAGCGAAACTGTGGCGCCTTCACTTCGCGATGCTGCGCCATGGCGCCAATCTGAAGGTGGCGGCTCATCTCTACATGATGCCGGAAACGATCGTGCCCTACATGATCGCGATCGGCGCGCAGACCTACGCCAATGCCGAAGCGCTGCGCTTGCTTCGTCGCGACTGCATGAGCGAGCACCTCCTGCTTGACGGCCGCGTGCTCGTCACCTGGAGCAAAGGGCGCTCGAGCCGCGAACAACGGCGCAGCTTCCTCAAGGATAAGAGCTTCTCGGTCCCGACGTTGATCGAGCAAGTGCTGGCAATGACGGCTGCGCTCATCCCGCATGCGCGGCCCGAGGACCGGGACCGCCTGTTCCTGATCGACAATATGAACAGCTCGCGGATCGTCGGCGTGATACCGAACTATCTGGTATCGGCGCATGTCCGGCGCTTCGTGAAGCGTCACGATCTGCGAGACGATCTGGGCAGGCCCTTGCAACTGAGCATCGCCGCGCTTCGGGCATCTGGGCTGACGCTGGCGCATGAGAGGCTGGGCCATGATATCCTGAAAACCCAGGCGCTGGCGAACCATGCGACGCCGGACACCACGCAGCGTTATGTGGATCGGCCGCTCGTCCGACAAGCCCAAGCCATCGCCGTTGGCGCCTTGCAGGCCCGGTTCGTCGAGATCGTGCGGGGGGAGCCGGATGCGGAAATACCCGAACAGCCTGACGTCGACGTTCGCCGTGCGTCGGCCTCGGGCTTCATCTGCGCCGATCCGATGGGTGGGGCGGCGGAAGGCCAGCGTGCGGGCCAACTCTGCACGGCCTGGCTGGGGTGCTTCACCTGCCAGAACGCGGTCATCCCGCTCGATGTGGAGATGCTGGTTCGGCTTAACGCGACGCGATCGGCGCTGATCGACGCGCGAAACGGGATGGTGCCGGGTCGTTGGCGGCTGCTCTATGCCCCCAAACTGGAGATCCTCGAACGCGATATTCTGCCGCGCTTCCCGGACACGCTGCATGATGCAGCGGTCGACCGTGCGCTGCCCGTGCTGCCGCCGATCGAATGAGCGTGCGGCCACAAACGAGGGCGGGGGCGCCGGCCTGGGAAGATATGGCCGTCTCGCCCTGGAGCCGATTCGGCGACGACGAATGGCGCCTCGACATCAGGACGTCGGGTCGCCGCGCCGATCAGAACCGGCTGCGCTGGGTCGTTGCGATGCCAAAGGATGCGAGGATCGGCATCGGGGAGCGCGCGGCCCTGATCCATGCCGCGAAGCACTTCCTCTGGTCGATGCGCGTCGATCCGCCAGCGGGACGAAAGCGATCATCGCTCGCGTCGCTTCATATGAAAGGCCTGATTCTGCGCACGCTGATCGGGTGGATGGCGATCGAGGGGCTGCGCCGCTTCTCCGACATCGACCCGAGCGCTGTCGATCGCCTGTGCGTTTGGTTGCGCGGTCGTCCCGCCCGCAATGGAAAGGCGCGGGTCAGCCCAAGCACGGTGAGCAACTACCTGCTCGCCATAAAGGATCTCTATCGGCAAAGAACCAAGCTGAGCGATGCTCCGCGCGTCGATCCGCTGCCGTTGGACACGACCTTCGAGGCGGCGGGCGTCACGCGCGCGACCAAAGGGACAATCCCGTTCATCCCGGATGAGGTCGCCGTCGCGATCCTTGGCGAAGCGTTGCGCTGGGTGGAGGAGCATGGCGAGACGATCATCGAGGCTGAAACGATCCGCTTACGAGCCAGGGCCATCGGCCTCGCTACCGGCATCTCCCGCCAAGCCTCCTACTATGTGCGCAGGGCGCTGCGGCAAGCGCATCTGACGGGACCGCTGGGGGACAAGTTGGATGGCGCTTACGCCGTCCGTCACGCCGCATGCCACCTCGTCGAAGCCTGCTACATCGTCATCGCGGGCTTCGTCGGGATGCGGGTGAGCGAGATCCTGTCGATGAAGGTCGGGGCGATCGAATACCGCCCGATCGGCGAGACCGGCGTGGATCAGGCCTATGTGGTGGCGCGGTTGTTCAAGACGGTAGACCATCCCGAGGGGCGGGAGGAACGCTGGGTTGCCCCCGCGCCGGTGGTGCGGGCCGTCGATCTGCTCGAACAGCTGAGCGCCCCGCTGCGTGCCGCGTCGGGACGCGATGAAATCTTCCTGGTCAAGAACACGCAATATGGCGAGATCGTGCCGGTGACCCACATGCACATCGGTTGGCGGATCAACGACTTCGCGCGGCACGTCGGCGTGCCCGAACATGAAGGAAAGCCTTGGTCGTTCAGCACGCACCAGTTCCGCAAGACCTTCGCTCGGTTCGTGGCACGGCGGGATCGATCACAGCTTCTCGGGCTGGCCGAGCACTTCAAGCATGCGTCGGTCGCGATGACGGCCCGAAGCTATGTGGGGAACGACTTCGATCTGCACGGCCTTATCGACCATGAGAGCCGCGCCGAAACCGCCGCAGCGCTCGATCAAATGCTGACCAGCAAGCGCCTTGGTGGCCGGATGGGGGAGCGTATCGTTGCCGGCAATGTCCGGTTCCGCGGCCGTGCCGGTGAGCAGGTCCGGCGCGACTATATCGCATTTATCCTCGCGGAGACCGATCTCCGGGTGCATGCCTGCGATTATGGCTGGTGCGTGTTCCAGCAGGAAACGGCGCGCTGCGGCGGTGAGGCCGGGCCGAGCGAAGCCGGGAGGGCGCCAGCGGTGTGCCTGTCGTGCGCGAATATGGTCGTTGAGGAGCAGCATGCCGGCTACTGGCGAGATCGGCGTGCGCGCAATGCTGCCCTGCTTCCCCGAGCCGGAGCGATGACAGCGGCGGTGCTGACCGAGGCGATCGAACAGTGCGACGGCGTGCTGGCAAAGATCGGAGGGCAATATGAGGGGAACTGATGCGTTGCGCCGATCTGACGCGGTCGCAAGGAGCTACCGGGCTGCACTCGCCAGACTTGTGCGCGGCGAAGGGCGGCATGCCGATCATGCTGGGCGCGTCGTGCGGATCAGCCCGGCTTCGGTCGCGCGCGAGGCTGGGCGTAGCCGCAATCCGCTCTACACGACCCATCGCGACATCCTCGACGAGATCGAGGCGGCGGCGGGTGGCCCAACACCGGCGACCGATCTGGCAGCGCGCATCGCCGAGCTTGAATCCGATCTGGCGGACCTGAGGGCAGCCGCGCGCCGTCATGCGGAAGAGAAGCGTCTTTTGGCGAGCGAGAACCTGACGCTGCTTCATCGCGCGAGGACGGCCGAGGACCGGCTCGCCGGCAGCCTACGGCGGATGCCGGACGCACCCGCCGCAATCCCAATTACGCCGCAGCGCTGAGTTGCAGCGCCGGCTGCTGTGCGTGCATCCAGTCGACCCCCGCCTGGGCTTTGCTCGCCGCAGTGAAGATGGCGGAGGTATCGTTCTACAGCACCCTCGCCCGCGCCGCCCGCGACAAGGACACTTGCGATGTTACCTACTTCATGCAGGCACGTCCGGTAATAGTTGATCTGCTCGAAGAAGGCCGGTTGCGGCGGCACCTGCACATAATCCTGCGCGGGCACATAGAAGGCGCGGTTGCCGCCGACGCGGAACTCGATGCCGCTCGCTGCGATCACTTCCTCGGCGATCGGCACGATCTGGCGTTCGGGCAAGGGGGCGGGATCGGGCGCAAGGCCGGGGCGCAATCCCTCGCACTGCGCGACGTTGAACACGGTAAAGCGTTTCAGGAAGGGAATGGTCTTGGCATCGCCGCCGGTTTCGACGGCGCGCGCCTTTTCGGCCTCGGGGGTGAAGCGGTCGGCATAGACGACGGTGGTGCCGCGTTCGCCCTTCCTGACCGCGCCGCCCGCTTCCAGCGCTTGGCGGAAGGTCAGCCAGCCCTGCGAGGGAAAGCCATGCTCGATCACCGCGCCCCACAGGATCAGCACATTGACGCCGGAGTAATGCCGCGCGGTCAGCGCGTTGCGCGGCAGTCCGGGAGCGGTTCCGCCGGGGCGCCCCCAAGGCTGCACCCACGGCACGCGCCCCGCCTCCAGTTCTGCGATGATCCGCGCCGTCACCTCGTCATAAAGGTTGGTGCGGCTCGGTTCGCGGCTGGTCCGGGCAGCGGCCACGGGCTTGGTCGCGGCACTGGCGGCCTTGTGCTTGCCACGCTTGCCGCGCGCGGGAGCGGTCGGGGAGACACGCATCGTTCACCTCCTGCACCGCCCCAAAACCACCATGGCCTCCCCGGAAGCGGGGGTGGGCGGCAGGATGCGAACCGGAGAGGACCGCTTGAGCGGCGCCGGCACCCAGCGGGCCGCAACGCAGTGAAGGAGCCGGGCACAGCCCGGCTTGCCGGGGACGCGAGCGGGCCTAGCAGGGAGCGCCGCCCACTCCCGCGCCACCGGGAGAGGCCACCGACAGCGCCGCCGCGTGAGCGGCGACCGCAGCGCTTCCCGGCGGCGAAGCCGCCGCCAGCAAAGGGATGGCTCCCCGGCCGGCGCGGGCGGATCAGCGGTGCAGGGTCGGGCTTCGCGAGGCCATGGCGGCAATTGTCGCCGGCCTCGCGAAATCGGGCGCACCGCCCGACCGAGAGGCCGGAGTGCCTGCGGGGCCGCCATCGGGCGCCGCACCCTGTCCGGCTGCGCAGCAGTCCGGCAGTGTGCGTCCTCAGCCCCGCTCTATCTGGGTCAGCGGACGCTGACCCGCGCCAGCCGATCGTTACCGCCAGGCCGAGACCCGACAGCGGGGCTCGGGGGCGAGAAGCCTGGCTTCGAGCCGTAGAGCGCGGTCGCGCCGCTTCATCGGCGCGAGGCGCCTGCTCTCCACCCGATCGTGGACCTTCCGGCACACCATTGTTATCCTGAAACCAATCTTTCACCGGACAACGGTTCCGGCAGGAACGCGCCGAATATTGGCCGTTCAACCTTCAGATTGTTGGCCTGAAAGCAAACATCACATCTAAAATGGTGACACGTCCGAGATTAGGTATGATCCAATCAACCGGAATTCCTATGCCGCCTTTGGGGGGCCAGTTAAGCTCGGCCAATAAACAACAGAATGGAAACCAGGGCAGAGTATGAAAATATCGTTGCTTGAGGCAAAATCGATCGCGCGACGCCTGTCGGCTCTCATCGAGAAGCACGATCGCATTTCGATAGCGGTGGCCTGGGGCGGGATCACCTCGGTCGCCGAGACACTTCTCGCCAACAAGTCGAAATTTGAATCCATCCTTCTCGGCGTGGATTTCTCCGCGACGGATCCGGATCTCATCGACCGACTCGTTGGCGTTCCAAACGCCTTCGTCGCGAAGAACCGGCCGGGCTGTTTCCACCCCAAGATCTTCTATTTCCAATCCGGTGCCAAGGCCGAGGCGATCGTCGGCAGCGCCAACTTTACCAAGGGCGGGCTCGGTTCGAACCTGGAGGCGAGTGTTCACGTCAAGGGCGCCGCCGATGACTCCTTCTTCGATCAAATCCGGGACCAGTTGGAGCGCTACAAGCCCCTGCATCTTCCGATCACTAAGCCGCTGGCCGAGAGCTATCGCCGTCAATCCAAGGCTGCCGACAGCGCGCCGAGGCCAAAAAATCCCGTTCTACCGGACGAGGCCAAAGACTGGGCGCGCGTCAATGCGCCACTCGCGGTCATGTCTTGGAAGGACTTCGTCAAAGACGCTCGGGCGGATCTCCATCACGACTTCAAAAAGCGGATGAAGTTACTGCGTGCGATCCAACAGATGTTCTCGAAGGCCCCATCCCTTGGTGATCTGTCCGCCGCTGAGTGGAAGGGCATCGCAGGCGTCCTCGGCGATGTCGAAGCGGATGCTACGCGACTCGAGGGCCTCGACTGGGGCTGGTTCGGATCCATGGGTGGGGCTGGTACTTTCGCTGAGCTGATTGGATTGCAAGACCCCGCACTGGCGGAGGCTCTGGACTCGATACCGAAGCGCGGCGACATAACCGAAGCCCAGTTTGACGACTATGCCGGAGCTTTCACCGCTGCGTTTTCGGGATCCTCACGAACAGCACGCCTTGCACCGGCGACCCGGCTCCTAGCCATGAAACGTCCCGACTTCTTCGTCTGTGTGAACGGCGGTAACAAGACGGGTCTCGCCACGGCGCTCTCGTTTGCGCCGACCACGCTCTCGCTTGAGAATTATTGGGCGCGCGTGATTGAGCCGATCCAACAGGCTCCCTGGTACAACACGCCGCGCCCGTCAGGGCAGGACATGGAGCTGTGGGAATCCCGCGTCGCCATGCTTGACGCCATCTACTACGAACCGCCGTCCAAATGAGATGTCTCATGAATATATCAGGGCAAGCCACGACTTCATTGAGCAGGACGCATGGCTGAAGTTGACGCGTATCCGTGGGTCGGCATCTTCGACGATCTCAGTCCGGAGGATCGCCTCTCGGTCGCGCAACTCGTGGTCGATGGAGGCGCCGTCGAGGGTGATGTAGGGCAGCTCGCCGGGCGGCTGAAGAACGCGCGGATGCTCGCATTGCTTCGCGAACAAGCGACGGATCGCATTGTCGGTGTGGCCTCGCTGAAGAGCCCCGATCCAGGGTATCGGCTGAACAAGTTCGACGATGCAGGCGTTGCTATCACCGGCTACGAGGCCGCACCCGAGCTGGGCTATGTCGTGGTCGCCAAAGATATGCGCGGCAAGCAGCTGTCTGGCCGGCTGGTCGAGCTGATCGCGAAGGAGATCCGCGAACCTACCTTCGCCACGACGGACAGCGATACAATGAAGAGCAACCTCTTTAGATCGGGATTCATCAGGGTCGGTCAGGAGTGGAAGGGCCAAAAGGGCACGTTGTCCCTTTGGACACTCACTCGCCGTTAGAGCCTGAAAGGCTACCCGCGCAGAATTCACCATGGTGGATCATTGAAGGTAAGTCGGATCGTCAGGGCTTGCGCCGCATCAACTGCCGGTACCCGCCGCGCGCCATCGCCCCGGCCTCGTACACCAGCCGCCGGACCCGCGAGCGCAGCGAATCCGAGACGTCATTCCAGTCGCGTACCGCTCGGTCGTCGCCGAACAGGGCAGCACCGATCTCGCGCTGGCTCGCGCCTTGGCCGATTGCATCATGGACGCGCAGCATATCGATCCCGCGGTCGATCCGGGCATCGCGGGGAAACAGCGAGCGTGCAAACCGGCGATGACGGCACAGGTCGAGAAGGCGGCGCAGCGGCAGCAGCCGCGTCTCCGCCGAGGCAAGCCCGCGCAGGCGATAATGGAGCAGAACTGCCTCCTGTCCCTCCAGCCGGCCCTCTTCGATGTCGAGCCGGATATGGTGGAATCCGTCCGACAGGACCGCATGCTCGCGCCCCTCCGGATCGACCGCGATCGCGAGCCAAGGCGCAAGCTGGTCGATGCGGAAGCTATCGCGATCGGATGGATCTGCGGGCTGGGCAGCAACGCTGAGCGTCCCAGGGTCGAGATCGGCATGCCAAATGAGCCGCGCCTCCGGGGCCGGGAGGTCGGGATGTTCCGCGAAAGTGCAGCCCCCAGGGCATGGCGTCGCCGGTCCCGCGCGTCGCGAAGCTGGCGCGCGTGTACCAGCCGACGTAGCCGGGATCGCGGCGCAGCCATTCCCACATCAGCCCCGCGCGATCGATGCCGCGCAAGGCACCATAGGGCGCCGGGTCACGCCAATCGGACCCCGAACCGTGGGATCCCTCCCGCGTCACGCGCGGTTCCGGCTCCGGCCCGCCGCCGCGTGCTCATTCTTCCGGACAGAAACCATGGAGCGGCTTGGCGCGCTGCTGCCGCCATCCACCGACAAGCGGGTTTTACGTTGCAACTCACCATGATATGTCAATTTCATTACGAGACTCGCCGGGTGACGGCTTGAGAAACCGCCGCGCGGCCCAAGGGACCGGGAAAGGGCGACCCAGGGACTACGGTGGCTTGAGGCACCGCCCGGGCTTGCGTCGCTGGCCTATGGGCATGCACAGGATGGCGACGCAGTTCATGCACGTCGTCGAGGCCGTGGCAAACGCGGACGATCTCGCCGCCGCGATGACGGCGGTGACGAAACAGCTCGGCTTCCAGTATTTCGCGCTGACGCATCACGTCGACATCGTCGCGGCGAGCGGCAATGCTATCCGCCTCCATAATTATCCGACGCGCTGGGCCGATTATTATGACGGCAATTCGCTTGGCGTCTCCGATCCCGTCCACCGGGCGAGCCATGTCACCAGCGTCGGTTTTCCCTGGTCGCGGATGTCCGAGATGATTCCGATGACCCGCGACGACCACCGCGTGCTGGCGCTGGGTCGCGACCAAGGTATTGGCGATGGCTTCACCGTGCCGGCGCATGTACCGGGCGAGGCGCGCGGCTCCTGTTCGTTCGCGAACGAGGCGGGTCGGCCGATGCGGCACGAGATGCTGCCGCTGGCGCAACTCGCGGGGATGTTCGCGTTCGAGGGCGCGCGACGGCTCTGGGCGATGCGCGGCGGCTTGCAGATGCCGCCACGCCCGGTGCTCACCGACCGCCAGCGCGATTGCGTGCTCTGGGTCGCGCGCGGCAAGAGCGACTGGGAAATCAGCCACATCCTGGGCGTCGGCGAGGAGACGATCGCCCGTCATATCAAGCAGGCCTGCGAGCGCTACGGCGTGAACAAGCGAACATATCTGGTGATCCTGACGCTCTTCGACGGAACGCTGACCTTCTCCGATATCTTTCGCCGCCGATATTACCCTTTTCCGGAATAGCGGCGTGACCCGCAGCGGGGCGACCCTTGGCCGATCACGGTCAAGGAGTCAGACCCATGTTGCATATCGTACAATCCGCCGCGCAGCCGGCCTCGGACGCCGCGCTGCGTTCGATGTTCGCTGCACGCAAATCCGTCTTCGTCGACCTCCTCAAATGGGATGTCCCCGTCCTCGACGGCCGCTATGAGGTCGACCAGTTCGACGATGTTCACGCCACTTATCTGATCCTCGCTGAGCCGGACGGCACGCATCTCGGATCGGCGCGCCTGCTCCCGACGACGCGGCCCCACATCCTCGACAGCTTCTATGCCGACCTGTGCGACGATGCTCCGCCCCGCGATGCCGGCACGTTCGAGATCACGCGTTTCTGCCTCGATCGCCGGCTGAGCGCCCGCGAGCGCCGCCAGGTGCGCGATACGCTGGTGACCGCGCTGGTCGACCATGCGCTGGCAGCCGGCATCACCGCCTATAGCGCGATCGCGGAGATGGGCTGGTTCCAGCAGATCCTCGCCTTTGGTTGGCGCTGTATGCCACTCGGGCTGCCGCGGGTCATCGACGGCACGATGCTGGCCGCGCTCCGCATCGAGATCACGCCTGAAACGTCGAGCCTGATCGAGACCGGACGCGCCACGGCGGCCGCGCTGCGCGTCGACCGACGCGTCGCGGCCTAACGCGGGGAGGCAAGAGATGTTCGACACCCTCGACCTTTCCGGCGAGATCGCGCGGCACACCGCCGACCTCATGGTCCAAGGCTATTGCATCATTCCCGGCGCGCTGCCGCCGGCGACGATCGGCGCGCTCGACAACGACCTTGCCGGCGATTTCGCCCGCACGCCGTTCGGCCAGGGCGGATTCTATGGCGCCACGACCAAGCGGTTCGGCCGGCTTCTGGTTCGCTCGCCCCACGCGGCGGCGTTGGTCCAGCACCGCTTGGTGCTCGGTATAGCCGAGACGGTGCTGTCGCCCTGGTGCGACCGCATCCAGCTCAATACGACCCAGGCGATTGCCGTGCATCCCGGCGCCCCGGCCCAGCTTCCCCACCGGGACCAGGACATGTGGCGCGGGCCGGTCGGCGAGGTGGAATATCTGGTCAACGTGATGTGGCCGCTGACCGACTTCACCGCGGACAATGGCGCGACGCTCGTATGGGCACGCAGTCATGGCGCACAGGCGCTCGAAGCCGAACCCGAAGCGGCGTCGTTCGCGGCCGAGATGGCGCCTGGCGCGGCGCTTGTCCTGCTCGGCTCGACCCTGCACGGCGCGGGCGCCAACGTCACCGGCGCGGTACGGCGCGGCCTCGTGGTCGGCTACTCGCTCGGCTGGCTCAAGCCCTATGAGAACCAATGGCTCGCCTATCCGCCGGAGGTCGCCAAGGCCTTCCCGCCTGAATTGGCGGCGCTGGTGGGCTATCGCCAGCACCGGCCCAATCTCGGCAATTATGAAGGCCAGTGCCCGTCCGTTCTGCTGGGCGGTCATGCCGGCGAGCCGCTCGGTGCGATCGACGCGCTGCGGCCCGACCAGCAGGCACTGGTTGACGCCTATGCCGAGGACCGGCGAACTGCGCCATGAACTCGGGTCCGACCGCCGAGCGGGTCCATGAGGCACTGAAACGCCGCATCATGGGTCGCGAATTCCGGCCGGGCGACCGGCTCGACCCGGCGGTGCTCGCGGCGCCGCTGTCGTCGAGCGTGACGCCGGTCCGCGACGCGCTCCATCTGCTGACCGGCGAAGGGCTGGTCGAGACGCGCACCAGCGGCGGCTTCCACATCCCCGCACTCGACGAACCGGCGCTGAAGGATCTTTACGACTGGTCCGCCGAACTGCTCGGGCTGGCTATCCGCGCTTGGCCACGCCCGGCCGCGATTGCGATGCTAGCGACCGACGCGGAGGATCGCCCGATCGCCGATCGCGCAGATCAGATTTTTCTCGCGATCGCGCGGCAGTCGGCCAATGGCGAGCATGTCCGTGCCGTCGATCAGTTGAACGCACGACTGCATGCCGCCCGTACCGTCGAACCCCATGTGCTCGACACGGCAGAAGAAGAACTGGCGGCGATCGCATCCGCCGCCGGCAGCGGGGAGCGCGACATGCTTCGTCGGCTCAGCTTATACTATCATCGCCGCCGGCGGCGTGCCGCCGCCGACATAGTCCGCGCCGTGTACCGGGTCGATTGAAGATCGATTTCAACGGAGGTGATTGGTGATGATGCAGAGCAAGACGCTCATTCTCGCCATATTCGCACTTATCATCGGGTTTGCAGGCGGTTTTGTCCTTCGCCCGCTCATCATGCCATCGGGCATGGCAATCGCCGGTAATGCAGCTTCCGTGATAGCGTCACCACCGGCGGCACCGCGCGGCACGCAGTATTTCGCGGCCAACCTCGACGAAGCGCGGCAGATCGTGGCGGGGTGCCAGAGTGGCTCGGTTCGCGGCGACGAATGCGCGAATGCGGAAGAGGCTATCCTGGCCGCTGAAGGCCGGGACCGCTTCAAGCGCTTCATGGGCAAACGACCGTAGCGACGCGCGGCAATCGTCCTCGCCCTCGACCAAACAATATCGATATAGAATCCGTATAAAGTTCGGATAGAGCCCAGCACTTCCTACACTCCCGAGGCTGCGACTTCCCGCAGCTTGTCAGTGGAGTGCATCATGGAACGCGAAGACGACATCATCGATCTCGGCGCGGCGAGCGTCGAAACCCTCGGTGCCGGCGGCATCCCCGTCGACGAGAATCTCGGCCAGTTCCAGGCGGGCCTGTCCGACGACTGAAAGGTCGGCGCGCGGCTGCCGGCCGCGCGCCGCTCTTGCGATAGGGGACGCGCTATGGGCCTTGCGCTGCGCGCCGGCATTTCGTTCTGCGACGTGAGCGACCGCCTCCTGTTCCTGGACGTTGTTGCGGACCGCTATTTTTGCCTCGGCGAAAAGGCGGAATCTGCCTTCCGGAAAATGATCAGCCGGCATGATCTCGATCCTGGGGAAATGCGGGCGCTTGCGGGCCTATTACGATCCGGCATCTTGGCGGAAACGGATGACGCGGACGTTCCCATGGCTTTTTCTCCGCCCGACAATCCGACCGCCAGCTTCCTCGACATATCCGTGCAGCGTGCCGATGTCCGTCAGGTCGCGGCGGCCTTGTCTGCACTGGCCTTCACGCGCCTTTCTCTCCGGTTCGGCCATCTTCATGCCGTTCTTCGCAAGCTGGCCGACGCAAAACCGTCGCCATCCGCCGCTCCGACAATCGCTCCCGAATCGATGCAGAAGGTCGCCGCGGCATTCGAGCGGACCGCGCGCATCGTGCGATCGCACGACCAATGCCTTTCCCGCTCGGTTGCGGTGGCCCGTCGTCTCGCAGCGCTGGGATTGCCGGGCGACCTCGTCATCGGCGTTCGGCTTAGGCCCTTTGCCGCCCATAGCTGGGTGCAGGCCGGCGCATGGCTGGTCAATGACCGCATCGACACCGTGCGAACCTATACGCCGATCCTCTCCGTGTGATGCAGAGCCGCTACATCGCCCTTATCCGGTCAGCAGTCGACGCCAATGCTGACCTGGCGGCACGATTTTCGGCGCGTGCGCGCGACCTCGAAGCGCTTGACCTTCGGTTCGACGATGGCCGGGTCAGCGTTGCCGTGATTGGGGCCATGCCGCTTCGTCTCGAAGGGCGTGGCATCATCCTGGGGTCGCTGTTTGCGCGCGGCGCGGCGCAACCGATCCGGGAACTGGACGCGGTGGAACGGGCGCGCATCGGCGCAACGCGCGGCGTTCACCTGATCGAGCATTATTGGGGGCGCTATGTCGCCATCCTGAATGAGCCGGACGGGCACCGCGTCGATATCGTCCGGGCACCGCTCGGGGACCTGCCTTGCTATGTCGTCGAAATCGAAGGAGTGACCGTCATTGCTTCGGACGTCGCCCTGCTTGTCGCGTTCGGCCTGTTCACCCCCGTCGTCGCCTGGGACGAAGTCGCGCGTCACCTCGCCACGCGCGACATGCGCGGCCCGGCAACCTGCTTTGGCGGCCTGCGTGAATTGCCCGGTGGCGAGCGGCTCAGCATCGTCGGCGGCAAGACAGTGGTCGAGGCGTTGTGGTCACCCTGGGCTTTCGCCGATCGTGGCCGACAGGTCGATGATGCGGATGAAGCCGCGCGCCGGCTGCGCACTACCGCGCTGGAGTGCGTGGCAGCCAGGGCCTCGGAATATGGACGGGTCGTGCTCATGCTGTCCGGCGGTCTCGATTCCTCGATCGTCGCGGCCTGCCTCGCCCGGCAGGGCTTGTCGTTCCATAGCCTGACCCTGGTCACCCAGGACGCGACCGGCGACGAGCGCGACTATGCGCGCCGGACGACCCAGTCCCTGGGCGCCGTCTTGACGGAGGCATATCGAGACGTGTCGCGGATCGATATCGAGCGATCCGGCGCGGCGCACCTCCCTCGTCCGACGGTGCGCGCGTTTGTCCAGGAATCGAACCGTCTGGCCACCGAGGCGGCAGAAACGATCGGGGCAGGCGCGATCTTCAACGGCGGTGGCGGGGACAATGTGTTCTGTTCACTCCAGTCCACCGGGCCGGCAGCGGACCGCCTGCTGACCTCCGGACTTGGCCCCTCCTTCCTGCGCACAGCGCGGGACATCAGCCAGCTCGCACCGGCGAGCCTGTGGGCCGTCACCAGCGACGCCGTGAGGCGTGCCTGGCTCGGCAAGCCGGCCATGCGGCATGTGCAGGACTTGAGTTTCCTGTCGCCGCGGGCCGTGGCGATGGTCGGACCGACGAACCTCCATCCCTGGCTCGTCCTCCCGCCCGGCGCACTCCCCGGCAAGGCGATGCACATCCGGTTGATGGCTTTTGCGCAAAGCTATGTGGAAGGCCATGACCCCCAGGATCTGCTACCGACTGTTTCGCCGCTGCTATCCCAGCCGCTGGTCGAGACCTGCTTGGGCGTTCCGAGCTGGCTGTGGTTCGAGGGTGGACGAAATCGTGTCGTCGCGCGTCGCGCCTTTGCCGGAGATTTACCGGCAGACGTCATCTGGCGACGGTCGAAAGGCACGCCTGATAGCTTCGTGGCCCAGATATTCGAGACGCACCGCGCGGCGATCCGGCGGATGCTCGCCGATGGCGAGTTGGCCGCGCACGACATGCTCGATCTGCCCGCCGTGCTGGGCGTGCTCGACGATCCGCGGCCAGTCCATGGCGATGCGTTCAGGCGCATCCTGCAGTTCGCCGATGTCGAGGCCTGGGCACGCGCCTGGACTCGATCAGGGCGATGACGCCGCTGGTCGGAGCTGCGCGCGCATCGCCTCCCACCGCTTATATTGCGCGGCCTTCGCGGGATCGGGATCGACATGGGATTGCAGCCAGAACTGGAACCAGTCGAGGTTGCGCTCATAGATCGCGCGGCGGTGCGCGGGCTGCCATTTGATGTGGTGCTCACCGGGAAAGACGTACATCTCCACCGGCTGATTGGCCTCACGCAGCGCGGTGAAGGTCTCCAGGCCGAGCAGATATTCCTCGTCGGCGAGCTGCATCAGCAGCGGCCGGCCCATCGCTCGCGCATTGAGCGCCATCGAATAGGGGCTCCAAAACGCGGGGTCGTCGCGGCTCGCGGGCGGATAGCCCATTGCCCGCATCGCATCGGCATAGGCGATGCCGCCATAGATCATGACCGATTTCGGCTCGACGCAGCAGGTGCTGATCGCCGCTGCCGCGAATAGCCGCGTGTTGATCAGCGCGAAGCGCGCAGTCGACGCGCCATCGCTGAGGCCGGTGATGCCGATCCGTGCGGGATCGGCGACGCCCCGGGCGATCACCATGTTCACGCCGGTGACCAGCGAAGACAACAGGCTCCGGCGTTCGGCCCACCCCTTGCCGTTGACGGCATTGACGTCGTCATAGGATCGAATGCCGGGTTTCGCCTCCGCAAAGAAGGCGGGGCGCTCGATGCTCAGTACCGCGAAACCACGCGCCGCAAAGGCATGGATCGGATATTCATCGCCGGTGCCGCCGCGCAGGAAGCCGTCGCTATGATATTGCACGACGATCATCGGCAGCTTTGTGCCGGGTCGATAGTCGGGCGGCAGAACGAGATCGCCCCACGCCTCGAGCCCGAGGTCATTGCGCCACCGCAGCCGCTCGACCTTGCCAAGCCGGATCGATCCGAATTCGGGATTGGGGTCGTAGATCGGCCGCACATCACCGCTACGGGGGTCGACCGATACCAGCCGGCGCGGGGTGACGGCATTCTCGGACGTGCATAGCAACGACAAGCCCGCGGGTGTGCAACCCAGCAGGACATCATCAGTGAGCAGCACGCGCCGCGGCTCGGCAGTGCCGGGAATCCAACGATAGAGCCCCATTTGCCCCTTCGCCCAGCCTTCGCGCCGCAGGAAGCGTAATTCCTTGCCCTCCCTGTCCCACCAGAGGCTCGTAAAGCCGCCGTCGCAATGTGCCCCAGTGCAGATCACGCGATTTCCGGAATCATCGACGACGACAAGCTGGAGGGGGCTGAGTGGAGACGCATCGCGATGTTCGGTCCATGCGTGCCTTCCGTCCGGCGAGACCGCCGACGGCGCGATCGAACTTCCCGACTGATCTTCGATCGGAACAAGCGTCCGCTCGGCAGCGTCCGCCGGCATGACATCCCCGTTTGCCGGATCGATCGTGAAGGCTTCGCGCGGCGCCGAGCCGGGGATGAGCGGCCGGGCCGCGACATTTGGGGCAAAGCGAGCATCATAGAGCCAGCCGCCGCGGCCTTCCTGTGCGATGCGGCGTCCGGCATCATCATCGCCCGGTTGCTCCACATAGACGATGCGCCGTCCATCATGCGTCCAAGCGACCGCCTCGACGTCAACCGGCGACCGGGTGACGACCTGTGCACCGCTGCCATCAGCGCGCGCGCGCCAAGCTTGAGTGACGCCCTGGTCACGCCGGAGATAGGCGATCCACCGACCATCGGGCGACCAGGCCGGCGTCAGCAAGGCCGGGAAACCGATATCGACGATCAGGCCCCTGGCGACGGTGCTGTTGGTGATCATCTCGCCGCCGCGATCGAGGATATGCGGGTTTGGCGGGCCGGACAGACTGATCACGACAAGCGCACGGCAATAGCTGTTGGTGTCGGGATCGGCGCGGCTCAGGATAAATGCCGCCTGATGCCCGTCCGGCGAAATGCCGAGCGGGCTCGGCTGACCGAACATTGACCCGTCAGGCTGCCCTATGTCGCGGAGTCGGAGCAGGTCGTCCGGGGTGATCGACCGAACCGCCTGGCGCGCTGGGCGAGGGGAGGACAATAGATCTTCGCACGCAGCCATGGCGGGGACCGCAGTCGCGAGTATCCAGAGAGCAGGCAGGAAAGCGGCGGCGCGCGCAACGCGGCCTTGGGCCGTGCAGCGCGATGCTACCATGACTTGGCGATCCCGATCCCGATGTAGCGACCGACCGGCAAATAATTGGTCGAGTCGTAAGCGGTGTCGGAATAGACCGATGTCGCGATCGTCGTTGGATGGTCGTCAAAGGCGTTCTGCAAAGTCAGGCTGAGTTCGAGGCCGCGCAGCGGGCCTTGGACGGCGCCGAACGCATAGCGTGCTGTGAAATCGACCGTGTCCATCCCATCGACCGATATGGCCGGGGTCGAACGGATGTCCTCGACGCCCCCGATATGGTTTGCCGTTGCATTGAGGGTCAGGCCACCCTTGCTCCAAGTAATGCTACCCCGGCCTCGCCAATGCGGCGGATTGAAGAGGGTGCCGGCCTTGGCGAGAACCGGCGCTCCAGGCGTGAGCTGCTGGTTGCTTTCGAGGTAGCTGGCGTTAAGCGCGAGGCCCAGCGTGCCGCGATTGGCCCCGAGATCGGTCCGATAGTCGGCGAGGAAATCGACGCCGTGGATCGACTGGCGGCCGGCATTGACGTTGCTGTTGTCGACGATCGCGACGACATTGCCGGGGGTGTAGGCTTGACCCGAGACATTGAAAAATTGCGCCGCGTTGGCGATCGCCGCCGTCACCGCGTTCGCGCCCGGCGCCAGTGCGACCTGGCCCGCATATAGCGGGTTGCTGAGCGCCTGGGCCTGGAAACTGATCGGCGTCACGATACGGTCGGTGTAGTGGGTCGAGAAATAGCCGAGTTGGAGACGTAGCCCCGGCACCGTATGTGGCGTAAACTCGATCGTGGCGGTCCAGGTCCCGGCGCGCTCGGGCTTCAATGTCGGGTTGCCGCCCTGGACCAGCAGAACGGTCGCGCTTGCCGGATAGCCGGCGCCGCCCAGACTGGCGGCTGGGTAGAGGAGCGCGCTTCGGGCCTGATATTGTTGGAAGAGCGTCGGCGCGCGGAACGACCGGCCCCAACTTCCTTTGATGGCGATATCGGCCGTCGGCGCATATATGATGCCGAGCTTGGGGGTCGCGACCGCATCGACGCCGGGGTAGCGCTCGTAGCGGACGGCCCCGCTCAGGTTGAGACGGTCGATCCCAGCAATGCCCTGCCCGGCGGAAACGAGCGGGAGATTGAGTTCGCCATAGGCATAATAGCTGTCCTGCGACTTGTTCACATTGTTGAGATTACCGTCGCCGCGAAAGGCATTGAGGCGATTGTCGCGATAGCCGGCGCCGATGGCCAGCTTCACCGGACCGCCGGGCAGGCGGAAGAGGCTGCCATCGGTGGCCAACTCGACCGAGCGGCCGCTGTTGCAGTAGCAGACGAAATTGGCGCTGGTCCGGGCGGTGCCGGCATAGCTGTCGCTGTGCAGCTCCACCTTTTCCTCGCCATAGACGCCGGAGAGCGACAGGCGCCAGTCCTTGCCCAGGTCGAGCTTGAGCGAGGGCGCGATGGCGAAGGAGCGGCTCGTTGAACTCTGCTCGGTGTGGCTGACGGCGAGATCGCCGGCCGTGTTGAGCGGAAAGCCCGACAGGCTCCAGCGCTTGTTGAAGAGGGCGTCAACCGTGAATTCAAGACGATCGGTGATCGCCTGATGTCCCGCCAGCGCCACGGCATCCCGCCGCAGCGCCGGGTAGATGGTGACGCCGGGACGCGACGATGCATAAGAGCGGTCATCGGAAAGGATGTCGGTGTTGCGTGCGAACTCATAGGCGGCGATCAGGCCACCCGAACCCCATCGCTTGCCTGCGACCGCGCCATATTGCTGCTGGAAATTGCCACCATCGGTCGATCCACCGATGTTCGCACGCGTTTCGAGACCATCATAGTCGCGTTTCAGGATGATGTTGGCGACGCCCGCGACGGCATCGGAACCGTACAGCGCCGATGCGCCATCGGCGACGATCTCGATCCGGTCGACCATGCCCAGCGGGATCGCCGAAACATCGATGCCTTGGCGCGATCCATTATAAGCGAGGCGGTGACCATTGAGCAGCGTCAACGTCGCATCGCTGCCAAGTCCACGCAGGTTGATGGTCGAGGCGCTGCCGACGTTGATACCGCTGGCCGCCGGCACGTTGTTGCCGACACCCGGATTCTGCCCGCCGCCGAAATTCTGCGGGATGTTGCGCACGACCTCGGCGACACTGCTCTGCCCGGCATCGCGCATGTCCTTCTGGTCGAGCCGGATCATCGGCGACGCGACCGGCGCGCCGCGAATCCGGCTGCCGGTCACGACGATGTCCGAACCGTCCGCTTCCGCCGAGACGTCCTGCGCGGCTGGTGCTCGCTCAACGATAAGGCTGGAGCCCGCCAGCCTCGCGCGCAGACCCGATCCCCGCAACAGCGCCGAAATAGCCTCGACAGCGGTGAACCGCCCCGACAAAGCGGGAGCGATTTTGCCATCGACCAGCGCTGAGGAGACAATGACGTTGGTGCCGGACGCATCGGCGACGGCGCGCAGCGACGTCCCAAGGGGCTGGGCGGGAAGATCGTAACGCCGCTGGTCAGCCTGTTGCGCATGAGCTGGTGCCGCCAGCGCGATGATCGATGTGCCCGCAACGCACACGTAAATGCTTCTCGAAAACCGTCCGATCACTCCATGAACTCCCCATTGAGACGCACTTTGCGGCGTCGTTCGGGGCGCTTGACGACAGAGGGCGGCGGCTTGCCCCCTCCCGTGACAAATTTATTTCAGGTGGCCGGGACCGGCGCCAGAGCGGAAATCACGACATCGCCCTCAGGGGTTTTCGCCGCATGTAGGCCGAGCGAGTCGGCGATACCCTGCGCCAGGCCGGCAGCGTCGCCGGTATGATAGGCGCCGGTGATACGCACGTCGCCAAGCGCGGGATCGGCGAGGCTGATCCGGACGGTGCTGTAGCGATTGGCCTGAGCAATGGCGTCGGCAAGCCGCGTGCGGTCGAAGTTCAGCATGCCCGTGGGCCATTGAGCATCGGTCGCGGCGGCCGGCTGCGGGACCACCAAAGGCTCAGCGGCGCCGAAAGCAATCTGCTGGCCCGGGCTGAGGCGCACCATGGTCGGTTGGGACGTGTCCGCGGCCGAAGGACCGTCACGCACCTCGATGACGCCGCGCAGCAGGATCACCTTCACGCGGTCACCGGCAACAGCGACGTCGAAGATCGTCCCGCGGGCGGTCACCGAACCGTTGCCCGCCATGACGACGAACGGGCGCGCGGCGTCATGCGCGACGTCGAAGCGCGCGCGGCCGCGCGAGAGATAGAGACGGCGTTCGCTGGCGGTGAATGCGACGCGCAGCACGCTGTCGGTATCGAGCGTGACAGTCGAACCGTCCGCCAGCGCAACCCGGCGTATCTGGCCGATGTTCGACGCGAATTGCGCGGCCTGGGGCGGACGATCGTGCCGGAACAGTCCGACGCCGCCGATGGACAGACCGAGGATCGCCACGACCAGCACGGCCGCCGCGGCAAAGGCGTAGCGCAGCTCGGTCCGCTCGAAAAAACGCCGCCGTTCGGGCAGAGCGCGTGTGCGCCCGAAACTGGTCTGGGCGAGGAACGCGGCGCTGTCCCACGCGCGCTCGGCGCGCGCATAGGCCGCCGCATGGCGCGGATCGGCGGTTCGCCAGCGCTCGAACGCCGCGCGATCGACCGCGGCGTCGGGATCATGGATCAACGCCACCCAATCGGATGCCTCGCGACGCACCGCGTCATCGGATTTTGTACCACGGCCGGACATTGTCGTCACTCGTCGCCCAAGACACGCTCGATCTCGGCGATGGCCCGGCTCATCTGCTTGCGCACGCCGCGCACGCTCATGCCGATGCGTTCCGCGACTTCCGCATGACTATATCCATCGAGTCGACACGCCATGAATATCTCCCGCGTCCGTGGCTGGAGCCGCTGCATAGCGGTTTCGAGACGATTGATCATATCCCGCGCCTCCAACTGGTCGAGCGGATCGCGCCCGGCGAGCGGGATCTCGTCGATCGGCACATGAAAGGCGGCGGAGCGGCGCGCGGCGAATTTCGCGCGGTCGCGCAGGAGATTGCCGGCGATCCGGGACAGATAGGCTTCGGGACGATCGACGGCGGCGCCGGCATCGCCGTCACGCCGGGCCAACCGCTCGAAGGTCTCGTGGACGAGATCGAGCGCGTCGTCGTTGCCTGAGCGACGGGAAAAGAAACGCAGCAGGCGCGGCGCGTGCGCGCGATAGAGCGCGTCGAGCGAGCGGGCCGGTGTGGGAGATGGGGTGAGAGGCGAAGCGCGGTCTTCGGGCGGCAGCGGATCATCATCGGCGACGCGCGGCGCGCCAACAGCGATGATCTCGTCGGACGCCAGGTTCAGCCGCATCGGTCGGCACCGGCATGCCGGCTCAGCTCATCGGGCGATATCCGTTCTCGGCGCATATCCGGCCTGCCTCCAGGTGCGAGGCGGACCTGCGGGAGCCGGGCGTTGAGAACATGCAAAAGAACATGCGCCGCCACCTTTAGCCGAAACGGCCTGGACAGATGCGACGGCCACCCGGCCGCAACGACGAGGTGCGGAGGGATCGATTTCTCAAGCGGGGTTCTCAAGCCCCGGCGGCGCTACGCGACGCAGCCGCAGATTAGGCGCAGATCAAAGATAAAGGCAAGACGGCCGACAGCGTCGCCAAATTGATGCCGGAAAGGGAAAATCAGTGCCCGGCTTTGGTCCGAAGCGTTTCGAGATGCTCGCGCGAAACTTGCTCGACCACGTCGCGCAAGGTTCGCACGCAGGCGAGGATCGCGGTCAGATCGTCGACGTCGATCTGATAGGCGGTCGAATAGCGCGCCTCGACATAGGCACGCTTGAGGAGCTGGAAGCGGCGGCGGTCGAGACGCCGATCGCGCGGCCAGACATCAATCAGCCGGGGTTCGCTGTCCTCCGCGAGCGAGCGGAGGAACTTGATGTTGTGCGAGCGCGGGAAATAGAGCGTCCGCACGAGCAGGAAGCAGATATAGGCGCGTTCGGTAGCCTGATGCAGCGTAAAGGCTGCGTCCTTCCACTTGCCTTTTTCAATGCAAAATTCAGCAATCTCTATCGCGTCAGTGACCTTTTCGAGCCACTCCTCGAAATAGGCCTTCGCCATCAGATAGGCATCGGTCGAGGTGAGCGGCATCGGCGTCGCCAGCGGATGGCAGGGCAGCTCGTAGAGCACGATGCCGTCGCGCGCGATATCGACCCAGAAATACTCGCCGCGCTTCAATGACTGGTTCACCTCGTCGAGCGCATGGACGATGATGTTGACCGGCCGTTGGATCGCGGCGTCGCGCAGAATTCTGTCCTCGGCGACGTACCAGTAATGGGCGATATCGGTCAGGTCGCTGTGGTTGACGACCACGAGCAGATCGAAATCGGACTGATAGCCATTCTCGGGTTCGTCGACCCAGTCGTCGCGCGCATAGCTTCCGAACAGGATGACTTTGAGGATCTTGCCGTTCTTGCGCGACGGCGAGGTCGCCTTGGCGATGGCCTCGGCGAACTCGTCCATCAGCACGCCCTGGACCCGGTCCAGTTCGCCCCGCTGCGCCGCAGGCAGATGATCGATATCCTTTCTCATTGGGGAGATTCTGTGCGAGCGGGCCGATATTGGCAAGCATAAGCCATGGTCAGCTCACGAATTTCACACTATCCCCAAGATGTTCGGCGGTGCTGGATGGCCGGCCTCGCCGGCGGCGCGGCACTCAAGCGCGTTTCTCAACTTCCAGTACCGTCGGACACCGACAT
Organism: Sphingomonas sp. GlSt437; assembly: GCF_048015635.2. Classification (NCBI taxonomy): domain Bacteria; kingdom Pseudomonadati; phylum Pseudomonadota; class Alphaproteobacteria; order Sphingomonadales; family Sphingomonadaceae; genus Sphingomonas; species Sphingomonas sp. GlSt437. Next base: position 1,285,055 of record NZ_JBPGYA010000001.1, on the reverse strand, counting down.
CCGAAGCCACGAGAGCCGGGCGTTGAGACCACGCTTGAGAACATGGGCCGACGCCTTTGGCCGCAAGCGGCTTGGACATGCGCGTCGGCCACCCGGCCGTATCAGGCGTTCTGAGGTGCGGGGCCGCCATGGTGACCCACGGTCGGAGCCGCGCCTGCTTCCCCCTGCTCGTCGTGCGACCGTGGCAATTCCCGCCGGCCGTAGCGCGCGTAGAGCGTCGGCAGCACGAACAGAGTCAGCAAGGTCGCGGAGATCAGGCCGCCGATGACGACCGTGGCCAGCGGTTTCTGGACCTCAGCACCGGCACCATGCCCGAGCGCCATCGGCACGAAGCCGAGCGAGGCCACCAGCGCCGTCATCGCCACAGGGCGAAGCCGGGCCAAGGCACCGTCACGGCTCGCCGTCGCCCGGTCCATGCCGTTGCGCATAAGGTCCTGGATCGACGTCACCATCACCAGCCCGTTGAGCACCGCGATGCCAGACAAGGCGATGAAGCCCACGGCCGCCGAGATCGAGAAGGGCATGCCGCGCAGCACGAGCGCGAGGACGCCGCCGACCAGCGCGAGGGGAACGCCGGTGAAGACGATCGCGGCATCGCGCGCCGAGCCGAGCGCGCCGTAGAGCAGCAGCAGGATCAGCGCGAAGCAGGCCGGCACGACCAGCATCAGCCGCGCGCGGGCTGATGCGAGATTCTCGAACTGACCGCCCCATTCGAGATAGGTGCCCGCCGGCAGTGCCACGTCGCGCGCGATCGCCGCCTGCGTTTCCGCGACCACGCTCGCGACATCCCGACCGCGAACATTGGCCTGAACGACGACGCGCCGTTTGCCGTTCTCGCGGCTGATCTGGTTGGGACCATCATTGATCTGGATGTCGGCGACACTCGCCAGCGGCACCGATACGCCCGACGGCGTCGGCACGGGCACCTGTCCCAGTCTCTCGAAATTGGCGCGATCGACGTCGGACAGACGGATGACGACCGGGAAGTGGCGATCGCCCTCGAAAATGACCCCCGCCTCGCGGCCGCCGACCGTCGCGGCGATGGCCGCCTGGACGTCTTTGGCGGTGACGCCGAGACGCGCCGCTGCATCGCGGTTGAAGGCGATATCGAGCATCGGCAAGCCTTCGGTCTGCTCGACCTTCACGTCCTCGGCGCCTTTCGCGCGGCGCAGCACCGCCGCAATCTTGTCGGCGACGTCGTTCATCTGGCCGAAGTCGTCGCCGAACACCTTGACCGCGACATCGCTGCGGACGCCGGCGATCAGCTCGTTGAAGCGCATCTGGATCGGCTGGGTGACCTCGTAGGAATGGCCCGGAACGCCAGCCAGACGTTTTTCGATGCGCTCGACCACCTCCGCCTTCGCCTCACCCGGATCGGGCCATTGGTCACGCGGCTTGAGCATGACGAAGGTGTCGGTTGCGTTGGGCGGCATCGGGTCCGACGCCAGCTCGGCGGTGCCAGTTCGCGAGAACACCGTCTTGATCTCGGGCATCCCGGCAAGCACCTTCTCGATCTGGAACTGCATCTTCTGGCTTTGCTCGACCGAGGTGCCCGGCACGCGATAGGCGGAGACGAGGACATTGCCCTCGTCGAGCTGGGGCAGGAACTCCTGGCCGAGGGACAGATAGCCCCCCACGGCGAGCGCGAGTGACGCCACGGCGATGCCGATCGTGAGCTTGGGACGGCTGAGCGCCCGGTCGAGGCCCGGTTCGTAGCGGCGGCGCAGCCATCCAACGATCCGGCCTTCCTTCTCCTCCACCGGCTTGCTCAGCCAGACGGCGATCGCCGCCGGCACGAAGGTGAGCGACAGGATGAAGGCGAACAGCAGCGCCATGATGACGGTGAGCGCCATCGGCTCGAACGTCTTGCCCTCCACACCCGAAAGGGTCAGCAGCGGCACATAAACGATGATGATGATCGCCTGCCCATAGACCGAGGGGCGGATCATCTCACGAGCGGCCTGGGCGATCACGGACAGGCGCTCGCCAATATCGAGATGATGGCCGTGGCGGTGCTGCCGCTCGGCCAGGCGACGCAAGGCATTCTCGACGATGATAACGGCGCCGTCGACGATCAGACCGAAATCGAGTGCGCCAAGGCTCATCAGGTTCGCCGAGACCCCGACGCGGAGCATGCCGAAGCTGGTCAGCAACATCGTGACCGGGATGACTGCCGCCGCGATCAGAGCAGCGCGAAAATTGCCGAGCAGCAGGAACAGGACGACGATAACCAGCACCGCGCCTTCGCCCAGGTTGCGAGCAACAGTGGAGATGGTCGAGTTCACCAGCGCGGTCCGGTCAAGCACGGGCTCGATCACAACATCGGGCGGAAGCGACGGACCGATCTTGCGCAACCGTTCGCCCACGCCGGTTGATACGGTGCGGCTGTTCTCGCCGATCCGCATCACGGCGGTGCCGGTCACGACTTCCCGGCCATTCTCCGACGCCGAACCGAGGCGGATTCCCTGGCCGAGACGGACATCGGCGACCTGCCCGAGCAGGATCGGCACGCCGTCGCGCGTCGCGACCACCGTGTTGCGGAGCTGCGGGATGCTGCGGATGCGCGCGTCGGCGCGCACCGCGAGCCCTTCGCCGTTGCGATCGACCACCCCGGCCCCGATCGCGCTGTTGTTCGCCTCCAGCGCGTCGGCAAGTTCGGCCAGGCTGAGCTTGATCGCGGCGAGCTTCTGGACGTCGGGTACAACCAGATATTCCTTGTCGAAACCGCCGAGCGAGTCGACGCCGGCGACACCGGCAACCGATTTCACCTGCGGCGCGACGATCCATTCCTGGACGCTGTGGAGATAGGTCGCCCGGTCGGCCTCGCTGACGAGGCGATCCCCCTCGGGCGTTATATAGCTGCCATCGGGCTGGATGCCGGGCTCGCCGGGCTTGTGCCGTTCATGACCACGCTCTTGATAGTGGAGCGTCCACATGTAGATGTCGCCGAGGCCGGTCGCGATTGCGCCCATTTCCGGCGTGACACCGGCTGGCAGCGATTCCTTCAGATCGTTGAGCCGCTCGGCCACCTGCGCCCGCGCGAAATAGATGTCGGTCGCGTCGGAAAATACCGCCGTTACCTGGGCGAAGCCGTTGCGGCTCAGCGAGCGCGTGCTCTCGAGGCCCTTGATGCCGGCGAGCGCGGTCTCGACCGGGAATGTGACCTGCTTTTCGATCAACTCCGGCGAAAGCGCCGGCGCCCGCACGTTGATCTGCACCTGATTGTTGGTGACATCGGGAACGGCGTCGATCGGGAGCTGCCGGAGCGACACGATGCCGATGATGGCGGCAACGACGGTCAGCAGCAGGACAAGCCAGCGACGCGCGACCGCAAGGGTAACGATGCGTTCGATCATGGCTTAATCCTCGTCCCCACCCGCGCTCTTGCCGAGTTCGGATTTCAGGATGAAGCTGTTGGTGGAGGCAACCTGCTCGCGTCCGGTGAGGCCCGAGGCAATGACCACTGTCTCGCCCGACTGGGCGCCGAGCGTCACCGGCGTCGCCTTGAAGCCATCGTCGGTCCGGACGAACACAACGGACTTGCCGTCGATCGTCTGGATCGACGTGAGCGGCACGCGAATACTGGTATCGCCTGCGCCGACGAGCTGGATCGCGGCGGTCACGGATTCGCCGACGCGCCATTGGCCGCCTCGGTTGTCGATGGTCGCGACGACGGGCACGAGCCGCGTCTGGGGATCAAGCGCAGGCGAAACGAAGGTGACACGGGCCTGCGTTGTCCGTCCCGGCGCCGTCATCTCGACGGTCGCGCCCGGGTGCACCCGGCCTGCATCCGCCGGCGAGAGCGACAGCGAAAGCGAGACGGTCGAAAGATTGGCAACGCGGAACAGCTCGGCATCGGCCGCGACGGTCTGCCCAAGCATGGCGTTCCGGCCAATGACCTGGCCCGCGATCGGCGCGACGATGCCGACGCGGTTGAGTGACCCGCCGCCGCCGCCGGTCGCGGACAGTTGCTGGCGCGCGAGGCGAAGCGCGATGTTCGCTTCCGTCGCTGCGGTGCGCGCCGCGATCAGATCCTGTTCGGGCGACACGCGCTCGGCATAGAGGCGCTGCTCGCGTGCATAGTTCGACTGTGCGAGCGCGAGCCGTGCGCGCGCCGCCTCGACTTCGCCCTTGAGCGAGGCTGCCTCGCGGCTCTCAACCACCGCTAGCGTCTCGCCGCGCCGGACGGCCTCGCCAAGATTGCGATTGAGCGCCACCACCCGCCCGGCGATCGCGGCGGACACGATTTGCGTGCCTTGCGGATTGCCCTCGACGGTCGCCGGCAGCTCGATCGCGCCGCCATTCCCGCCGACGGTCGGATGGACGATCTCGATTCCGGCCGTCCTGATCTGGTCGGCCGACAGCTTGACCGTATCGGCCTTCTTGCCGCTCTCGCCCTTGGCTTCTCCGGCCGCTTCGGTCTTTTCGCCGGAGGCTTCCTTGGCCGCCTGCCCACTGCATGCAGCAAGCAGCACTGCCAGGAGAAGCGGTGAAGCCGCCTGGAAACGGGATGAGGTCATCGGGTCAGTCCTTTGCGGAGGCGGTCAGGCGATCGAGCTGGGCCTGGGCGTTGTGGAAGGCGGCAAGCGCGTCGATCGCGGCCGACCGGGTATCGGCCAGAGTGCGTTCCGCCTCGAGAAGATCGAGCTGGCCGAACTTGCCTTCGCGATAGCCGATGCGGGCGATGCGCGCGGCCTCCTGGGCCGCGGCGAGCGACGGCCCCGCCGCGGTCCTGGCCGCTGCTGCGGCGTTGGCGACATCCGCCTGTGCCTGCCCGATTGCCTGCTCATTTTCGAGTTCGGCCGCGCGTCGCAGCGCCGTGGCCCTGTCCCGTTCGGCGCCTGCCTGCGCGATCGACGATGTGCCGCTGTTGAAGAACGGTAACGGCACGGACACGCCAAACACCGCAGCCACGTCATTGTTGATCGGCAGGCGCCGCAAGCCTGCGCTCACCGTCACATCGGGCAGCCGCTGCGATCGCGCCAGCCGAAGCTGTGCGTCGGCCGCTTTTTCGTCGGCTCGCGCCGAAGCGACGGCAAGACTGCTGCCGGCGTCGAGCTGCGACGGCCCATAGCTGTCCACCCGATCAAACCATGCTTCATCGAGCGCGCCCGTCGCGGGACGGCCGATACGGCGACCGAGGTTCGCCCTTGCCAAGTCCGCGAGGCGCGCCGCGCGGTCGACGGCTGCGTCCGCGCTGATCCGCAGCACTTCGGCGCGCTGTTCCTCCAGCGGCGACGCGCGCCCGGCCACGACGCGAACATGGGCGGCACGGACCGCCTCTGCCGCGATCGCCGCCTGGTCACGTGCGGTCGCAAGACGCCGATCGGCTGCGAGAGCTTCCACATAGGCTTGTGTCACGGCCACCCGGAGATCAGCGCCGGCAACGACCCGCTCGATCTGCGCGCGGTTGCCTTGAGCATCGGCGACCGCGATCCGGGCGGAGCGCTTGCCTCCCAGTTCGACCGGCACGCCGACCGAGACCGTCTGTTTGGGCGCTTCGATCTCGTTATACGCGCGCGAACCGCCGACATTCTCGATGTCGGCATTGAGCAACGGGTTCGGCCGAAGAGCGGCGACCCGCCGAGCCGCGCCCGCGGCGCGCACGCCGGCATCGGCGGCGTCGATATTGGGCGAAGCCGAACCGGCGAGGTCGAGCGCGTCGGCCAGCGTCAAGACAGGGGCGTTCGCCGACGCCGATGTCTGGGCATGAGCTGCGGGGACGCCGGACGCTGAGGCGAGGACGGCTGCGGCGAGCGCGCAGGCCAAGGGGTTCGAAATTGGTGGCATGATACCCAAGGATCAGGGGGTGGAGCTGAGTTCGGCCCGTGCGTTGCGGACGATCTCATAGGCGGAATGGAGGAAAAGAAGAGCGATCACGCCGGCCACCACGAGGTCGGGCCATGCGCTGTCCGTCCATGCGACGAGCCCGGCCGCGACGATGACCGCGATGTTCGCGATGGCATCGTTGCGGCTGAACAGCCAGATCGCCTGCACATTGGCGTCGCCTTCGCGGAAGCGGGCAAGCACCAAGGCCGCGGTGACATTGACGGCAAGCGCCACGACACCGATCCCGCCCATCAGTTCCGCCTCCGGCACGGCTGCATTCAGCGCCCGCCAGATTGCGAAGCCGATGACCACGAGGCCTAACGCTCCTAGGAAAAGTCCTTGGCTGAGCGCAATCCGAGCGCGGCTACGCGGGGACCATGTCAGCGCGATCAGCCCCAACAGGCTGATCGAGCCATCTCCAAGGAAGTCGAGTGAATCCGCCTTCAGGGCCTGGCTGTCGGCAAGGAAGCCACCGACCAGCTCACACAGGCCAAATGCGAGGTTGAGCACGACGACGACCGTAAGCGCGTGTCGATAGGCCGGGTCGTGTTGTGCGCGTTTCTCGTCGCCATGACAGGCGCAGGATGAGGAGGCGGATTCGGTCATCAGCCTTCCCTACAATCTCTAGTCACTGTAGGAGCAAGCACTAAAGCGACGCGCTCGCAACAGATCGGAGACGAAAACCGCATGAAAATCGGGGAGCTATCGCGCGCGACCGCCACCAAAGTGACGACGATCCGCTTCTATGAGGAGATCGGGTTGCTCGATCGGCCGGTGCGGACTGAGTCTAATCGGCGCACTTATGCGCTTCGCGATGTCGATCGGCTCAACTTCGTTCGCAACGGCCGCAGGCTGGGCTTCTCGATCGAGGAGATTCGTTCGCTCATTGCACTCGCCAGCGAGCCGGGGCGCGATTGCGGGGAAGCGATGGCGATCGCATCTCGTCACCTCGCCGCAGTAGAGGAACGATTGGGACAGCTCGCAGCCCTTCGCGATGAACTGGCCGCGATGAGTCAGAATTGCGATCGCCAGCGGATCGCCGACTGCCGCGTCATCCAGGCCATTGCCCGACCAGTCGCATAGCAAACACGCCACCTCGTGGCGAAAAGGCTTGATCCTCCAGCGGCTGGAGGAGGTAGGAACCGACCGATCGCTGCGATTATGGGCAGTGACCAATCAGGTAATGTGGTGAACGCAATTCGGACGCCTTGACCGTGCAGCGACGAGCGATACTCGCCGGCCTTCTGTCCGGTAGTGGCTTGGCGTTGGCTACCACGCCGTCCCGCTTGCTCGCCATGACGGCGCATCGGGGCGGATTGTGGAGCGGGCTCGCTTCCGATGCCGCTTGGGACAGCTTCGAAATGGCAACCGGCGATACGCTGGTGGTGCGTGCGGACGTCGGCGGAATTTCGGTGGCGGCCATTCTCGACAGCGGCAGCGCGGCCTCCATCATCAGCGCTTCGCTCGCGCAGCGACTGGGGCTGGACGGGGCCGAGACACGCACGATCCGCGGATTGGGCGGACGAGCCTCTGCGAGGATCGTCCGCGACCTCGATGTCGTGATCGGCCGGCAGTCACGCCACCTCGCCCTGGCCTATACTGCCGATCTCGATACGGCGTCGGCCGCGTTCGGGAGGCCGATCGATCTCATATTGGGCCAGGACGTGCTCGCCGGTCGGTGCCTGGCGCTGGATTTCGCGAATGCTCGCTACGCCCTGGCCGAGCGCTTTGCAGGCGGACCGGATTGGGCTTTCGCGCCGATGGGGCACGGGAGCAATCGCGAGCTGTTGGTCTATGCGTCGATCGCCGGACTCGATCCTGCGCCGCTCGTGGTCGACCTCGGGAGCAGCACGGCGCTGATAGTGTCGCAGGGCTATGCCGATCGGCACGGCTTGCTAGACGGCAAGCCGCGTTCAACCGCGGTTCTCGGCGGCGTGGACGGCAAGCGTCTCGCAACCACGTTCATGGTGGATCGTACCGAGGTCGCGGGCCTTGGCGTGGATGTCATCCCCGCGCTCGCCGTCGACGATTGGCTTTCCGGCAGCACGGTCGGCAATATCGGCCTGCCGCTGCTTGCCCAATTCGACGTGGTGCTCGACTTCACGGTCGGACGGCTGTGGCTCCACGCACTCGCATCCGACCGCCGACCGGCCATGCTGGAAGACCATAGCGGCCTCGGTCTCGCGGCTTCCACCGACGCCCTCATTGTGGTCCATGTCGCGGCGGGAAGTCCTGCGGCACGCGATGGTTGGGCGATCGGAGAGCGGATCATTGCGGTCGACGGCCGGCCGGTCGACTTTACCTATACCCGGGGAGCGCTCTGGCGCTGGCGCTTCGGACCTGTCGGAAGGCGTGTGAAGCTCACGGTCGATGGCGGTGCCGTCCGCGAGATCCGGCTTGCCGACTATTACTGATCCTGGCCGATCGGACATCGTCCATGTCGTGCATCACACTGCCCTGACAATTGCTATTGCGTCGTGCTCGCAAAGTTCTTGCTTCTACAGCTACTGGAGGTTGTAGGGCAGAGCGATGTCCCACCTCCCATTTCGCCGATTCTCAGCGGCAACGGCTCGGCGCGTCTTCGCCTCGGTAATCGCGCTTTTTTGGCTGGCCGCGATACCGGCCGGGCTGAGCGCGGCACCGGCAGCGGACCCGAACGACGTGCAAACCGCCTGGCGGCTGCTCGACTATATGGCCGTGGACTATGGCGGCGCGGTCGATGGGGGCCGGATAAAGAGCGCGTCTGAATATGCCGAGATGACCGAATTCGCGGCATCCGTGTCGGCGCGGCTCGCAACCTTGCCGCCGACACCGCAGCGCGGGGCATTGATGTCGGGCGCCGCGCACCTCCAGGCTGTCATCGGCCGCAAGGGATCGCCGGAAGAAGTCGCAACGCTCACGCACGGACTGGCAGCAGACCTCCTCCAAGCCTATCCCGTTCCGCTTGCCCCCGCCACGCCGCCGAGCTTCGCGCGGGGCGAGGCATTGTTCCAGACGACCTGCGCCGCATGCCATGGCGCGACCGGCGATGGCCATGGCCTGAATGCGGCCAAGCTCAGCACATCGCCGATCGCTTTCACCGATCTGACCCGTGCCCGCCAGCGAAGCATATTCGCGCTCTATCAGGTCATCGGCCAGGGCATTGACGGCACCGCCATGCAGAGCTTCGCGGACCTTCCGAGCGACGATCGCTGGGCGCTTGCGCTTCGCGCCGGGAGCTTTGCCTTGACCGATGACCAGGCCCGCGAGGGCGAGCGTCTGTGGAAGGCAGACCCCACGCTGCGGCAGCGCATACCGGACCTCAAGACGCTGGTTTCGCTCACGCCGGCCACGCTTGCATCGAGCATCGGCGAACGACCGGCGCTGGCGGTGATGGCCTATCTGCGCCGTCACCCGGAAGCCGTGGTCGCGCAGGCGCCGGGCTCGCTCTCGCTGGTTCGGCAGAAGCTCGCAGCCAGTCTCGACGCGTTTCGCAAAGGCGACCGCCGCGCCGCCAAGGAGATTGCACTCTCCGCCTATCTTGACGGATTCGAGCCGGTCGAGCCCACCCTGGGCGCGCGCGATGCGACATTGCTCAGCCGGATCGAAGGCGCGATGGGCGAGTATCGCGCCGCAATCGACCAGGGCGTTTCGGCGGACGATCTCGCGAACCGCGCGCTCGTCCTGAACGGCTTGTTCGACGATGCCGAAGCGGCCCTGGTACCGAGTGCGTCCAGCCAAGCCTCGACGTTCCTGGGCGCGTTGACGATCCTGCTGCGCGAGGGGCTGGAAGCCCTGCTCATCATTGTCGCCATGATCGCCTTTCTCCGGAAGGCGGAGCGGACAGAGGTTCTGCCCTATGTCCATGGAGGATGGGTCGGTGCCCTCGCGGCGGGACTGCTTACCTGGTTCGTCGCCACTTATGCGATCGGGATCAGCGGCGCGAGCCGCGAGCTGACCGAAGGGTTCGGCTCGCTGTTCGCTGCCGTGGTTCTGCTGTCGGTCGGAATCTGGATGCATGGCAAGGCACAGGCCGATCAATGGCAGCGCTACATCCGGGACAAGATGGCGCATGCCCTGTCGGATCGCTCGGCCTGGCTCCTGTGCGGCCTCGCGTTCGTGGTCGTGTACCGCGAGGTGTTCGAGACGATTCTGTTCTACGCAGCGCTCTGGGTGCAGGGTAATGGTGGTGCGCTGCTCGCGGGTGCTGCGGCCGCGGTGCTGATGCTGGGGGTGATCGCCTGGGCCATGCTGCGCTACAGCCGTCAACTGCCGATCGCCCAATTCTTCTCCTACAGTTCGTGGCTGATGGCGGGGCTGACAGTCGTCCTCGCCGGGAAGGGCGTCGCCGCTCTCCAGGAAGCCGGCATTATTGACATCGCGCCGATGGCGGCCGCGCCGCGGCTTTCGATGCTCGGCATCTTCCCGACCTGGCAGTCGATCCTGACGCAGCTTGCGATGGCCGCCGCGATATTTATCGGTTTCTCGTATAATCGGCGGCGGGCGTCCTGACGCAGCCCGCTCCATCCAGGGAAAGATAGCCCATGACCGCTGCATGCTCGCCTGGCGTCGATACCGGCTTCGTGTCCCTCGGTCATGCCAAGGTCGCGTGGCTGGGATTGGTCCAGGGGATAACCGAGCTGCTTCCGATCTCCTCGACGGCCCACATGCGCGTCGTTCCCGCGCTGCTGGGCCGGCGCGATCCCGGCGCGGCGTTCTCGGCGGCGATGCAGCTTGCTGCTCGGGTGGCGGTGGTCAGCTATTTTCGGCGGGACGTGGTCCGGCTCGCTGGTGGCTCCGTTTCGGCCATCACTCAGCGGCGTTTTGACGACGCCGACCTTCGGCTGACGCTGCGCATCGGGCTCGCCACCCTTCCGATCGTGATCGCCGGCGCCGCACTGAGCACCATCCTCAATCAATGCGCTTCGCCGCTTCGCAGTCTCACGGCGATCGGCTGGGCCTGTATCGGCATGGCGCTCCTGATGGCGCTGACCGAGATTACGGCACGTCATCGCCGAACCGTCGAGAGTTCCTCGCTTGTTGATGCAATTCTCGTCGGACTTGCTCAGGTTGGTGCCCCCATTCCCGGTATTTCGAGATCGGGCTCGACCCTGACCGCGGCCCTGGCGCTCATCTTCAGGCGCGAGGAGGCGGCGCGTTTGTCCTTCCTGATAGGTATTCCGGCTATCGCGCTCGCGGCACTCAAGGAGATTTGGGAACTCCACCGGCCGGGGCTCGACTTGCGCGGCTGGTCGGTGCTGATGGTCGGTCTGTTAACGGCTTCAATTTCCGCGTTCATCGCGATCTGGGCGCTGAAGCGCATTCTCGAGCGCTTCTCCGCATGGCCCTTTGTTGTTTATCAAGGACTTCTCGGCGTGTTGTTACTCATCATGATGGCGTGGAGTTCCTTCGCTTAAGGGACGAAGTGGATATGGCGAAATGCCGTTTCAATTCCGACATTGTCTCAGTTAGAAACAGCCGGTCAGGTCAGCCGAGCCGATGGGCCGATTATCCGATCCGCTGTCGCGCATCGGTGCCATGAGTCCACAGCGCTAAGTCGCATTGTTTTGTAACTCATAGCGGTTGTGCTACGAATAGCCCACCATGAAGCGTCTACTCATCCTGATTCTGGCGATGTTTGTCGTGGCGGCTCCGGTTCCGGCGCTCGCGACGCAGGCGATGTGCGCCGATGCGATGCCGGTAATGGCGTCGATGGATCATGGCATGAAGAAAGGCTCGTGCTGCGACGAGAAGCACAAGGCGTGTATGCTGGCGTGCGACGCGATGTGCGTCGTCGCGCTGGCGACGCCCGCGCCGCAGCCTTCTGCCCGGGCGATTGAGCTCAGCGTTCGCCCGTTACCGCAACTGGTATCGTTCACGATCGCCAAGCCCACGCGCGGGCTTGATCCTCCTCCTCGAAACGTCGCCTGACCCAAGCGCCCGACGGCGCTCCCACTTTACCGGATGCGGATCGCGACTGCCGAATGGCCCGCGCCCGCATGGATCAAGCGACATAACCGGCCCGACCCAGAGCGGCGGGACTGGCATCATTCGAGGAACTTATCATGACCCGTTTTTCAAGCATCGTTCTCGCTGCGACCGCGCTTGCCGCAGGCCTTGGCACCACCGCCCCGGCTTTCGCCGCCGCCCATGGTAGCGATGGCTATCATTGGGAATACACGCCCGGCCCGCGTGGCACGGCGCATCGCGTAGCCGACCGTCCCGCCAAGCCTGTCGAAACGGCTGTTATAAAAGGGCACTGGCGTTGGAATGCCGGCCCCCGCGGCGGCGTTACTTGGGTCCCCACCGTCACCGACCGCCGGATGGTTCCGGTCGGGCAAAAGGCCGACATGAAGGCTACGCCGGAGATGGCCGCGAGCGCATCGTAACTCCCCCTTCGCCCGATGGACTGACGTCCATCGGGCGACATTCTGTCACGCACAAGGACCGTCTTCTATCGACGGTCCTCTTTGCCGTTTCAGCTCGATCAGCCATAAATGGCGAAGGGGGATTATGATGCACCGAAGGATCATTACTGCGGTCGCAATATTCGCGTCGGTTCCGGCGAACGCGGGGCCATTGACATTCGATCAGGCGCTGGAGCGCGCCGATCATGATGCGCCGAGCATTGCTGCGCGCGCCGCGTCTGCCGATGCGGCGCGATCGGCGGCGATTGCCGCTGATCGGCTGCCCGATCCCAAGCTCGAAGTTAAGCTGCAAGACTTTCCCTTTACCGGTCCTGACGCGGGCAAGTTCAACAGCGACAACTTCACGATGGGCGTGCTCGGCATCAGCCAGGAAGTGCCCAACATCGCCAAGCGTCGAGCGCGCGCCGCGCGCGCGACTGCCGATATCGGGATGGCCGATGCCGAGGGCGCAGCGGAACGTCGACGGGTCCGTGTCGCAGCGGGGATGGCGTGGGTCGATCTCTATTATGCCGAGCGCCAGCTGGCGATCCTGGACCGGCTGGGCCAGCGACTGAATGATCTCGCAACGACCGCGCCGGCCCGGCTGGCGAGCGGTGCCGCCCGTCCGGCCGAGGCGATCGAGCCGCAGCGACTGCGCGCTGCGCTCGATGACCGCCGCAGCGATCTCAAGGCGGCAATCGCCAGCGCCCGTGCCCAGCTGACGCGCTGGACGGGCGAGGCCGATCCGCAGGTGGTCGGTCCGCCGCCGGATGCGACGCTCAACGAGGCCGGCCTGCGCGCCGGACTGGCGACGCTCCCGTCGCTCCAGGTCAAGGACGCGCTGATCGGCCAGGCGGCCGCTGAGATGCGTCTGGCGGAGGCTGCCAAGCATCCCGATTGGGAAGTTAGCGGATCGATTGGCAATCGCGAGCCGCGTTACGGCAACCTGTTCTCGCTGGGCGTCAAGATCGACCTGCCGTTGTTCGCGGGTAAACGCCAGAATCCGGTGATCGCGGCCAGGGCGAGCGAGATGGCACGCGCCCGCCTCGACCGAGCCGATGCCGAACGCGAGATCATCGCGGCGTTCGAGAGCGATCTTGCCGATCATCGGATGCATCATGAGCGGCTTGAGCGTGCGCAGGATATTTTGCTCCCGCTGGCCCGCCAGCGGAACGATCTGGATCGAGCGAGCTACGCCGCCGGAAGGATCGATCTCGGCACCGCGCTGCAATCGTCGATCGCGCTGGCCGAGGCGGAGGTCGACCTGCTCGACCGCGAGGCCGAGGTGGCGCGCGACGGGGTGCGGATCACGCTCAGCTACGGAGGAGATCGGCCGTGAAGATGAACGCAGATCGGGCCTCCCAACTTGCCGCAGCGTTGGCCTTCGTCGCGCTGATCGGGTTCCTCGGCGGTCGTTATTCCTCACCGCCAAATGGTGGTGCGTCCACCGGGTCGGAAGCGGCCGGCGGCAAGCAGCCGCTTTATTATTACGATCCGATGTTCCCGAACCAGAAGTTCGACAAGCCCGGCAAGTCGCCGTTCATGGATATGGAGCTGGTCCCCAAATATGCCGATGGGGGTAGCGGCACAGGGGGCACGGGTGCGAGCGGCCCCCCGGCAGTGACGATCAACCCGGCGGCGATGCAGAATCTGGGCGTTCGCATCGCCGCAGCGAAGCGCGATACCCTCGCGACCGGCGTTGATGTCACCGGCGTCATCGCCTTCAACGAGCGCAACGTTGCGGTGGTGCAAGCGCGCAGCGCCGGGTTCGTGCAGCGCGGCTATGGCCGGGCACCGGGCGACGTGGTTGCCGCCGGAGCGCAGATAGCCGCGTTGCTCGTGCCCGAATGGGGCGGCGCGCAGCGCGAATATCTGGCGGTTCGGCGCACCGGCAATGCCGCACTCGCGGCAGCGGCACGCCAGCGGCTCGCGCTACTCGGCATGCCGCCGGGGTTGATCGCTGCCGTTGCACGGAGCGGGCGCGTTCAAGACGTAACGGCGATGACCACGCCGATAGCAGGCGTCATCGACACGCTCGACGTGCGACCTGGCATGACACTCGCCGCAGGCCAGCCGCTCGCGCGGATCGTCGGCCTGCAATCGGTATGGCTCGACGCGTCGGTCCCCGAGGCTCGGGTTGGCGAGGTCCATCCGGGTGGCACGGTGACGGCGGAACTCGCCGCCTTTCCGGGCGAGCGCTTTCCCGGGCGGGTGCAGGCGATCCTGCCGACCGCGCAGAGCGACAGCCGCACCGTCACGGTGCGGGTCGAGCTGCGCAATCCGGGGCTGCGATTGCGGCCCGGCATGTTCGCCCGCGTGGCGCTGGGCGAAGGCGAGCGCAGCGCGCTGTTGATCCCGACCGAAGCGGTGATCCGCACCGGCAAGCGCACGCTCGTGATGCTCGCGGCAGGCGATGGCCGCTATCATCCCGCCGAGGTTCAGATCGGCCGCGAAAGCGGCGGTCGCAGTGAAGTCCTTGCCGGTTTGGCCGAGGGCGAGAAGGTCGTCGCCTCGGGCCAGTTCCTGCTCGACTCCGAAGCGAGTCTGACCGGCATCCCGGTCCGCCCGATCGGCGCGGCTCCTGCGGGAAGCCACAAGTGATTGCCGCCGTCATTCGCTGGTCGATTGCGCAACGACTGTTCGTGCTGCTCGCTGCGGCGATGATCGCGGCGGCAGGGTTCATTGCGGTGCGCTCGACCGCGATCGACGCGCTTCCGGACCTGTCCGACGTGCAGGTCATCATCCGCACCAATTATCCGGGCCAGGCGCCGCGTATCGTCGAAAACCAGGTCACCTATCCGCTCGCGACGACGATGCTGTCGGTGCCCGGCGCCCGGGTCGTGCGCGGCTATTCCTTCGTCGGCTACAGCCTCGTCTACGTGCTGTTCGAGGACAATACCGACCTCTATTGGGCGCGCAGCCGCGTGCTCGAATATCTGAGCCAGGTCCAGGGACAGTTGCCGGCGGGCGCCAAGACCGAGCTCGGGCCCGACGCGACCGGCGTTGGCTGGATTTACGAATATGCGCTGGTCGATCGCAGCGACCGCCATGACCTGGCCGAGCTCCGGAGCTTGCAGGACTGGTTCCTCCGCTATGAGCTGAAGACGATCCCCGGCGTCAGCGAAGTCGCGACCGTTGGCGGCATGGTGCGGCAATACCAAGTCGTGCTCGATCCCGACAAGCTGATCGCCTACGGCGTCACGCACGAGGCGGTGATCGACGCGATCAGGCGCGGCAACCAGGAAGCGGGCGGCTCGGTGATCGAACAGGCCGAAGCCGAATATATCGTCCGCGCGAGCGGCTATCTCGCCAATCTCGACGATTTCCGGGCGTTGCCGATCAAGACGACGGCGGGTGGCGTGCCCGTCACGCTTGCCGATGTGGCAACCGTACAGGTCGGCCCCGACATGCGGCGCGGTGTGGCCGAATTGAACGGACAAGGTGAAGTCGCCGGCGGCATCATCGTTCTGCGCTCGGGCGCAAACGCCCGGGCTGCCATCAGCGCGGTCAAGGCCAAGCTCGAAACGCTGAAGGCCAGCCTGCCGGCCGGCGTCGAGATCGTTCCCACTTATGATCGATCGGCGCTGATCGGGCGATCGGTCGATAATCTGACGAGCAAGCTGATCGAGGAGTTCATCGTCGTCGCGATCGTCTGCGCGCTGTTTCTGTGGCACGCGCGATCGGCCTTGGTCGCGGTCGTGACGCTCCCGCTCGGCGTTCTTGCCGCTTTCATCGTGATGCGGGTGCAGGGGATCAACGCTAACATCATGTCGCTGGGCGGCATTGCCATTGCGATTGGCGCGATGATCGACGCCGCCGTCGTGATGATCGAGAACGCACATAAGCATCTTGAGCGCTGGGCGCACGATCATCCCGATGAGGAGCTGAAAGGCGCCCGCCGTTGGGCGGTGATCGGGAATGCAGCTTCGGAAGTCGGACCGGCGCTGTTCCTCAGCCTCATGATTATCGCCTTGTCGTTTGTTCCGGTTTTTGCGCTTCAAGGGCAGGAGGGGCGGCTGTTCGCGCCGCTTGCCTTCACCAAGACTTACGCGATGGCCGCCGCCGCCATCCTGTCGATCACCCTGGTACCGGTGCTGATGGGGTATCTGATTCGCGGTCGCATCCCGCCGGAAAGCGCCAATCCGATCAACCGCGTGCTGACCGCGCTCTATCGGCCCGCGCTCGATTGGGTGCTCGTTCATCCGAAGCGCACCTTGGCCATCGCTGGCCTCGTCTTTGCGACCAGCCTCTTCCCCCTCTCGCAACTGGGCGGCGAATTCATTCCGCAGATCGACGAGGGCGACCTGCTATACATGCCATCGGCCCTTCCCGGCATCTCGACCGCCAAGGCCGCGCAACTGCTCCAGCAGACCGACCGGCTGATCAAGACCGTCCCCGAGGTCGACAGCGTGTTCGGCAAGGCGGGACGTGCCGAAACGGCGACCGACCCCGCGCCG
This sequence comes from Sphingomonas sp. GlSt437, assembly GCF_048015635.2. Taxonomy (NCBI): domain Bacteria; kingdom Pseudomonadati; phylum Pseudomonadota; class Alphaproteobacteria; order Sphingomonadales; family Sphingomonadaceae; genus Sphingomonas; species Sphingomonas sp. GlSt437. The sequence continues at coordinate 1,268,383 of NZ_JBPGYA010000001.1, read as the reverse complement.
ATGGAAATGTTCGAGACAATGGTCCGCTTCAAGCCGCGCGACCGGTGGCGCCCCGGCATGACGCCGGAGAAGCTGGTCGATGCGCTCGACCACGCGGTCAAGGTGCCGGGCCTCGCCAATTTCTGGATTCCGCCGATCCGCAACCGGATCGACATGCTGTCGACCGGGATCAAGAGTGCGATCGGGATCAAGGTGGCGGGTTCCGATCTGACGCAAATTGACGCCACGGCGCGCCATATCGAGGCCGTCGCCAAGACCGTGCCCGATGTGAGTTCTGTGCTCGCGGAGCGGCTGACTGGCGGACGCTACATCGACATCGATATCGATCGCTTTGCCGCCGCCCGGTTCGGGATGAATATCGCGGATGTCCAGTCGGTTGTCTCGAGCGCGATCGGCGGCGAAACCGTGGGCCAGACGGTGGAGGGGCTGGCGCGCTATCCGATCAGTGTCCGATATCCGCGCGAGTTGCGCGACAGCGCGGACGCGCTGCGCAATCTCCGCTTCCTGGCGCCGGGCGGTCAGCAGGTGACGCTGGGGACGGTGGCGACGATCACGACCAGCGAAGGGCCGCCGATGCTGCGTAGCGAGAATGGACGGCCTGTCACGTGGATCTATGTCGATGCGCGAGGGCGCGATCTCACCTCGATCGTCGCCGATCTCCAGCATGTGATCGACCGCGACGTGAAGCTGCCGCCGGGGATCAGCGTCAGCTTCACCGGCCAGTTCGAATATCTCGCGCGTGCAAGGGAGCGGTTGACGGTCGTCGTGCCGGCGACGCTCCTCATCATCTTCGTGCTGCTCTATGTCACCTTTGGCCGGTTCGACGAGGCATTGCTGGTCATGGCGACCCTGCCGTTCGCGCTGACCGGCGGGTTCTGGCTGCTTTGGCTATTGGGCTACAACCAGTCGGTGGCGACCGCAGTCGGCTTTATCGCGCTGGCGGGAGTCGCGGCGGAGTTCGGCGTGGTCATGCTGATCTACCTCAAGCACGCGCTTGCCGAGCGCGGTGCGGACCCGTCAGCCGAAAATGTCGAGGCGGCGGTGCGCGAGGGCGCGCTGCTACGCGTGCGGCCCAAGGCAATGACCGTGGCCGTGATTTTGGCCGGGTTGTTCCCGGTTCTGATCGGAACCGGCACGGGTTCGGAGGTCACCAGTCGCATCGCCGCGCCGATGATCGGCGGGATGCTGACTGCCCCGCTTCTGTCGATGCTCGTCATCCCGGCAGCCTATCTGCTAATGCGTCGACGCACCCGCTTTCGACCTGGAGATGAAGGAGTATTTTCGTGAAAAAGATCATTTCTATCGCCCTGCCGCTGATGCTGGCTGGCTGTGGCAATCCCGACACCAGCCCTGGCACTAATGTGCATGCCGCCGAGGCGCAGACCGAGCCCAAGATCGGCAACGGTGAGGGTACCGTCACCGCCATCGATGCGAGCACCGGCAAGATCACGCTCTCACATGGCCCGGTAACCGAGCTGCAATGGCCTGCAATGACGATGGGCTTTTCCGCCAAGGATGGTCAGACGGGCGGGCTTAAGGTTGGCGACCGGGTTAAGTTCAGCTTCCGGTGGGACGGCAAGACTGCGGAGATCGAGTCGATCGAGCGCAAATGATCTGGATGGAAATCAGTTCGGAAGGTCCGATCCGATCGATGGCAACGCTGTTATGATCCAGTGTCCCGTTGCCCCGTCTTATCGACACTCTATCATGCCGCTCACAAGACTATTGCGGTCCTGTCGTCGCAATGCAGCCCAGGCAGTTGTCCGGCGCCCAGAAGCCGTACGACTGAGGAATTTCCTTTCCGCGAGCCTGCACGGCGCGGCTATTCGACTAGCCGATCGGCTCAACGAACGACGAACCGCACCGTCCCGTCGGTTCTGTCGCCATCGGTGGCGATGGCGTGCCAGGCGATTAGATAGCTACCCCTGGCGAGCGGTTTCTGTGGCTTTGTGATGAGCGTCCTCGCGTCGCCGCCAAGGGTCGTCGCGACGCCGATAGGCATCGGGCTGCCCGCTGCCTTCCCGGGAGCGGCAGTCATGAACAGTTCGACGCGCGATTTGGGCGAGAGCTTCTCGTCGTAGCGAAGTTCGAGCCGGGCCGGCGCAGCGACGGTGGCATTCGCGGCTGGCGTCGATGCGACCAATTTGGAATGCGCCTGCGCGGCGGTCCCGGCCAACAGCGCGGCCGCCACAGCGGATATCGTCAGCAAGGTTCGATTAGTGGGCATCACAACAATCCTGCGCGGTTGGTTCGATCTCTTTACGCACGCCGACCGGGCTCCCCTCATCGACGGCGCGAATTTCTGAGCGGGTTAGCGAGTGGAATAATCTGAGGGCCGAACCCCTGCGCTGCGTATCGGTCTTGAAACTACAGTGGAGGACGTGCGGTCAATGCAGCGGGGGCAAGGTGCAAATTGGGTGCTGCGGCTGGCAATCGTCGTCTCGACGATCGTTGTCGGGTCAGCAGGCCTTGCCCAATCGGAGCCGCCCGCGCCCGCCGCTCGCGATCTGCATGAAGCCGTCGATATCGCCATCCGCTTGTCTCCCGACGCTGCCAGCCTGCCGGCGCTCAGGGATCAGGCGAGTGCGCTGGCGCGCGCCGGTCGCGGCCCGTTCGCAGGACCGCCGGTGGCGGCAGGCGATGTGCTGACGCGGGGCAGCGGGTCGATCGAGCAGGAAGTCTCGGTATCCGCCGGCTTGCGCTGGCCCGGCGAGGGACGCGCAATCCGATCATGGGGCGCGAACACCGGCCGGGCAGCGGACTCGGGATTCGCCGCCGCCCAGCTCCGCATTGCAGGGGAGGTGCGGGACGCCTGGTGGGCGCTGGCTGGTGCTCGGGCGATGGTGGCGGTGAACCGCGATCAACTTGCGATCGCGACTACGACCGGGTCGCAGGTTGCCAGGCTCGAAGCCGCCGGCGAGGAGTCACGACGCGATCTGCTGCTGGCGCGAAGTGAGACGGCAGCGGCGGCGGCGCGGCTCAGCCAAGCGGAAGCCGAGCTGGCGCGCGCCGAGGCGGCTTATGCGGCACTTGCAGGTGCCCCGCCGAACGATCTGACACCCGAAATATTAACGCGCCGTTCCAGCATCGAGGATCATCCCGCGCTTCGCGCGGCCAGCGACCGCGCGATCGCGGCAGACGCCCGCGCACGGGCGCTCGCTTATGGCGCGCGCATCCGGCCGGAAGGACAGGTCGGTGCGCGCCGTGAACGGATCGGTCCGGGACAGGGGTCGGCGACATCGCTTCTGCTCGGAATACGCGTGCCGCTGGGACGCAATCAGCTTGCGGTCGCCGACGCTTCCGGCGCTCGCTCCGAAGCGCTCGCCGCCGTTGCCGAGGCAGCCCGCCTCCGCGCCCGCTTGATCGCCGAACAAGCCGCCGCGCAGCGCCGGCTGGGCTCGGCTCAAACCGCGCTCGACGCCGCCGAGGCGCGTCGATCCGCGTTGGCGCAATCGTTCGCGCTGACGCAAAAAGGTCAGCGCGAAGGCGAGATCGGCTTCATCGAAGCCTTGCGCGCCCGCCAGACACTGTCCGAAGCGGAGCGCGACCTAGCGGCGGCAAAGGTTGCCTACGACGCTGCGATTTCGGCCTTCAATCAAGCCATGGGTGTGCTGCCGTGACGAAACGCATGATGAAATTGCTGGGGCTGATGGCGCTTGCCCTGAGCGCGTCGAGCGCCATGGCGCACGGCGATGAGGATCATGCCGCGGCGAGTGCGCCGACGGGCGTAGCGATTGCTCCCCGGATGGAGGCGGCCACCGAAACCCTTGAGCTGGTGGCGGCGGCCAAGGCTGATGATTTGACGATCTGGATCGACGGCTATGCCGACAATGTACCCGTCACGAACGCCAATGTGAGCGTCACGCTTGACGGCAAGACCATTCCGGCGGCCGCCAAGAACGGCGTTTATGTGTTATCCGATGACGGACTGTTGAAGCCGGGCAATCACGAACTTTCGTTCCTCGTGACGCGCGGGGATGCGATTGAATCGCTGTCAGGTGATCTTGCAATACCGAAGCCTGCCGCCAGCAGCGGCGTGGCATTGTCGTGGACTTGGCTGCTCGCCGGGATCGCGCTGCTGATCGTGCTCGCGGCGGCGTGGTATTGGCGCTCACGGCGTCTGGTCGCGGCAGGGCTGACGCTGCTGATCGGCGCGCAGCTTGCGACAGGTATCCCGGTATTGCCATCGCCTGCCCTGGCGCATGGCGATGAGGACGCACCCGGCGCACCGGCCGGCTCGGGCGAAGCGGCGGTTCGGACGGCCGACGGCAAGTTGTTCGGACCCAAATCGGTCCAGCGCATTATCGGCGTCCGCACGTCACCCGCCGTCAGCGGCACCGCGCAGCCGGTGGTCAGTCTGACCGGCACCGTCGTCGCCGATCCGCAGCGCGGCGGGCTGATCCAGAGCGCGACCGGCGGCAAGGTTGGTGCACCCGCGTCGGGCCTTCCGACGATCGGCCAGACCGTCCGCGCCGGGCAGGTTCTTGCCTATATTGAACCGCCGCTCCAGGCGATCGACCGCGCCGACATCGCGCGCGAACTGTCGGACCTCGATCAGCAGGTCGCGCTCGCCGCCAACGCGGCGGCGCGATTGCGGCGGCTCGATGGCGTCGTGCCCCGGCGCCAGATCGAGGAGGCGGCGATCACGCTTCGGGGATTGCAGCGCCGCCGAGCGGCGCTCGGCCAGGCGCGCAGCGCCCGTGAAGTCCTCGTGGCGCCGATCAGCGGTGTCGTCGGATCAAGCGCGGCGCGGGTCGGGCAGGTCGTGCCGGCAGAAACCACGTTGTTCGAGATCGTCGATCAGTCGCGCACCTTTGTCCGCGCCAATCTGTTCGATCGCCGCACATTGTCGTCCGGCGCAAGAGCCGTCGGCAAGACCGCCGACGGCGTGACCTTCGATCTCGTTTTCGAAGGCGCGGGTCTGGTCGATCTCGGTCGCGCCGCGCCCGCGCTGTTCCGCGTGACGGGCGGTGCCGCCAATCTCCGCATCGGGGAGCCGATTACGATCGAGGCGCCGGTCGGTGCGCCCGTCGCGGGCGCAGTAATTCCGCGTGGTGCCGTCATCACCAACGCGAACGGGCTGGAATCGGTGTTCGTCAAGGCTCGCGCCGAGCTGTTCGAGCAACGCACCGTCAAAACGTCCCCGGTCGATGCCAATCGGGTGGCGTTGCTGTCGAACGTCAAGCCGGGCGAGCGCGTCGTGACAGCGGGCGCGGAACTGCTCGGACAGGTGCGCTAGGCGATGTTCGACCGGCTTGTCGCCTTTTCGCTTCGCAACCGGATACTCATCCTGTTCCTGTCGGCGGCGCTTCTGTTGTTCGGCGGCTTCGCCGCGAGCCGCCTGCCGGTCGATGTGCTTCCCAATCTCAACCGGCCTGTCGTCACCATCTTGACCGAGTCGCCGGGACTGGCGCCGGAGGAAGTCGAGACGCTTGTCACCCGGCCGATCGAGACCTCCATGAGCGGCGTCCCAGGCGTCGATCGCGTACGCTCGGTGTCGGGGATCGGCTTGTCGATCGTCTATGTCGAGTTCGGCTGGAAGGAGGACGTGTTCCGGGCGCGGCAGCAGGTCGCCGAACGGTTGACGCTGGTGCGCGAGCAAATCCCCGCCGACACGGTGCCGCAAATGGGGCCGGTGACGTCGATTATGGGCGAAATTATGCTGGTCGCGATCCCCTATGGCCGCGCCAGCCCGATGCAGGCGCGCGAAATCGCCGATTTCCAGCTTCGCCCGCGGCTGCTGGCCATCCCGGGCGTCGCGCAGGTCATCCCGATCGGCGGCGAGGTGCGGCAATATCGGGTGTCACCCGATCTCGCGGCGATGAACGCCGCAGGCGTCAAGCTCAAGGATGTCGAGGAGGCGGTGCGGGCCTTCGGGACGAACACCGGCGGCGGCTTTGTCGATCAGTTCCAGCGCGAGTTCCTCATCCGCAATGTCGCGCGTACCACCCGGATCGAGGACTTGCAGCAACTCGTCGTCGGCAATGACGCCAACGGGCCGATCCGCCTTTCGCAGGTGGCCAAGGTCGATTTCGCCGCCGCCTTCAGGCGCGGCGATGCAGGTTATGACGGCAAGCCCGCCGTGGTGATCGCGATCCAGAAGCAACCGACGGCCGATACCCTGACCGTGACGACCGAGGTCGAAAAGGCGCTCGAGGAAGTCACCGCGACATTGCCGTCAGGATTGCGCGCCGACCGTGTTCAGTTCCGTCAGGCCGACTTCATCAATACGTCGATAAACAGCCTCAATCGCGCGCTGATCGAAGCTGCGATCATGGTCGCGATCGTCCTGTTCGCCTTCCTTCTCAACGTGCGGACGACCGCAATCTCGCTCGCCGCGCTGCCGGTTTCGATCCTGATCACGGCTGTCACGTTCGAGGCGTTCGGCTTGTCGATCAACACGATGACGCTTGGTGGCCTCGCGATCGCGATCGGCGAACTGGTCGACGATGCGGTAGTCGGCGTCGAGAACGTCTATCGCCGCTTGCGCGAGAATGCCGCCAGCGACGATCCGCGCCCGGCCCTCGCGGTGATCGCCCATGCAACGGGCGAGGTCCGCTCCGGGATCATCTATGCAACCGCGATCATCATCCTGGTGTTCCTGCCGCTGTTCTTCCTCGGCGGCGTCGAGGGCCGGTTGTTCAGTCCGCTCGGCATCGCCTATGTCATTTCGATCCTCGCCAGCCTGGTCACCTCGATCACGCTGACGCCGGTCCTGTGCTATTATCTGCTGCCCAAGCTCGCCAAGACGCACGCCGAGGCGGAATCGGGCCTGGTCCGGCGCCTTAAGGCCGCCAATCGTCGCCTGCTCGACTGGGGCTTCAGCCGGTCGCGCCCGATCCTGATCGCAGGTGCCGTCGTGACGGGCGTGTCAATGCTGGGCGCATACAGCCTGCCCCGCGCGTTTCTGCCGCCGTTCAACGAAGGCAGCTTCGTCGTCAGCGTGCTTTTCCAGCCGGGTATTTCGCTGGAGGAATCGAGCAAGCTCGGTGCCGCCGCTGAACAGCTTCTGCTTCAAATTCCCGAGATAGCGTCGGTCAGTCGCCGGACCGGTCGCGCCGAACTCGATGAACATGCCGAGGGCGTCCATTCCAGCGAGATCGATGTGGCGTTGAAGCCCGGCACCGACGATCGCGAAAAGGTCGCCGGCGAGATCCGTGAGAAGCTTGCCATCTTGCCGGGGTCGATCGCCGTCGGCGCGCCGATCGGCCATCGCCTCGAACACCTGTTGTCGGGCGTACAGGCGCAGATCGCGATCAAGATTTTCGCCGAAGACCTCGATGCGTTGCGGACCACCGCCGAGACGTTGCGCGCCCGGATCGCCGCCGCGCCGGGAATCGCCGATTTGACCGTCGAGCGGCAAGTCCGCGTGCCCGAACTCGACATCCGGGTGGATTATGATCGCGCCGCATCTTACGGGGTCGCCCCCGCTGCGGTTGCCGAGGCGGCCGAGACGCTGTCGAACGGCAAGATCGTCAGCGTGATCGTCGACGGGTTGCGTCGGTATAACGTTGTGCTGCGGTTGCCCGACAGTGAGCGAACCACGGCTGCGCTTTCCGACCTGTTGATCGAGACGCCCAAAGGTCCGGTCCCCCTGCGCAATCTCGCCGAGGTCCGCGAAACGGATGGCCCCAACCAGATCCTGCGCGAAAATGGCCGCCGACGTATCGTGCTGTCTGCCAACGCGGCGCCCGGCGCCAATCTCGGCACTATCGTCGGCGTTATCGATGCCGAAGTCGCGAAGTTGAAGTTGCCGCCCGGCGGATCAGTCAGCGTCGAGGGGCAGTATCAGGCGCAGCAACAGGCGGTACTCACGATCGGCGGGCTGAGCGCGATCTCGTTCTTGATGATCTTCGCGCTCCTGTTCACCCGCTATCGCTCGACCACGCTCGCACTCATCGTCATGGCGGGTGTGCCAATGGCGCTGGTCGGCTCGGTCGTCGCGCTGTGGATCGCCGGCCTGCCCCTGTCCGTCGCGAGCCTGATCGGGTTCGTCACGCTCACCGGCATCGCTGCGCGCAACGGCATCCTCAAGATCAGCCATTATATCAATCTCGTCCTCCACGAAGGCGAATCCTGGGGCGACGCGATGATCGTGCGCGGGACGTTGGAACGCCTGACCCCGGTGCTGATGACCGCGCTCGGCGCCGGATTGGCGCTGGTGCCGCTGCTGCTCGGCGCCGACGAGCCGGGCAAGGAAATCCTGCATCCCGTCGCGGTCACGATCTTTGGCGGACTGCTGTCGGCGACGCTGCTGGACGCTCTCGTCACGCCGATCCTGTTTCGGCTCTACGGCCGTAAGCCCCTTGAAAACCTCGTCGCTGAGGCTCGCGCCAGCGGCAGCACCGACGCCTTTTAACATATGAGGAATGATCCATGAGAAGCTCGCCAGTCTTGTTACTCCTCCCGATCGTGGCGTTGGCTAGCTGCGGCGCGCCCAAAGGGTCGAACAATCCCGATGCCATGTCCGAAAACGCCGCAGCGGCGGGCGACCACATGGCCATGGGCGGCCAGGCGATGGGCAAGGAACGCAAGGGCGCCCCTTCGATGTCGCTCGCTTTGAAGCCCGCCGGACCTTTTGCAGTCGGCAGATCGCAAGCTGTGGCTCTGATGCTCACCGATCTCGCCACTGGCAAGTCGATGGGACCGGACGACATGGCGGTCGCTCATACCAAGAAGCTGCACCTCCTGATCATCGATGGCAGCCTCAGCGACTATCAGCATATCCATCCGCAATATGACCCGTCGAAGCCGGGCACCTGGCGGTTCGACTTTGCCCCGCGCTTTGGTCGTACCTACAAGGTCTGGGCGGATGTGACCCGACCGAACGGGGGGCAGGAATATGTCGGCACCGAAATGGTGGCAGGCGACCAGCCTGCTCCAAAACCGAGCAGCGCAGTGGCGACGAAGGCTGCGGCCGATGGCCTGATTTTTTCGCTCTCCTTTTCGGGTCCGTTGAAGGTTGGGCAAGGCGCGCAAGGGTCGATCGCGATCGCCGACGGCAAGACGGGCCAGCCGTTCGCCGGTTTGCAGCCGATCATGGGTGCGTTCGGCCATATCGTCGCCTTCGCCGGCAACTGGAACTCGATCGAGCACGTCCATCCACTTGGCGCCGAACCGACACTGGAAACCGAGCGGGGTGGTCCCGTCATTCGCTTCCATATCAAGCCTGAGCAGGCCGGCACCTTGAAGCTATTTGCGCAAATCCGTGCAAACGGGCGCGAGACGATCGTGCCCTTTACCCTGACGGTTCAGCGGTGATGCGATAAGATGGCCGAAGAATGAAAGGCTAAAGGCTGATGGACACTCTCGACACCATGCTGGCCGGGCTCGCGTCCGCGCCGACACCCGCCGCGCTCGACGCGCTCGACGAGCGCGTCTTCGCGGACCTGCTTGCGCGCGCGGCCCATCCGGGTCCCTCAATCGCCGCCTTTGGCAGTGGCGCTGCAATGGTGGCGTTGGCGGTCGGCGTGGCAACGGCGCAGCTTTCGATCGCGCCGCAAGCGAAAGCCCCGGAACTAGCAGCACTTTCATCGCCGACGGCCTATGCGCCATCGACCCTGCTCGGCCAATGATTACGAGCCAAACCCGGCGCCTCGCCCTGATGACCGTCCTGGCGTTCGTCGCCGGGATGTCAGGCGTTCTTGCAGGCCGGGCTTTACTTGCACCAGATACACGACCGACGAGCGATTTTCACGAGTTTGTTCATCAAGGTCTCGATCTCGATAGCGCTCAAAAGGCGGCGCTGGAACAACTCGAACAACGCTTTGCGACCCGTAAGCGCGCGCTTGAGCTCGAACTCCGCAGCGACAATGCGCGTCTGGCCGAAGCGATCCAAATCGAGCACGGTAATGGTCCGCAAGTGGCCGCAGCAGTGGATCGCTCGCACATCGCCATGGGTGAACTTCAGAAGGAAACGATCGCGCATATTTTCGCGATGCGGCAGATATTGCGGCCCGATCAGGCGGGCCGGTTCGATGCGGCGGTCGTCCGGGCGCTGACCGAAGAAAAACGGTGAGCCTGGACCTTTCGGCGGCGACCGAAGGAGAATTGGCTGCGCTGACCTTAGCTGGCCGCCAGGCGGCGTTTGCCGAGATCATGCGGCGCCACCGCGATCCGATCTTCAGGCTTGTGCAGGCTCATCTCGGCAGCGCCGATGATGCGCTGGATGTCGTGCAGGAAAGCTTCGTCGCGGCGTTCGTGCATCTGCGCCGTTACGACGGCGCGCGACCGATGCGGGCATGGCTCTCGCGCATTGCCATCAACAAGGCGCGCGATTTTCGGCGTAAGGCCGCGGTACGGAGATTGCTGAGAAACGGATTCGCTGAGGCAGAAACCCAACTTCTGTCGTTGGCAGACGATCGTCCGAGTGCGGACCAGGAATACGATGGGCGCGCTCAACTACAGCGCATTGGCGCCGCCATTTCGAATCTGCCGCACAAATTGAAAGAGCCGCTGCTTCTGAGGGCGATCGAAGGACTCTCCCAATCGGAAACTGCGATGACGTTGCGAATAAGTGAAAAAGCCGTGGAAACCCGGATCCGGCGTGCCCGTATCAAGCTCAGGGAGGCGCTCGACATTACCGAGCAGTCGGGCCGAACGGTGCGCGGCAAGCCGTAAATACGCTGATCGATCCGCTCGGCGTGGCCACTATCGCCGCCTCGTTGACGTCAACGAAGCCAGCCTCTTCGATCAATCGAGGCAGGATGCCATCGGCATTCGGCTGTGTATCGGCGCGGCCGTCGATGCGCTGCACCTTGAGGCGAAACAGCGTCCGCATCAACCACGATCGTTGTAACGAATAGTCGGCGATGACCAGACGACCGCCGGGTTCGAGCGCCGCGAACATGGCTGCGAGCGCCGCGCGTTTGCCGGCTAGCGGTATTTGATGGAGCACCAGCGTACAGGTAAGGGCGCCGAACTGACCCTGCGCCGCTGTCTCGTCGGCGAACCCGAGACGAAATTCGGTGGCAATGCCCGCCTTCTCTGCCTTGCTGCGGGCCATTTGCAGTGCTTCGGGATCGGGATCGCGACCGAACGTACGCGCCGCTGGCTGAAGCCTTGCGATCGCAAGTATCAGAGTTCCAGTCCCGCATCCGACGCCAATGAGCTTTTCGCCAGCGATCGGTGCCAGCTGGCGGAGAACGGCAGCGCGCCAAGCCTGTTCGCGTGTGAAAATCCGAAGCGCGAGGTCGTAGAGGCGCATCGGTGCCGAGCCAAGGGCAGGCGTGTATGCCTTCGCGCCGCTCGCGATCGGGTTATCATCGCCCGAACCTGCCTGCATTGACCAATCTCCATCCGCGCCCGTTACCACGAGGGATTACGCGGCGAGGGACGTAATCCGTTATGGCAGCACCGTGTTTTCGAGGGCTTGACCCTGACATGATGTCAAACTCCATATCGGTGTGCTCTGGAGAACTGACATGACGAATCAGGCGCGCGAGCACGGTCACGATCACGAGGCAGGGAACTGCTGTTCAACCGGGGCGACACCTGGTGAAGCGGCAGCCCCGGAGACCGTCAAGGATCCCGTTTGCGGGATGGACGTCGATCCCGCGAAGACGCAGCATCACGCAACCCATGGTGGCACCGAATATCATTTCTGTTCGGGTGGGTGCCGGACGAAATTCGTCGCCGATCCGGAACGCTACCTGAGCGAGCACCCCCGTCCCGAACCCGTAGCGGCGCCGGGTGCGATGTGGACTTGCCCGATGCACCCCGAAATCCGTCGCGACGGGCCGGGAACGTGCCCGATCTGCGGAATGGCACTGGAGCCGGAAGAGCCGTCGCTCGATGACGCGCCCAACCCCGAACTCGTCGATTTCACGCGGCGCACCTGGCTCGCCGGTGCGCTGACCGTTCCGCTGCTCGCGATTTCCATGGTCGCCGAGATGATCGGGGTTCACTTCATCCCGCCCGCGCTCAATCCGTGGGCGCAGCTCGCGCTGACGGCACCGATCGTTCTGTGGGCGGGGTGGCCGTTCTTTCAGCGCGGCTGGACGTCGATCGTCACGCGCCACCTCAATATGTTCACCCTAGTCTCGATCGGGGTCGGCGCGGCCTTCGTCTACAGCGTCGTCGCGACATTGGCACCGGGCCTGTTTCCGCCGACGTTCCGCATGCACGGAATGGTGCCGGTCTATTACGAGGCTGCCGGTGTCGTGGTGACGCTCGTGCTGCTCGGTCAAGTGCTCGAACTCCGCGCTCGGGCAGCGACGGGGCGTGCGATCCGTGCGCTGATAAATCTGGCGCCAAAGACAGCGCGCCGGATTGCCGGGGACGGGGCCGAGGAAGAAGTCGATCTCGCCGCAGTCGCCGCGGGCGACCGACTGCGCGTTCGCCCGGGTGAGGCGGTGCCGGTTGATGGCGTCGTCGTCGAGGGCCGCTCGTCGGTCGACGAGTCGATGCTGACCGGAGAGCCGGCACCTGTCTCGAAGGAGGACGGCGCGAGCGTCACCGGCGGCACCGTGAATGGCACCGGCACACTGGTGGTTGAAGCGCGCGCGGTGGGATCGGACACGGTTCTGGCGCGGATCGTGAAAATGGTTGCCGAGGCGCAGCGCAGCCGGGCGCCGATCCAGGCGGTGGCGGACCGCGTGTCGGGCTGGTTCGTGCCGCTCGTTGTGGCTATCGCAATCGCGACGTTTGTTATCTGGAACCTCTTTGGCCCCGAGCCTCGGTTCGGTCACGCGCTGCTTAACGCGATAGCCGTGCTGATCATCGCCTGCCCCTGCGCGCTTGGGCTGGCGACGCCTATGTCGATCATGGTCGGCACCGGGCGGGGCGCGCACGCGGGCGTGTTGATCAAGGATGCCGAGGCACTCCAATTGATGGATACGGTCGATACGCTGGTGATCGACAAGACCGGGACGCTGACCGAAGGCCGACCTGCAATCGTCGCGGTCGAAACCGCCGAAGCGTTCGCACGAAACGACGTGCTGGCAGCCGCGGCCGCGGTCGAGGCGCGATCCGAACACCCGCTCGCCTATGCGGTCGTGACCGGCGCTCGCGATGACGGGCTTGAGGTCGTGTCGGTCGATAGGTTCGACTCGCAAACCGGCCTCGGCGTCAGCGGTCAGGTCGATGGCCAAGAGGTGGCCGTGGGCAATTCGGCGCAGATGGAGCGCGTCGGCGCCGACGTGTCGGCGCTCAGCGACGTAGCCGACCGCCACCGCGCGGAAGGCGCCGGCGTTATGTTCGTCGCGATCGATGGACGGCTAGCCGGACTGCTGGCGGTCGCCGATCCAATCAAGACGTCGGCACGCGAGGCCATCGCCGCCTTGCGCGAGGAAGGTCTGCGGATCGTCATGCTGACGGGCGATGCGCAAGGCACGGCGAACGCTGTCGCCAAAGCGATCGGCGGTATCGATGAGGTCCATGCCGGCCTCAAGCCCGAGGACAAGGCGCGCATCGTCGGCGAACTGAGGGCCAAGGGCGCAAGAGTAGCGATGGCGGGGGACGGCATCAACGATGCGCCGGCGCTGGCGGCGGCCGAGGTGGGTGTTGCGATGGGCACCGGGACCGACGTGGCGATCGAGAGCGCTGGCATGACTTTAACGAAGGGCGATCTCGCGGCGATGGTGCGCGCTCGCCGACTGGCGAAGGCGACGATGCGCAACATCCGTCAGAACCTGTTCTTCTCGTTTTTGTTCAATGGAATTGGGGTGCCGGTGGCCGCAGGCGTCCTTTACCCGGTCGCCGGCATTCTTCTGTCACCGATGATTGCTGGAGCAGCGATGGCGCTGTCGAGCTTCACGGTGGTGACAAACGCGCTCAGACTGAATGCGGCCAAGCTGTGAAGATCGGTCCGGCCTCGGCCGCCAGTGGCGTCTCGCCGCGCATGATCCGCCACTACGAGAAGATCGGTCTCGTTCCCTCGGCACCGCGCCGGGACAGCGGCTATCGTGACTATTCCGACACCGAGGTTCACCGTTTGCGGTTCATCGCCAACGCGCGCGACCTCGGATTTCCGGTCGAGGAGATCAGGACGCTTCTGGGACTGTGGAGCGATGCTTCTCGATCGAGCGCCGACGTCAAGCTGCTTGCCACCGCACGCGCCGACGAACTAGGTCGCAAGGCGGCTGCGCTCGAAGCAATGCGGCGGTCACTTCTCGACCTTGCCGGACGCTGCCACGGTGACGACCGGCCCGATTGCCCGATAATCGACGACCTCGTGGGCGATATCCCTGTCGCGTTGCGGAAGGACTATTTGCCCGACGACCAGTGAATGTGGACGATCTTCCAGATCTTGCCGAAGCGCCGCAGCACCATTGGTTCGGTCGAACTGATGTCGATTGCCCGCCCCTTGTAGATACTGCTCGTTCGAGATTCCGTTGCGATCCATGCCACGTCATCGATTGCCTCGCCCGATTGGCTCTTCACCGTTTGGGTGGTTGACTTGGAAAATTCCGCGTCGGCAGTAAGGTGATGTCCGGCGTATTCCGCCTTGCTGCGCTCGACGCCGCCGCTCTCGTAAATCAATGCACTGCTGTCGAGGAGTGCAGGGGCGACGCTCGGATTGCCATTCTTCAGCGATCGGTGAAACGCCTCAACGACCGCTGCCGCGTCGCGCGCTCCCGCCGGGATCGAAGAAGAAGTGGCCGAAGCCGCACCGGGATCATGAGCCTGAACGGACGTCGTCAGCAACGGCACCAAGATCGAGAGACAGAACAGTGCAAAGGTTGAACGCATTTTTACCCCGAACGACTTGAACGATGTCGAACCACCATACGGGTCGGAGCGGCCACCCCTCATAGGTCGAAATTCAGTTTTCGGGGGTTCCGGACTGTTGCCCGATCGACTTGCCGCAAAAGAAGGTCTGCTTGCCGCAGGAGTTCGTACCAATCCGCCACTGAAACCCGGACGCGAACCCGGATGCCGAGGCCGATTTCTAAAATAATTCAATGACTTCAGCGATCTTTGACGGAGCGGGAGGGAAGAGACCCCCATTGATTGGGATCTCTCTAAGCGCGAAATTGCAGGCGAGACTCATGTCCGCTACGGCTACCGCCGTGTCTATCACCTCCTTCGCCGGGAAGGCTGGGCGGTGAATGCCAAGAAGGTTTACAGGCTTTACAGGGCGTTGGGCCTTCAGCTGCGCAACAAGACACCCAAGCGGCGGGTGAAGGCAAAGCTGCGGGAGGACCGTGCGCCGGCGGTCCGCCCGAACAATGTGTGGGCGATGGACTTCGTCCACGACCAGCTGGCGACGGGTCGCAAGCTGCGCATCCTGACCGTGGTCGACACGTTCAGCCGGTTCTCGCCGGTGATCGATGCGCGGTTCAGCTACCGCGGCGAGGACGTCGTGGCCACGCTCGATCGCACCTGCCGGAAGGTGGGCTATCCGAAGACCATCAGGGTGGACAATGGCAGCGAGTTCGTCTCGCGAGACATGGATCTATGGGCTTATCAGAGGGGTGTGACGCTAGGCTTCTCGCGGCCTGGCAAGCCGACCGACAATGCCTTCATCGAGGCGTTCAACAGCAAGCTGCGCAGCGAATGCGTGAACACCCACTGGTTCCTGTCGCTGGAAGACGCTTGCGAGAAGCTGGACCGCTGGCGTAGACACTACAACGAAGAGCGACCGCACAGCGCGATCGGGAATATCCCCCCGATCATGCTGGCAAACCCGACCGGGGCCACCAGCCCTCCGGATCCAGGCCAGGCGGAAAACTCTAGACCCGAGCGTTCCAAGGTTGGGTAGCAGTGCAAAGAGAGCCGGACTCTACCTCTGACTGGTAACAATCAGGGGAGCACGTCACGGCGCTTGCTGCTTCGATCACATTGCCCGAAGGAAGCTAATCGGGCAAGGCGCAGCGATGAGAAGCCGCTAAATTCCGTTCAAGGTCGGGGCAATGTAAAGCCCCTGAAAGACGGTGTGGAATGTTGTACGCGTGGATCGATGGGGCAAAGCGCCCTCCCTTAGAGAAGGGCGAAAGCACGACCTGTCATGATTGCGGCAACCTGCTGACTTCCGTCATTCCCGTCGAGAACGTCAAGCACTGGCGACACAAGGCCGGGGATTGCGATGCCTGGAGCGAGCCGGAAGGTCCGTGGCATCTCGGCTGGAAAGAGCAGTTTCCAGAAGGCTGCCGCGAAATCGGGCTGATCGACCCCGCGACCGGGGAGCGCCACAGGGCCGATGTGCTCTGCGGAGCCGGCACGCCTGCTGCGACCGTGCTGGAGTTGCAGTTTTCACCAATATCGGAGGACGAGCGCACCGCGCGGGAGGTCTTCTATCGTCAGGCGCACCGCATGTTCTGGCTGGTGCACGTCCACGATACCCAGTCGAGCTTCACGGGTTGGAGCTTTGCCAGCTCCATCGACTTCAGTTCGCGGCCCGTCGACATTGACGGCCGCCGTTACGCGATCATGCAATGGTTCGGTCGGAGCAAGCAGTTCATCGAGAAGTGGAAGCGCGCGACCGCGCATGTCTTTTTCGAGTGCCAAGGCCGAATCTTCTTCCTCGCCGGCGATGCCCTGTCGCGCCGCATGACGGGCGGCGCGCCGCTGAAGCGGGGCCAATATGCCCTCACGTCATTGACGCGAGAAGAATTCATGCGCGCCGTTCAGGGGATCGGCTGACCCATGACGAATGGTAGCGGCATCCGCGTGGTGATGGATGGTAGTATGGACGCCTATATGGCCGCCGCCGACGAGACCTTGGCCGAGCTGCTCGTGTCAGATAGCGTGCTGGTCGCGGCGCTCAGGGAATATGATAGCTTTTTCCGGACACGCCTTTTTACGCAAGGCCCTGCCGAGCCCATTGCGCTTGTGCTCTTCATGAACGCCTATCAGCTGTTCCTCGCCGGCGCGCGCATGGCTTTGAGCGGCCATTGCGCCGCGGTCTTCCCGTTGCTGCGCACTGCTCTCGAATCTGCCGCCTATGGTGGACTGAGCGCCAGAAACCCCGCGCTAAGCGAGGTCTGGGCGGGCCGACATCGGGGCGATGCCGAGAAGAAGGCGTGCCGCAAGAGCTTCACCTTCGAGAAGGCCATTTCCCCACTGGAGGATCGCGCGCCCGATATTCACGCCCTGGCTGTTTTGGGCTACGAAGGGGAGATCGACTACGGCGCCCACCCCAATATCAAGGGCGTGTTCGGGCATGTCTCGCTTAACGACCAGCGGGAGGACGGCTGTAAGGCCGTGACCCATACTAGCCTTTATGGCTCCGCGCACATCGAGACCATCCGGGGTTTATGCGCCTGTCTCGATTTCGGGTTTGCCATCATCGGCATCATCGCCCTGTCGGGTCCGACGATCAGCGACAATCTGGTGGACGGGCTTCAGTCGCTCAACGACGCGAAAAATACTGCGGTTGCACCCTATCAGTCCCCGAATAGCTAGAAGCAGTACGGCGCTCGTGGCTATCAGCTAGACCGATGACGGCGTTTTTCTGGCGCTTTCATCGATCCAGCGCAAATAGCGGGACGGGCGCATTTTGAGGGCTGATAGCTCAATTCATCCGAGAGAGCCCACGGTTGGCCGCATCGTTCCACGCGGAGAACCGGGTCGCTAACCGGGTTGCTAGCCCCTCAGCTATAGAAAAATCTAATAAAATCAATTGGTTTTGGCGGAGACGGAGGGATTCGAACCCTCGGTACCCCTAATCGGAGTACGGCGGTTTAGCAAACCGCTGGTTTCAGCCACTCACCCACGTCTCCGGACAAAGCGCTGACACGGGCGGCTATAGACGGGGCTATGGGACGGATCAACCGCGCATCGTTCTCCGCGTGGCCAATCATTAAGCCTGTTCAGACTCGGTCTGGCGCACGTTCGATTCGGGTCACCGCGCCGCGATTGCATGCGGCCTGCGGTGGGCCGTACTGTTTCAAGATGATGGGTAGGGTCCGGGTCACGTCGCGATATGGCAAGGTGTTGGAGCTGGTCGCGGCACTCGCTCTGGCAGGTTCGGGCGCTGTGCCGAGCATGGCGCAGGTCAAAACCGTCGACCCCAATCAAGCCATCGACAGTGACTTGAGCAGTGGGCAGAAGCCGGCGCAGCCGCCGACGTCACCTGCATCGGCACAGACCGCGCCTGACAACGGCCTGGGCGAGCCGATCAAGCCCGACCAATCCGCCGGATCAGCGTCCGCCCCGGCCGCCGCTGCGCCAACGGCGGGCAGCCCCGACGCGACCCGATCCGCCGAGTCGACCTATTCGCGCAAAGACCTGCTGAGCGCCGGCGAAGGCGTTTTCGGCAAGGGCGCGCAAGGGCTAGCCGGCCTTTTGGAGAAGGTCCTGCGGGAGCAGGGCGAACCCAACGCCTATATCGCCGGCCGCGAAGCATCGGGCGCCTTTGTGCTCGGCGCGCGCTACGGCTCGGGTCTGATGTCGCACAAGGTAGAGGGCGATCGGCCGATCTACTGGACGGGGCCGTCGGTTGGCTTCGATCTCGGCGGTAATGCCAGCAAGGTGTTCGTGCTGGTGTATAACCTCTACGACACCGAAGACATTTTCCGCCGCTACCCGGAAGGCGAAGGCCATCTCTATTTTGTCGGCGGCTTTTCGGCGACCTATCTCCGGCGCGGCAACATCGTGCTCATCCCGATCCGGCTCGGCGTCGGGCTGCGGGCCGGCGTCAATCTCGGCTATATGAAGTTCAGCAAAAAGGCGAAGTGGCTGCCGCTTTGATCGGTTTCCGCCCGCGATGAAGGCTCCCGAGCGAGAAAGCGCGGCGCGGGCGGCGGGCCGTATCGTGCTCGCGCTGCTGTTTTTCGCGGTCGGCATCATCCACCTGAAATCGCCGGGCGGTTTCATGCCGATCATGCCCGATTGGGTGCCGTATCCCCGCCAGGTGATTATCGCGACCGGCTGGTGCGAGCTGTTCGGCGCGGCGGGCCTGCTTGCGCCGGTCAAGCGGCTGCGCTGGTGGGCGGGGCTGATGCTCGCGCTTTATGCGGTGTGCGTCTACCCGGCCAATATCAAGCACGCGGTGGACCATGTCACTGTTGCCGGCGTGTCGCTCGGCTGGGCCTATCACGCGCCCCGCCTGCTGCTCCAGCCGGTGATCGTCTGGTGGGCACTCTTCGCCGGCGGCGTGATCGACTGGCCGTGGCGGCGCTAAGCTAGCAGCGTCCAGCGGAGCACCTCGCCGGCGTGGAACGGTACGACGTCGGTGTCGCCCGCAGCGACGCGCGCCGGCACAGCGACGTCGCTGCGGCCAAGCGTGACGGTCGCGCCGTTCAGCGGCAAGCCATAGAAAGCGGGTCCGTGTTCGGACGCAAACGCCTCGAGCCGGTCAAGCGCGCCTTCCTGTTCGAAGACCGTCGCATAGCTCTCCAGCGCATAAGGCGCGTTGAAAATGCCGGCGCATCCGCACGCCGCTTCCTTTGCGCTGATCGCGTGTGGCGCACTATCCGTGCCGAGGAAGAATTTCGGCGAGCCTGACGTGGCGGCTCGGCGGAGCGCGAGCCGGTGCTGCTCGCGCTTGGCGATGGGCAGGCAATAAGCGTGGGGGCGGATGCCGCCGGCGAACATCGCGTTGCGATTGATATGGAGGTGGTGCGGCGTGATCGTCGCAGCGACCGTCGCGGATGCCGCGGCAACGAATTCCGCGGCCTCGGCGGTCGTGATGTGCTCGAACACGATCTTGAGCGCGGGGAAGTTGCGGACGAGGCCGTTCAGCACCCGATCGATGAATATTTTTTCCCGATCAAAAATATCGATGTCGGCATCGGTGACTTCGCCATGGACGAGCAGCGGCATGCCGATTGTCTGCATCCGCTCGAGTGTGGCGTGCAGCTTGGCGATGTCGGTCACGCCATGGGCAGAGTTGGTGGTGGCATGGGCGGGGTAAAGCTTCGCGGCGGTGAAAACCCCATCGACATGGCCGCGTGCCAGCTCGTCCGGATCGGTATCGTCCGTCAGGTAGCATGTCATCAGCGGCGTAAAGGGGGTCTCAGCTGGCAGTGCTGCCAAGATGCGGGCGCGATAGGCAGCGGCGTCCGCCGCGCGCGTCACCGGTGGCGCCAGATTGGGCATCACGATCGCGCGAGCAAACTGGCGTGCGGTGTAGGGCACCACCGATTGCAGCATCGCCCCGTCACGCAGATGGACATGCCAGTCATCGGGGCGGCGGATCACGAGGCGATCGGGTGCTTGGGAATTCATGCTCGGCGTCCTAGCTATAGGCGATGAGCGATACCAGCCCCGCCACGCTGCTTGACGACCGCGCACTGATCCGCGTGTCGGGAGACGATCCCCGCGCGTTCTTGAACGGCTTGGTGACCAATGACGTCGCGACGCTGGCGCCGGATAGGCCGCTTTGGGCTGGACTGCTGACGCCGCAGGGCAAGGCGCTGTTCGATTTCATCCTGTGGGACAATGGCGACGCGGTGCTGATCGATTGCGCCGCGTCCTCGGCAGAGCTGCTGGCACGGCGTCTCGCCGTCTATCGCCTGCGGCGCGCCATCGCGATTGAGCCGGTCGCCGACCTGGGGGTGCATTGGGGAGTCGATCGCGAGCACGGCGTTGCCGACCCGCGGTTGCAGGGCCTTGGCCGGCGATGGCTCGGGCCAAAAACCGGCGAGAGCGCTGCGGCGGCTTGGCGCGCGCATCGATTATCGCTGGGGGTGACCGAGGGCGTTGACGAGCTGGGCAGCGACAAGACGCTTTGGCTCGAAGCCAACGCCGATCTGCTCAACGGCGTCAGCTTCGCCAAGGGGTGTTATGTCGGCCAGGAGAACACCGCGCGGATGCATTACCGCGCCAAGGTCAACCGTCGGCTAGTCGTGGCGCCGATAAGCGAGGCGAGCGAGCGGACGCGCGCCAGTTATGAGGACCTGGGCATAATGGTCGAGCTGCGCCGGATCGAGGCGCTCGGTGACGCGCTGATGCCAAGCTGGCTGGTCGAAGGGATTCAGCCAAACGGCGACTGATTGCAGTCGCTTAGTTTGCAGATCTAGCCGAATCGAATATCCGCGGTGAGGCCGCGATACCATCAGCGTCGGCTCGGCCCATGGCTCTTCCACAAATGAAAAGGGAGGCCGGTTGCCCGACCTCCCCGATCATTGTTTCGACTGACGTCGAGCTTAGTTGCCCGAGCCAGGTCCGTAGGTGATTTCCACACGACGGTTCTGCAGTTCGCGAACACCGTCGGCGGTCTGCACGCGCAGGTGAGCCGGATCTTCACCGAACGCCTGCGTCGAGATCACACCATCGGGGATCGAGTGCGCCGTGAAGTACGCCTTCACTGCGTCAGCACGACGCTGCGACAAGCCGAGGTTGTACTTCGGCGTGCCCGAACGGTCGGTGAAGCCCGCGAGCATCACCTTCGCATTGCCGCAGCTCTGATACGAGGTGATGGCATTGTCGAGAATGCCGGCAGCCTCAGGGGTGATCGCCGACTTATCCCATTCGAAGAACACGATGAACGGGCCCGGGGCGCACACCACTGCCGGAGGTGGCGGGGGTGGCGGCGGCGGGGGTGGCGGCGGCGGAGGCGGCGGAGGCGGCGGGGGAGGCGGCGGCGGCGGCGTCGGCTCACCGAAGTTGTACGCCAGGCCCGCGAGCAGGCTGTGGCTGCGGAAGGTGCCATGATAGTTGGCAACTGTGCCCGCGCCAGTGAGGCCAGTCAGGTTCACACCCTGCGCCGTGAAGAAGCGATACTTCAGCGACACGTCGACATGGTGCGTCAGCGGCGCACGGACACCGGCGATCGCCTGATAAGCGAAGACCGTATCCGAGTCGTTCAGGAACGACGGGCCGACACGACCGCCCGAAATATCATACTTCGATGCACGGACGCGGGCGATACCGGCACCGCCGCCGACGAAGCCGTTAAGCTTGTCGTCGTCACCGAAGTCGAACAGGCCATTGACCATGAAGCTCAGCGCCGAATCCGCGCCGCCGGAGCTGTAGCTACCGGCCGGAGCGGCGACTACCCGACCACCCTGATTGATCAGGATCGACTGGGTCGACTGATAAGTCGAAATCGTCGCGCGCTTGTAGGCGACTTCGGCCTCAAGGCGGAATACGCCGAAATCATAACCGATGTTGCCGTCCACGTCGAAGCCGCCGTCGTGGTGCGACGTGCCAGCCTGCGTGTTGGTGCCGATATCATACTTGATGTTCTCAACCAGCAAAACACCGCCGTCGACACCGACATACCACGACTTGTCGCGGGCAATGGCCGGTGTGGCGAGCGCGGTGGATGCAAGTGCCAGTGTTACGGCAAGCTTCCGCATCATAATCCCCTTCGTTGGAGCGTCACTAAGGACCGCTTAAACTCCGTAGCCAAAGGAGGGTTTCCACGCAAGAACACAAATACCCGCGATTGTTGCACTCAAGCAACACTCTGCCGCTTGGATGGCTAGGAAGCGATCAATCCATGGCGGCGCAAGGCCGCGAGAATGGCCGCAATCGCGGTCCGCGCTTCCGGATCGACGACAGTGCCGCCGGTCGGCGACTCGATCCCGGGCTGCTGGCTTCCCACCACTTGAACGCCGCCCGCCGTCAGCCGCCTTATGGGGACGTCACCCACGGCCCAGCGGATGCCGTCAAAGCGGCAAAAAACGGCATCGGCGGTGCTCCAAGCAGACAAGCCTGCGCGCGGGGTGACAAAGCGCCAGCCGCCTTCGGTCCATCCGGCAAGCGCATTCGCATGCCCCGACCAGTCGCCCGTCGGCGCGTCGCCGATGATCCAACACTGCCCAAAGGTGGGCGAGGCCGGCGGGCTATCGAGCCCAACGCTTTCGACGGCCGCTGCGACGGTAAGATCGAGCAGCGCGAGTGCCTCGTTATGATACAGTTCCTTCTGTGCCTGCCCGGCCTGAAGCAGCGGTAGCGCCAGTCGGGATGTCGTGTCGGCCATAGCGGATCTCCGTGACGTTGGGGGAATCAGTGGCTGAGCGTCGTGATTGCTGGTCGCGATTCGCCCGCGGTGCCGATCTGGCGGACCTCGATCACCGTTCCGATCGGCGTAGCCGCGGCGGGGACCGAGATGCTCGTTTCGCTTGTCTCGATCGTGCTCGTCGTGCCGCCGGGCGCGATCAGCGTGAGGCGGTAGCGTTCGCTTTCTTCAACCAGCGGCACATCGACACCGTCGGCCCATCGCCAGCCCTGCCGGCTGCGGCGAACCCAGCTTAGCGTGAGGCCGCCTGCCGCCTCGCGGCGGGCGATCAGATGCACGGGCGACGGCGGCAATACCGATGCCCCGCTCACCGCCGCCGCGATCCGTGCCGGCTCTGAGTCGCTAAGGCCGGACGCCAGGATGAGCGCCTGGCCCCCGACCGCAGACAACGCGAGGTCGGTTGCGAGCAACGACTCTGAGTCGAGGAGCACGAAGCGGTCGCCCGCGCGCTGCGTGCCGATCGCCCAGTCGGTGCCGCGCCTGCCGCGCCACAAGTTGGACAAGCGCCAGCGCGCGCCGCCCAGCGGTGCGACCGGAGCGCGAACAGCTCGACCAGTGCGCCATCGCCATCGGTCAGCAGCTGGATATAGGCATTGCCGTGGAGCAGCAGATGCGTCGCCAGCGCCTCGGTCAACGCCTGGCCGCCGGAGCGCGCCGTCACCAGCGCGGCGAGCGCGGGGTCAGACGCGGTAAGCGGCGCCGAGGCGACGCCTTCCGCGACCAGCCGCACCGCGCGCTGCGCCACCGGATTGCGCTGATAGCCATCGCGCGCCTGCGCTTCATAGCTTTGCGGCCAGTCGCCCAGCGCGACGCCGGGCCAGCTCGCATAGCGCGACAGCGCGGGACGCGAGCCGTTGCTCCCGGCGGCTTTCCAGCCGAAGAGTTTCATGCCATGCTCCTGAAAATGGGGAATATTGATTGGTCGATGGTTGAGGACGTCGCGATGATTATCGCCGTCTTGGTCATACCTGTCGGACTAGGTGTCTGGTGGCTTTACGATACCGATGCATACGACCGGTTCACTGAGCGCTTCGGCGTCCAACCGTCTATGCTTGGCCTGATGTGTTTTTGGCTTTTCTTCGCGGTCGACGGCTTCCAGCAGCACACTTGGAAAGCTTTTGCTGGCGGGCTGCTCTATATTGGATTGACGATCCTTATGATTTGGCAGCTGGTTCGCAATAACCGATCGTTCAAAGCCCCTTGACCGAAGCCACCCCCCGCTTCCCCAGCAAAAGCTCGGTCAGTGCCCACACCAGCGCGTCCGCCCGGTCCGGCGAGCGCCCCGGCCCGGCATAAGCGCCACCCGCGATCAGGCCGCACAATTCATCCTCCAGCGCCGGAAAGCGCCCGGCGTGGAGCACCTCGCCCGCTTCGTAGCGCACCGCGATCGGCTCGGCGCGCGCCACCTTGCCGCGGGTCGCGTGGACCGAGGTCACCGGCAGCCCGGCATCGACCGCATGCAGCACGCTCGCCACCATCGCGCCGCCATTATTGACCTCGGCGACCACTCGGTCCGCCCCCCAACGTGCCGCGCAGTCGGCCACCGCGCGCGCCCAGCCTTCGGGTGACAAGCCGGCAACGCTGGCATCTTCCAGCACATAGCCGCGCCGCTGCCCGTCCACCTCGGCCACCCCGGCCGCGACGATGCCGCACGCATCACCCGTCGTGCCACCGGGGGGGTCGACGCCGACCACCACCCGATCCATCGCCGGCAGCACCCCGTCAAAGCGACTCGCCTCGATCATCGCCCGCGTCCACAGCGCGCCCTCGGCATCGGCCAGCAGCTCGCCGTCGAGCTCCTGCCGGCCGAGCCGCGTGCCGCCATAAAGCGTGTCCATCGCCTCGACGAAGCTCGCCGGCAGATGCGTATTGTCGCGCGTCGCTCCCCGCTTTTCGACAAAGCCCGGCATCGCCCTGATGCGGTGCATCAGCGGCGTCGGGCGCGGCGTCGTCGTCACCAGCACGCGCCAGTCGTCGGCGCCGCGCAAGCCGAGCAGCAGATTGTCCCACGCCTTGTCACCCTGCCGCCATTTGCCGAGTTCATCGCACCAGGCGACCGAATGTTCGGGCCCGCGCAGCTTTTCCGGCGCCTCCGCCGAATAAGCAAAGGCCTGGGCGCCCGAATCGAACGACAAGGTGCCGGTGCCGCTGCGCCAGCGCAGGGGTTCGTCGTCGCGCGCCACCTTGGTCAGGCCGCGTTCGCCCTCGATCATCACCGAGACGACATCGTCGATCGTCGCGCCGACCAGCGCGATCCGCGCTTTCGGATTGTCGCGCGCATAGCTGGTGATCCACTCCGCCCCCGCGCGCGTCTTGCCGAAGCCGCGCCCGGCACGGATCATCCACACCCGCCAATCGCCGGGTGGCGCCAGCTGCCCGTGATGAGCAAAGACCGGCCAGCGTGCGCCGATCTCGCGGCGCTGCTCCAGGGTTAACGATCGCAGCACCAGCTCGCGCTGCACGGGCGGCAGCAACGACAGTTCGCCGACCAGATTTCGATCAACCATCGCCCAGCTGTGCCTTTACCTTGCGAGCCAGCGCATCGAGCTTGCGGCGCAGCGCCTCGTCGGTCTCGGTGGTGGTCGCCCGTTTGCGGCCACGTTTGTCGAACGCTTCGCCTTGGACCTCGCT
This sequence comes from Sphingomonas sp. GlSt437, assembly GCF_048015635.2. Taxonomy (NCBI): domain Bacteria; kingdom Pseudomonadati; phylum Pseudomonadota; class Alphaproteobacteria; order Sphingomonadales; family Sphingomonadaceae; genus Sphingomonas; species Sphingomonas sp. GlSt437. The sequence goes on along the minus strand of NZ_JBPGYA010000001.1, from coordinate 1,242,900 downwards.
TCGATGTCTAGCCCTGACGTCCATCGCCAGTTTGATCGCTTCGGGCGAAATGCTGGCGGCCGGGGCAGCGGCAATCACGGCGGCATCGCCGGTCGGCTCGCCATCGCCTTGTTCCAGCGCTTCGTCGACCTCCGATGCGCCGACCGACCTCAGGCTATAGGCCAGGATCGCTTCCTCCAGCCGCGCATAGCCGATCGCCAGCGCTTCCTGCCACTGGCCGGCAAATTCGGGGTCCGTCCGCCGCCTGGCGTAGAGAATGCTGTGGGGAATCTTGGCGAGCTGCGCTGATCGACGGACGTTGCAATTGCCGGCAAGCGCATTGAGAAATCGTTTGCGCCGCGCAGCGGTCAGCCCGCGCTTATGCGTCTTGCGCTTCTGTAGCACGCGCCCGCGGCCGGGCCCTATTTCCTCATCCATGGAGCAGCCTCACCCACTACCAGCCCAAACAAAAAAGGCCGTGCAGGCGTTGCCGCCCCGGCCCTTGACGCAATTGTTCAGCGTTCCCGTTATATACCAAAAGAGCGTGACGATGTCAAGGGATTTATCCCATCTGGTTCGGGCTTTTGCGTAAAGGGCGTCGCACTGATGGCTTGAATGTCGCGCCGGTCGCGTCCATCACCACGAGCGGAACAGGGCCATCAAAACCGCCCGTCCGCAACTGGGAGCAACAATGATGTACAGCCACATCATGGTCGGCGCGAACGACCTTGCAGAATCCAAGGCATTTTATGACGCGACGCTCGGCGCGCTCGGCTATGGCCCGGGCCGTGCGGACGATAAGAACCGCGTGTTCTGGATGACGCCGACCGGCATTTTCTCGATCACCAAGCCGATCAATGGCGACGACGCCTGCCACGGCAACGGCGCGACCATCGGCTTTGCCGCCAGCTCTCCGCAAGCCGCCGATGCGTGGCACGCCGCTGGCGTCGCCACGGGTGGCACGACGTGCGAAGATCCGCCCGGCATCCGCGAAGGCGCGCTCGGCAAGCTCTACCTCGCCTATCTGCGCGATCCGGCCGGCAACAAGCTCTGCGCGCTGCACCGGATGTGACGGGAAGGGCCGCGACGAGGGTGCAAGCTCCCGTCGCGGTTACTTGCAGGTTGTCGGCAAAGGGCCGGCGCTCACCGCAGTTGTGTGAGTGCCAATGCATGATATGGTCGCGGCCTTATCGGCGAGAAAACAAGCTATGTTTGCCATTGCGCTGGCCGCCGCAAGCCACCTGATCGCCGTCGACGTGACTGGCATGCCGCCGCAGCTCGATCGGGCATTGGCCGTCGCAAAAACCGAGGGGTGGACAGTCGCGTGCAAAGGAAGCGCGGGCGAAGAAAGGGTAATCAGGTTCGCTTTTGCTCGCGATACTAACGAGGATGCCGTCGAAGCAGCCTTAGGCGGCCGCGCCCGTTTTGTGTCCTCGACCACCTATTACTATACCGACAAACCGATGCCACTGCGGTGCAACCACACCCCGGTTAGGGGCTACCTTAATCGACCGACCCAAGTGTTAGCACTAGGTCCGGACACGACGTTGGTAGCGCTCATGAATCTCGCGCATTCTTGTGGGCTCAAAAAGACTATCGTCCGCGATTTTTCGAAGCAGGACCTGGCGACGTCGACAATGGTCGTTCCCCCAGGTTGGAAGACACTCGATGCGGGTGAAGACATTGGCGCTCGCAACGGTCCGACGATTTGTTTTGCGCAGCTCATGCGTTCTGCAGTCGCGGCACGATCTGCCGACTAGCCAACGACCGACGCCGACCAATATCCTCCAACGCGGAAATGCCCATCGCGAGGCATGTCGCCCTGTTCACGCGCCTGCGGGCTCAGTCGCTCGCGATCCCATTAAGCACCCGCGCCCAAGCGGCCTGTTCGTCGGCATGGGTGCGGGTGACAACAAGATCATGCGCGACGCTGCGCTCCAGATCTACCGTCACCTCGCCTTCCCACTCGATCGTTGCGTTGCCCGCCAGCGTCACCATGCCGTCGGCGCTTGCCTCGGCGCGGATCATGCCGCCGCGGTTGAACACCGTCAGCGCGCGATCGAACGGCACGCGTGCCGTGATCCCCGCCGCATAAGTGCTCGCCGCCATCGCGCTGCCGCAGCTATCGGTGAGGCCGACCCCGCGCTCAAACGTGCGCACGTAGAGATCACCACCACGCACTTCCACGAAGGAGACGTTGGCGCGGTTGGGCAGCCAGTCGGGCGCGGCCTCGCACCGCTCGCCCAATGCCTGCAGCTCGCCATCGTCGATCCGCTCGACAAAGCTGATGAGATGCGGGTTGGGGATGGTGACGGCGGTAAAGGTGCGCGGCGAGCCCAGCATCGGCAGCGGCGCCTCGATCAGCTGTGCGGGCGCGCCGATGATCGGGAAGGCGCGCGTGTCGATGCCCGCCGGCCCTGCCGTCTCGCGCACCGTGAAGACGCCCGGCGCCATGTCCGGCTCGCGCTCGACGGCAGCCGAGGAAGTCTTGAGCTTGACCTGTGCCTGCTCGATGCCCAGCGCGGCAAACCCCGCGCGGGCCACACAGCGCAGACCGTTGAGGCACGTCTCCGCGTCCGATCCATCGCTGTTGCGCATCGACATGCCAAAGGCGTGCTCGGCATCGCCGGAGGTGAGCAGCAGCAAGCCATCGCCGCCGACCGGGCCGGCGCGATCGGCGAGCGCGCGCGCGACATTGGCCCAGGCAGCGCCATCGAGCGCGATCGCGCGCGCGTCGATCAGCGGGAAGTCATTGCCCGAGCCGTGGACCTTGGCGATGGAAAAGCGCATCGCCGCTATTTAGCGCGCCGTGGCGTTGCGGCAACGGCGCGCACGTTTCATGCGGCCGCGAGCATCTTCCGTTCGGCGCTCACGATCGGCGCGAAGCTTGGCCGGGCGACGATGCCGGCCACATAAGCGGCCAGGCGCGGATGGCTGCCGGCATCGACCGAATAGGCGCCATGGCCGAGATTGACGAAGACGCTCGCGACCGAAATATCCGCGATCGTCAGCCGGCTCGCGACGAGGAAGCCGCAATCGGGCACGGTCCGCTCGAGATAATCGAGCATCGGCGGCAATTCGGTCGAAACCGCTTCGGCGACCAGGGCCTCGTCCGTCTCGCGGTTCAGGAATTTGGGCGCGACCACGCGCTGAAAGAACACTTTAACCGCACTGGCGAACAAAATCGTGTCGGCAAACTCGTCGAACCAGATGGCGCGGCCGCGATCGACCGGATCGGCGGGGATCAGCGCCGGCTCGGGCTGTTTCGCTTCCAGATAATGGAGAATCGCGGAGGAATCGGCGAGCAGGAAGTCCTTGCCGTTGTCGGCGCCCGGGTCACGCAGCGCCGGCATCTTGCCGAACGGGCTCGCTTCGAGAAATTCCGGCGACCGATGCCCCATACCGACGCGCTCCAGCGTCACCTCGATCCCCTTCTCCCGCGCCGCCACCAACGTCTTCCGAACGAACGGTGACAGCGTCGTGCCGTACAGGATCATCTTGGCCTCCCTTATTTGACAATAAGAATGCCGATACAGCTTTCCGGGGCCGTGGCAAAGCCGGGTGTAGTCACGGCAATCGATAATGGTCCGCCAGCCGATCGAGCGCGATACCGAGCACGACGCGGCCTGATCGCGCCGGCCAGCCGAGCGCGCGTTCAGCGTGCGCCATTGGTTCGTCGGCACAAGCCACGCGCCAGAGAATATCGCTCAACCCCTGCCCGGAATTGGCCATGGCGTCGTCGAACCGGCGCTTGGCGCTGATCTGCGCGGTGGTGGGGTCCAGGCCGCCATTGGGCCGCCAACCGCCCCCGTCGACCCGCGCCGCATCCCAGCGCATCGTCACCGATGGCGCGAGCGCCGCGCCCTCATAATCGCGCCGCAACCGCTCCGCTGCCTCGAGCTGTCGCGCCGACACGAGCCCCCGTGCGGCAAGCCAGCCAAGCGTCGACTCGGCAAGGTTCACCGTCACGCTTCGGCTGCCGCGCCGAAGCGCCGTCCTCGGCGAAACGCCAAAGGCATCGACTGCCCGCTCGACCAACTGCTGTTTCAAGGCGACTCCCTCATGCTGCTCCTCGCCGCTATTGCCATTGCGGCTATGGTGTAGGACAGTACGAACCGTACCGGTTAGTGAGGGCCTATGATCACCGCTATTCGCGAAGTCCGCCGCGCTCGGGGAATGACCCTGGAAGATGTCGCGCGCGCGTGCGTACCGCCGACGACCGCACAAACCATCGGGCGGTTGGAGACGGGCACGCGCACGGTATCGGTCGCCTGGCTCAACCGTATTGCCGGCGCGCTCGGCGTGACCGCGGCCGATCTGGTTCGCTTGCCGGCGCGTGCCGACCTTGACGTCGCCGCGATCATCGACGGGGCGACCGTCAGCGCGCCGCGCCACCACGCAACACTGGCGCCGCCGGCGCCCGATGCAGCGATGGTCGGGGTCCGCGTCGTGGGCGGCGTCGGCGATTACCGCGCCGGCGATGAATTATGGTGCGAGCGGCTGTCGCCCGACCGCTATGGCCATGCGCTCAATCGCGATGTGCTGGTGCCACGCCCCGCCGGCCGTTTTCTCTTTGGTCGGCTGCTCGGGCGCGAGGCGGCGGATGGGAGCGGCAAGCTCCACCTCCTCCCGCTCGGCGCCGGCGCGCGCCAGCAAGTCGTCAATGATCCTCCGTGGATTGCGGTCGCCCGGCGCTTGATCCGGGCGCTTTGACATCGCGGTGACATGCTGGATTAAAGCAGGCGAGCGCCGCCGGCGGGCTCCTCGATCATTACCACTGGCGGGTCGCCGTCCGGGGTTCGGTAGCTGTTACCGATCGCCTGCGCCGCTTCTTCGATCACATTGCGCGCCGCAATGGCGACGACCGCACCGCCAAAGCCGCCGCCCGTCATGCGCACGCCGCCGCGATCGCCAATAAGCTCGCTTAGCTGTCCAACCAAAGCATCGATCGCAGGGGTCGTGATCTCGAAATCGTCGCGCATCGAGGTGTGCGACGCTGCCATAAGGGCGCCGAGCGTGGCCAGGTTTCCCTCGGTGAGCGCATCGGCGGCCGCCAAGGTGCGGGCATTTTCGGTAATGACGTGGCGCGCGCGGCGGAAGACGACGGGGTCCAGCCGATCGCCGGCGGCGTCGAGCTCTTCGGTGCTGGCATCGCGGAGCGCAGGGACACCGAGCCTCCGCGCGGCCTCCTCGCATTGGCGGCGGCGGGTATTGTATTCGCCCTCGACAAGTTCACGGCGGATGCCCGAATGGACGATCAGTACTGCGGTCTCAGGCGCCATTAGCACTGACATGGTCGCCAAGCTGCGGCAGTCAATCAGCAACGCGTTCCCGGCCGCCGCCCGCGCCGAAACAAGCTGATCCATGATCCCGCATTGGCAACCGGCAAAATCATGCTCGGCGCGCTGTCCGGCAAGCGCGAGCTGGGTCCGGTCATAGCCGTTCAAGCCGGCTAGCTCGGTAAGGGCGAGCCCGAGCGCGACTTCAAGCGACGCGGATGACGATAAGCCCGCGCCGGTCGGTATATTCCCGGCAATTGCGAGATCGGCACCGCGCAGATCTGCGCCTTGCGCCTGTAGTACCGCTGCGACGCCACGCAGGTAATTGCTCCAATCGCCCGGCAGGGCTCGCGTAATCGGGGCGTCGATAGGAAAATCGCAGACCGCATCGAAATCGAGCGCAGCCGCACGGATGCGGGCATCGGCCCTCGGTCGCGCCGCCACGATGGTGCCGACCGAAATCGCCGCCGGCAGCACCCAGCCGTCATTATAATCGGTATGCTCGCCGATCAGGTTGACCCGCCCCGGCGCGGCGGCGAGCAATTCTGGCGGCCCTCCAAAAGCGCGCTCGAAGCCGCTACGGGCACGTTGCTCGAGCGCCTTCATATGGCCGCGTCGCGCAGGCGCGTGGCAGCCTGCTCGGGCGTGATGTCGCGTTGCGCTTCGGCCAGCATCTCATAGCCGACCATAAACTTGCGCACCGTCGCCGAGCGGAGCAGCGGCGGGTAGAAATGCGCGTGCAGCCGCCATTCGGGGTGGTCCGCGCCATCGAACGGCGCGCCGTGCCACCCCATCGAATAAGGAAAGCTTACGCCAAATAGCCGGTCATAGGCGCGAGTAAGCTGGCCAATCGCGTCCGCCAGATCGGCGCGTTGACCGGCATTGAGATCGGGCAAGTGCTGCGCGGCGAATTTGGGCAGGAGCAGCGTCTCGAACGGCCATTTCGCCCAATAGGGCACGATCGCCAGCCAGTCGCGGGTTTCCACCACGCTGCGGAGGCCATCCGCCTCGCGCCGCATCAGGCCGGCCAGCAGTGCTTCGCCATGGTCCGCCAGCCACGCTGCTTGGGTGCGGCACTCGATCGCGGGCAAATGCGGCACGACGTCGGTCGCCCAGACTTGGCCGTGCGGGTGCGGGTTGGAGCATCCCATCTGCGCGCCCTTGTTCTCGAAGATCTGGACCCAGCGATAGCGCGCGCCCAGCTCGGCAGCTTGCGCGCTCCAGCAATCGATTACCGCGGTTACGGCAGCATGATCGAGCTCGGGCAAGGTGCGCGAATGATCAGGCGAGAAGCAGAGGACGCGCGCCTCACCGCGCGCCGGAGCAAACCGGAAATAGGGATCGTCGGCTGCCGCGCTCGCCTGATCGGCTACATCGGCTTCCAAGGCGGGGAAATCGTTGGCGAACACGAATGGCCCGCGATAGTCCGGGTTTCGCTCGCCATTGGCGCGCAAATTGCCGGGGCAAAGGTAGCAATCGGGGTCATGCGAGCGTATTGGCCGCGCCTCGGCAACCCCCTGCTCGCCAAGCCACGGCCGCTGCGTGCGCTGCGGCGACACCAGCACCCATTCGTCGCCCAGCGGATCGTAACGGCGGTGCGACTGGCGATCGGGATCGAAGCTCATGCCCGCTGCCCGTGAAAAATCGCGACCTGTTCGGCCCGGAGCGGCGGCAACGCCATGCCCGCATGTGCGAGCCAGCTCCCGCTATAGACTGTCGCCTCGCCCTGCCATCCCGGTGCGATCGGCGCGATGCGATACGCAGAGCCGGTATCGACAAACGGCATGGTGAAGGTCGGCGCGAAGCGTTGCCGCGTGGGTTCGATGCGATAGACGATCGTGATCCACTCGGCCGCGCTGCCAGCGGCGTGCCAGACGAGACCGTCGCCTAGCTCACCCTGCCAGACCGTCGCGTGGAGCAAATGGCGCCAGTGTTTGTAGAACGCGACCCAGCCCGCCAGTCGGTCCGAGTCCCCGCTGCTCAGCTGCGCGAGATCAAGCTCGATGCCGAAATGCCCCTGCAGCGCCACGGCCGCGCGGAAATCGAGCGGCTGGCTGCGGCCGGTGGTGTGTGCGGGCGCGGTGCCGACATGCGCGCCCATCAGCTCGGGCGGCAGGAACTGGAGGAAGCCACGCTGGATGTCGAGCCGCGACAGCGCATCGAGGCAATCGCTTGCCCAGAAGCGATGGACATGAGCGAGGACGCCATGGTCGATGCGGCCGCCGCCGCCGGCGCAGCTCTCGATCTCGACATTGGGGAACGCCGTGCGAAACCGGTCGAGCAGCCGGTAAAAGCCCAGCACCTGGCGCCGATAGGCCGCCTGCCCCGCCGCATCGCCCGCCGCCACCAGATCGCGATTATGATCCCATTTGAGGTAGGATAGCGGCAGATCGGCGATCAGCCCGCCGATCCGCTCGAACAGATAATCGGCGACCGCGTCGCGCGTCAGATCCAGCACCAGCTGGTTCCGGCTCAATTGCTGTAGCCGCCCCGCCAGGCCCAGCGCCCAGTCCGGGTGCGCGCGATGCAACTGGCTGTCCGGATTGACCATCTCGGGCTCGATCCACAGCCCGAACTCCATGCCGCGCGCGACGACATGGTCGGCGAGCGGCTTCAGGCCGCGCGGATATTTGGCGTCATCGGCCCACCAGTCGCCCAGCGCGCGGTGATCATCATTGCGGCGATGGAACCAGCCATCGTCGAGCACGAACCGCTCGATACCCAAGGCGGCGGCGCGATCAGCGAGCGCGATCAGTCGCGCTTCGTCATGATCGAAATAACAGCCTTCCCAGGTGTTGAGGTGGACGGGTCGCGGTCGCATCGCGCCGCCCGGCCAGTCGACGCGCCCCCGCGCAGCCCTGTGGAAATTGTGCGCGACGCCTTGCCAGCCCTGCGCGGAACACGTCGCGAGCACGGCCGGGGCGGCAACGCTTGCCCCCGGCGCCAGCCGCAGCTCGCCGGGTGCGAGGCCGATGCCGAGCTGCCATTGGCGGCGGCTATCGTCGAGCCGGTCGATCGCCTGCACATGGTTGCCCGACCAGGCCAGCTGCGCGCCATAGGCCATGCCCGCATGCGCGCTTGTCGTGCCGGCAACCGCGACCGCGCCGGGATAGGCTTCATGCGAGGTGATGCCGTGGCGGTTCTCGCGTGACCAGGTGGCGGCGCCGGGGCGATCCTCATGCAGCATGAATTCGTTGGCGTGGCGCCCGGCGTAATAGCGCACCCCATCCACGGTCGGGGGCAACGGCAGCACCGCGCTCGCCAGCCATTGGATGTCGAGCGGCTGCTCACTTTTATTGACGAGCGTCGTGGTCACCGACAGCACATCGCTCTCCGGGCACAGCGCCAGCATTACCGTGGCGCTCAGCCGGGCGACGCTGTCGCTGAGATGGATCTCAAGCCGGCCCTCGCCCGGCTCGACACGCGCCTCATCCCAGCCACAGGCGAAATCGGCACCGTTGCGATGCGCGCGCAAGCCGCTGCGGGAAAACCAGCCCAGCCCCGCGCCCGGCAGCACCGACAGCCGCGCCGGCGCATCGAGGTGGAAGCCGCGATGGTGGCGCTCCGAATGGATCGACGGGATCGTGACGCCATTGCTCAGCCGCGGTCCCCAATAGCGCCACAGCGGCGCCCCGCCCGCCACGCTTTCGATCGCGATGGAGCTGTCGCGACCCTGGAGGACGTGGATCATGCTCATGCGGTCGCGGGGTCGACCGTCGCCGCCGGCCCCATCGCCCGATTGGCCAGCAGCGCGACGGCGATACACGAGAACAGCGTCACCACCATCGCGTCGATATAGTGGAACCACGCGGGAAGAAACGCGGGCGGATCGAACGACAGCCAGGCATAAAGCGCCACCCCGAACACGATCGCCAGCGATGCCGCCGCCGCTCGCACGCCTTTGAACAACAGGCCCACCGCAAATGCCGACAGGATCGGCATCGAGGTCAGCCCATTCAGCTTTTGCAGCAGGTTGATAATGCTCGTCGCATTCTCGAAAATCGGCACCAGAACCACGCCGAGCACGGTGATGACCAGCGTTGCGCGCCATGAGACGCGCCAATGGTCGGCGATCGGCGCGATGAAGCGCTCATGGAAATCGATCGAATACAGCGCGACGGCGCCGTTCATGATCGCGGCGGTATGTGCGATCACCGCGGCCGCCATCAGCGCCGCGAAAGTGCCCGACAGCCATGGAGGCAGCACCTGCGCGACGATGCGCCCATAGCTCGCATCGCCCAGATTGCCGAACAGCTTCCACGCGACGACGCCGGGCACGACGACGATCACGGGGATGATCAGCAGGCGCACCACCGCGGCCGCGAGCACGCCGCGCTGCGCCTCGCGCACCGTTGGCGCGGTCATCGCCTTTTGGGTGATGTTCTGGTTGGTCGACCAGTAGAAGATCTGGATGAACACCATGCCGGTGAACAACGTGTGGAACGGAATCGGCGAATCATTGGCACCGATCAGCGTCACCCGCTCGGCGGGAACGCCGTTCAGCGTCCATCCTGCCGCGTTCAGGGCGAGGAAGACAACGAGCAGCGCGATCGCCAGCACGCCAATGCCGGCATAAGTATCCATCACCGCCACCGCGCGCAGGCCGCCCAGGATCGTATACAGCGCGGCGATGGCTGCCATCGGCACCGCGAACACGAGCAACGATCCCGAAAAACCGAGCATCGTCTTCAAAAACAGGCTGCCCGAATACAGCGCCGCCGGAATGTAGATGAGCACGCTGCCGATAAAGAAAATCGCGGCCACCAGCGTCCGCACGCTGCCTCCCTGGTAGCGCCGGTCGAGCAGCTCGGTCACGGTCGTGCATTGCTGGCGATAATAAATCGGCACGAAGACGAAGGCGAGGATCATCAGCCCGAAAAACCCGGCGAGTTCCCACCAGGCAAGCAGCAACATCTGGTTGCCGTTCATGCCGACGAGTTGCTCAGTCGACAGGTTCGTCAGCGTGATCGAGCCCGCGATGTAGAGCCACGATAAGCCGCCGCCCGCCAGAAACACATCCTTGCCTGATCCGTCGTGCTTGGCATGCGCGCTCGCTACCTTGCGCCAGGTGGCAAGGCCGATGAGCCCGGTGATCAGCAACGCAACCGCTATCTGGACGATCACGCGGTTCCTCCCCTAGCTAAGGCATCCGGCCACCGCGATCGGCCGTTGCCAATATTGTATCGTCCGTCGACAAGGCCTCTTATGAAGCTTGGCGTTTGTTACTACCCCGAGCATTGGCCCGAAAGCTATTGGGCAGATGATGCGCGGCGCATGGCGGAGATCGGCATCTCGCATGTCCGCATCGGCGAGTTTGCCTGGAGCCGGATCGAGCCCGAGCCGGGGCGGTTCGAATGGGATTGGCTCGATCGCGCGATCGAGACGCTGGCCGCGCGTGGCTTGTCGATCATCCTCGGCACACCCACCGCGACGCCGCCCAAATGGCTGGTCGATCGCCTGCCCGACATGATCGCTATCGATGCCGAGGGGCGCCCGCGCCGCTTCGGCTCGCGCCGGCATTACTGCTTCAGCCATGCAGGCTATGCCCGCGAATGCGACCGCATCGTGACCGCGCTCGCCCAGCGCTATGGCGAGCACCCGGCAGTCGTCGCGTGGCAAACCGACAATGAATATGGCTGCCACGATACCGCGATCAGCTACTCAGCTGCCGCCGCAGAGGCGTTCCGCGACTGGCTGGCCGCGAAATATCAATCGACGGAAGCGCTCAATCGCGCTTGGGGCAATGTCTTCTGGTCGATGGAATATTCGTCCTTCGCCGAGGTCGATCTACCAAACCTGACCGTCACTGTGCCCAATCCCGCGCACGCGCTCGACTTCCGCCGCTTTTCGTCGGATCAAGTCGTGCGGTTCAATCGTCGCCAGGTCGATGTCCTGCGGCGACTGTCGCCGGGCCGCGACATCGTCCATAATTTCATGGGCTTCTTCACTCAGTTCGATCATCACGCCGTCGCCGCCGATCTCGATGTGGCGAGCTGGGACAGCTATCCGCTCGGCTTCCTCGAGCAATTCTGGTTCTCGGCCGGGGACAAGGCGAAGTACGCGCGCCAGGGCCATCCCGATATCGCCGCTTTCCACCATGATCTTTATCGCGGTTGCCGGCCTGATGGGCGCTGGTGGGTGATGGAGCAGCAGCCAGGCCCGGTGAACTGGGCGCGCTATAATCCAGCGCCGCTGCCCGGCATGGTGCGGCTCTGGACGCTCGAAGCAATGGCGCACGGCGCCGAGCTGGTCAGCTATTTCCGCTGGCGGCAGGCACCCTTCGCACAGGAACAGATGCATGCGGGGCTGCTCCGCCCCGACAGCGCCGAGGCGCCGGGCGCGGCCGAGGCGCGGCGAGCGGCGATCGATATCGCCTCGCTGCCCGATCGTGGTGGTCCGCCGCGCAGCGTCGCGCTGCTCTTCGATTATCGCGCGGCATGGGTCACCGATATCATGCCGCAGGGTCAGGGCTTCTCGGCGCTGCGGGTCGCGTTCGATTATTACAGCGCGTTGCGCCGGCTTGGGCTCGACGTCGACATCCTCCCTCCCGATCGCGATCTCTGCGGCTATGCGATGGTCGTCATCCCGTGCCTGCCGATCATCGATGCGGCGCTCGCGGAGCAACTGGAAACGTTCAGCGGGCCAGTGGTGATCGGCGCGGCGACCGGCAGCAAGACCGTTGAATTCGCGATCCCCGCCAAGCTTCCGCCCGGCCCGCTGCAGCAGCTGATTCCGCTCAAAGTCGCTCGCGTCGAAACGCTGCGCGGCAATCCTTGCGACTGGATCGAAGAGATCGAAACCGATATGCCCGAGGGGTCGACGGGCACGTATCGCCACCATCACTATCACTACGTCGCACGCTACCCGATCAGCGCCGATGTCGAAGACTTGCTCCATCAGCTCGCACGCGATGCCGGGCTCAAGCCGGTCAGGCTCCCCGATGGCCTTCGGGTGTGCCGACGCGGCGACCTCGTCTTCGCGTTCAATTACGCAAGTCAACCGCGCGAGCTACCATCGGGCCTTATCAGCCGATTTTTGATCGGGAGCGATGATTTGCCGCCAGCGGGAGTTGCAATTGGTACGCGCGATGGTGGGCGGTGACGGGCTCGAACCGCCGACCCTCTCGGTGTAAACGAGATGCTCTACCAACTGAGCTAACCGCCCGAAGGCCGCCTCTTTGCCCAAGCCGCGCGGCGCGCGCAAGCTTCAGCTTACCATGAGGCCGTTCTGACGCAACGCGGTGAAGTATCGCGCCATGCCGTCGATCGTTGCTTCGGCAGGAGCCATATAGGCGCGCCGGCGATCGAAGGGATCGGGTCGCCGTTCGAGCATCCCGAGCTCGCTCATCCGGCCGATCCACCGCAACGCAGTGGTGGGCGGCACCGCAGCGGCGATGCACAAGCTTGAAACCGAGACTTTGTTGCCTTCAAGGTGCGCCGCGTAAAGATCGAGGAGGATGTCCCAGGCAGGGTCCTCGAACAGCCCCTCGCCCAGAATCTGGTCGCGCAATCGGCGGCCACGGATGATGCGCCGGATGTCGGCCGCCGTCGCCGCATCACCGTCGTTACCGTGATATCCGCGCCGTGTGTCGTGGATCGCCGCTGGCGGATCGGCGAACGCCGCCCTGCCGCGATCGGCGGATTCGCCGGCGGCGCGCGTCAGCCGGGCGAGCGTTTCCGCGATGCGCGCGACTTCCTCGTTGAGGCGACTAAGGCCAAGCGCATCATTGTCACGACCGGCCTCGTTGAGCGAGGTTGATCCGCCCCGATGCAGCGCCGCGGTGATCGCCCCCAGCCGTTCGGCGGCGCTCGGCGCGCACAGCAAGCTATGCGGGCCGCCGAGCATCATGGCGCTGACTGCATCGATCTGGTCGGGGTCGATCACGACCACAATCGAGCAGCCCGAGCTATCGGCAAAGGCGAGCGTGGCGTCCATGGCAGCGGTGAGCTCGCCCTCGTCGGCGCCGCCCGCTTCCACCATGATCAGATCGACGGGCGCCTGGCTCTTGAGCCGAGCAGCGCCGTCAACCAGCGGCAAGTTAGCGACGATGCGTGCACCCATTGCCGTGATAAGCGCTGCGCTGTCGTCGCTTGCCGGGTACTGGGCCGTGAGGAGCAGCGCGCTGGATTGCCAGCCAAATTGATCGACAATTCTCGCTTCGGCCATGCTGCCCCCGAATGCTCTCGACAATCAGCATTTTACGCATACCGCCAAAATGGACGAGCGGGGATGACTCCAATTCGGCGTGGTGCAGGATAATTGGCTAGGCCGGGACACGCGCGACCACATCCATTATGGATGTTGTTTCAGGAAAAATGCGGATCAGTCAGTGCTTTGCCCTACCGGCCGAAACTCGAATCGCACCGATCAGTCGAGCGACTTGACGATATCCTCGACCATCTTCTTGGCGTCGGCGAGCAGCATCATCGTGTTGTCCATGTAGAAGACGTCGTTGTCGACGCCGGCATAGCCGACACCGCCCATCGAGCGCTTGATGAACAACACCGTTTTGGCTTTTTCGACGTCGAACACCGGCATGCCGTAAATCGGTGAGCCCTTGTCGGTTTTGGCCGCCGGGTTGACCACGTCGTTCGCGCCGATGATGAACGCGACGTCGGTCTGCGCGAATTCGCTGTTGATGTCTTCGAGCTCGAAGACTTCGTCATAGGGCACATTGGCTTCGGCGAGCAGCACGTTCATGTGCCCCGGCATACGGCCGGCGACGGGGTGGATGGCGTATTTCACCCGCACGCCTTCATGCTTCAGCTTGTCGGCCATTTCGCGCAGCACGTGCTGCGCCTGCGCCACCGCCATGCCATAGCCGGGAACGATGATGACCTGCTCGGCTTGCTTCATCAGGAACGCCGCGTCCTCGGCCGATCCGCGCTTCCACGGGCGATCGACCTTGGCGGCGCCACCGCTCGAGGCTTCCGCGCCGAAGCCCCCGGCGATCACGCTGATGAAGCTGCGGTTCATCGCCCGGCACATGATGTAGCTGAGGATCGCGCCTGACGAGCCGACCAGCGCGCCGGTGATGATCATCGCGGTGTTATGGAGCGTAAAGCCCATCGCCGCGGCGGCCCAGCCCGAATAGCTGTTGAGCATGGAGACGACGACCGGCATGTCCGCCCCACCGATCGGGATGATCAGCAGGAAGCCGATCGCGAAGCTCAGGCCGGTGACGGTCCAGAAAATCCAGGGCGACTGGTCCTGCGTGAAATAGGCGACGAGCGCGAGGATCGCCGCCAGCGTGCCGAGGTTGATGAGGTGGCGGGCGGGCAGCAGGATCGGCTTGCCCGACATGTTGCCGTTGAGCTTGGCAAACGCGATCACCGAGCCGCTGAAAGTGATCGCGCCGATCGCGACGCCCAGCCCCATTTCGATGCGGCTCTGGATATGGATGACGCCCGCCTCGGCAATGCCGAACGCATCGGGATTGAGGAAAGCCGCGCCCGCGACGAGCACCGCCGCCAGGCCAACCAGCGAGTGGAAGGCGGCGACGAGCTGCGGCATCGCCGTCATCTGGATGCGCCGCGCGGTGGTGATGCCGATCGCCGCGCCGATCGCGATGGCGGCGAGGACAAGGCCCACTGCCCCGACGTCAAGATTGCCCACAGCGCGATAAGGCTCGTCCTGTCCAGGCAGGGCGTTCGCGGCGTCGGTAACGATACCCGTCGGAATATGAGTCGCCAGCGTCGTCAGCACGGCAATCGTCATGCCGATCATGCCATAGCGGTTGCCCTGGCGGCTCGATTCCGGGCTCGACAGGCCGCGCAGCGCGAGGATGAAGCATACGCCCGCCACCAGATAGGCGAGCGCTGCCCAGGGATTTACCGCGACTGCCTGTTCCATTCCTGCCCTTTGCCCTTGCCGTCGCCCCAGCGAAAGCTGGGGCCGTTCTCCGCTCGGTACGCCTGCCGCCAGCGGCCCCAGCTTTCGCTGGGGCGACGGCCTACTTAGCCGCCGGCCGCTCTTTCTTCTTGTACATCGCCAGCATCCGCTGGGTGACCGCGAAGCCGCCAAAAATGTTGATGCTCGCCAGCACGACCGCCAGCAGCCCCAGCCATTTCGACGTCGCCGATCCCGCCGCCGCACTCGCCACCAGCGCGCCGACGATGATCACCGAGCTGATCGCATTGGTCACCGCCATCAGTGGCGTGTGCAGCGCCGGCGTCACCGACCAGACGACATAATAGCCAACGAAACAGGCGAGGACGAAAATGGAGAGGATCGAGATGAATTCCATTAACCTTCTCCGATCAACCCAGCAGCCGGGCATTGACGACCTTGCCGCCTTGCGTCAGCCGCACGGCGTCGCCGATTTCCTCGTCGAGCACCGGCGCGCCCTTTTCCTTGTCCCAGAAGGTCGACAGGAAATTGTAGAGGTTGCGGGCGAACAGCGCGCTGGCGTCAGCGGGCAAGCGGCTGGCGACATTGCGATGGCCGACGATCCTGACGCCGTGGCGCTCGACCACCTCACCGGCGACCGAGCCCTCGACATTGCCGCCGCTTTCGACGGCGAGGTCGACAATCACGCTGCCCGGCCGCATTGTCGCGAGCTGCGCATCGCTGATCAGGCGTGGGGCGGGCCTGCCGGGGATCAGCGCGGTGGTGATGACGATGTCTTGCTTGGCGATGTGCGACGACACCAGCTCGGCTTGCGCCTTCTGATATTCCTCGCTCATCTCGGTCGCATAGCCGCCCGAGCCTTCGCCCTCGATGCCCTTCACATTCTCGACGAAGATGGGCTTGGCGCCGAGGCTCATGATCTGTTCCTTGGTCGCGGAGCGCACATCAGTCGCCGAAACCTGCGCGCCCAGCCGACGCGCCGTCGCAATCGCCTGCAGCCCGGCCACGCCAACGCCCATCACGAACACGCGCGCGGCAGAGACGGTGCCCGCTGCGGTCATCATCATCGGCAGCGCGCGGCCATATTCCGATGTGGCGTCGAGCACTGCCTTGTAGCCGGCAAGGTTGGATTGTGAGGAGAGGATGTCCATCGATTGCGCGCGGGTGATGCGCGGCATGAATTCCATCGCCAGCGCTTCCAGGCCGGCAGCGGCATAAGCATCGACGCGCGCGCGTTCGCCGAACGGGTTGAGGCCGGCGACAATCCAAGCACCGGGCGCCACGCCGGCCACGCTCGCCGGATCAGGCCCTTGCACGCCGAGTACGATCCCGGCGCCCTTCAGCACATCGGCGCGCGTGGCGAGCGTCGCTCCCGCCGCTTGATAATCGCTGTCGGCAATCGACGCCGTTGCGCCAGCGCCGGCCTCGACCGACACCTCCGCGCCGAGCGCGATGAATTTCTTGACTGTTTCCGGTGTCGCGGCGACCCGTTTCTCGCCGGCAGCCATTTCCTTGACGACGGCGATCTTCATGGCCACGCGCTCCGGCTCAGCCGCGCAGCAGGGCGACGACGACGAAAGCGAGGATCAGGCTTCCTGCCGCGCCCCACTTCAACAGCGACAAAACGCCCGAATAAAGCGCGCGATTGGCGTTGAGATCGCCATTGCCGGTCATGTCACTAGTCCCTTGCATGTGTATAAGCCCCCGCCACCTGCGCCCTCTTAACCATGGCATCGAGCGGGCTCAACCCCCTCACAAAGGCCATGCCCCCGGGCTTAAGAGGCCCTTTACCCGTGTCGCTTATGGTTAGCGGGACACCAGAAGTGTTCAGGGACGGGGTTGATGACAAGAAACGGCCAGCGCCTGCTGATGCTGATCGACGATGAACCCGCGCAGCGCCGGCTGATTGCGGCGCTCGCGGCGCGTGGCGGCTGGCGCGTGATCTTCGCCAATGATGCCGAAATGGCGATCGCGACACTGGGTACGCAGGACGGCATGCAGCTCGACTCCATCCTGCTCGATCAATCGATGATGACCGAGGAAGCCGCCGAGCTGATCGCGGAACTGCGCCAAAGGCGGCCCGCGCTGCCAATCCTGGTGTTGACCGCTAATGGCTCGGTTGCGGGTGCCGTCTCCGCGATGCGGTCGGGCGCAACCGATTTCCTGGTGAAGCCGCTGGCGCCGGAACGGCTGCTCGGCGCGCTTGATGCCGCCGTCACCGCCAACAGTGCCGGCGAATTGCGCCCGCTCACCGAGAAAATCCCCGCGATGCTCGGCTTCGACGAGATTGTAGGCTCGGAGCCGACGTTCCGCGCCGCGTTGGCGATTGCGGCAAAAGCCGCCCGCGCCCGGGTGCCCGTCTTGCTCGAAGGCGAAAGCGGCGTCGGCAAGGAAGTAATTGCCGAGGCGATCCATGCAGCTTCCCCGCGCTCCAAAAAGCCGATGTCGTCGCTCAATTGCGGCTCGGTGCCATCAAACCTGATCTGCTCGGAGCTGTTCGGGCATGAGAAGGGGGCGTTTACCGGGGCGTTTGAGCGTAAGATAGGGCGGTTGGCCGATGCGGATGGCGGTACGCTGTTCCTCGATGAGGTCAGCGAATTGTCGCCGGATGCGCAAGTCAGCCTGCTTCACTTCCTCCATACCGGGCTCGTTCAGCCGATTGGCGGGCGGCACCCGCGCGAAGTCGATGTCCGCATCATCGCCGCGTCGAACCGCCGCCTGCTCGACGATGTCGAGGCCGGGCGCTTCCGCGAGGACCTTTATTACCGGCTCAACGTCGTCCAGGTGACGATCCCGCCGCTGCGCGAGCGTGCAGGTGACATTCCCGCGCTGACGCGCCACCTGCTCGCGCGGATCGCGCAGCAGCCGGGCCTGCGCGCGCTGGGCATTACTGACGACGCGCTGCAGCTGCTCGTCGATTATGATTGGCCCGGCAATGTCCGCCAGTTGCAGAACGTGCTGTTCCGTGCAGCCGTGCTGTGCGAGGCGAACGCGCTCACCCGCGCCGACTTTCCCCATATCGCCGCCAGCCGGGGGGCGCGTGCGGCGGGCCCGGCGGCATCGGCAGTGCCGGCGTCGGCGGGCGTCACGCTCTATCGCGCCGACGGCAATTTGCGCCCGCTCGAAGAGATCGAGGCCGATGTCATCCGCCTTGCGATCGGCCATTATCGTGGCCGCATGACCGAAGTTGCGCGGCGGCTGGGGATCGGCCGGTCGACGCTGTACCGCAAGCTCGGCGAACTCGGGATCGACAACGCCGCCTGACCGGCGGCACGGACGACGCCGCCTGATCGGGCGCTTTAACGCCCGAGCAATACCCGCGCCTGGCCGGCGATCTGCGCGAGCATCGCCGCATTGGGCTGCGCCGCCCGCCGGGCGCGATCGACCAGCGACTTGAACTGGCGCACCCGCTCCTGATTGTCCACCAGCCAGCGATCCACCAAAGCCTGCGGTTCGCCCTCGACCGAACGTGCGAGGAATTCGAGCCGCAATTGCTGGAAATCGCGCGCCAGCCCGGCGATCAGCAGCCGCTCCCACGGATCGCTCGGCGAAATCCGCGCCGCATGCGCTTGCGCCCAATCGAGCCCCAACGCTTCGCCGAGATGGGTGAAAGCGCGCGTCAGCACCGCCTCATCAATCTTCAGCGTCGCGCCGAGATCGGCGAGCCCGACCGCACCGTCGAGATCGAACAGCCGCACGACCTTCTGCGCCAGCTTGCGGGGCGCTCCATAGGATTCGAGCCGATCCGCAATCCGCGCCGATTGTGCTCGCGCCTCGGCGATGAGCAGGTCCTTGGTCAGGCTGTCGAGGCGGCGGAAGCCCGGGCCGACGCGCGCGAGCACGGCGGCGGGGCTCGCGCCCGATCGCGTCACGCGCAGCAGATCGGCGATTTGCGACCGCGTCGCCAGCGCGACCTCATCGAACAGCGCGATGCGCGCGCCTTCCGGGATAATGGCGCTTTCGATTTCGCTCCAAAGCTTGGGCAAGTCGAACAAACGCTCGACGACGACGAACATCGCGGCGATGTCAGCCATCGCCGCGCCTTCTTCCTCGGCAAGTTCAAAGGGATGCAGCACGCCGAGCCGGTTGACGATGCGGTTGGCAAGCTTGGTCGCGACGATCTGGCCGCGCAGCCGGTGCTGCTCGATCGCCGCGCCGAATTTCTTGCGCATCGCGGGTGGGAAGGCAGCGTGCAGGTCAGGCAGCAGTTCGTCGTCGGTGGCGAGCGCGCTCTGCTCGATCGCATCCTGCAG
Organism: Sphingomonas sp. GlSt437; assembly: GCF_048015635.2. Taxonomy (NCBI): domain Bacteria; kingdom Pseudomonadati; phylum Pseudomonadota; class Alphaproteobacteria; order Sphingomonadales; family Sphingomonadaceae; genus Sphingomonas; species Sphingomonas sp. GlSt437. The sequence goes on along the minus strand of NZ_JBPGYA010000001.1, from coordinate 1,223,540 downwards.
CGCAAGCTTGGCAGTGGCGAGCAGCACGGCGAGTTCGGGTCGGGTCAGGCCGCGCCCTTCTTGCTGGCGACGCAACAGGTCATCATTTGCGGCAAGCCCCTCGACCGCGCGATCGAGCCGGCCGGCGCTTTCGAAAATCTCGATCAGGCGGACATAGCTCGGCAGTCCCTGCGCGCCGTCGGTTTCCATGATCGACAGCGCCAGCGTCTGCAGGCGGTTATCCTCGAGCACGAGATGCGCGACATCGTCGGTCATTTGGGCGAGCAGGGTGTTGCGCTTGGCTTCGGCGAGCCGGCCTTCGATCATCTCGCGGTTGAGCGCGATCTTGATGTTGACCTCATTGTCGGAGCAATCGACGCCGGCCGAATTGTCGATGAAATCGGTGTTGATCCGTCCGCCACGGGCGGCAAAGGCGATGCGGGCCGCCTGCGTGACGCCGAGATTGGCGCCTTCGCCGATCGCGGTCGCGCGCAATTCCTCGGCATTGACGCGGAGGCGATCATTGGCCGGGTCGCCGACCTGGACGTTGTTTTCGGCGGCCGCCTTCACATAAGTGCCGATGCCGCCGAACCAGATAAGATCGACCGGCGCGCGCAGGATCGCCGAGATGAGTGCCGTCGGGTCGAGCTCCGCCGCCTGAATGCCCAGCGCATCGCGCGCCTGTTTGCTGAGCTTGATCGACTTTTCGCTACGCGCATAGACGCCGCCGCCTTTGGAAATCAGCGCGGGGTTGTAATCGGCCCAGCTCGATCGCGGCAGCGCGAACATCCGCGCGCGCTCGTCCCAGCTTGCCGCTGCATCGGGATCGGGATCGATGAAGATATGGCGATGGTCGAACGCGGCGATCAGCCGGATCGACTTGGAGAGCAGCATGCCGTTGCCGAACACGTCGCCCGACATGTCACCGCAGCCGATGACGCGGACGGGATCGCTCTGCACATCGAGCCCGCGCTCGGCAAAGTGGCGCTGGACGGAAACCCAGGCGCCCTTGGCGGTGATGCCCATCGCCTTATGGTCGTAGCCGACCGAGCCGCCGCTCGCGAACGCGTCGCCCAGCCAGAAGCCGCGCTCCAGCGCGATCGCGTTGGCGACGTCGCTGAAGGTCGCGGTGCCTTTGTCGGCGGCGACGACGAAATAGGGATCCTCGCCGTCATGGATGACGACATGAGGCGGATGGACGACCTTGCCCTCGACGATGTTGTCGGTGACCGAGAGCAACGAGCGGATGAAAATGCGATAGCTTTCGGTGCCCTCGGCGAGCCAGGCGTCCCGATTGGAGGACGAAGGCAGCTGCTTGGGATAAAAGCCGCCCTTGGCGCCGGTCGGCACGATGACCGCGTTCTTCACCCGCTGCGCTTTCATCAGCCCCAGGATTTCGGTGCGGAAATCGTCGCGCCGGTCCGACCAGCGCAGGCCGCCGCGCGCGACCGGGCCGGCGCGCAAGTGGATGCCCTCGACACGCGGGCTGTACACCCAGATTTCGCGCCAGGGCAGCGGTGCGGGCAAGCCGGGGACAAGGGCGGAATCGAGCTTGAACGCCAGCGCCTCGCGTGCGGCGGGAGCAAAGGCATTGGTCCTGAGCGTCGCCTTGATGACGCCAGCGATCGCGCGGAGGATGCGGTCGTCATCGATCGCCGAAACGTCGTCCAGGCCCTTGTCGATCGCCTTGTTGGCCGCCTCGATATCGCCCTTGCTTGCCGGATGGTGCGCTGCCTCGAAGCGCTGGATCAACGCATGGGCGACCGCCGGCGCGCGGCGCAACGCGTCGACCACGGTCATCAGCCCATAAGTCAGCCCTGCCTGGCGCAGATAGCGGAACCAGGCGCGGAACAGCAGCACGCGCCCCGGCGTCATGCCGAGATCAACGATCAGGCGGTTGAAAGGGTCGTTTTCAGCAGTGCCACTCAGCACATCGGCGATCGCGCCTTCAAGCACGCTGAAATCGCCGTTCTTCAGCGCGCCGGGTGCCGCTTCGACCTCGAAGTCATGGATATAGCCGCGCGCCTCGTCCTGAAGCGCGGTCGGCACTTCCTCGATGACACGGAAGCCGAAATTCTCGAGCACCGGTACCGCGTCCGACAAGGCAAGCGCGCCGCCTTGCCGATAAATTTTGAGCCGCAGGTCCGCGCCGGCGCGATACAGCCGCACCGCGCGATCGGCATCGCTGTCGAGCGGCGCCAGCGCGACGATGTCGCGCGCGGCTTCCTCGGGCGGGTTGGTGGCGCGATAACCGGCGGGGAAGCTCGCGGCATGGCGCAGCGCGAGCCGCGTTGCGCGCGCCGGCTCGATCAGCTCGGCAAGCGCGGCTTCGACTGCCGGCTCCCAGCCGCGCACCATCCGCTCGATCCGCTCGGCAAGCGGCGCGGTCTCGGGCTTGCGGCCGTCGCCGCGCACATCGAGCGTGTAGCGGATCAGTGCGACGACGCCGTCTTCAAGCTCCATCGACCAGTTGAGCAGCGTGCCGTTGCACGCCTCGGCCAGCATATCGCCGATCGCGATGCGGCGGGCAGTCGACACATCCTCGCGCAGCAGCCAGACGAAGCCGAACAAGTGCCGGCCCAGGATCGATTCGACGAGGACCAGCTCGGGGCGCGGCCGATCGGCGAGCGACATCGCCGCCAGCGCCAGTTCTTCGAGCGCTGCGGGCGCAAAGCCGATCATCAGATCGTGCGGCAGCGCGGTCAGCGCGTGCGTCAGCGCCTTGCCGGCATGGCTTGCCGGCGCGAAGCCAAAGCGCGCTTCGAGTGCGGCGAGGCGCGCGCGGAGCACCGGCACGCTTTCGGGCAAGGCATTGAGCGCGGCGCTGGTCCATAGCCCGGCATGGATCGACAAGCCAACGAGCTCGCCACCCTCGGTCAGCGGCAGCAGGATGAGGTCGAGCGGCACGCGTCGATGGACCAGCGAGGCGAGGTTGGACTTGACCAGCAGCGGTGCGGCATTGCCCGCGGCGAACCAGTCGGCCGCCAGCGCGCGCGATGCCTCGGCGAGCAGCGGCACGCTCTGGTTGTGGCGCGCGATGCCGAGCCGCTCGCTCGATTTGCCGGTGCGGCGCCATTTCTCGTGGCCGAGCAGCGTGAAATTGCGATCGAGGAACCAGTCGAGCAGCGCGGCGCCTTCGCCGTCCAGATCGCGACCGCTGTCGCGCAACCACGCCGCATCTGCCGCCATGGCGAGTTGAAGTGCTTCCCAATCGCTGACCGCACTGCGCACATTTGCCAGCGCTGATTCGATCTCGCCGGCCAGCGCGCGGCGCGTGCGGGCGTCGGCGCGCTCCATCTCGATATAGATCATCGATTCGCGCGTGCCGTCGCCGATCTGCGTCAGCGCGCCGTCCGCACCTCGCGTGACGGGCACGATCGGATGGAGGATGCGCTCGATCGCGATGTCGTGCGCGGCAATCGCCGCCGCGATCGAATCGACCAGGAATGGCATGTCATCGTTGATGATCGCCAGCCGCATCCGCCGGTCGGTGTCGTCGGCGGAAATCGTCTCGAGGCTGAGCTTGACCGTGCCCGGCTGGCGCTCGGCAGCGGCGGCGGCAACAAACCGCGCGGCTTCCGCCCGGTCGGCTTTGCCGAACCCCTTGAGCTCGCCCGGCAGGGCCCCTTCAACCAGTCGAACGGCGAGCGCGTCCGACAGCGATTTCAGCGTCGTCTTGGCCATGGGCGCGCCCTATGCGCCCGGTGTGTGACGGGCGCAAGGCTTGTGGCGCGTGCGAAAAACTTATGCCGCAGCGCGGCGAGCGGCGCGTTCCGTAAGGGCAGGGTCGGCGACATGGGCGACGATGTCGATGCCGCCATCAGGCGCGGCGCGGCCGAGCAGCACGACGAAATCGCCGGCCGCAACGCCGGTGTCGACGGCGACGCGGGCGAGCGGCGCGCGCGCGAAAAGCTGTTCCCGCACGCGATCGAACGGCAGGGTACGCTCGGCAACGCGCCGTGCGGCGCGGGCAGCGGCAACGATGCCCTTGATGCCGCCCGGTGCAGCGTCGAGATAAGCGGAGAGACCGCCGGCAGCGACCGCATCGCGGCGCGCCTGATCGAGCACGGTCGCGAATTCGGTAATCCGCGTCTTGTCGTACTCGCTGCCGAAGACGAGCTTGACGATCGGCGTCATCGGCGCGCGATCCTGCACCTTCAGCCCAGCACGCTCGAGCAACGCAGCATAGCCCTCGGCATCATTATCGGTTGCGAGCGCGAAATCATAAGCACGGGCAAGCGCGCGATACAGTGCTGCGCGGCTGCGCACATCGGCGGCGCGCGCAGCGGCGGCGCTTTGCTGCGCCAGCATCAATTGGTCGGCCAGCGCGCCTGCAAAATCGCCAAAGTCGGCGACTGGCGGCGCGGGTGTCGCTTCTTCTGCCTCATCGAATGAAGCACTCGGGCCATCGGCCCAAACGGCCGCGGGAGCCGGTCGCGCCGGCGCTGCCTTCACCGCCTCGGCAACCTGGCTTTCCAGCGCGGCCTGCGTCGCGGCGTCGACCAGTTCCTTCCAGTTGATGACGCCATAAATGAAATCGATTTCGTCGCCGCTCGACGAGAAGGGCATCAGAATGCCGCGATACAGCGTATTGTGGCCGCGCGTACCGGTGAACTCGGCTTCAAAGCCGATCGGCGCACGATTGGCGATGATCTGGAGATAATGGTCGGTCAGCCGCGACAGCAGCGAGCGGCCCGGTACCGCGCTGATCCGCACATCATCGCCCTCCAGCCCGCATTCGGCGCGCAACGCGTTGCCGAGATAACGGATCGACGGATCCTCAATGCCATCGGTAAAGTCGAGCAAAACGCTGTGGGGGCCGAAATCGACGATATTGTCGGGGTCGAGATCGGCAATCCGGGGATAGGCGCGGCCGTCGAGCAGCGACACCCAGTGATTATAGGCGCGCACCTGCATGCGGCGCTCATCGGTGCCGATGTCGATCGTCGAGTGGTTGTCGTCCACGCTCATATCCGCCATGTCCGCTTCGCCTTCTTCGTCGATCTCGCCCCAGCCGTCGTTCGACAGGCTGCCCAGTCTGTCCATCTGCCCGATTCCCCGGCCACACGCGGATCCGCGCGCTTCAAGGCCGGTTGTGCCCGATTACGGTAAACAGAGCGTAAAGCGCAGGGGTGGCAAGCGCTGCTTCCAACCCTTGCTTGCCAGCAGCGCCGATCACTGTTATCGGCGCGCCCCGGATGACGGGGCCCACCGCCCCGCCGTGCGCCGCTTTAGCTCAGCCGGTAGAGCATCGCATTCGTAATGCGAGGGTCGCGTGTTCGAGTCACGCAAGCGGCACCATCCACTTCAAACGCGCATCATGAGTGGGGCCGCATCGGCCTTCTTCAACCCGTTTAGAACGCGTACGTCGCTTACCTGGCAGCTGTTGGGCAGCAGGCGGAATGGCCGCCAACAGTAGAGCCAAGGCCCTAAGCAGTCCTTCGGTGATTTACGCGTCCGAGCTGCGGATATGGAGAACCCGGGTGAGTACCGATCGCAGCGTTGCGGCGGGATCAGCCGCGACGTCGGCGGCGCGCCAGGCGACGAAGCGGTCGGGGCGAACCAGCACCGCACCGGCCGGGCCGATACCGCGCGCTTTTACCCAGGCCAAGCGCTGGTCGAACAAGTCGCCATCGATATGGCCGATACGGACCGCGTCGATTGGCCAGCCTTCGTCCGCCGCCAATTGCTCGGCAGCGCGACACCAGTTATCACCCTCCTCCCCCGCGATCAGGACGAACCGCCCAGCCTTTACCAGGTCCTTGATCGGTGACCGCTCGCCCGCCTCATTGTCGAGCCAGGCATGGGGCAAGGGAGCGCCGGGCCGGGCACAGGGTTGATAATCGCGAATGGCGTCGGCCAGCTCGGGCGCTGCGCTGCCATCGGGGATGATGGCGGACGAGGCGTAGTGATAGCCATATTCGACATTGAGCTCCGACGCTTCCATCGACATTTGCCGGATCGCACGCAACGCTGCGGATCGATAGGACCGGTCAGCCGGGTCATCGCTAAATACGCGTTGCAGCTGGCGCCAATTGGCCTGCTCGCCCGCGTCGAGCGACAGGCCGAACACCTGGTCCATCGCCAGATGGGCCGTCGAGTTCTGCAGGCTGCGTTCGATATTGCGCCCGTCAATCGGTCGACGCTCCGCCTCATAAGTATCGAGCAGGCCATCCCCAGCGGACCCGTTGAGCACTGCCGCGAGCTTCCAGCACAGATTGTGCGCATCCTGAATGGCGCTGTTGAGGCCAAGGCCGCCAGTGGGCGGGTGGCGGTGCGCGGCATCGCCGACCAGAAAGACGCGGCCTTGCCGGAACCTTTCCGCCAGCACGCCTTCGACTTTCCAGCGCGACAGCTTGTGGATGTGCATCGGGTGGTCGCCAATGCCGAGCGCGCCGCGCATCTGCGCTTCCACCTCGGCATCGGTCATGTTCCACAGCACGTCACCCGGATAGCTCAGGTGATAGACCCATTCCTCGCCGTCCGGCCCCCAGCGGGTCGGCCCCATCGGCACCATGGCGGACAAGGTGGCGTGGGAGGGCGACCAGATCCAGCGGATCAGCACCTCCGGGTCGCGCGCCCAGCGCGAAAAATCAGCGGTTGCGTGGATGGTCGCGGTGGTGGCGAGCACGCCCAGCCCCTGCATCTCGATGCCTAGCATGCGCGCCAGCGTGCGGCCGCCATCGGCGGCGATCAGGTAGCGGGCACGGACGCGATAATCGCTGCCGTCATCATAATTGCGGATCGTCGCGGTGACCCCGTCGTCGTCCTGCGCCAGCGCGGTCAGTTCGTGATGGAAGCGGATGCGGCCCGGCGCCAACGCATCGGCCCGCGCCTTCAGGATGGGCTCGAGCCGGATTTGCGGCAGGTTCATTGAGCGGAACGCGCTCGCGCCCGACCAGAGCGGATTGCTGCCGCCGCAGCCCCAGCTTTCGACCTTGGCGATGCACCGCCCGGCATCGGGATGGTCGCCCGCAAAGCCGGCATACCAGCCCATGGCTTTCATATTGTCGGCCGGCGTGCTCGCCTCGGCAATCGCCGCCGCCACGCCGATATCGTCCAGTATCTCCATGCTGCGCTGGTTGAGGACGTGCGCCTTGGGCAGGATCGAGGTGGTCGGCAGCGCGCTCACAAGCACGTGATCGACGCCCAGCGTCGACAGCAGCATCGTCGCGGTCAGCCCGGCGCCACCGCCGCCGACGACCAGCACGTCGATCTCGATCATGTCGGTCATCAAACCTCCGCTGGCAGGGCAAGCAGTTGCGCGCGCAATTCGGCCTTGGCGACTTTCTCCAGCGTCGACCGCGGCAAATGATCGACCAGACGGACAAGATGCGGTCGCTTGAACGGCGCGAGCGACGCCGCGCAGGCGGCATCGATCCGCACCTGAACATTGTCGGCGTCGGACGCGATGACGAAGGCGGCGGGCACTTCGTCGAACATCGGGTGCGGCATGCCGACCACGGCGACCTCGGCCACGCCGGGCACGGCGGCGATCACGCGCTCGATCTCGGACGCGGCGACATTCTCGCCCCCGACCTTGAGCATGTCCTTCGATCGATCGGCGAAGAACAATGAGCCGTCCCCGCCCAGCCGCACGCGATCCCCGGTGATGAACAGCCCATCGGGCCGAAACGCAGCGGCGGTGGCTGCCGGGTCATCGGCATATTCCTGAAACAGCGACAGGCCGCGCACGCCGCCGACCAGCAGATCGCCGGTCTCTCCGGGCCGCATCGGGCAGCCGTCATCGCCCAGCACATGAATCCGATAACCGGGCGATGGCCGGCCGATCGACAAGGGCGCGTCGACGCCATCATGCACGCCGACGGTGCCGTGGGTGACCGTTTCGGTCATGCCCCACCAGCCGATCGTCCTGACGCCGAAATGCGCGTCAGTCGGCGGCGCGCAGACGGCATTACCCCACAAGCGGTAATGATGCGCCGGCGGGACGGGCTGCTCGATCAACGCCTTGACGCAGAACGGCACGACCGAGGTCCAGGTCGCCCGGTGCTTGAGCGACAAGGGCCAGAAGCGCGACGCCGAGAAGCGCGGCATCAGCACGACAGTCGCCCCCGCCCAAAGCGAGGCGAGCAGCGAATAGACCTGCGCATTGGTGTGAAACAGCGGCAGATGGACGAGGTGGACGTCGTCGGCGCGAAGGTTTTCGTGATAGGCGCTCAGCCGCCCGCCCCACAGCGCATTGGCGTGGCTCCACAGCACCGCCTTTGGCCGGGCGGTTGTGCCCGAGGTATATTGGATGCCGAACGGCGCCCAGGGATCATGCGGTCGCGCGACCAGCCGATCAGGGTCGGCGGCGATCGCGTCGAAGCGGTCAAAGCCATGGGCAAGCGCGCCCGCCGCTTCGCCGCTGTCGGACGCGGTGACCGCCAGCCAGGCGAGGTGCGGCGCTGCGGCGGCAAGCAGGGTGGCGAAGCGCGGTTGGGTGACAGCGCCAACGGCGCGACTATGCGCGGCGAAATAGGCGAGCTCGTCCTGCGTCGACTTGGCGTTGGTGGTGACCGGGACGGCGCCGGCATAGGCCGTGCCTAGCCAGGCGATCACCGATTCCGGGCTGTTTTCCAAATGGACGATGACCCGATCGCCGGGCGTGACACCGCGCGCCTGCAAGCCGGCCGCGAACGACCGGACAACGTGGCCGAATTCGGCATAGCTCCACTGCTGGCCGGGGCCTTCGAACGGCTCCCAGATCAGGAAAGGATGGCTGACCCGCCGCGCCACCTGCGCGTCGATCAGCGAGCGGATGTCCATGCCCTCGAACGGGGTCAGCGGACGCGGTTCGATGGCCGAGTCAGGCATGGCACGGCAGCCCGACCGCAACGTCCCATGCCGCCGCAAGGTGCGCGGGCGATCCCGTACCGAAGACGTACCGATCCGGGCGCACCAGCACTGCATCCGCCGACTGCACATCGAGCCAGTCGGTGAGCGCGGCGCGAAAGGGATCGAGTGCGGGGTCCGCCAAGTCAGCGATAGTGACGGCATCGCTTGACGCGAGGCCCGGCGCGCGCGTGATCAGCCATGCTCCCGTGCCCAGTACGTCATCGAGCCTGCGGCCGTCAGCCGCGATCGGCTGCGCGAAATAGCGTCCCGCCTCCGCCGTCCCCGCCAGGATGCACCCGGTCTCGATCTCGGCATAGCGCGGCGGGCCATCCGGCGCGGGACCGGCAGCGCGCGCGGCGACCATCTGCGCGTCGCGCATGGCGGCAGCGGCGGGGTCGGTGATGCACACCATCTGGCCCATCATCATCGCCATGCCGATGATCGAGCGCACATTGGGCTCGCGCTCCGGCTGATAAGTGTCGAGCAGCCTGTCGGATGCGCCATCGCGGATGATCGCGGCGAGCTTCCACGCGAGGTTCGCCGCATCACGCACGCCCGAGCACAGCCCCTGGCCGGCAAAAGGTGGCATGCGGTGCGCGGCATCGCCAGCGATCAGGCCGCGCCCGCTGCGCCATGCGGTCGCGACCATCGCGTTGAAGCGATAGACCGCCTTGCGCTCGATCTCGACCGCACCGTCGACATTCCACGGCGCGAGCAAGGCGGCGATGCGGGCATCGTCGAGCAGATCCTCGGCACGCTCGCCTGGCTTGATCATGAATTCCCAGCGGTGGCGCCCCGCCCCCATCATCACGCACGTGGTCGGCCGGGCGGGATCGCAGATTTGCAGGTTGGTGAGGGGCAAGCGACTTTCGTCGCGCACGATCGTGTCGATGACGATCCAGGGCTCGTCAAAGCCGAGATCGTCCATGGCGATGCCCAACGCCTCGCGCATCGGCGATCGGGCGCCATCGCAACCGATGATATAGCGCGCGCGCACGCTTCGTTCGCCTACCGACGTGTCAAACGTCGCGGTGACGCCGTCCGCCCCCTGCGTCAGCGCGACAAATGCCCAGCAGTCGCGCACAGCCACGTGCTCACTGGCCGCCGCTTCACGGAGCAACGCCTCGATCGAGGGCTGGTGGATCATGTTGGCGATCGGCCAGCCGCCGCTGCCGATCTGGTCGGCACCGTCAAGCCGAAGCAGCACTTCGCCTGCGGCGCTGAGGAAATCATAGCGCGCGGCGCGCCGGCAACCCTTCAGGACCGCCTCGGCAAGGCCCAGCGACTGGAACACGCGGACGACCTCATGGTCGATGTGCGCGGCGCGCGGCAGCGGGTAGAGGCCAGCCTCTTTTTCCGCGACGATCGCGGAGACACCCCGCTGGGCAAGCAGCAACGCCAGCGTCAGCCCGGTTGGCCCGGCGCCGACGATCAGCACATCGCAGTCGATCGCGCCGCTCATGGCTCGGCGACCATGGTGCCTTCGATATGGCCCAGCCGCTCGACCTCGCAGCGGACCACGTCGCCGGGTTTCAAGAACTGGCGCGGGTCCATCGCCGCGCCCACGCCGCCGGGCGTGCCCGTGAAGATCAGGTCGCCCGGCTCCAGCGTCATCGCCGTCGACAGATGCTCGATCTGTTGCCACAGGTTGAACACCAGATGGCGGGTATTCGATTGCTGGCGCGGCTCGCCATTGACCGAGCAGCTGAGGTTGAGCGCATGCGGGTCGCCCACCTCGTCCGCCGTCGTCAGCCACGGGCCGATCGGCGCATGGGTGTCAAAGCTCTTGCCGAGCGACCATTGCGGGCCGGCATGCTGCCACATCCGCTCGGTCACATCGTTGCCGACACAATAGCCGAAGACATAGTCCGCCGCCTGCGCTGCCGGGATATGCTTGCCGCGCTTGCCGATGACCGCAACCAGCTCGACCTCATAATCGGCTGTCGCTGTGCCGCGCGCAATCTGGATCGGGTCGAAGGGCCCGTTGATGCTGGTTTGCGCCTTGGTGAACCACACCTGGCGCTGCGGCGTTTCCATCTTCGATTCGGCGATATGATCAGCATAGTTGAGGCCGATCGCCCAGATCTTGCCCGGCCGCTCGATCGGCGCGGCAAGCTTGACCGATGCCAGCGGCACCCCGCCGCCCGCCGCCGCCTTTGCCGCCAGATTGTCCTTCATCGCCGGCCAATGCGCGATCAGATCGATCATGCTGCTGGCAAGGCCGGTGTCGATCAGGCGATCGTTGACGACGATCCCCGTCCGCACCGTATCGCCATGATGATAGGCGGCAAGTTTCACTGATACTTTCCTGCTGCTTGGCCCAATGACGGGCTCTTGGGCGCGCGACGGAACAGCCGCCTCAACCGAACCGATAGCGCCATGATCGTGCCGACCGTCTTCGGCCCGGGCGCGAGGCGGCCGGTGAACATCGGGTGGGGTGTGCCCCATTGGACAGCGAGCAGGTCCTGGACCGTCGCCCGGTTCGACCCGTCGGCGGCGGTGAAGCGGTCGCCATCGGTCCAATGTTCGAGTTCGTGGCCCCAGGGGTCCTTCCAATAATCGAAAATCTGGCTGCCCAGGATGTGCCGCCCCACCCCCCAGGCCGGGGTCCGCTGGCGCACGAGCAGATGGTCGTGGCCGAGCATCAGGTCGTTGAGCCCCAGCACCTCGAACGCGGCGTGGTTGAAGCCCTTGCCCGATGGCAGCTGCGCCAGGAACAAGGTGTGGTGGTCGGAGGGCACGTCGCCCCGGTCGCAGCGCATGAACGCCCCCATCGACACGCCCCTGGCGGCCTCTATCTCGTCCGAGGTGATGAATCCGAAGCGTGCCTTGTACCACGCTTCCGATGTGCGGAAGTCGCCGACATTGAGGACGCAGTGCCCGAGGCGAAAGACATGCGATGGCCCCGGGGTGGTCCGCACGGCCTGGCGCGCACGGTTGAAATCGGCAGCGGAATTGACCGGCGGCTCGGGCGCGATCGCGGTAGCAGCGTCCCAGTGCTGTCCCGCGACGACCTCGACCAGATTGCCGTCCGGATCGGTCAGGCGAACTACCTTGCCGCCGCCTGGCGCATCGAGCGGCTCGATCGCTGCCCCTTCCGCTGCCGCCAGCCGGGCAAGGTCGTCAACGCTGGCGGCGCGCAACCCCAGCCCGATGAAGCGCGGCGGCCCCGCTTCGGTTGCGTGGAGGAAAGGCGCCCCGTTCATGCCCCGCGCATAGAGCCGGTCGCCGTGCCGAAACGCGGTCAGCCCGAAATCCGCGAGGAAGTCCGCCATCGCCGCCAAGTCGGGCGCGGCAAAGCGGACATGGGCAATATCCTCAACGCGGATCACGGGTGCCATGTGTCAGTATTTCAGGCTCAGCTGCAGGGTAATCGTCCGCGGCCGTTCGGAAACGGCGTTGTAATTGCCGGCCGGCAGAAACGGCGTGGGAAACACGAACGCGGCGGAATTGTCATTGGCCAGATTGCGACCGATCAGGCGCAATTCCCAATGCTGGTCCTTGGTCGCGAGCGCGATGCTGGCATTCACCGGCGTGAACGATGCGCTCACCGGCACCGCCGGGTCGTTTTGCGACGTCCGGCTGGACCGATGATCGACCGACCCGTCGACCAACAGATCGATGCCACCCGTAAGCGGCGTCTTGTACGCCAAGCCCGCGCTCCCCTGAAGCTCGGGCGCCAGAGGGATGCGCGCGCCACTGTTCCGATCCCGGGCATGGGCATAGGTCGCGTTGGCGAACAACCGCAGGCCCTTGATGGGCGACCACCAGGATTCAACCTCAAAGCCGCGGCTGCGCAGATTCTGGTTGGTGATGTCGAAGCTGATGCCGTTGAACGTCACCGTCTGGAACCCATCGACATCGGTGTTGAACAAAGCGACGTTGAGCAGCCAGCGACGGCCAGGGTCCTGCAGCTTGACGCCGCCCTCGACCGTGCGGGCGGTTTCGTTGGTGTATTCGGATCGGTCAAGCAGCGTCGCCGACGAGGCGAAACCGCCGCTCTTGGTGCCCTTGCCATAGGAGACATAGAGCAGCGCGTTGCGCCCCAGGTCGAACTGGACGCCGCCCGAATAGTCGACATTATTTTCCGACCGGCTGCGCTGGAACGGTGCGTAAGGCGGATTGGCGACCAGCGAATAAAAGCCGGGGACAGTCGCCACGCGACCAAGCACGACGGACTTGTCCTCATGCGTATAGCGCAAGCCGCCGAGCAGCCGGAGCCGCGACGTGATCCGGTACGTCGCCTGGCCGAATACCGAGCCGGTCTGCGTGCTCTGGTCGAAATCGGTCCGCGACGTGCCGGTCAGCAGCACGCCCGGCGCCGGTCCGAATGGATAATTGGCGGCGATCGTCGTCTGGTTGAACAACGTGTTGTCGACATAGAGCCCGCCAACGACGAATTCGAGCGGCCGGTTGACCGGCGACACCAGGCGCAATTCCTGCGAGACCTGCTTCGATCGTTCGAGCACCGAGCGCGTTGCCCAATTGCCGGCCTGACCATCGGCATCGAAGTCATTGGCGTCGCTATATTTCGAATAGCCGGTCACCGAGGTGACGGTATAATCGCCGAGCCGGACATTCGCCGTCAGCCCATAGCGATCGATCAGCAGCCGTTCGCGCTGTTCGCCCCCGGGAGTGCCGAAATAGGTCGCGTTGCGGCGATCGAGATTGGGATCCAGCGTGCCGGGGAAGCCGCCGAGCGCCTGCAGCAGCGGTGCCAGCGGCGGCGCGGCCGAGATGGCGATGAACTCGGTCGGGTTGCCGACGATGCGGGCAAGATCGTGCTGGGCAAAGGCGGTGATGTCGATGGTATCGCTGGGTTGCCACGCCGCGATGACCCGGAACGCATCGTCATGCGTCCGCGGGTTCTTCACATTGTTGATGACGTTATAGACCCAGCCGCCTTCGAAGCTGCTTTGGCCCGCGATGCGCAGCTGGAAGCGGTTGCTGATCGGGACGTCGACGCCACCGGTGACCAGCCTGGAGCCGAGCTCCGTCTCATACCCAATGCGCAGATCAGCGGCGAAGATCTTGCCGGGCTTGCGCGTGATCAGGTTGATCGCGCCCAGGCTGGTATTTTTGCCGAGCAGCGCCGCCTGGGTGCCGCGGATGACCTCGATGCGTTCGACATCGAACAGCGACCCGGCGAATTCGCGGGCGCGCGGCGCATAGATGCCATCGACAAACAGGCTGACCGAGCTGTCGAACGAGGGCGCGCCGGGCGCCGAGCCCAGACCGCGGATGGTGACGCCAGGCTCGGCGCCGGCGGGCGGCTTGGCGATGGTGACGCCCGGTGCCAGCGAGGGGAGATCGATGAGCGACGACAAGCCGGTCTTTGCAATCGCCGGTCCACCGACGACCCCGATGGAGATCGGCACGCGCTGCACCGTTTCATCACGCTTGCGCGCGGTGACGACGATTTCGCCTTCAGTATTGGCGCCAGTGTTAGCAGCGGGCGCGGCGGTGGCGCCGGGCGCGGGCGGTGCAGTTTCGGCGTGCGCGGCTGATGCCGCGGCAAGCACGAGCGGCAACGTCGCCACCCCGATCAGCAAATTGGGCGCGCGCCCATATCCCTTTGACATCTTGACGTCCCCTCCGATCCCCGGTCGGCTTTGTGCCGACTCCTTGATCTTTCCGTTTGCTGGCTCGCCCAGGCCAAACGGGCAGACTGGGCCATGGCCGATTACAACTCTCACGGGAAACGAAGTGATGTGATGCTTACCATCACTTATGGTGATACTATCGGTTGGACGCGGGGTGAGGCAAGGCAATGGACGAGGTCGAGCGGCGGCTGCGGGCCGTCAATCTGAACATGCTGCCGGTGCTGCGGGCGATCCTGAAGCACCGCAACCTGACTCGCGCCGCCGAGGAACTGAACCTCACCCAATCGGCGGTCAGCAACATCCTGAAGCGGCTGCGCGATCATTTCGACGATGATCTACTGATCCGCGACGGGCGACAATTCCGCTTGACCGAACGCGCCAACCGGCTGTTCGGGCCGCTCGACGATGCGATGCGGGCCTTAAGCCAGGTGGTGCGGCACGAACGCTTCGACCCCGCCACCGCAACGCACCGTTTCCGCATCGCCGCCGCCGATCACGTCACCGCGACGACTCTGCCCCGGATGGCGGCGATGATCGCCACCGAGGCACCCCGCATCGCCATTCAAGCGGTAACACCGACGGGAAGATCCTCGGAACAGCTCTTGTCCGACGCGATCGATATTATCATCTCGCCCAAGCAAGTGATCGACCCGCTGATGGAAGCGTCTGGCCGGCTGCGGCGGACGCTGGTCATTGAACCGTTGATTGAGGAACCGTTCGTCTGCATCCAGCGCGCTTCGGGCGACGACAGCGCGCGCGCGCTATCGCTGGCCGACTATGCCGGGCGCGCGCACGCGACCTTTGCGCTTGAAGTCAATTTCGCCGCCAGCCTTGAGCAATCCTATCTCGACGAGCACAATCTCAAGCAATTCAACCGGATCATCACGTCGGAATTCACCCTGCTGCCGCTGATCGTCAGCCAGTCGGACTGCGTGGCGCTGGTGCCGCGCAGCATCGCCAATCTGGCGGCGAGATCGCTGCCGATTACGATCACGCCCTCGCCGATACCGGTGCCCGACCTTGCCATGGTCGCGGTGTGGAACCGCCGCCGGCATGACGAACCCGAGCTCACCTGGCTGCGCGCCCTGCTGCGACGGAGCCTAGAGGGCATATAGATGAAACAAGCGAGACGATCGTGGAAATACGCCCTGTAAACGATGCATGTTAGTCGGGAAACTGTCGGCCGCCAGTTTCAGTTGCTGCACCGCCCGGCGGCTAACTGCGAGTATTGTCGTCGCCAGTCTAGAGCCCGCAACGGCGGGTCAAATCGGTAGCTGAGACAGTCACCGATGATTAGCAGCTTTTCGGATTCGCCTGATTGGCTGCGAGAATCTACGGTTGAGGCGTAAAGCGAAAGTCGAGTGGTTCACCGGCACTGGGGAATGGGCCGATGGCGGACGGCTAAATAAATCTGTCCGCATTTAGTAGGGCATCTGCGTCGGAGGCGTTCAACATCCCTCTGCCGCACCAATTAAGAAACTCATTGATCTGTAAACGCTATTTTTCCCAAATCCGTTTCACGCAAACTCCCTCGGCGCCGAATTTGCTAATTCGTAATGCGAGGGTCGCGTGTTCGAGTCACGCAAGCGGCACCATCCCATCAGACGAATTTTGCGCAGTGCGCTTGCCGCGCTTCTTAGGGCACGCTGGCCGGGCAGCCCCTTCGTACGCTGCGATGCCCACAACCACCTTGTAATTGAGAATGAGTATCAATAAAGAGTCTATTGCGACTCACTCTCAATATAAGGAATTGAAGCGTTGGCAATGTTGTGGCTCCGTCCGACCGTGTCTGCAGCCGTGCTGCTCGCCAGCCAGCTTAGCGCGGCCCCTGTTGCGGCAGCTGATGATGGCCTGAGCGGGGAGAGTAGCGGGCAGGATATCGTCGTTACCGCGACGCCTGATCGCTATAAGATCGACGGTACGACCAGTGCCACGCGCACCAAGACGCCGCTGGTCGACATTCCCCAGTCGCTGAATGTCATCACCAAGGCGCAGATCGACGATCAGGCGATCCGCTCGGTCACCGATCTCGTCCGACTGGTACCCGGCGTCAGCGGCGGCCAGGGCGAGGGGAATCGCGACCAGATCACGCTGCGCGGCAACAGCTCGACCGCCGATTTTTTCGTCGATGGCCTGCGCGATGACGTCCAATATTTCCGCAGCTTCTACAATCTCGACCGCGTCGAGGTGCTGAAGGGGCCGAACGCGACAGTGTTCGGGCGCGGCGGTGGTGGCGGCGTCATCAATCGCGTCACCAAGGCGCCGCTTGCCGGCATCACCGCGCTCGATACTGCCGTCAGCGTCGACAGCTTCGCGGATGCCTCGGTCGCGGTCGATGCCAACCACGCGCTTGGCGGCGCCGCAGCGCTGCGCCTGAACGGCTATTATGAGCGGCTCGCCAACAATCGCGATGTCTTCGATGGCGATCGCTACGCGGTGAACCCCGTCATCGGCACCACGACCAAGGGCGGCACCAAACTCCAGCTCGGCTATGAATATGTCGCGGACCACCGCGTGTCGGACCGGGGTGTGCCCTCGACCAACGGCCTGCCGCTCATCGGCTATCGCGATGCCTTTTTCGGCCAACCCGGGCTCAACCACAGCGATTTCATCGGCAATGTCGCGACCGCGCGGATCGAGGCGCCGCTCAGCGATGCGCTGACGCTGACCGCGCAGGCGCTCTATGGCGATTACAACAAGCGCTATATCAACGCCCAGCCGGCGACGGCGGTGGGCGGCAGCGCGTCCGCGCCGACGATCGGCATCGAGGCCTATGCCAATGCGACGCACCGCCGCAGCGCGCTGGCCCAGCTTTATCTCGAATGGCATGTCGCGACCGGTGGCATCCGCCACACGCTGCTGTTCGGCGCCGATGCCTCGCGCCAGACGACGCAAAGCGCGCGGACGACGGGCTTCTTCAATCCGACGACACCCAGCGCCGCCAATGCCCAGACGATCGTGCCGCTCGCCGACCCGATCGCGATCCCGCCCATCTATTTCATCGCCAGCCCTGCCGGCTACAACAACCGCTCGGTCACCGGTGCGCTCAACCAGGGCGCGCTTTACGTGCAGGACCAGCTGTCGATTGGCAGCCACCTCCAGCTCGTCGGCGGCATCCGCTATGATCGGGTATCGCTTGGCATCAGCAACCTCTACACGGGCCAGCGGTTCAAGCGAAACGACGATCTCTGGTCGCCGCGTGGTGCGATCATCGTCAAGCCGGTGGCGAGCGCCTCGATATACGCAAGCTACACCCGCTCGTTCCTGCCGCAATCGGGCGATCAGTTCAGCTCGCTTGATGTGACGACCTCGGCTTTGGCGCCCGAGCGGTTCGACAATTACGAAATCGGCGGCAAGTGGGACGTCACTCCGCAGCTCTCGCTGAGCGCGGCGATTTATCAGCTCGACCGGACCAATACGCGCGCCGCCGGGCCAGTGGCGGGGACGGTGGTGTTGACCGGCGCGCAGCGCACGCGCGGGGTCGAGCTATCGGCGACCGGGCATATCACCCCGCGCTGGCAGGCGACGCTGGGCTATGGCTATACCGACGCCGTCATCACCGCGACGACGACCAGCGCGCCGGCCGGGCGCCATGTCGCGCAGGCGCCACGCGACCAGTTCTCGCTGTGGAACCGCTACCAGCTGACCAAGGGCGTGGGGTTGGGCGCGGGCGTCTATTACCAGTCGTCGAGCTTTGCGAGCATCAGCAACGCCGTCACGCTGCCGGCTTATACCCGGCTCGATCTTGCCGCGTTCATCAAACTGAGCAAGCACGTCGAGGCGCAGATCAATGTCGAGAACGTGACCAACGCCGCCTATTTCCCGATCGCGAGCAGCGACAACAACATCTCGCCCGGCGCGCCGGTGAACGCGCGGTTCACGCTGCGGACGCGGTTCTGAGTCGGCCCTCAGGCCGCGATCGGGTAGCGCAGCAGCCGATTGGCGAGCGGCACCAGCGCTTCGGCATCGTCGCCCATGCTGCGCCGGATTTCGGGGTGCGCGGCGTCGAGGCCGCCGGTCAGCGCGCCGAACGCGGGCAGGATGATCTTACGCGCCGAGGCGACGAAGCAGCGGCGCGAGACGTGGCGGCCGCGCAGCCGCACGCGGTATTTGGGGTGAAAATGGCCGGAGATTTCGGGCTGCGCCTCGCCCGGATCAGCTTCGTGGCGCAGCAGGATGCCGTCAATTTCGGCCTCTATGCGTACCTCGCCGCCAAGATCAGGCGGCAGGGCGGCGTCGTGATTGCCGGTGATCCAGGTCCAACGCGTCGTCGCCATCAGGGCGTCGAGCATGGCGCGCTCGCCGGTGCCCAGCCGATCCGTGCCGGCGCTATCATGAAAGCTGTCGCCCAGGCACCAGACTTCGCGCACCCCCAGCCGCTCGACGATCGCGGTCAGCGCAGCCAGCGTGGCGAAACTGTCATAAGGCGGCAGCATCTGGCCGTGACGCGCGAAAGCGCTGGCTTTCTCCAGGTGCAAATCGGCGACCAGCAGCGCGCGCCGGCTCGGCCAGAACAGCGCCGCGTCGTGCAGCGCGACCAGCGATTGCCCGGCGAACGAAAAGGGAACCATGGCCCCCGCTATGCCGCCTCGCGCGCCGTGGATCAAGCCGTCATCGGCGGTTGATGCGCCGCACCATTTTTGCGCTTGCACTTCGCCCGCACAGGCGTAAAGCGCGCCGTCCTTTTCAGGGTTCGGGCCGCCGCTCTATGACGTCGATTGCTGCTGCGCCGTCGCCCCGCTCGCTGGTGGATCGGGCGACGTTGGTGCTGGCGCTGGGCGCGATCGGCGTGGTGTTCGGCGATATCGGCACCAGTCCGCTTTATGCTTTCCGCGAGGCACTCAACCTGACCAGCGAAGGCGGCATCGACGCCAGCGAGATTCTCGGCGTGCTGAGCTTGGCGCTCTGGTCGCTGATCCTCGTCGTCACGGTCAAATATGTGCTGTTCCTGATGCGCGCCGACAATCAGGGCGAGGGCGGCGTGCTCGCGCTGACCGCGCTCGCCCGGCGCGCGACCGGGCGCCGGATGGGGATTGCACTGGTGCTGGGCGCGGCGGGGGCGTCGCTCTTCTATGGCGATGCAATCATCACGCCGGCGCTGTCGGTGCTTTCGGCGGTCGAAGGGCTGAAGACGATTCCGGGCTGGGAAAATGCGATCAGCGAGGATGGCATCGTCACGCTCACCTTGGTCATCTTGGTGGCGCTGTTCATGATCCAGAGCCGGGGCACCGGCCACGTTTCCGCCTTGTTCGGGCCGATCTGCCTGGTCTGGTTCTTTGCGATCGGTGGCCTGGGTCTGGCGCATGTGCTCGATGAGCCGGCGGTACTGTGGGCGCTCAACCCGGCGCACGGGGTAACGTTTCTGGCGTCGCACGGCGTGCCGGGGCTGTTCGTGCTGGGCGCGGTGTTCCTGACGGTGACGGGCGCCGAAGCGCTGACCGCCGATATGGGGCATTTCGGGCGCGTGCCCATTCAGCTTGGGTGGTTCGCGCTCGTCTTTCCGGCGCTTATTCTCAATTACCTTGGCCAGGGAGCCTTCGCGCTCAACGCGCTGGAAGCGGCTGAAGCGGCGCATCAGCCGTTCGGCAATCAGGACTGGTTCTTCCTAATGGCGCCGGGGGCGTTGCGCGTGCCGCTCGTTATCCTCGCCAATCTCGCAACGATCATCGCCAGCCAGGCGGTGATCACCGGCGCTTATTCGCTTACCCAGCAAGCGATTCAGTTGGGCCTCTTGCCGCGCTTGCGCATCCGCCAGACCTCGGCCGATCATCTCGGCCAGATTTACCTGCCGGCGATCAACTGGCTGCTCTTGCTCGGCGTGATCGTGCTGGTCGTGCAGTTCCGCACCTCGTCGTCGATGGCGGCGGCTTATGGCATTGCGGTCACCGGCACGATGGTGATCACCACTTGCCTCGCCTATATCGTCGCCCGCTACCAATGGCATTGGCCGCGGTGGCGCGCGGCGGCGATCATCGCGCCATTCCTCGTCCTCGATCTGATCTTCTTCGGCGCCAATATCCTACGCGTGGTGGAGGGCGGCTGGGTGCCGCTGGTCGTGGCGGCGTCGATCGGTCTCGTCATCTCGACCTGGATCAGGGGCAAGCGCATCGTCAGCACGTTCGAGGCGCGGCAGAGCATCCCGCTCGCCGATCTGGCGGCCGCGCTCGCCAAGCGCCCGCCCGAGCGGGTGGAGGGCACGGCAGTGTTTCTGACCAGCAACCCCGCCAACACGCCGGGTGCGCTCCTCCACAACCTCAAGCACAACAAGGTGCTGCACAAGCGGAACCTGATCGTGACGGTGAAGACCGCCGACCGCCCGATTGTGCCGGCTGAGGAGCGCGCGACGGTGGCCGAGATCGACGATAACTTCACCACCGTTAAATTGCTCTATGGCTTCATGGAATCGCCGGACGTGCCGCACGACCTCGGCTTGGCTCGCGAGGCCGGGCGGATCGATGGCGATGGCAACAAGACCTCGTTCTTCATCGGCCGCAACACGATCAAGGCATCGGCCGGCGAAGGCATGCCCTTGTGGCAGGATCGCATCTTCATGTTCCTGCAGCGCAACGCCAATGATCCGACCGAATTCCTCCGCATCCCGCCCGGCAAGGTGCTTGAGCTTGGCGAGCAGGTGACCGTCTGACGGGGCTGGACTCTGCCGGCGAGGATGCGCAGGCTCCGCAAAGAACATTACCGATAGGGGGGAACGATGTTGTTGATCGCTCTGGCCGCCATGGCCGCTACAGCGCAGACGCCCGCAGCCGCCATTGGTGACGAGCAGGGGGATCTGCGCTGCCTTGCCACCTTCTCTTATGTGCTGAGCGAGAAGAAGGACGATACGACGCAAACCCAGCTCCAAATGGGCGCGCTCTATTTCGCCGGCAAATTGTTCGGCCGTAATCCCGGCATCGATCTGACCGCGAAGATGAAACAGGCGATCACGTCGTTCGGCGCGCAAGTCCCGATCGATGCCGAGCTCAAGCGCTGCGGCACGGAGATGGTCACGGCGGGCGACCGCCTGACGGTTACCGGCAACGCCCTGCAAGGCAAATAGGCGGCCGCCTAGTTACCCCGCATAGGCCTTCACCAGATCGAACAGATAATCGCGGCTGTCGTAGAGCGATTTCACGCGGATGCGTTCGTTGAGGCCGTGGGTGCCGTTGCCGTCGGGGTCGATGAAGGTACCCGGCGCGCCATAGACCGGGATGCCGATCGCTTCGAAGAAAATGCCGTCCGACGCGCCGGTCGACATGATCGGCAATATCGGCACACCGGGGAAGTGCTTGGCGGCAACCGCTCTCATCGGCCCGAGCACCTTGGGGTCGAGCGGCGGCGGCACGGCGACCGGGCGGATCGGCGCGTTGGCGGTGACTTTCACTTTCGGGCCGGCCAGTTCCTGCAGCTTGGCGAGCGTTTGATCCACCGTCTCACCAGGGAAGATGCGGCAATTGACGTTGGCGGTTGCGCGCTGCGGCAGCGCGTTCTCGGCATGGCCACCCGATAGCAGCGTCGCCACACAGGTGGTGCGTAGCGTCGAGTGGAAGGCCTTGTCGCGGCTGACGATCGCGTCGGCCTGCTTGTCATTGGGGTCGGCGAGGAGGCGCTTGATCGCGTCGCTGACCGGCGCCGGCGCGGTGCCAGACGCCGCAACCCCGCTGAAAAACGCCCGCGTCGTGTCGGTGAAGCGGACGGGGAATTCATAGCCCTGCACCGCCTTCAGCGCGTCGGCGAGCTGGTAGATGGCGTTGTCGGGCACCGGCTGCGAGCTGTGGCCGCCGGGGTTGGTAACCTCGAAGGTGAAGTTCTGCGCGGCTTTCTCGCCGACCTGCAGCGCGAGCACCTGGCGATTGCCTTGCGCATCGAGCCGTCCGCCGCCGCCTTCGTTGAGCACGAATTCGGCATCGATCAGGTCGCGCTTGTTCTTGGCGAGCCAATCCGCGCCGTTGAAGGCGTACGTCGTTTCCTCGCCGCAAGTCAGCGCCAGTTTGATGGTGCGCTTGGGGGCGTAATGCTCGGTCTTGAAGCGGATCATCGCATCCGCCCAGATCGACCCCATCGCCTTGTCGTCGACCGAGCCCCGACCATAATAATAGCCGTTTTCCTCGATCAGCTTGAACGGATCGCGCTGCCAATCGGCGCGCTTGGCTTCGACCACGTCGAGATGGGCGAGGAGCAGGATCGGCTTGGCTTTCTTGTCGCTGCCTTTGAGGACGGCGACAACGCCGCCTTCCTTGGGATGATCCGGCACGCTGAATTCGGTCACGTCGGCATCGGCATAGCCCGCCGCTTTCAGCCGCGCCGCGATCTGGTCGGCTGCCTGGGTGCAGCTGCCCGAGGAGAGTGTGGTATTGGTCTCGACCAGTTCCTTGTACAGCCCGAAATAGGCCTTCTGGTCGGGCCGGTCCTGCGCCGCAGCGACAAAGGGCAAAGTGAGCGCCATGGCAGTGGCGGCAAGGCGGATTGAACGCAATTTATGTCCCCCGGATCGGATGGTTTGCGCCAAGATTAAGCCGGTCGGCGATGAAAGCAACGCCCCAAGCGCCAGCTTTCGGACCGGCTAGCTCGGCATCCCGTCCGGCAAGGCAAAGCGGACTTCGCGATTGGCGAAATCGATGTCGACGCGGCGGAACAGCTTGATCGCGTCCATGCCGAGCAGGATCGCCGGCCGATCATCCAGCCCCAAGCGCCGGAACGGCGGCGCGTCGGCAAAGGCAATCGGCAGATTGTTGATCGAAACGCCACCGAGCATGATCGACGCGATCTGGGTATAGTTCGCGGTCAGCGACTTGCCGGTCACGCTGAGCAGCGAAACCGGGTGAAGCTCGCCGGTTCGGCGCGCAACCGCGCGCTGCAGCGCCAGATTGCCCATGCTGACTTGGGACCCGGTATCGATGACGACGCGGACGCGCGTGCCGCGAAACGAAGCGTCGGTTACCACGAGCTGGCCCAGCAAGCTCCGCGCCTCGACCACGATTTCGCCCGGTTCGGCAGGGCGGTGGCCATGCCGCAGCGAGGGCCGCACCAGCATCCGCTGATTCACGACGTCGATCGACACCGCATGGTGCTGGAGCGTATCCAGACCGAGCAAACCGACCGCGCCCAGATCATGCACGTCGAGCGCGGGTGCCTCGACGCGGGTCGTGCCCGTGGCGCTGACGGTCAGCGCGGGAATTACCACCGTGCCGACATCGCTCACGCCGGCCATCGCGGTCAGCCGCACTCTCGGGCCGGGCTCCAGCTGCAGCAAGTCGGCGAGCTGGCGCGCGATGACAGTGCGTTCCGCGCCCGTGTCGATGGTGAAATTATACGGCCCGTTGCTGCCGATCTTGACCGGCACCGTCATCCGCCCGGGACCATCGACGCCGAGCAACACATCGACCGGGGAGGCAGGCTTGGTTGTCGTGGCGATGGGATCGTCGGCCGAGGCGATGGCCGGCGCCAGCAGCATCAGGGCCAAGGCCGGGATACGGCGCGTCATGCTATTGCAATACGCCTCTCCCCGATCCTCAACAAGCGATTTCAATCGAGCCGCATCGCTTCGCGCGCCAGTGCCTCCGCCTCGATCAGGATCGCATCGTCGGCAGACGTGCCGGGGCCGACGCTTTCGCGACCAATCATCACCAGCACCGGCACGGCCAGCGGGCTGACCCGATCGAGCGCCACGTGCAGCATCGTCTCCGCCGCGCGGTCGAGCAGATCGGCGAGGCGGCCGACATCGGTCATCTTGGCGCGCGCATCCTCCCAGGCGGCGCGGAGCAGCAGATGGTCAGGCTCGTATTTGCGCAGCACGTCGTAGATGAGGTCAGTCGAGAAGGTGACTTGCCGGCCGGTCTTGCGCTTGCCGGGATGCTGGCGCTCGACCAACCCGCCGATCACCGCGACTTCGCGGAAGGCGCGGCGCAAGAGGTGCGATCCCTGCACCCAGTCGACGAATTCATCCTCCAGGATATCGGCCGAAAACAGCGCGGCAGGGTCGGTGATTTCCTCCAGGCCATAGCAAGCCAGCGCATAATCATTGGCGACGAAGCCGATCGGTTTCAGCCCCTGCGTCTCCATCCGCCGGGTGAGCAGCATGCCGAGCGACTGGTGCGCATTCCACCCTTCGAAGCTGTAGGCGACGAGGTGATGCCGGCCCTCATGCGGGAAGGTCTCGACCAGCAGCTGGCCGGGGCGAGGCAGCTGTGAGCGGCGCGCCTGGACTTCCAGCCACTCGCGCACGTCATCGGGGAAGCGGTGCCATTGGCCGGGCTCGGCGAGGAACTCGCGCACCCGCCGCGCCAGATGCGTGGTCAGCGGCATCCGCGCGCCGTTATAGCTCGGGATGCGCGCCGGCCGGGCGGTGGCGCGGACGATGATTTCCTCGGTATCGACGCGCTCGACCTCCAGGCTGGTGCCCGAGAAGAAGAAAGTGTCGCGAGGGGAAAGCGTGGCGCCGAAGCTTTCCTCGACCTTGCCGAGCGAGCGGCCGTTTTTGAACCGCACGTTGAGCATCGTCGCCTCGACGATGATCCCGGCGTTCAGGCGATGCTGGGCGATGAATTTGGGGTGGCTGACGCGCCACAGGCCATCAGCGCCCAACGCCAACCGCTTGAACTTGTCATAGGCCTTGAGCGCATAGCCGCCATCGGCGATGAACTGCAGCACCCGGGCGAATATTTCGTCCGGCAGCGCCGAATAGGGCGTCGCCGAGCGCACTTCGGCGAGCATCTCTTCGCCCCGGAGGGGCGCGGCGCACGCGCACGCCATGATATGCTGGGCGAGCACATCGAGGGCGCCGGTGCGGAACACCTCGCCATCGAGCTCGCCCGCCTCGACCGCATCGAGTGCCGCCCGCGCTTCTAGATATTCGAAACGATTACCCGGCACGACGATTGCCTCGGACGGCTCGTCGAGCCGGTGATTGGCCCGCCCGATCCGCTGCAGCAGCCGCGACGATCCCTTGGGCGCGCCCATCTGGATGACGCAATCGACATCGCCCCAGTCGATCCCCATGTCGAGGCTGGCGGTGCAGACCAGGCCGCGCAACCGCCCCGCGGCCATCGCGCTTTCCACCTTGCGCCGCGCTTCCAACCCCAGCGAGCCGTGGTGGATGCCGATGGGCAGCTGCATCGTGTTCGCTTTCCACAAATCCTGGAAGATCAGCTCGGCGAGGCCGCGGGTGTTGCAGAAGACCAGCGTCGTCTTGTGCGTCTCGATCTCGGCGATCACCTGATCGGCGGCATAGCGGCCCGAATGGCCCGACCAGGGCACGCGACCCTGGGGGAGCAGGATGGCGATGTCGGGATCGGCACCCGGATCGCCCTGCACCAGCCGCACCGCATCGATATCGCCATCGGGCGCCAGCCAGGCGCGGAAGGCATCGGGATCGGCAACCGTCGCCGACAGCGCGACGCGGCGCGCGGCGGGCGCGATCGCCTGCAACCGCGCCATGGCGAGCGCCAGCAAGTCGCCGCGCTTGCCGCTGGCAAAGCCGTGCACCTCGTCGACGATGATCGTTTTGAGCCCGGCGAACATCAGGAAACTGTCCGGGTAGCTCAGCAGCAGCGACAGCGATTCGGGCGTGGTCAGCAGGATTTGCGGCGGGCGCACCCGCAGGCGCACCTTGCGATCGTGCGGGGTATCGCCGCTCCTCGTTTCGACGCGGATGTCGAGGCCCATTTCCTCGATCGGCGTCTCCAGATTGCGCCGCACATCGACCGCGAGCGCCTTCAATGGCGAGACATAGAGCGTGTGCAGCCCCTCGCTCGGCGCTTCGATCAGCTCGACCAGGCTGGGGAGGAAGCCGGCCAGCGTCTTGCCCGCCCCCGTCGGCGCCACCAGCAGCGCATGCTCGCCGGCGCGCGCCGCCGCCAGCATCTCGAGCTGATGCCGCCGCAGCGCCCAGCCCTTGGCGGCGAACCAGTCGGTAATGGCGGCAGGCAGCGGAGCGCTCATCCCCCCGATATGGCGTGTCGAGCGGCGATGGCCAATTGGGGGGCCAATTGGCGGGCCAATCGGGAGCGAAGTTGACGAAGTTTACACTACGTCCCCCCTTTGTTGCCCCCTCGTGCATCCCGACGATGTTGGAGAAACGGCGATGCGCGGCGGGAGCCATGGCGCGCATTGTGCCTGTGCCGGTCCAGGTAGGACAGCCGCCGCCGCGAAAGCCATTGCGCTGGCGTAAAGCTTGTGTAGCACCGGGCGACATGGGGGATTTGCCGGAAAACGAGGTCGCGCGGGATGCAGCCGCCGCCGCTGCGCCCCCGCTGCCCGAGGACGCGCCCATGGACATCCACAAGCCCAAACCCGTCCACAATCTCCGCGAATTTCTGAGCGAGATCACCGTCATCGTCATCGGCGTGCTGATCGCGCTGGGGTTGGAGCAGGCCGTGGAGGCGTGGCATTGGTACCACCAGGTCGAGACGACGGAACAAGCGTTGCGCGCTGATTTGCTTGAAACCTACGATACCGCGGCAGATCGGATCGCGATCACCGGTTGCCTTGAACACCGCCTCGACGAAATCGCTGCCATTGTCGATCAAGCCGGCGCCACCGGCCGCCTGCCGCCCATCGGCCGGTTGGGCAGTCCCCCCAATTTTGTCGGCAGCCAGGCGACGTGGGAAAGCGCCTTGGCAGGGCAGACGGCCGAGCATCTCTCGGTCCGCCGGCGTCGGGCTTATGCGGCAATGTACAGCTTTGACGCGCGCATGATCGACGACAACAAGCGCGAGAGCGAAGCGTGGAACGCCCTCTACACGCTGGTCGGGCCAGGACGCGCCGTAACCCCGGCTGAGATCGCCAACTGGCGCGCCGATGTCGGGCGCGCCCGCCAGGAAAGCGAAACGATGGCGCTGCTGTCGGTTCGCTTCCAGCAATTGATCGATTCGTCGCCTCTCGCCAAGGATCACAAACCCTATTCGGCGACATCCCGGTCCATGTCGGCAGCGTGCCAGCCCATTGGACCCGCACCGGCGCATTACGGCAGTTCCTTGTTCGTCGATGGTATCGCGCACGCGCGCCAGGCGCCGATCACAAGCGATTTTCCCAAGGATCCCTAGCCATGGCCGAGCCTTTACCGCCCGGCGCCGCGCTGCCCCCCATGCTGCCCGATGGCGAATTCGCCGTCTCCAAGTCCGAGGACGCCCCGATGGACATCCACAAGCCCAAACCCGTCCACAATCTGCGCGAATTCCTGAGCGAGATCACCGTCATCGTGATCGGCGTGCTGATCGCGTTGGGACTGGAGCAGGCGGTCGAGGCGTGGCATTGGCATGAGGAGGTTGCCGCCGAGCGCGCTGCGTTCCGGGCGGAGGAACTCGACGGGCGATCGCTTTTCCTGCTCAGGCAGCAGCTGCAACCCTGCATCGATCGGCGCCTCGCCGAAGTGAAGCTGGTGTTGCAGCGGCATCATGACGGCCAGCCGCTCGGCATTATCGGCCCGCTCGGTCGGCCGAACGGCTCGGGGGTGTCGCTGGGCAGCTGGCAGATGGCGCTGACCGGCCAGGGGCTGGCGCATATGCCGCTGCAGGAAAAACTCGACCTCAGCCAGCGGTTCAGCTCCTACGAAAAATTCAACGCGATCATTGAGGATGAGCAGCGGCTGTGGACCAAGCTTGCGGTGGTGGACGATGCCGAGCTGCTGACAGCCGCGAATTGGAGCGACTTGAGCGACACCTTTGCCGAGGCAAAGGCGATCAACAATCGCCTGCGGACGAACATACCGCCGTTTCTCGCCTTCCTCCCCAAAGAGGCGAAGGACGCCGGCGCACCGCCCGTCGACCCGGATGGCAAGGCCCAAGGCCAATCGGTCTGCCGGCCGATGCTGGCGTCGTCGCCCGGCACGCCGCCGCGCTAGCATCGCGAGCCGTTGCGCGGGCCATATGGTTGTCCGCCAGCAGGCGCGCCCCATATCCAGCCGATGGCCAAGCTCGGCGACTGGATCGAACCACACCCTGAGGGCATCTACGTCCCCGCCGCCGACGCGTGGATCGATCCTTCAATGCCCAAGCCGCGCGCGCTGGTGACGCATGGCCATGCCGATCATGCGCGCGGCGGGCATGGCGCGGTGTGGGCGACCGCCGAGACGCTGGCGATCATGGCGGCGCGGTACGGTGCGCAGGCCGCGCATCCGGTCGGCTATGGCGAGACGATCGACTTTGGCGAAGTGGCGGTGCGCTTCGTGCCGGCGGGGCATGTGCTGGGATCGGCCCAGATCGTGCTCGCGCATCGCGGCGAGACGATCGTCGTGTCGGGCGACTACAAGCGGCGGGCCGACCCGACCTGCGCGCCGTTTGAGCCGGTGAAGTGCGACGTGTTCATTACCGAAGCGACCTTTGGTTTGCCGGTGTTCCGCCATCCCGAAACGGGCGACGAGATCGATAAGCTGACAACAGCACTCGCCGCCAATCCTGATCGCTGCGTGCTGGTCGGCGCTTATGCGCTCGGCAAGGCGCAGCGGGTGATTGCCGAACTGCGTGCGCGGGGGTTTGCCGAGCCGATCTACATTCACGGCGCGCTGCAGAAATTATGCGACCTCTATGTCGCGCACGGGGTCGAGCTCGGCGAGCTGCGGCCGGCGACCGAAGCGAGCAAAGCCGAGCTGGCCGGCCGCATCGTCATCGCGCCGCCCTCGGCGCTCAACGATCGCTGGTCGCGGCGCTTGCCCGATCCGATCACCGCGATGGCGAGCGGTTGGATGCGGGTCCGCCAGCGCGCGGTGCAGCGCGGCGTCGAGCTGCCGCTGATCCTTTCCGACCATGCCGACTGGGACGAACTGACCGATACGCTGCGCGAGCTATCGCCGCGCGAGGTATGGGTCACCCACGGCCGCGACGACGCCCTCGTCCACTGGTGCGCGACGCACCAGATCAAGGCCCGCGCGCTGGCGCTGAGCGGCTATGAGGACGAGGATGATTAGCGGCTCGGGTTATTCATCACCCGTCATTCCCGCGCAGGCGGGGATCCATTGTCGCTGCGGCCAGCGCCTATCTGCCAGCGCCCGCCCGAATGGATTCCCGCCTGCGCGGGAATGACGTCGAGAAAAATCGCTACCCCGCCAGGCTCTTCGATGCCTGCTCGAACATGTCCTTCGACAAGCCCGGCGTCTTGAGGATGCGCTCCAGCTCGGCGCGCATCTGGGTGGCGCGGCCTTCATCGAAGCGTTGCCAGCGGCCGAGCGGGGGGAGCAGCTTGGCGGCGGTCTGCGGGTTGAGTTTGTCGAGCGCGATCAGCTGATCCGCCAGGAAGCGATAGCCGCGCCCGTCCGCCGCATTGAACGCGCGCTGGTTGACGCTGAACGCCCCGACCAGCGCGCGGGCGCGATTGGGATTGGCCAGCGTGAAATCGGGGTGGCGGGCCAGCTCCATTACCACGTCGGGCGTATCGTCGCGGGTCGAAAAGGCCTGGGTCGAGAACCATTT
This sequence comes from Sphingomonas sp. GlSt437, assembly GCF_048015635.2. Classification (NCBI taxonomy): domain Bacteria; kingdom Pseudomonadati; phylum Pseudomonadota; class Alphaproteobacteria; order Sphingomonadales; family Sphingomonadaceae; genus Sphingomonas; species Sphingomonas sp. GlSt437. The sequence goes on along the minus strand of NZ_JBPGYA010000001.1, from coordinate 1,193,722 downwards.
GTCGAGCACCAGCGGATTGTCTGAATAGCGGTTGTAGAAGATGTCGAGCGCGGCGACGCGGGTGTTCGATTGGCCGTTGACGAGCGTGGCGAGCGCGCCCTGGCGGTCGGTCATATTGTCGGCGGCTTCGAATTGCTGGAAGGCGATTTCGTACGCGTCCCCGGCGCCTGAAGCGGCGATATAGCCGAGTGCGACGCCCTTCAGCCGGCGCAGGCCCTTGGCTTGCGGATCGTAGCGATAAGCGCCGGCGTCTTTCCCCCGCGCATAAGCCGCGCGCCAGCGTGCCTCCAGCGACTTGCCGAGGTCGCGGCGCAGGCTTTCGCGCGCGCGGAAGATCGCCTCGGGATCGACGATGGCGAGTTGGTCGCCGATGAAGCTTTCCGAGGGCAGCAGCACCACTTCGGCAATGAACGCGGGGTCGAGCGCGGCATCGTCGAGCGTGTCGGCGACGGCAGCAATGACCGGGGCGTGATCGGCGCGGCCCTGGCGGACGCTGGCGATCAGCGTGTCGAGCATCAGCTGCTGCATCGCTTCGTAGCGCGCGAAGGGATCGTCATCATGCGCCGACAGGAAAGCGAGCGCGCGGGCGCCGCGATCGCTATCGACGATGACGGGCGTCGAGAATTCTCGGTTGATCGACAGCACCGGCGGCTCGGTGATGTCGTTGAACGTCAGCGTCTGGGTCGGCTGGGCGAGCAGGACCAATTGTTCGTCGGTGAGCGGCTTGTTGCTCGTCTCGCCGAACAGCCGGGTCTTGAGCGGCAGCAGCATCGGCGCCTTGTCGGGCTGGCCGGGGGTGGGCGGCACGGACTGGGTCAGCGTCAGCGTCGCGGTGGCGGCGGCGGGGTCATGCGCCAAGGCAGCGGAGACGCGCGGCGTGCCGGCCTGGCTGTACCACAAGCGGAACTGGCCAAGATCGATGCCGCTTGTCTGCTCCATTGCCTGGACAAAATCTTCGCACGTCGCCGCGGTGCCGTCATGCTCGGCGAAATACAGGTCGGTGCCGGCGCGGAACTTGTCCGGGCCCAGGATCGTCGCCATCATGCGGATGACTTCGGCGCCCTTGTTGTAGATGGTCGCGGTGTAAAAGTTCGAAATCTCGATATAGCTTTCGGGGCGCACCGGGTGCGCCAGTGGCCCGGCATCTTCGGGGAATTGCGCGGCGCGCAGCGCGCGGACATCCTCGATCCGCTTGACCGCCGCCGAGCCTTGATCGGCTGAAAAGCTCTGATCGCGAAAGACGGTGAAGCCTTCTTTCAGGCTTAGCTGGAACCAGTCGCGGCAGGTGACGCGATTGCCCGACCAATTGTGGAAATATTCGTGCGCGACGACGGCGGCGATCGCGTCATAATCATAATCGGTCGCGGTGTCGGGGTCGGCGAGGATGTAGCGGCTGTTGAAAATGTTCAGCCCCTTATTCTCCATCGCGCCGAAGTTGAAATCGTCGACCGCAACGATGTTGAACACGTCGAGATCATATTCGCGGCCATAGACTTGCTCGTCCCAGCGCATCGCGGTCTGCAGGCTGGCGAGTGCGTGGCCAGTGCGGGCCAGGTCGGCGGCGCGCACCCAGATGCCGAGTGCAACCTCGCGCCCGCTCATCGTGGTGAAGGTGGCGCGATTGGCGACGAGATCGCCCGCGACCATCGCGAACAGATAGCAGGGCTTGGGGAAGGGATCGTGCCATTCCGCCCAATGCCGGCCATCGGCGAGCTCGCCTTGCGCGACCGGATCGCCATTGGCGAGCAGCACCGGGTAGCGCGCCTTTTCGGCGGTCATCCGCACCTGATAGCGGCTCAGCACATCGGGCCGATCAGGGAAGAAAGTGATGCGGCGGAAGCCTTCCGCCTCGCATTGCGTGCAGAGCAGCCCGCCCGAGGCATAAAGTCCCATCAGCTGGGTGTTGCGCTCCGGCGCGATTTCGCAAGCGGTTTCGATGACGTGGCTGTCGCCGTCGAGCGGCACGACCAAAGTATTGCCCTCGAACGACCAATCGCCGCGCTCGGCGCCATCGACGCGGACATAAAGCGGGCGTTGACCGCCGCCGTCGAGCCGGATCGCGCGCGCGTCTGCGCTGTTGCGGGTGACGGTCAGCGTCGCGCGCACCGCGGTGTTGCTGGCGGCGAGATCGAAATCGAGCGCGATATCGGGCACCAGCCATTCGGGCGCCGTGTAATCGCTGCGCCGAGTGACGTGCGGCTGGGCAGGCGAGGCATTGAGATCGATCATGGCCGCCAGATAGGCCGATCGCTCGCCGACTGCCAATCGAAACCGTCACTTACAGTAAGCGATATTGCGTACCGGCGCGCTGCTGCTATGCCCCGGCAAAACACCGGGAGACGCTATGCCTGTTTTTTCCTTCGCCGCGCGTGGCCTGCTGGCCGGCGCCTCGCTTGCCCTGATCGCCGGCGCCGCCGTTGCGCAGACCAATGCGCCGGCACCCGCGCCCGCGCCGGCCCCGCTGACGCCCGCGCAAGTCAACGCGATCGTCGATGCGCCGCTGCCGCCCGACCAGGCCGCGATGAAGGCGCATGTGATGTTCCTGGCGTCGGACGCGCTCAACGGGCGCGATGCGGCGAGCGGCGATTTCGCGGTGGCGGCGCAATATGTCGCGGCGCAATTCTATGCGGCGGGGTTGCGGCCGGCGGGTGACGATGGCGGCTATCTCCAGCACGTGCCGCTCGTCCAGTATCGCGCGGCGGATCCGGGCAGTTTCGCACTGGTTCACGGCAAGACGAACGAGGCGCTGGCGTTCGGCACCGATTACATCCCGAGCGCCAACCCGGCGGCGCGCGACACGCAGGTGACCGCGCCGGTGGTGTTCGTCGGCCAGGGCATCGTCGCGCCCGAGAATGGCATTGACGATTATGCCGGCGTCGATGCGCGCGGCAAGATCGTCGTGCTGTTCGGTGGCGCGCCGACCACGCTCAACAGCGAGATTCGCGCGCATTTCGGCGGGCTTGCTGCCAAGGCCGCGGTTGCCGGGGCGCATGGCGCGGTCGGCGTGATCCAGCTCGAATCGAGCGCCAAGCCGGGGCGCAGCACGCCGAGTTTTGCACAGCTCAAACTCGGCTATGCCCGGCCGCGCACCATCTGGGCGACGCCCGACGGCGTCGGCGGATCGGTGCCGGGGAGCGCGCCGGTGCTCGGCGTGCTGAGCCAGGCAGGCGCGGCCAAGCTGTTCGCCGGCGCACGCGTGCCATGGGCGAAGCTCGCCAAGCTCTCGGCAACCGATAACCCGCGCTACCGCGCCGAGCCGCTCAAGGCCAAATTGGCGGTGGCGACGCATACCAGCTTCGACGCGCAATCGAGCAGCAATGTCGCCGGCATCATCCCCGGTAGCGACCCCAAGCTGGCGAGCGAAGTCGTCGTGCTCTCAGCGCATCTCGACCATATCGGCGTCAACAAGAACGCCAAGGGCGACCAGATCAACAATGGCGCCGAGGATGACGCGGTCGGCATCGCCTCGCTGATCGAGGAAGCCAAGCGCTTCAAGCAATCGGGCAAGCCGCCACGCCGCACCGTGCTGTTCCTGGCGGTGACGGCGGAGGAGAAGGGGCTGGTCGGCTCGGATTATTATGCCCGCCACCCGACGCTGGGCAGTGACAAGATCGTCTCCGACGTCAATCTCGACATGCCGATCCTGACGTATAAGTTCGAGGATATCGTCGCGTTCGGCGCCGATCGCTCGACGCTCGGGCCGATCGTGAAGGCCGCGGCAGCAGCAGCGGGCGTGCCGACGTCGCCCGATCCGATCCCGGAGGAAGCGATTTTCGTCCGCTCCGACCATTATCGCTTCGTCCAGCAAGGCGTGCCCTCGGTGTTCCTGTGGCCGGGGCAGATGGGGCCGGGCAAGGCCGCGACCGAGGATTTCCTGGCGCATCATTATCACCAGCCTTCGGACGATCTGACGCTGCCGATCGACTGGTCGCAGGGCGTGCGCTTCGTCGACGTCAATTACCGCATCGCCCGCGCGATTGCTGATGGTGATGATCGGCCGCGCTGGAACAAGGGCGATTTCTTCGGCAAGCTCTATCACGGTTATGGCGCCGAGTGACGCCGCGTGGCCCGGCTGCTGATCTTCGGGCTGGGCTATAGCGCGAGTCATCTAGCGGGGCGGGTGCGGGCGCTGGGCTGGGAGGTTGTCGGCACGAGCCGGAGCGGGCGCGAGGGGACGATCGCGTTCGATGATGCGGCGGCGGTGACGGCAGCGATCGGGCGGGCAACGCACATCCTGTCCTCGGTACCGCCGGATGATGCCGGCGATGCGGTGTTGGCGCATTATGGCGCGGCGCTGAGCGCCTCGGGCGCGTGGTTGGGCTATCTCTCTTCGACCGGCGTCTATGGCGACACTGGCGGCGCGTGGGTCGATGAAAGCGCGCCGATCGGGGGCCGGCGCCCGGCGCGCAACGCAGCAGACGCGGCGTGGTTGGGGCTGGGCGCGCGCGTCTTTCGGCTACCGGGCATCTACGGACCGGGCCGCTCCGCGCTCGACCGGGTCAGGGCTGGCACCGCGCATCGCGTCGAGCTCGCCGCCCAAGTGTTCAGCCGCGTCCATGTCGACGATATCTCGAGCGGGGTGATTGCCGCGTTCAGCGGCCCGCCCGGTGCTTACAACCTCGCCGATGACCAACCGGCCAGTCAGAATGCCGTGATCGAGCATGCCGCGCGGCTGCTCGGGCTCGACCCGCCGCCGCTGGTGCGGCTCGCCAGCCTGTCGGCCATGGCGCGGGGCTTCTACGCGGAAAACCGCCGGGTCGCCAACGGCAAGGCCAGGCGGTTGCTCGGCTGGCGGCCGGCCTATCCCGATTATCGCGTCGGTCTCGGCGCTCTCAACGCGATGACCAGCCCGGCAAGCGCCAGCAACGCACCCGCCACCGCCACTGCCGACCAGCGATAATGCTCGAACAATGTTGAAAACAGCATCGCGATGACCGGGATGACGACGCTCGAATAAGCCGCCTTGGCCGCGCCGATCACGCGGATCAGCTGGAAATAGAGCGTGAACGCCACCGCCGAGGCGACGACGCCGAGATATAGCAAGCCGATCAGATACGCCGGGCGCAGCTCGATCACCGGGGCACCGACTGTGGCCCAGGCATAGAGCGCGTCGATCCCGCCGCCGATCAGCATGGCGAGCGCGAGCATCGGCGCCATTGGATAAGCGCGCGCGGTCGCGGTGCCCTGCATGACATTGGCGGTGGACGCGCACATCACCCCGGTCAGCGTCAGGCCCACGCCGGCGAGCACATCGCCCAGTCCGCGCGGCGCGACGCGCGCTTCATGCACGAACAGCAGCGCGACGCCCGCCACCGCCACTACCGAGCCGATCAGCAATTGCCGCCCGAGCACCTGGCCAAGGAAAATCCGCCCGAGGATCGCATTGGGCACCAGCAGCAGCGCGAACACCACCGCGACGAGGCCCGAAGCGATATGCTCCTCGGCGCGATAGACGAAGTTGAAGTTGAGCACGAACTGCATCAGGCCGAGGATTGCGGCGAACCGCAGGCCGCGCAGGTCGCGCGGCAGCGGCTCGCGCTTCCACGCGGCATAGGCGAGCATGGCGAGGCCGGCGGTCAAGAAGCGATAGCTGACCGACCAGCTCGGCGGCACGACCGCGAGCTGGTCACGAATGACGATCCAGGTCGATCCCCAGATCAGCGTGATGATCGCAAACGGCACCAGCACCGCCGCGCGCGTCGACTGGACGCGCACCGAGGGATCGACGGTGATCGTCATGCCGCCATTAAAGCGCCGCGATCGCGTCGGCGAGCGGGCGGATATCGGTTTCGCCCTGCTGCCACGAGACGACAAGCCGCGCTTCGCCCGGGCCCCAATCGTAGAAATCGAAACCCTGGGCGCGCAGCGTCGCGGCCTCTTGCGAGGTCACTTTCAGGAACACTTCGTTCGCCTCGACCGGGTGGACCAGCCGGTCGCCCGCTGCGGCCGCCAGCATTGCCGCGCCGGCATTGGCGGCGCGCGCGTTCCTCAGCCACACATCGCCGTCGAGCATCGCCAATATCTGCGCGGCGAGATAGCGGCCCTTGGAGAGCAGATGCCCGGCGCGCTTGCGGCGATAATAGGTGGCCGCCGCCAGCTCGGGCTTGAAGAAGACGAGCAGTTCCGCCGTCATGCCGCCATTCTTGATGAAGCCGAAGCTCAGCGCTTCGACCCCCGCACGCCACGTCACGTCCGCGGGCGCGCAGCCGAGATGGGCGATGGCGTTGGCGAAACGGGCGCCATCCATGTGCAGCCCGAGCCCGCGCGCGCGGCACAGATCGCCGATCGCGGCGACTTCGGCGGGCGTATAGACCAGGCCATATTCGGTCGCATTGGTGATCGAGACGGCGTGAGGCTGCACCTGATGGACGTCGTTGCGCGTCGCGGCGAGCACGGCGTTGATCATCTCGGGGGTCAGCTTGGCGCCGTCGCCCTCGGCGAGCAGCAGCTTGGCGCCGGCGGTGTAGAATTCAGGCGCGCCCGCCTCGTCATTCTGGATGTGCGCGTCGCGATGGCAGATGACCGCGCCGTGCGGCGGGCAGAGCGCGGCGAGCGCGAGGCAATTGGCCGCGGTGCCGCTGGAGACCCACAGCGCCTTTACGTCAGTCTCGAACAGCGCCGAGAGCCGCGCGTCGAGCGACTGGCTCCACCGGTCGCCATCATAAGCGGTGTCGACGGTGTTGACGGAGGCAAGCGCCGCCAGCACTTCGGGGCAAGCGGGCGCGGCGTTGTCGGAGAAGAAGCGCATGGCGGAGCCCTTGCTGCGCAAGGGCGGCGGCGTCAAGCGGGGCGGGAGGACATCTTCCTCTCCCGCTTGCGGGAGAGGATAGCGCAGCTTAGCGCGCCAGCGCTTAGCGTAGCTTGGTGAGGGCAGCCACAAGGGCGACCGTCGGAATTACCCCTCACCCAGCTCCGACTAAGGCCCTTCCGGGCCTAAGTCTGCGCAACCCTCTCCCCTTCCAGGGGCGAGGGAAGTAATGAGAAGCTAACGCCCCTCCCCCTCCGGCGGCGGGCGTGGTCGATCGCGGGGATCGGGCGCGCGATCGGCGGGCGTATCGCGGCGGGGGCGGTCGCGTCGCACCTTGATCGATCCGTCGCGGCCGATCGAGAGGTTCAGGCCCAGGCCGTTGATGTTGCCGACCACTTCGGGCGCCGGTGCGTCTTCTTCGGGCATCGTGGCGTTGCCCGCATCGGGGCTGGCGGCATCGGGATCGACCAGCGCGTCCATCGCATTGCTGATCGTGCTGAAGATGTCGGGCGCCGGCGCCGCGCGCGGGCCGACATTGAGCGCCTGCTGCATGAAATCGCGCCACAGCCGCGCCGGAATGCCGCCGCCCGACAGCCCGGCGCTGGGTGAGTTATCGTCATTGCCGACCCAGACGCCGCAGACGAGATCGCCGGCAAAGCCGATGAACAGCGCGTCGCGGCTGTCCTGCGTCGTCCCGGTCTTGCCATAGCTCGGGATGCTCAGCGCTGCCTGCCGCCCGGTGCCGGTCGCGATCGAGGCGGCGAGCAGGTCCATCATCTGGCTCCGCACCCGCTCGTCCATGCGGTGCGGGCCGCTGGCCCATTGCTGCAGCCAGCTCTTGTCGGGCGCGTCGGCCAGCCCGCGCGCGCCGACCGGATAGTCGCCACCGGCCACCGCTGCATACGCCGCGGTCAGCTCGAGCAGCGAGCCGGTCGCGGTGCCGAGCGCGATCGTCGCTTCGTTGGGGATCGGGGTGGAGATGCCCAAGTCGCGCGCCGCCTTGATCACCTTGTCGACGCCGACTTGCTGAGTCAGCCGCGCGGCCGCGACATTGCTCGAAATCGCGAACGCTTGGCGGAGCGTGATCTGCCCGCGATAGCGCCCGCTGCTGTTGCGCGGCTCCCATTGGCCGATCTTGATGGGCTTGTCCTCGATGGTGGAATCGGGCGTCATCCGGCTTTTGAGCGCGGCGTAATAGACGAAAAGCTTGAACGTCGATCCCGGCTGGCGGCGCGCCTGCGTCGCGCGGTTGAACGGGCTGTCGTCATAATTCTTGCCGCCGACCATCGCGACGACGCGGCCATCGGGGTGCATCACCACCATCGCGACTTGCGCCTTGCCGAGCCCGATATGGCGGACGCTGCGCTCGGCGGCGCGCTGCAACCGGGCGTCGAGCGTGGTGGTGACGGTGGATGCCGCGCTGATCGCGCCGGCCCGGTCGCGCGCGGCGGGCAGCACCCAATCGGCGAAATAGCTGCCGTCGGGCAAATCGGCGACCTGATCGGGGTGAAGGCGCGCGGGCTTGACCGCTGCGGCGGTGGCGCGGTCGATCAGCTTGTCCTCCGCCATCGCATTGACGACGACCATCTGCCGCGCCTGCGCGCCGGCGAGATTGCCGGTGGGGGCGAGGCGCGACGGCGCCTTCACCAGCCCCGCCAGCATCGCCGCCTGGCCGATCGTCAGCTTGGCGGGCGTGGTGCTGAAATAATGCTTTGCCGCCGCTGACAAGCCATAGACGTTGTCGCCGAAATAGACGTTGGAGAGGTAGCGCGACAATATGTCGTTCTTGCTCAGCCACGCCTCGAGCCAGAAAGCGATCATCACTTCGCGGATCTTGCGCCCGGCGGTGCGGTCGGAATCGAGAAAGGCGTTCTTGGCGAGCTGCTGAGTGATCGTCGACCCGCCTTCGCGCAAGCCGCCGGCGGCGACGTTGCGGAACATCGCGCGGCCGATGCCCCAAGGGTCGACGCCCCAATGGTGATAAAAGCGGCGATCCTCGATCGCGATGAACGCGTCGGTGACATGTTTGGGCAATTTGGCGGCATCGACCGGCTTGCCGATGATCGCGCCGCGCCGGGCGATCGGCGTGCCGTCCGAGGCGAGCAGAGTGACGCTCGGCGGCGCCGGCGGTTGGAGCGATTTGGAGAGCGGCGCGGTCAGCGCCAGCCAGCCGACGCCTATGAAGAACAGCACGAGCAACGCCGCCAGCCCGCGCATCACCCAGCGGAAGCGGCGCGGGCGATAGGCGACGGGCAGGTTGGTGGTGTAGCTGCCGGGCGGCGGCGGGGGCTCGGTCGGCGCAGTGTCGCGCCACGCTGGCGCCCGGCGCGCGTCCGGCGGCGGCATGCCGTTGGTCAGCTCCAGCGGCTCGTCGTCAAAAGGGAATCCGCGCATGCCCGTCATGTCCCGCAGCCCGATACGCGGCCGCGACGCTGTATTATTCGCATAATACGCATATCGCAAGCCGCTTTGCGATGGATGGACGGAGGGGCGCTCGGCATGCCAAGGTGGAGCTTATAGCTGCTTTCGCTCGCGCGGAAACGGTGATTAGGGGTGGCGCCAGGCGTGCGAGTGACGATCAAGGATGTGGCGCGCGAAGCCGATGTGTCGATCAAGACCGTGTCGCGCGTCCTCAACAACGAGCGCTATGTGGGCGAGGAAACGCGCCGCCGCGTTGCCGATGTGGTGGCGCGGCTCAATTTCCGCCCTAGCGTCGCGGCGCGCTCGCTCGCCGGGCGGCGCTCGTTCCAGATCGCGCTCATTTGCGACAATCCCAGCCCTTATTATGTCTATGAGATGCAATCGGGCATCCGCGACCGCTGCGAGGCGGATGGCGTGCGGATGATCGCGCAGCCCTATGATCGCGACAGCCCGAAACTGCTCGACGAGATCGAGAGTCTCGTTGAGGCGACGCATGTCGACGGCCTGATCCTGACGCCGCCGGTCAGCGACCATCGCCAGGTGCTCGATCTGCTCCAGCGGCGCGGGGTGCGCTATGTGCGGGTGTCGCCGGGGAGCGACGTCGATGCGGCGCCGTCGGTGTTCATCGATAACGAGGCGGCGGCGGCGGCAATGACGCGGCACTTGCTCGCGCTTGGGCACACCCGCATCGGCTTCATCGCCGGCCACCCGAGCTATGCAACGAGCGCGCAGCGGCTGGAGGGCTATGGGGCGGCGCTGCGCGAGGCGGGCCTCGCACTTGATCCGGCGCTGGTGGTCACCGGTAATTACGACTTTGCGAGCGGCGCCGCGCAGGGTGAAGCGCTGCTCGCACTACCCGATCCGCCGACCGCGATCTTCGCGTCGAGCGATGATATGGCCGCCGGCGTGCTGGCGGCGGCGCACCGGCGCGGGCTCGACTTGCCGGGTGAGCTGTCCGTCGCGGGGTTCGACGATACCGCGCTCGCTGGCTACGTCTGGCCGCCGCTCACCACGATCCGCCAGCCGACGCGCGACATGGCGTTCGCGGCGGCCGACTTGCTGCTTGGTGGCGAGGGCGAGACCGAGCGGCGCGAGATCGGCTATGAGCTGGTGGTAAGGGCGTCGACGACTGGAGCACGCTAGGTCAGCAGCTTCACCCCCACCACTGCCAGCGTCGTCGCCAGCAGGGGCCCCAGAATCCGGTCTGGCGCGCGCGCCGCAAGCAGGCTGCCGATGATGATGCCGGGGATGGAGCCGACCAACAGCGACGCCAGCAGATCGAGATTGACCGTTCCCAGATAGAGATGCCCCAGCCCCCCTAGCAGCGTAAGCGGCACCGCATGGGCAATGTCCGAGCCGACCAGCCGGTTGACCGGCATCTGCGGGTAAAGCAGGATCAGCGCGGTCATCCCGAGCGCCCCCGCGCCCGCCGAGGTCAGCGTCACCAGCACGCCCAGCACCATCCCGAGCACCACGGTCAGGATCGCCACGCCGTGCGGCTCGATCCGCGCGAACCGCGGCGCTATCCAGGCGATCAGTCGCTGGCGCAGGAAAGTGGCGAGCGCGGTCAGCACCAGGATGATCCCCAGCACCGTCGTGATCAGGTGTGAGATCGCGGGGGATTGCTGGCCGTAATCGCCGATTAGCGCGATCGTCGCCAGCGTCATCGGCACGCTGCCCAACGCGAGCAGGCCGACGACGCGCCAGCTCACCGTGCCGCGCCAGCCATGCACGCTGGTGCCGACGGTCTTGGTCGCCGAGGCATAAAGCAGATCGGTGCCGACCGCTGTCGTCGGGTGGAAGCCGAAGAACAGCACGAGCAGCGGCGTCATCAGCGACCCGCCGCCGACGCCGGTCAGCCCGACGAGCAGGCCGACGAGCACGCCGGCGAGCGAATACATGGGGTTGATCAGCGGCATCGGACGATCACAGGCCTATCGGCCCGAGCCGGGTCGGCGCGACCTCAACCCGCCTTGGCCGCGGTGTTGACGCCCATCTGCTGGAGATAGCGCTTCACGTTGCGCGCCGCCTGGCGCAGCCTTTGTTCATTCTCCACCAGCGCGATCCTCACATAGCCTTCGCCAAGCTCGCCATAGCCGACCCCGGGCGCGACCGCGACCTTGGCATGGACGAGCATTTGTTTGGAGAACTCAAGGCTGCCTAAATGCTGGAGCGCGGGCGGCAGCGGTGCCCAGGCGAACATGGAAGCGGCGGGCGCGGGGATATCCCAGCCGGCGCGGGCGAAGCTTTCGACCAGCACGTCGCGGCGCTTGTGGTAAAGCTCGCGGTTCTGCGCGACGATGTCCTGCGGGCCGTTGAGCGCGGCGCAGGCGGCGGCCTGAATGGGGGTGAAGGCGCCGTAATCGAGGTATGACTTCACTCGCGTCATCGCCGCGATCAGCTTGGGGTTACCGACCGCAAAGCCGATCCGCCACCCCGCCATCGAATAGGTCTTGCTGAGGCTGGTGAATTCGACCGCGACGTCCTTGGCGCCTTTCACCTGCAGGATCGAGGGCGTCGGGCGGCCGTCATAATAGAGCTCGGAATAAGCAAGGTCGGAAAGCACCCACACCTTGTTGTCGCGCGCCCAGGCGACGAGCCGCTCGTAGAAAGCGAGGTCGACCGTCTCTGCGGTGGGGTTGGAGGGATAGTTGACGACGAGCACGCTGGGCCGCGGCACGGTGAACGCCATCGCGCGCTCAAGCGCCTCGAAATAGCGCTCATCGGGCGTGGTCGGCACGGCGCGGATGGTGGCACCAGCGATGATGAAGCCGAAAGTGTGGATGGGGTAGCTGGGGTTGGGCGCCAGCACGACATCGCCGGGCGCGGTGATCGCGGTGGCGAGGCTGGCGAGCCCTTCCTTCGAGCCCATGGTGACGACGACTTCGCGCTCAGGATCGAGCTCGACGCCGAAGCGGCGGGCGTAATAATTGGCCTGGGCGCGGCGCAGGCCCGGAATGCCCTTGGACTGCGAATAGCCGTGCGCATCAGGCTTGGCGGCGACTTCGCAGAGCTTCTCAATCACATGCGCCGGCGGCGGCAGATCGGGATTGCCCATGCCGAGATCGATAATGTCCTCGCCGCTGGCGCGCGCCTCGGCCCGCATCGCGTTGACTTCGGCGATGACATAAGGCGGCAGGCGTTTGATGCGGTAGAAATCGTCGGACATCGTGGCTTTTCGATCCTTGGCTTCGGCTTGTCGGGCGAACATACGCTATTTATCGCCGAGCGGGAATGACGGCGGCGTCGGCCTGCGCTAGAGCAGTCGCGAACCGCCCGAAGGTGAGCGATCCCATGGCCGATTCCCCTGCGCCGACCACGCCTGCCATCCCGCCGCTCCCCAGTCTGGAGGACATGCAGCACTGGACCTGGGTGATGGGCCGCGCTCAGCAGATGGCGATGGAAGCCGGGCTGAAGGGCCTGCGCGAGGCGGGCATGATGCCCGAGATCAAGGGCTTCACCGACGACGCGACGCTTGATCGCGTGCAATCCTTCTGGGATGACAGCTTCCAGCTCTGGCAGCGCTTCCTTGATCCCGAGGCGAAGCCCACCGAGGAGCCGCCCGCGCTCGCCAAGGACAAGCGCTTCGAGGATCCCGCCTGGCGCGAGAACCCGGTGTTCGACTGGCTGCGGCAAAGCTATTACCTGATCAGCGACCATCTGCTGCGCAATGTCGAGGCGGTCGAGGGCGTCGACCCGAAGATGAAGGAGCAGCTTCGCTTCGTCTCGCGTGCTTTCGTCGACGCGGTCAGCCCGAGCAATTTCCCGATCACCAATCCTGAAGTGCTCGATCGCACCATGGCGACCGGCGGCGAGAATCTGCTGGCGGGCATGCAGAATATGCTGGCCGACATCGCCAGCGGGCAGATGAAGCAGACCGATTCCGATGCTTTCGAAGTCGGCCGCAACATCGCGATTACGCCGGGCAAGATCATCAAGCGCACGCCGCTGTACGAGCTGATCCAGTATTCCCCGACGACGGATGAGGTGTACGAGACCCCGCTCATCATCTTCCCGCCCTGGATCAACCGCTTCTACATCCTCGATCTGAGCCCGGAGAAGAGCTTCATCAAATGGGCGGTCGACCAGGGGCTGACCGTGTTCATGGTCTCGTGGAAATCGGCCGACGCGACGATGAAGGACGTGGTGTGGGACGATTATGTCGAAGCCGGGCAGATCGACGCGATCGACACGGTGCGCGATCTGCTGGGTGTCGAGAGCGTTCACGCCATCGGCTATTGCGTTGCCGGCACCACGCTCGCGGCGACGCTGGCGGTGCTCGCGGCGCGGGGGCAGGCGGCCAAGGTGAAGAGCGCGACTTTCTTCACCGCGCAGGTCGATTTCAGCCAGGCGGGCGAGCTGCTCAACTTCGTCGATAACGAGCAGCTCGCGATGATCGCGCAGCTGTCGCCCGACGGCTATCTCGACGGGCGCTATATGGCGGCGACCTTCAATCTGCTGCGCGGGCGCGACCTGATCTGGAATTACGTCACCAACAATTATCTGCTCGGCCGCGATTATGCGCCGTTCGATCTGCTGTTCTGGAACAGCGACACGACCAATTTGCCGGCCAAGTGGCACCTCTCGTACTTGCGCGATCTCTACCGCGACAATCTGCTCGTGAAGCCCGGCGCGCTGTCGGTCAGCGGCACGCCGATCGATTTGAGCCGCATCGAGACGCCGGCCTATGTCCAGGCAGGGCGCGAGGACCATATCGCCCCGCTCGCCAGCGTGTGGAAGCTGACTGAGACGTTGCAGGGCCCGGTGCGATTCGTGCTGGCGGGCTCGGGCCATATCGCTGGCGTCGTCAATCCGCCGGCGGCGGGCAAATATCAGTATTGGACCTATGACGGCGCGGCCAAGACGCTCGACGAGTTCGTTGCCCGCGCGACCGAGACCAAGGGCAGCTGGTGGCCCGACTGGATCGGCTGGATCGCCGAGCAGAGCGCAGCAAAAGTGCCCGCCAAAAAAGCACGGCAGCCGGGCAAGGGTGCGATGAAAGCGCTCGACGACGCGCCCGGCCGTTACGTCCGCGCTCGCTGATAAAAGCCATAAATGCTATAGGCTTGGCCTGCGCCGGAACGCTTTTGTTGCACTGCACAAAAAACGCTTGAATTTCGTTGCGCTCGGTTTATATTGCACTGCAGCAAATAGCTGTGGAGGGCCCGATGGCCGACAAGGATGTAAAGCCCGTCGCAAAGACCCCGTCGCCCGTTGCCAAGGCGGCACCGAAGGCTGCGGCCAAGCCCGTCGAGGCGGCCAAGCCTGTTGAGGCGCCCAAGCCGGTGGTGAAGGCGCCGGTCGCAAAGCCCGCCGCGCCGGCCGTCGTTGTGGCCCCGGCACCCGTCGTCGCCAAGGAAGCGGCGCCCGAGCCGGTCGTCGCGCCGGTCGTCGTCACGCCCGCGCCGGTTGTCGCCAAGGCAGCGGCGCCGGTCGAACCCGTTTCAGTACCAACCAAGCAAGAAGAGGCTGCCGCTCCGGCCGCCGTTCAACCCGCACAGAAGGAAGTGACCATCATGGAAAACACCATCAAGCAGGCGACCGACAAGGCGCAGACCCTGTTCACCGAACTGAACGACCGCAGCAAGGCAGCGGTTGAGCGCGGCACCAAGCTGTTTGCCGAGCTCAACGACTTCAACAAGGGCAATGTCGAAGCGCTGGTCGAATCGTCGAAGATCGCCACCAAGGCGTTCGAGACGCTGGGCCAGGAAGCCGCCGACTATACCCGCAAGTCGTTCGAGCACGCGACCGCGACGCTGAAGAGCCTGTCGACGGTCAAGACCCCGACCGAGTTTATGAAGCTGCACAGCGATTATGTCCGCCAGTCGTTCGACTCGATCGTCGCTGAGACGTCGAAGGCGACCGAGACCTTCCTCAAGGTTTCGAACGACATCGCGCAGCCGATTTCGAACCGCATCGCGGTGGCCGCTGAGAAGATCAAGATCTCGGCGTAACGGCTTCGTTCCCCACCGGGGAGCGCAGACAAAACAGATGGGGCGGCTGCCGATGCGGTGGCCGCCCCATTTTTCGTGGTTTACAGGCCCAACGCCCCCCTTGCCCTCACCGGCCCTTGTCCCATATTTTAGGCTTCCATGATCACGGCGATGCAGATGACACGCGCCATGGCTGATGAAGGCCAGGGCGATGACGACGAGGGCGGCGGCACCGGCGTTGGCGTCGCCACGCGCACGCGCACCAAGACCAAGCG
The DNA here is from genome assembly GCF_048015635.2 of Sphingomonas sp. GlSt437. Taxonomy (NCBI): domain Bacteria; kingdom Pseudomonadati; phylum Pseudomonadota; class Alphaproteobacteria; order Sphingomonadales; family Sphingomonadaceae; genus Sphingomonas; species Sphingomonas sp. GlSt437. The sequence continues at coordinate 1,178,345 of NZ_JBPGYA010000001.1, read as the reverse complement.
GCCGACGCCTTATCGCGTGCTGATGCTCAACGACGATTATACGCCGATGGAATTCGTCGTGCTGGTGCTCCAGCGCTTCTTCCGGATGAATATCGAGGAAGCGACGCGGGTGATGCTCCACGTCCACCAGAAGGGCGTTGGCGTGTGCGGCGTGTTCCCCTATGAAGTCGCCGAGACCAAGGTCGCGCAAGTGATGGATTTCGCGCGCCAGAACCAGCACCCGCTGCAATGCACGCTGGAAAAGGCCTAAGCTAGGGCGCGCTGGTTAGGCCCGCTTCGGCAGCCAAGTCATATCCAGGCCCCGGCGCGGGTCGCGGCGCGCGGCCAGCCGTTCCAGCCCGCGTTCGTCGACCAAGGTGATCCGCGCCGCTTCGCGCACTGCCAGCCCGAGATCGCCGAGCTTGCCCATCGCACGGATCGCTTCGGCGGGCCGCAGCGCGATCGCTTCGCCCATTTCCTCGGTGGTGAGCGGCGTGACGAAGCTGTGGCTGATCGCCGGGTCGACCGCGCGCAGCCTGTCGCGCAGTTCGATCAGCAGCGCGGCGAGGCGGGCATGCGGCGGCTGGGTTTCGATCGCGATCAGCCGGTCGGTCAGCGCCATCCGCTCGACCTGCTCGTCGGCGAGCAGCAGCAGCGCGAGGCGCGGATGCCGGGTGAGCGCATCGCCCAACGTCGCGCGATCGACGCGGTGGATGACGGCATCGGTCAGCGCGACCACCGTCTCGCTGCTTTCGCGCATCGCCAGCATGCCGGTGCTGACGAGATCGCCGGGCAGATAGAGCCGGGTGAGGCGCCGCCAGCCTTCGGTCGCGGCCATCCGCCCGGCGAGCGCGCCGCGTGCGACGATGGCGAGTTCGGTCACCCGTTCGCCCTCGGCGATCAGCGTTGCGCCGGTGCGCAGATGCCGCTCGCGCTGCTCGATCTCGGTCAGCGCGGCGCGTTCGGCGTTGGACAAGGGGGCGATCCGGCCGATCCGGTCGGCCAGGCTGGCATGCGGCATGGGGTGGGTCCTTCGGCCCGAATTGGCGTGTTGTCAGCAGCGCTAGCACGGCGCGTCTCACCACCAGCTTAATGCGATAACATGTCGGCGGCGTTGCACTTGGGCGCGGGCGCAGTAGTAACGACGGGATGGACCGAATCCTCATCCGCGGCGGCCAGCGCCTGGCTGGCCGCTTGCCCATTTCCGGCGCCAAGAACGCCGCGCTCACCCTGATGCCGTGCGCGCTGCTCACCGAAGAGCCGCTCACCCTGCGCAACCTGCCGCGCCTTGCCGATGTCGATGGCTTCGGCCACCTGCTCAACCAGCTTGGCGTCTCCACCCTGGTCGAGGGCGCGCGGCCTGAGGATTTCGGCCGGGTGATGACGCTGCGCGCCAATCGCCTCACCTCGACCACCGCGCCTTATGACATCGTGCGGAAAATGCGCGCCTCGATCCTGGTGCTCGGCCCGCTGGTCGGCCGCGCGGGCGAAGCGACGGTGTCGCTGCCCGGCGGCTGCGCGATCGGCAACCGCCCGATCGACTTGCACCTGAAAGCGCTGGAGGCGCTTGGCGCCGAGATCGAACTGGCGGCGGGCTATGTGAAGGCGACCGCCCCTGGCGGTCGGCTGGCCGGCGGCCGCGTCGTCTTCCCGCTCGTCTCGGTCGGTGCGACCGAGAATGCGGTGATGGCCGCCGTCACTGCCAGGGGCGGCACGATCATCGAAAATGCGGCGCGAGAGCCTGAGATCGTCGATCTGTGCCAATGCCTCGTCGCGATGGGCGCGTCGATCAGCGGCATCGGGACCGAAACGCTCGAGATCGAAGGGCGCGACCGGCTGCACGGCGCGACCTATCGCGTCATGCCCGACCGCATCGAAGCGGGCAGCTATGCCTGCGCCGCCGCGATCACCGGGGGCGACCTGGAATTGGCGGGCGTCGCCCCGCACGACATGCTGGCAACGCTCGCCGCGCTGCGTGAGGCGGGCGTGGTGGTGGAGGAGCGCGCCGACAGTGTGCGCGTCGCCGCAAACGGCCATCTGGGGCCCCTGACGCTCTCGACCGCGCCGTTCCCCGGCTTCGCGACCGACATGCAGGCGCAATTCATGGCGATGCTCGCGCTCGCCGACGGGGCCAGCGTGCTGACCGAGACGATTTTCGAGAACCGCTACATGCACGTGCCCGAACTGGCGCGGATGGGCGCCGACATCCAGGTGCGCGGCCGCGTCGCGGTGGTGCGCGGGGTGGACCGGCTCGTTGGCGCGCCGGTGATGGCGACCGACCTGCGCGCTTCGATGAGCCTGATCCTCGCGGGCCTGGCAGCGGAAGGTGAGACGCAGGTGCAGCGTGTGTATCACCTCGACCGAGGCTATGAGCGGCTCGAGGAAAAGCTGCAGGCTGTGGGCGCGGATATCGAGCGGGTCAGTGATGGGTGAGGGGCGCCGTGCAACCCGCGAAATAAAATCGTCCGATTACACTGCTAGGGACTGCCTGATCTTAATTTAGGAACCACGGATGTTCGACTTTCTAGTGGCGGCGATGGCGTTGGCCGCTCAGCCCGCTCCCACCGCCGCTACTGAAATGCTTCGGATTGATGTGCCGGACGAATTTCAGGTCGGCTATCATCACCGCACTGCGCACGGCGACCTGATGGAGATGGTAGTTCCCCCTGAAACCGTGGATAACTGGTCAACGCTGATAACGGGCCTGGACTTCTTCGACACCGCCAAAGTCGGTGTTGAGAATTTTTATCCGATATGGCGCCGGGGGATGATTGCCGCCTGTCCGGGAATGACGGAAACTTTTGCCAAGGGGACCGTTGACGGGCATCGGGCCATAAAGGGCGTTTTGTCCTGCCCACTCAATCCCAGAACCAACAAGCCCGAAAACCTGACGGCGATTTTTGTCCAAGGCGACGTCAACCTGCTGAATGTGCAAGTCGCATTCCGTCACAACGTAGGCGCTAAGGATCAGGCTCTCATCGACCGAATATCTGCATCGCTGAAGGTGTGCGACCAGCAAGCGATGGATGCTTGTACGGCGCGTAAAGCAATGGGTTTTGTAGTCGCCCGCTAGGCGGACCATCAAATTTCTTCGGTCTTGATCTTGCGCTACCCCTGCGCCTGCACCGCCCCCGTCCGTTCCAGCTTGCCCCAGCCGACGACCCAGCCCCCCATCGCTGAGGTGATCGCGCGGATGACGACCCAGTACATGATCTGGCGGTAGATGAAGCGCTGGGCGACGAGCAGGAAGGCGGGGTAGCGCTTCTCGCGCACATCCAGCCGATAGGCGATCGCGCCGCACGTCACGTCGATCGCCAGGAAGCCCAGCCAATAGACGCCCATGCGCAGCACGTCGGTCTGCGTCTGCGCCCAGCCATGCTGGGACACGCGCAAGATGGTCGCGATGATCGAGGCGGCGAGCGCGAGGTCGATGAGCGGCGAGATCGCGGCGAAGATGATCTGAAACAGCCACGCCTGCGGCATGCCGACAAAGGCCAGCCCCGGCGGCCGCGCGGTGGGGATCACCCGGCGGTGCTTCCACAGGCATTGCAGCGTGCCGAACGCCCAGCGGAAGCGCTGCTTGGCGAGCGCGCGGAAGCTTTGCGGCGCCTCGGTCCAGGCAACGGCCTCGGTATCGTAATCGACTCGCCAGCCGGCGCGCTGGATGGCGATGGTGAGGTCTTGGTCCTCGGCCAGCGTGTCCTCGGGGTAGCCGCCGACCTCGTCGAGCGCCGCGCGGCGCCACGCGCCGACCGCGCCGGGGACGACCGTCATCGCATCGAACCGAGCAAGCGCGCGGCGTTCGAGATTCTGCGCGGTAACATATTCGACCGCTTGCCAGCGGGTGACGAGATTGACCCGGTTGCCGACCTTGGCATTGCCCGCGACCGCGCCGATGTCGGGGTCGCCGAACCAGCGGGCGAGGCGGCGAATGGTCAGCGGCTCGAACTGGGTATCGGCATCGAGCGCGATGATGACGTCGCCCGAAGCCTCTTTCAGCGCGCGGTTGAGCGCGCTTGCCTTGCCGCCATTGACGAGGGTGAGCAGCCGCACGCGCGGATCGTCGCCGAATGCCTTGGCGACGACCTCGCTCGTCCCGTCCGACGAGCCGTCATCGGCGACGATCAGCTCCAGCGCCGGATAATCGCTCGCCAGCACGCGGCGGACCGAGCTCTCGATCACCTTGGCTTCGTTGTAGGCGGGGATGATCACCGAGATGCTCGGCGTCGCCGCGTCGATCGGTGGCGGCTTGCGGTTGCGATCGCCGATCGCGAGCAGTGCGATCAGCACCGCGCGACCGATGCCGAGACCGATGGCCAGGAAGAACGTCCATTTGAGCGCATAGGCCAGCGCGGCGAGCACCAGGAAGACGCCGATGTCGAAGCGCACTTCGGTCAGGTCGCTGCCGGTGACCGGCGGCATCACCTGGGTCGGGGTCAGGCCGGCGAGCTTGGAGACGGGCACGAACTGATAGCCGCGCGCGCGCAGCTCGGTGATGATGCGCGGCAGCGCCGCCAGGGTCTGCGATCGATCGCCGCCGCCATCATGCAGCAGTACGATATTCTCCGATCGATCGGGGTCGTCGCCTTCCACCTGGGCGATGGTGCTGTTGACGATCTCGTCGACGCCCGGCCGCTTCCAGTCGCCTGGGTCGGCGTGCAGGCCGACAACGGTATAGCCATTCTGCTGCGCGATCAGCGCGGGGAAGAGTTCGTCCGCCGTGGTCGGCTCGGCGTCCCCGAAATAGGGCGCGCGGAACAGCTTGGTGCCGCGCCCGGTATAGGCCTGGAGCAGCCGCTGCGTCGCATTGAGCTCGATCTCGGTGCCGGTACGCGAGACGAGCGCGAGATTGGGGTGGGTGTAGGTGTGATTGCCGATCTCGCTCCCGCCGGCGACGATGCGGTTGAGGATATTGGGGTGCTGCAGCGCATTCTCGCCGATGACGAAGAACGTCGCCGGCACGTGCATTTTCTCGAGAATGTCGAGGATCGGCGGCGTCCAGTCGGGATCGGGGCCGTCGTCGAAGGTGAGTGCAACATAATGCGGATGCGCGCCGGTGCGGCTGACGACATAAGGCGTCGGCAATTGCGCGTATTTCTCGTCGCGGATCAGGCCCTGCGCGTCGAACGTGACGCTGCGGCTGCCCGATTGCGGTGTCGCGGTAATGCGCAGGATTTCGCCCTGGCCCTCGATATCGACATTAGTCGGCTCATTCAGCACGCGCAGATCAGGCCGGCCGCCATTGCGGAAGTGGGTGAGCGCTTCCCACACGCCGGGGTCTTCGCTGCCCAGCCGCCACAGCGCGACTTGCTGAATGCCGAGCGCGCGGGCGGCGGCGAGCTGGTTCCAGGCGGACGCCGCATCGAGCATCCACACGTCGTGATGGCCATCGTCATCATCATAGCCGAAGCCGGCATTGCCGCTTTGCTTGTCGAAGATGATCGAGGCCGTACTGTCATTGGCGCGCGTCCACGCTTCTTCGATGCTCAGCCCCTCGGCCTGCTTGCCTTGCCAGTCATAAGCATAGCTGCCGATCGCGACGATCAGCTTGTCACGCCCGATCTGCGCGATCGCGCGGCGCAGCTCGTTGACGAAAAAGGTCTGCGGCGAAATCGGGCCGGGATCGCCGCCCTGGAAATGGAGGTCATAATCCATGATGAAGATGCGATCGGCAACGTCGGCAAAGGCGCGCGGCGGGAAATCCTCGTCGCCCACCGGCACCGTCACGCCGATGATGCCGCCATTGGGGCCAAGCGCGGTGCGCATGTCACGCAGCAATTGCCGATAGCCGCCCAGCGAAGTGCCGGGAAGATTTTCGAGATCGAAGACGATGCCGGCGTCGTGATTCTGCTTGACGCTCGCCGCCAGCGCATTGGCGAGCTTGGCGCGCTCGATCCGGCTGCCGAGCAAGGCGGCGGCGCCGGCACTGTCCCACACGCCGAGATGCGCGTTCTGCACCATCGGCAGCACTTGCGGGCGGCGCGCGGTCGTCGCGAGGATGCGGCCGAGCCGGGTATCGAGGTCGCGCGTCACCTGGTGAGTCGGGCCGATCACCGAGATGGTCGAGGGCACCAGCCAGTCGATCTGGCCGATATGCTGGGCCAGCGAGGCGCCGCTGGTGCCGTCATCCCAGGGCACGTAGAAGCCGACGGTGAGCGGCGTCAGCTGGCGCGTTACCTTGCCGCGCGGCAGCCAGGCGCTCACCCCGCGGTTGATCGCGTTGATCTGGCCGCGCAGCCGCGCGGGCTGGGCGCGCTCGAACAGCAACGGCAGCGATCCGCGCGGCGGCACGCGCACCACGGTGAAGGCGAACAGCGCCGCCGCCAGCACGACGACCGCGATCAGCAGCCCCACGGTGCGACCGGTCCAGCGCCGGCGCGTGCCGCTGGGATCGTAGAAAACCGGGCGCGTCACTGTCCCCCGCCGCTCCCCCAAATTACCCTCTTGCCCGTTGCCGTAGCCTCAAGCCGTTTGCTCATCAATCGATGCCGTCGATCCTCCCCCGCAAGGGGGAGGTGGCACGCGGAGCGTGACGGAGGGGGCGGACTTACCGCAGGCGTTTGGGCGTCCTCCCCCTCCGTCGCTATCGCGACACCTCCCCCTGGCGGGGGAGGATTGAGATAAGTAGCGGCGACACACATGATCAAATCGCGGCGAGCGCCTGATCAAAATCGGCAATCAGATCGTCGGCATCCTCAACCCCGATCGAGATGCGCACCAGATTGTCGGTGATGCCGAGCGCTTGTTTGCGCGCTTCGGGCACCGAGAGGTGCGTCATCCCCGCCGGATGGCTCGCCAGCGTTTCAGTGCCACCGAGCGAGACCGCGAGCTTGGCGATGCGCAGCGCGTCGAGGAAGGCGAAGCTCTCCTTCTCGCCGCCCTTCAGGAACAGCGAGAAGGTGCTGCCCGCGCCAGTGCAGTGGCGGCGATAGATATCGGCCTGGCGCTCATCGCCGGGGGTATCTTCCAGAAAGCCGAGATAGCCGACGCGCTCGACCTTGGGATGCTGGCGCAGGAAAGCGCAGACCTTGGCAGCGTTTTCGCCGGCGCGGGTCATGCGCAGTTCGAGCGTTTCGAGGCTGCGGAGCAGCATCCACGCGGTGTTGGGATCGGTGATCGTGCCGATGGTGTTGCGCATCAGCCGGATCGTGTCGATCAGCGCCTTGGGGCCGAGCACGCCGCCCGCCACGAGATCCGAATGCCCGCCGGCATATTTGGTCAGGCTGTACACGACGATATCGGCGCCGTGCTTCAGCGGCTGGTGCCACAGCGGCCCAAGGAACGTGTTGTCGATCGCGATCGGCGGTTTCTCGGGCAGATGGCCGAAAATCGCGTCGCGGCTGGCGGCGACGGCTTCGACATCGACGAGCGCGTTGGTCGGGTTGGCCGGGCTTTCGAGATAGATGAGCGCGACGCGGCCCGATGCCGCCTTGCTCAGCACCGTGTCGATTTCCTCGCGGGTCGCGCCGGCGGGGAAGTCGAGGAAATGCACGCCGAAGCGGCCGAGCACGCGCGCGATAAGGGTTTCGGTCGCGGCATAAAGCGGGCCCGAATGGACGATGGTGTCGCCCGGCCGCACCAGAGACAGGAACAAGGTCGCGATCGCCGACATGCCCGACGAGAAGCTCAGCGCGTCTTCGGCTTCTTCCCAGATGCCGAGCCGGTCTTCGAGGATTTCCTGGTTCGGCCCGTTGAAGCGCGAATAGACGAGGCCCTCGGCGCCGCCCGGCCGCTTGCCGGTCACGCCTTCGAAATGGCGCTTGCCGGCAGCGGCGTTGGGGAAAACGAACGTCGAGGTGAGGAAGATCGGGGGTTTCAGCGAGCCTTCCGACAGCATCGGATCATAGCCATGCCCCATCATCAGCGTCGCGGGCTTGAGCGCGTGGCCCCCCACCGTTTCGACGGGTGGCTTGGGGCGCCGGCGCGGGGCGGCGGCGTCGGATTCCTCGGTCATGCTTACTCCTGGGGACGAGCTTATCTTCTGCGGCCACCTATAGAGCGTGCGCGCGATCAGCCAAGCGCGATCAATGCGATCTGCCGGCCATAATCGCTTTCGCCGCGATGGGTGGCGCGGCGGTAGCTGAAGAAGCGATCCTCATCGGCATAAGTGTCGAGCCCGAGCGCTTCGACTTTGCCGATGCCGGCGGCGGCGAGCCGGTGCGCGACATAGGCCTCAAGGTCGAACTGATGATGGCCGGGGCGACCGGGCGCGAAGAAGCGCTCATTGGCGGGATCGGCTTCGGCGAAGCGGTGCAGGAACGCATCATCGACTTCATAGCTGGCGCGCGCGATGCACGGGCCGATCGCGGCGACGATGCGGCTGCGCTCGGCGCCCAGCGCTTCCATGGCATGCACCGTCGCGTCGGTGATGCCGCCGAGCGCGCCTTTCCAGCCGGCATGCGCGGCGCCGACAATCCCGGCCTGCGTGTCCGCGAGCAGGACCGGCGCGCAATCGGCGGTAAGGATGCCGAGCGCGATATCGGGCCGGGCCGTGACCATCGCGTCGGCGCGCGGCCGCAGAAGATGTTCGTACGGCGTGACGATGGTAACGGCGTCGGCTGAGTGGAGCTGATGGACCGTCGCCAGCGCGGCTCCAGGAGCGACCGCCTCCACTGCCCGCGTGCGGTTCTCCTCGATCGCGGCGGCTTCGTCGGCCGAGCCGGTGCCGACATTGAGGCCGGCATGGACGCCGGTCGACACGCCGCCGCGCCGGCCGAGAAAGCCGTGGCGCACCCCGGCCAGCGCATCGGCGCGGATCACCTCGACATCGCTCATAAAGCCAGCCGCATGATATGGTCCTCATCCGCCTGATCACCGACCATGAAGGCGTAGTTCTGGACGAATTCAAAACCGCGCTTTTCGTAAAAGCGCCGCGCCCGGTGATTGTCGGTGAAGACCGAGAGATAGAGCTCGTCCGCGCCGCGCGCCCGCGCCGTCTCTATGGCCCAGTCCATCAGCTCGGGCGCAATCCCCGCGCCATGCCAGGCGGGCAGCACATAAAGCTGGCGCAGCTCGATCGGCCGCCCGCGCGGCTCGAACGGCATGGCGTGCGGACCGAGCTTGCAATAGGCGATCGGCGCGCCCTCGTCCTCGGCGACGCGCACTGCATAGGTGGGGTCGGCAAGCTGTTCGGCCCAGCGCTCGGGCGCGTGCGTTTCGAGAAACGTGGCGAGGTTTTCGGGCGAATAGAGATGGCCGAAGGTGTCGGCGAAGGTTTGCTTGCCGAGCGTGGAGAGGGCCGCGGCATCCGCTGGGGTGGCATCACGATAGCGGATCATCGGAAGCCTTCCGGCGCCGGCCAGCCGGGCGCGGTCAAGGCCAGCGCCTTGAACAGGTTGCCCATCTGGTCGGGCTGGACGAGCCGGTCGCGATCCGCCGCCACCGATGGCCCCAGCCGCGCCGCGCGCGCATCGATGCCGAGCGCGGTCAGGAAGGCGCCCTGCTCGACCGGGCCGTGCGCGGTGGCGCCCGCCGCTTCCGCCGCCGCCGCCAGCGTCGCGAAATCGACATGCGCGGTCAGGTCGCGCTCGCCGGGCGCCTCGAACGGGTTGGCATAAGTATGGCCGCGCACCGCTTGGAGCGTGTCGCCGATCGCCGGGCCTTCATAGCCATAGTCGACGATCAGCGCCGCGCCGCCCTGCCGCACCAGCCGCTCAGCCAGGGCTTGCATGATGGCGACACCCGCCGGGCAGGTTTCGATGATCGCGCCGGGCGGGGCATCGGTGAGCGCTGCGGGGATGATCGCATCTGGCACAGCCTTGCCCCTGATCGGCAGGAACAGCGTATCCTGGCAAGCGACGAGCCTCTCATGCCAGCCATCGGCGCCTCTCACCAATTGGCGGATCGGTAGCGCATCGAAGAATTCGTTGGCGATGATGAGCAGCGGCTGATCGTCGGGTAAGGTCGCGACATCGTCGTGCCACGTCGCCTCGGCCACGCGCTCGGCCTGTGCGGCGCGGAGCACCGGGCTCGTCTCGACGAAATGGACGGGCGGCTTGAGCCCTGCCGTCGCCATCGCGCGTAAGGCATCCGCCGCCAGCGTCCCGCGCCCCGGCCCCAGCTCGACATAAGCGCATGTCCGCCGCCCGGCGCGGTCCCACAGATCGGCGAGCCACAGCCCGATCAGCTCGCCGAACATCTGGCTGATCTCGGGCGCGGTGATGAAGTCGCCGTCCGCGCCCAGCGGATCGCGCGTCGCATAATAATGCGCGTTGGCCGAGGCCATGAATTGCGCGACCGAAATCGGCCCGGCGAGCGTGATCGCCCGCGCCAGCCGTTCGGCAAGCGCCGGTTCGGCCGTCACTACCATGTCAGGCGACGCTTTCTTGGCCCGCCACCGGCTCGACCCGCGCGCGCCGCTGCGCTGCCGTCACGATCAGGTAAATGCCGCCGGCGATCATCGGCAGATCGAGCAATTGCCCCATATGCAGCCCTGCCGTGCCGAGAATCGCGTTATGGGCATATTGCGCATCGGGCTCGCGGAAGAACTCGACAAAATAGCGGCAGCAGCCATAGCCGGCGAGGAAAATGCCGACGAGCTTGCCCGGCTCATAGCGCGCCTTGGTCCGCCAGAAGAAGAACCACAAGATTGCGAAGAGCAGCAGGCCTTCAAGGCCCGCTTCGTAAAGCTGGCTCGGGTGGCGCGCCGGCTCGGGGAAGCCATCAGGCACGGTGTGCGGGAAAACGATCGCCCAGGGCACATCGGTCGGCCGCCCCCACAGCTCGCCATTCACGAAATTGGCGAGGCGGCCGAAGAACAGCCCGAACGGCACGCAGCAGGCGATATAATCATGCACGCGCAGCCAGTTGAGCTTGTGCTGCCGCGAGAACAGGGCGAGGCCGATCGACGTGCCGATCGCGCCGCCATGGAAGCTCATGCCGCCATCCCATAGCCGCAAAATCTCCAGCGGATGCAGGATCATGTCGGGCGCGTAGAACAGCACATAGCCGATCCGCCCGCCCAGGATGACGCCCATCGTTGCGTAGAAGACCAGATCGTCGGCATGGCGCCGCGCCATCGGCGCGCCGGGCTCGGCGAGCAGCTTGAGCAGATACCACCAGCCGACGACGATCCCGGCGATGTACGAGATCGAATACCATTTCAGGCTGAACCAGCCGATCGTGAAGATTCGCGGGTTCAGGCCCAGCTGATCGAAGTGGATATGGGCGTGGGTCGCGACGGTCGAGAGGATCAAGGCTTTTCCCCAGGTTGCGACGCCTCCATAAGGGCGGCAAACGATAAACCCAAGGGGAGAGAATCATGCCGAGCGCGCTTGATCGTCGCATGGACGCCGCAATGGCGGGGCTGGTTGCCGAAGGCGGGATGATGGCGGTCGCGCCGGTCGAGCATCGCGGCCGGACCTGGCCGGCGATCAGCGCCGCGCCGCCCGCGCTGAGTTACTATTTCGCGCATTTCTGCGCCGAGCATGCCGACAAGGAATTTCTCGTCGCCGGCGACGAGCGGCTGACCTTTGCCGAGGTGCATCTTCTGGCGCTCAGCGTCGCGCGCGCGCTGGTCGAGGGCTATGGCGTCAAGAAAGGCGATCGGGTCGGCATCGCGATGCGCAACTCGCCGAGCTGGATCGCGCTCTACATGGGCATCACCATCGCGGGCGGGGTCGCGACCTTGCTCAACGGCTGGTGGCAGGGGCCCGAGCTCGCTGCTGCCATCGCCGATGTCGATTGCGGGCTGGTGTTCGCCGATGGCCCGCGCGTGCAGCGGCTGAACGAAGTGACTGGCGTTGCCGCGCGCATCGTCGCGGTCGATGACCGGCTGCGGCTGCGCGAGGCGCTGATCCACATCATCGATACGGGGAGTCCGGCGGCGGCGCTGCCGATGCTGACCGGCGAGGACCACGCCACCATCCTGTTCACCTCGGGCTCGACTGGCCAGTCGAAAGGCGCGCTGAGCGATCACAAGGGGGTGACCCAGGCGATTTTCAACTACCTCGCCAACGCGATCATGATGCTGCAGCTGTCGACCGAGGACGGCAAGGCGCCGGCGCCGCAGCAGGCGATGTTGCTTAACGTGCCGCTGTTCCACGTCACTGCCGAAGTGCCGGTGCTGCTGCAGAGCTTCGCGATGGGGCGCAAGCTCGTCCTGATGCCCAAATGGGATGCCGAGGAAGCGATGCGGCTGATCGAGCGCGAGCGCGTGACTTATTTCGTCGGTGTGCCGCTGATGAGCTTCGAGATCCTGACGCACCCCAACCGGCACAATTATGATCTCTCCACCGTCACCGATTTCGCCGCCGGCGGCGCGCCGCGGCCGGTCGAGCATGTGCGGCGGCTGAACGAGGAAATGGGTGGGCCGGCGCCGCTGATCGGCTATGGCCTCACTGAGACCAACGGCGTCGGCTGCGGCAATTTCCGCGACAATTACCTCGCCAAACCCAATTCGACCGGCCGCGCCTCGGCGCCTTTGGTCGAGCTCGCCATCCTCGACGGCATGGGGCGGCCGGTGGCGCAGGGCGAGCGCGGCGAAGTCGCGATCCGAACGATCTGCAATTTCATCGAATATTGGGGCAACCCGGCGGCGACGGCGGCCGCGTTCAGCCCTGACGGGTATTTCCTGACCGGCGATATCGGCTATCTCGACGAGGACGGCTATCTCTTCATCGTCGACCGCAAGAAGGACATCATCATCCGCGGCGGCGAGAATATCTCGTGCCAGGAAGTCGAAGCGGCGCTCTATGAGCATCCCGATGTGGCGGAGGCAAGCGTGTTCGGCCTGCCCGACGAGCGGCTGGGCGAAGTGCCGGGCGCGGTGGTGCATCCGCGCGACGGTGCGGCGCTGACGCGTGAGGTGCTGTGCGAGTTCCTGTCGCACCGCATCGCCGCGTTCAAGGTGCCGCAGGTGATCTGGTTCTCCGCCGACTTGCTGCCGCGCCTGGGCACCGAGAAGATCGACAAGGTGTCGCTGCGCGCAACCTATCGCGCGCGCTATCTCTCGGAGCTGGCCGCCGGCTGACCCAATAGCCCATCTGGCGCGGGGCGCGTGGCGCCGCTACAGCGCGAGCCGATGACCTCGGCTCCCCTCCGCCAGCGCCTCGCGACGATCGATCGCCGCACGCTGCTCATCGGCGGCGGCGCGGGGCTGGGGCTGGTGCTCGCCTGGGCAATCTGGCCGCGCGATTATCCGCTCAACCTGACCGCTGCGCCGGGCGAGACGATCATCAACGGCTGGCTCAAGATCGGCACAGACGGCCATGTCGCGGTCGCGGTGCCGCAAGCCGAGCACGGCCAGGGCGTCTACACCGCTTTGCCGCAGATGCTCGCCGATGAGCTCGGCGCGGACTGGCGGACGATTTCGGTCGAGCCGGCGCCGCTCAACCCGCTCTACGTCAACACCATGGCGGTCGACGAGCTGTTCGAGGGGCTGTTCGGCGCGGTGCCCGAAGGCGCGAAGCATGGCCATGCCGCGCGCAACGCGCTGGTGCTGACGGCGGGCTCGACCTCGGTCCGCGCGTTCGAGGACCCGATGCGCGCTGCGGGTGCTGCCGCGCGATCGCTGCTGTGCCAGGCGGGCGCGGCCAAGCTCGGCGTCGCGGCGAGCGCGTGCGACACCAAGGACGGCTTCGTGTTCTCAGGCCAGCGCCGCCTGCGCTTTGCTGAACTCGCTGCCGATGCGGTGCGCTATCATGTCCCCGATCAGTTGCCGATCCGCGATGGCACCGGCGGGCTGTACGGCATCGAGCTGCCCCGGCTCGACACCCCGGCCAAGGTGGATGGGAGTGCCGGGTTCGCCGGCGACGTCCGCCTGCCCGGCATGGTGTTCGCCGGCATTCGCCAGGGGCCGCCGGGCGACACGCGGTTGACGGGCTATGATCGCGCAGCGGCGGCGAAAGTGCGCGGCTTCTTGACCGTGGTCGAGCAGCCCGGCTGGGTCGCGGCGGTCGCGACCGATGGCTGGGCAGCGAACCGCGCGCTGAACGCGCTGCGCCCGCGCTTCGAGACGCAAGGGCCCGTAGTGAACTCGGCAAGCATCGACGCGGCGCTGACCAAGGCGCTCTCGGGTCAGGGCGAGCGGATGGCGGCGCGCGGGGATCTCTCCGCCGTGTTCAAGGGCGCGCGGGTGATCGGCGCCGACTATCGCGTTGGCCTGGCCCCGCATGCCGCACTCGAGCCGATGACGGCAGTCGCGCATTACGACAATGGCCGGCTCAGGTTGTGGCTGCCGACCCAGGCACCCAGCCTGGCGCGGACGGCGGCAGCAGCGGCGCTCGGCATCGGCGAGGGGCGCGTGATCATCCACCCGATGCTGATCGGCGGTTCATTTGGCGCCAATCTCGAGCATGAGGTAGCGGTGCAAGCCGCGATCATCGCGCGCGACGTCGGCCGGCCGGTGCAGCTCACCTGGTCGCGCGCCGAAGATTTGATGCACGATCGCTTCCGTGCGCCTGCCGCCGCGCGGATGACGGCGCGCTTGAATGCCAATGGCCAGATCATCGGCTGGCAAGCGCAGATCGCCGCGCCGGGCACCGGCCGCGAGCTGGCGCGCCGCTTGTTCGATCACGACACCGCCGCGCGCACCGTCGCATCAACCGGCGGCATCGGCGACCCCTATGCGATTGCCGGCGCGGTGCCCTTTTACCGCTTCCCAAGCTTCGCGATCGATCATCACCCCGCTGATATCGGCCTGCCGACCGGCCATTGGCGATCAGGCGCGCACAGCTACACCTGCTTTTTCAACGAGTGTTTCCTCGATGAGCTGGCCCACGCCGCGAACACCGAGCCCCTGTCGTTCCGCGTCGCGCTCGCCGCCGACACCCGGCTGGTGCGCTGCCTGTCGACCGCGACCGCGCTTGGCGGCTGGGAAGGCGGGGTTGCCGGTAGTGGCCAGGGGATTGCCTGCCACAGCTTTCGCGGCAGTTTCATCGCGGTGCTCGCCGAGGCGCATTTCGACGATGGCAAGCCGCAGGTCGATCGGCTGGTCGCGGCGGTCGATTGCGGGCGGATGGTCAATCCCGATCTCGTTCGCCAGCAGATCGAGGGCGGGCTGCTGTTCGGCATGGCGGCCGCGCTCGGCGCGCCGATCGAGATCGATCGCAACCTGCCCACCGCGCGCGGCTACCACGCGCTCGACTTGCCGCGCCTCGCCGACATGCCCGACATCACCGTCGAGCTGATCAAGAGCGAGGCGGTGCCGGGCGGGGTGAGCGAGCTGGCGGTGCCGCCGGTCGCGCCCGCCATCGCCAATGCGCTGCAAGCCTCGGCCGGCTATCGGTTGCGGCAATTGCCGCTGAGTCTGGGCAAATGATGCTGCCGCCCGATCATCCGCCGGTGCCGCGCCCCCGCATCGGCGTGCTGCTGGTCAATCTCGGCACGCCCGATGGGCCCGATGTCACCTCGGTGCGGCGCTATCTCGCTGAATTCCTGTCCGACCCGCGCGTCGTCGAAATCCCGGCGCTGCTGTGGCAGCCGATCCTGCGCGGCATTATCCTCAACACTCGCCCGCGCAAATCGGCGGAAGCTTATGCGCAGGTGTGGCGGCCGGAAGGGTCGCCGCTCGCGGTCATCACCAAAGCGCAGGCGGCAGCGCTGGAGGGCGCCTTCGGTCCAGAGGTGATCGTCGACTGGGCGATGCGCTACGGCAAGCCGAGCATCCCCGACCGGCTCGAGGCGATGCGCGCGGCGGGCGTCGACCGGCTGCTCGTCGCGCCGCTCTATCCGCAATATAGCGGCGCGACGACGGCGACGGTGAACGACCTCGTCTTCGATACACTTAAGGCCTGGCGCTGGCAGCCGGCGCTGCGCACGCTCGCGCCTTATTACGACGCGCCCGAGCATATCGAGGCGCTGGCATCGTCGGTGCGCGCGGGCCTCGCCGGCCTCGATTTCGAGCCGCAGGCGCTCGTCACCAGCTTCCACGGCATGCCGGCACGGACGCTGCTGCTCGGCGATCCCTATCATTGCCAGTGCCAGAAGACGGCGCGGCTGTTCGGCGAGGCGCTGGGCCGCGACGTGACGGTGACGTTCCAGTCGCGCTTCGGCCGCGCCAAATGGCTCGAACCCGCGACCGACGAGACGCTGGAGGAACTGCCCGCCAAGGGGGTCAAGCGCATCGCCGTTGTCGCGCCAGGCTTTTCCGCCGACTGCCTGGAAACGCTGGAAGAACTGGCGATTCGCGGCCGCGAAAGCTTCGTCGAGGCCGGCGGCACCGACTTTGCTTATCTCCCCTGCCTCAATGACAGCGAGACAGGGATTGCCATGTTGCGTGCTTTACTTGCGCGTGAGCTTGCCGGGTGGCTGCCAGCGTCTTAGCGTTGGCGCCAAATCATAACGGAGAGGCTTGATGACACGCGTTGCAATCGTGACCGGCGGCACCAGAGGCATTGGCGAGGCGATCAGCCTGGCGTTGCGCGACACGGGTGTCACCGTTGCCGCCAATTACGCCGGCAATGACGAGCGCGCCCACGCCTTTACCAATCGCACCGGCATCGCTGCGTTCAAATGGGATGTCGCCGATTTCGATGCGTGCCAGGAAGGGGTGAACGCGGTCGAGACGGCGCTGGGGCCGATCGACATCGTCATCAACAATGCCGGCATTACGCGCGACGGCACGCTGCTCAAGATGACCTACCATATGTGGAAGGAAGTCATCGACACCAATCTCGGCGGGTGTTTCAACATGGCGAAGGCGACGTTCCCCGGCATGCGCGAGCGCAAATGGGGGCGCATCGTCAATATCGGCTCGATCAACGGCCAGGCCGGGCAATATGGCCAGGTGAATTATGCGGCGGCGAAGTCGGGCATCCACGGCTTCACCAAGGCGTTGGCGCAGGAAGGCGCCAAGGTGGGCGTAACCGTCAACGCGATCGCGCCGGGCTATATCGATACCGACATGGTCGCGGCAGTGCCGGCGGACGTGCTCGAGAAGATCGTCGCGAAGATCCCGGTCGGCCGCCTGGGTCAGGCGCATGAAATTGCGCGCGGCGTGGCGTTTTTGTGCTCGGAGGATGGCGGCTTCATCACCGGCTCGACGCTGAGCATCAACGGCGGGCAGCATATGTACTGACGGGCGCAGGCCCGCGCGCCGCGGGCCGATGAGCGCAGCGCAGCGCCCGGCACGGCCGGCGGGTCGGGCCTCGCCCGAACCCGGCCGACGGCTTCGCCGTTGGCTCTCCCGCCAAGCCCCACAACAAAAGACCGGCCCGCTCCCACATCGGGAACGGGCCGGCCACCCTCGCTACGCCACGGGAGGGTTGGGCTTAGCGGCGGCAGCGGTTCGCGTCGGCAATCGCGCCGCCCGCGATGGCGCCGCCGGCGGCGCCGACGATGGTGCCCGCCGCGCGGTCATGCCGGCCCGCAACCACGTTGCCGAACAGGCCGCCGATCACCGCACCGAGCAGGGCGCCGTTGGTCGCATCGCCCCGGCAGCGCCGATAATCGTAGCGATAGTCGCGGTAATCGCGATTGTCGTAGCGGCGATAATCATAGCCACGATCATCGTAACCCCGATTGTCATAGCCGCGGTTGTCATAACCACGATAATCACCGCGATAACCGTCATAATCGCGGCCACCATCGTGATAGTAACCGCCCTGATACTGGCCGTAAGTCTGGGCACTGGCGGGCACGGCACCGATGATACCCGTGGTCGCCATCGCGAGCGCGCTTGCGGCAATTGTGATCTTCTTCAACATCGTTCATCTCCTTCGGCAGCTCGTCGAAGCGCCGTGCTTCGAGATTCCCTGTCGTCGTGAGGACTATTTGCTCCAGGCGCGTTGAGCCGATGCTGAATGGCCTCGTTATCTTGCGTTCAGGATCGTTTCGGGACGGATCGGGCCGATTGCGCCGCCCGGAAACGCGCCTAAAGCGGCGGGAATGCGCTTGTTGCTCTCGCTGATCCTGGCCTTGCTGCTCGTCCCCGGCTGGAGCGGGCTCGATCGCAATGCGCCGCTCGATCATGCCGCGCCGTTCAGCCTGACGCCGGTGGTGATTCGGCGCGACGGCGGCAATCGCGTCGGGCAATTGCGTTTCCTGCGCGGCTATCGGCTGACGAGCAACGATCCGGTGTTTGGCGGCTGGTCATCGCTGACCGTGGTGGGGGATCGCTTCACGTTGCTCAGCGACGGCGGTGAGATGTTGCGCTTCAATCTCGACTCGGGAGGCCGTGTTCGGGCGCCCGAGATGCAGAGCCTGCCCGCTGGCCCCGGCACCGGCTGGAGCAAGGAAGATCGCGACAGCGAATCGATGGTGCGCGATCCCCGGACCGGGCAGCTATGGGTGGGGTTTGAGAATTGGAACGCGATCTGGCGCTACGCGCCGGGCTTCGCGCGAGCCGAACGCCATGTCGAGCCGCGTGAGATGGCGGGCTGGCCCCCCAATGGCGGGCCGGAAACGATGGTGCGGCTCAGCGATGGTCGCTTCATCGTCATTGCCGAGCAGACCCGCGACGGCGCTCCGAAGGATCGCCGCGAAGCATTGCTCTTCGATGGTGACCCGACCGAGTCGCGCGCACGTCCGTTGCGCTTTTCCTATGTGCCGCCGCCCGGCGGCTTCGATCCGTCGGACGCGACCGAGCTGCCCGATGGGCGCATCATCCTGCTCAACCGCCGGCTGCATCTGCCCGGCGGCTTTGAGGTGGCGGTAACGACCATCGATCCCAAGGCGATTCGCCCCGGCGGGCGGCTGATTGGCGCCGAGATCGCGCGTTTCGCCGGCGATGTGCTGCACGACAATTATGAAGGGATCGCGGTGGGGCCCGACGCGCAAGGGCCGGTCATCTGGATCGTCTCGGACGATAACCAGAGCATTTCCCAGCAATCGCTGCTGCTGGCATTTAGGCTGGAGCCGGCGCCGCGCGGGCGCCGGTAACCGACTCAGGCCGCGGCCTGTGCCTTCTTGCGAATGTCGCGCTTCAGGCGACGCGCGCGCAGCGACAGATCGTCGTCGCTCGTCTTGAGCAGCCAATTGTCGAGGCCGCCGACATGTTCGACCGAGCGCAGGCCGTGCGTCGAAACGCGCAGCTTGACGCTCTTGCCGAGCGCGTCAGAGATCAGCGTCACATTCTGCAGGTTGGGCAGAAAGGTCCGCTTGGTCTTGTTGTTGGCGTGGGAAACATTGTGTCCCACCTGCCGGCCCTTGCCGGTCAGCTCGCAAATGCGCGACATCGTCGGTAAATCCTGATCTACGGTTGCCCAGAAAGGCCGCGCAGATAGCTGCTTGGGCGCGCGACGTCAACTCTGGATGCCGCAAGAGCGGTAAAAACCGAAGAAACCATTTCGCAGCTTGCCGCGTTACCCGACCAACGATCTGGAACGGGAGAATAACGATGCGAGGGATTTTTGCGCTGATCGGTATCGCCGCGCTGTTGCTTATCGGGGCGATGTCGCTGGGGCTGGTCAACGTCCGGCAGACGCAGCAGGCACAGCTGCCCAATGTCGCACTGCAAGGCGGCCAGGCGCCGGCGTTCAAGGCGGACGTCGCCAATGTGACGGTCGGGACTGAGGAAAAGACGGTGAAGCTGCCGACCGTCGCGCTGCAGGAGCAGAAAGTTGCCGTGCCGGCGATCAAGATCGATCGGCCAACGGGTGCGGCCACGACCGAGACGGCGCAGAATAGCGCGGACGGCGACACCCGCAACTAAGCCACTGGCGGCGCGCGCGTCGCCCCGCCATATCGGACACGCGATGTTTCCGCTGCCCGACCCGATGCGCCGCGCGCTCGATGCCGCGCATGCCGCTGCCCGCAAGGGCGAAGTGCCGGTCGGCGCGGTGGTGATGCTGGGTGACAGCGTGATCGCCACCGCCGCCAATGCACCGCGCGCGCTGCACGATCCGACCGCGCACGCTGAGATGTTGGCGATTCGCGAGGCGGCGGCGGCGCTCGGCCGCGACCGGCTCGATGGCTGCGACTTGTGGGTGACGCTGGAGCCGTGCGCGATGTGCGCCGGCGCGATTGCGCTCGCGCGGATCGACCGCGTCTATTACGCCGCGCCCGATCCCAAGGGCGGCGCAGTCGAGCATGGCGCGCGGGTCTTCGCGCAACCGACCTGCCATCATCGCCCGGAAGTGTTCAGCGGTATCGGTGAAGGAGAGGCGGCTGGGTTGTTGCGCGATTTCTTTGCCGAGCGGCGCTGATCGCGCCCCGACGCATGCGGTTGTCGCCGCCGGCAAAGTAAGGCAAAGCAGGCGCGCAACAGGCGCCATGCAACCGCTTCCTCCTTTTCCCTGGATCGACGTCGCGATCATTTTCGCGCTCATCATCGTCAATGCCGGCTTCGCCATGTCGGAACTCGCGATCGTTTCGGCGCGCAAAGCGCGGCTGGAGGCGATGGCGCGCGCGCATGTGCGGGGTGCGCGGACCGCGATGATGCTGGCGGCGGATCCGGGCAAATTGCTCTCGACCTCGCAGATCGGCATTACGCTGATCGGCATCATCTCGGGCGCTTATTCGGGCGCGAGTCTGGGCGAGCCGACCTCGGCGCGGCTGGCGCTGCTCGGCTTCGGGCCGAAGACCGCCGAGACGCTGGGCTTTGCGCTCGTCATCGGGCTGACCACCTATGCCTCGCTGGTCGTCGGCGAACTCGTGCCCAAGCAGATCGCGCTGCGCAACCCGGAGCGGATTGCCGCGGTGGTCGCGGTGCCGATGCGCTGGCTGGCGCGCGCGACCGCGCCGATCGTCTGGCTGCTCGATTCGACCAGCCGGCTGCTCTTCGCGCTGCTGCGGCTCACCCGCGAGGCCGATGACGATGTGACCGCCGAGGAATTGCACCTGATCGTCGCCGAAGCCTCCAAATCAGGTGTGATCGAGGAGCATGAGCGCTCGATCATCTCGGGCGTGGTGCGCTTAGCCGACCGGCCGGTGCGCGAAGTGATGACGCCGCGCACCGATGTTGAATGGCTCGATGCGACGCTCGATGAGGCAGGCGTCCGCGCGGCGCTGGGTGCGGCGCAGCACAGCCGCTTGCCGCTGGGCGAAGGCTCGATCGACAATATCATCGGCGTTGTCCAGGCGCGCGACGTGGCACAGGCGCTGGTGGCCGGGCGGCCGCTCGATCTGCTGGCGCTGCGCCGCTCGGCGCCGGTCGTCGTCGACCAGATCGACGCGATGGACGCGCTCAACACGCTGCGCGCCGCCGACGTGCCGATGGCGCTGATCCATGACGAATATGGCCATTTCGAAGGCGTGGTGACGCCGGCTAACCTGCTCGCCGCCATCGCCGGCGAATTCGCGTCGGACAGCGGGCCCGACGATGCGCCCTGGGTAGTCGAGCGCGACGACGGATCGCTGTTGGTCGCGGGGCAGATGCCGGTCGATCTGCTCGCCGAGCGGCTCAATCTCGATCTGCCCGAGGATCGCGATTATGCGACGGTGGCGGGGCTGGCGCTGGCGGTGCTCAAGCGTCTGCCAGACGAAGGCGAGAGCTTTGCCGAGCAGGGCTGGCGGTTCGAAGTGGTCGATCTCGACGGCCGGCGGATCGACAAGCTGTTGGTCAGCGTCGCGGCATAGTGGTACGCTTTCACCGCGCCGAACGCTTATTAGGACCTTGGAGCCGATCGATGCCGAAAAAGGATCTCGAGGGGGAACCATTCGATCCCGAGCAGGAATCGCACTTCTACGCAACCATGGTGCGATATTTTCCAGAATTGGACTGGTGGAGTCGATGGAATGACCGCGACGGTCCTGCGGAACCGGTCGAGGGGCCTTTGCCTCGATCCGGCCCGTTAAGCGGTGGCGCTATCGTTGCCAGTCAACGCTCGCGCGAGTTCGGCCCGTCCTGACCGTTGATCCCTTCCCGCGCCACTTCCCGCCAGCCAATGTCGCGGCGGTAGAAGCCGGTGGGGAAATCGATCGCGTCGACCGCGCGATAGGCGGCCCCCTGGGCCTGCGCGACAGTGGCGCCGCGCGCGGTGACGGCGAGGACGCGGCCGCCGCTCGCGATTAGCGCGCCGTCCTTGAGCGCCGTGCCCGCCTGAAACACGATCGCACCGGTTGCCTCCGCCGCGTCGATCCCCGCAATCGCGCCGCCGGTTTGCGGCGTGCCGGGATAGCCCTTGGCCGCCATCACGACCGTCAGGGCGACATCGTCGGCGAAGCGCGCCGCCGGTTGCTCGCCAAGCCGCCCCTCCGCCACCGCCAGCATGATGTCGAGCAGATCGCTTTCCAGTCGTGCCATCAACACCTGGCATTCGGGGTCGCCGAAGCGGGCGTTGTACTCGATCAGTTTGGGGCCGTCCGCCGTCAGCATCAGCCCGGCATAGAGCACGCCGGCAAAGGGCGTCCCCGCGGCCGCCATCGCCGCGACGGTGGGCTTGACGATCTCCTCGATTGCGCGCGCTTCCAACTCGGGGGTCAGCACGCGCGCGGGGGAATAGGCGCCCATGCCGCCGGTATTGGGGCCGGTATCGCCCTCGCCGACGCGCTTGTGGTCCTGCGCCGAGCCGCAGGTCATGATCGCGGTGCCGTCGGTCAGCACGAATAGGCTGGCTTCCTCGCCCTCCAGAAATTCCTCGATCACGGCAGCGCCCGGCCCGGCGAAGATCGCGTCGATCGCCGCTTCCGCCTCGGCCATCGTCATCGCCACCGTCACGCCCTTGCCGGCGGCGAGGCCATCGGCCTTCACCACCACCGGCGCGCCGAACCGGGCGAGCGCGGCGCGGGCGGCGTCGAGGCTCGCAACCCGCTCATACCCCGCCGTCGGAATGACGGCGCGCGCGCACAAATCCTTGGTGAAGCCCTTGGAACCCTCCAATTGCGCCGCCGCCGCGCTTGGCCCGAACACCGCGATGCCCGCCGCGCGCAGGTCGTCCGCCAGTCCCGCAACCAGCGGCGCTTCCGGCCCGATCACCACCAGCCCGATCGCGTGATCCGCGCAGAAAGCCACCACTGCCGCATGATCCGTCACATCCAGGCTTGCGAGCCGGGCGTGGCGCGCTATCCCGGGATTGCCCGGCGCGGCATGGAACGTGCCCAGCCGGGGCGATTGCGCCAGCTTCCACGCCAGCGCATGCTCGCGGCCGCCCGATCCCACCAGAAGGACGTTGATCAACTCTGCCATGGCCACTGACTTCCCCGAAGCGCGCGGCCGGCTGGTAGCCGAGGTGGCGCCCGGCGACAACGCCGCGCCGATGAGCGTGAGCGAAGTCGCCCAGCGGCTGAAGCGCGTCGTCGAGAGCGAATTCGGCCATGTCCGCCTGCGCGGCGAGATTTCTGGCTATAAGCGCGCCGCCTCGGGCCATGCCTATCTGGCGCTGAAGGACGAGGGCGCGGTGATCGACGCGGTGATCTGGAAAGGCGTGGCGGGTTCGCTGCCTTTTGCGCCGCAGGACGGGCTCGACGTGATCGCGACCGGCAAGCTGACGACGTATCCCGGTCGTTCCAAATACCAGCTGGTCATCGATCGGCTCGAGCTGGCGGGCGAGGGCGCGTTGATGGCGCTGTTCGAGCGTTTAAAGGCGCAGATTGCGGCGGAGGGGCTGTTCGCCCCGGATCGGAAGAAGCCGCTGCCCTATCTGCCGCGCGTGATCGGCGTGGTGACATCGCCGACCGGCGCGGTGATCCGCGATATCCTGCATCGCCTCGCTGATCGTTTTCCCAGCCATGTCGTGCTGTGGCCGGTGCTGGTGCAAGGCGAGGGCGCGGCCCGGCAAGTTGCGGCGGCGATCCAGGGTTTCGACGCGCTGCCCCCCGATGGCGCGGTACCGCGTCCCGACCTCGTCATCGTCGCGCGCGGCGGTGGCTCGATCGAGGATCTCTGGGCATTCAACGAGGAGCCGGTGGTGCGCGCGATCGCCGCCTGCCGCATCCCGATCATTTCGGCGGTCGGGCATGAGACCGACACGAGCCTGGCCGATTTCGCTGCCGATCGCCGCGCGCCGACCCCCACCGCCGCTGCCGAAATGGCGGTGCCGGTGCGCGCCGATCTGATCGCGACCGTCGAGGGCCTCGGCACCCGCCTTGATCGCCAGATCCGCCGCCAGATCGAGCGCGGGCGCGAGCGGCTGGCGGCAATGGCGCGGCTACTCCCCCGGCGCGATGCGCTGCTCGGGCCCCAGCGCCAGCGGCTCGACGACGTGGCCACGCGCCTTGATCGCGCGCTCGCAGATCGGGCCAGCCGCGCGCGCCGCGAGCTTGATCGCACCGGCGCCATCCTGCGCCCGGCGATGCTCGACCGGCGGCTGGAGGCAGCGCGCGCGCATCTCGATCGGACCGCGCGGCTCTTGGAGGCGGTCAATCCCGATGCGCTGCTCCAGCGCGGCTATGTCCGCGCCTCGGCCCGCCCCGGCGGCGCGGTGCTGACCAGCGCCGCGGCGGCACGCGAGGCCGGCACGCTCACGCTGCATTTTCGCGATGGCCCGCTCGACGCGCGGGTTGAGGGTGCGACCACCAAGCCTTATGACAAGCCGCAGACCAAATCGGGGCCGGCCGCGCGCGCCGACCAGCCGAAACTGCTTTGACTTGTCGCTACCCGAGTAATGCCGATGCTGATGTCTGCCAATGATCGCCCCGCCCGCCTCCACTATATGGCGAACGGCTTTCGCGTGCTTGCCCCCGGCGATCACGTGCTGTGCGCGGTGACGGGCGAACGCATTGCGCTTGAGGAACTGCGCTATTGGAGCGTGCGCCGGCAGGAAGCCTATGCCAGCCCCGAAGTCGCGACGCGCGCCATGGCGGGGCGATGAAACGCGCGAGCCGATCGGCGTTGCTGGCGCTGACATCGGCCGCCATGCTTGCCCAGCCGGGCACATCGCAGCCGGCGCCGACGCACGTGACGACCGCCAAGACGATGCCGGCCTTGCCGCCGCTCGATCCTCGTCCGCAGCCCGCGACGAAGCGCGCCACTCCAGATGCCAATGGCTTCATCTTGAAGGGCCCGATGACGCAAGGCGGCGCGATCATCGGCCACGCGCCCGCCGGCACCGTCGCGCTGAGCCTGGATGGCGCACCGGTGCCGTTGACGCCCGACGGCCGCTTCCTGATCGCGTTCGATCGCGACGCCAAGCCGATCGCGGTGCTCGTCGCTCGGCTTGCCTCGGGGGGCGTCGTTACCGATCCGCTGACGATTTCGCCGCGCGGCTGGGATATTTCGCGGCTGCCGACTTTGCCCAAATACCCCGTGCCCGAGCCCGAATTCGCCAAAATCCGCCCGGCCGAGCTTGCCCAGATTAATGCCGCGCGCGCGATGGTAACCGATGCGCATGGCTGGGACCAACCGTTCCTATGGCCGGCGCTGGGCCGCATCTCGACGCTGTTCGGCTCGCAGCGCATCTTCGCCAATGGCGAGGCGGGCAGCTATCATTCGGGGACCGATGTCGCGGTGCCGATCGGCACGCCGGTGTTCGCGCCGGCCGATGGCGTTGTCATCCTGGCGGCGGACCATCCCTACAGCCTCGAAGGCAATCTGCTGATGGTCGACCATGGCATGGGCCTGTCGAGCGCGTTCCTCCACTTGTCGCAGATCGAGGTTAAGGTCGGCGAGCATGTGAAGCGCGGCCAGGAAATCGCCCGATCGGGCATGACCGGCCGCGCCACCGGCCCGCACCTCCACTGGAGCCTCAAATGGCGGGAAGCGAAAATCGACCCGCTGCTGATGGCGGGGCCGATGCTGGGACTGCATTAGTAGTATCCACAAGTCCCCGTAATTTAATTACAAAATTCTAATACGTAATTACCGGGACGGAGCTGTTGCACAATTGCTACAGCTCCCATGAAAGCGCTAGTGCCGCTTCGGCCACGCTTTACACGTCGATTCCTGCCCGCCATCAGTCGACCATCAGCGAAAAGGGCGGTTTCCGCCCGGCTCGATTGTGCTTGGCTTATTTGGCGTCGATCAATCGATCGACATGCCTAACGGGAGGAAAAGTTACCGTGAAGAAATCACATCTCGCGCGCACGCTCAGCATGGGCTCCGCGCTGCCGGCCCTGGCGCTGGCGATGAATGCCGCGCCCGCGTTCGCGCAGGCAAAGGCCGATCAGCCTGCCGCCGCCGATGACTCTGCCGATGCCGGCAAGGAAATCATCGTCACCGGCACGCTGATCAAGAATCCCAACCTGTCGTCGTCGACGCCGGTTAGCGTCATCGGCGAGCAGGAAATCACCAAGCGGTCGCCGAACACGGTGGAAGAGTTGCTGCGTCAGGTTCCCGGCGTTTCGCCCGGCATCGGTACGCAGGTCAACAACGGCTCGAACGGTCTGAACACCATCGACCTTCGCGGCCTTGGCGTGCAGCGCAACCTGGTGCTGCTGGACGGCAATCGCCTGGTCCCGTCGCGCGCCGACGGCGCGGTTGACCTCAATGCGATGCCGCTCGCGCTCATCTCCAACGTTCAGTTGCTGACTGGCGGCGCATCGACGACTTATGGCGCCGACGCTGTGTCCGGCGTGGTCAACTTCATCACGCGCAAGGACTTTACCGGCCTCGATTTGCGCTTCGCCAACCGCATTCTCGGTTCGGGCGATGGTTACGGGTTCCGTGCCGACGTGACGGTCGGCGCCAATTTCGCTGACGATCGCGGCAACGCCGTGATCAGCTTCGGCTACACCAAGATCGACCCGGTTTATCAGGTGCAGCCGTTCTCGCTCTTCGGCATCAGCAGCACCACTGGTCGCGCTTCGGGTGCCTCGTTCACCTCGGTGCCGACGACCATTTCGTTCCCGACGGCCGACTTGCAGGTTGATCCGACCAGCTCCTCGCTCGTCCCGCAGTATCAGGGCTTCAACTTTAACCCCTACAACATCTTCCAAACGCCGCTGAACCGGAAGAGCATCTACGCCGCAACGACGTATGACGTTGCCGATGGCATTCAGTTCTACGCGCGCGGCACCTTCTCGCAGAATGTCGTCCGCTCGATCATCGCGCCGTCGGGCGTGTTCGGTAACGCCCTGACCATTCCTGGCCAGAACCCCTATCTGAACACAACGATCCGCAACCAGCTTTGCACGGCCAATGGCATCGCGCTCGGGCCGACGTGCGACAACAACCCGGCGATTCCGCTGCCGGCCGTCTATCGTCGCTTGGTCGAACTCGGGCCGCGTATCGGTAACTACGAAACGCAGCTTTATGATGCGCGCATCGGGACGACCGTTGACATTGCCAAGTGGGTGAAGTTTGACCTGCAGGGCAGCTATGGCCGTTCGGAGCAGACGCTGACGCAGTCGGGTTATGTCATCAACCCGCGCGTTCAGCAGGCGTTGAACGCGACCAACACCACGTCGTGCACCGTCACCACCGGCAACTGCGTGCCGATCAACCTGTTCGGTCAGGCCGGCAGCATCAGCCCGGCGCAGGTTGCCTTCGTCCAGGGTCAGTCGACCACGCGCATTAACACGTCGCTCGCGCAGATCCATGGTCTGTTCACGGGTGAGGTGTTCACGCTCCCCTCGGCGAGCAAGGCGATCAACTACGCTGTCGGCGCCGAATATCGCGATTACAACTATGAGCGTATCCCGGATGCGTTCGCGCAGGATCCCTCGACGCTCGGCGGTGCTGGCGGTGCGGTTCTGCCGTTCGCGGGTGGCTATGACGTCAAGGAAGTGTTCGGCGAAATCCTCGCCCCGCTGGTGAGCGACAAGCCGCTTCTCAATGATCTGACCGCGGAAGCCGGCATTCGTTATTCGTCGTACAACATCCGCGCGGCAGGCAACCCGCACTTCAACACCACCACCTACAAGTTCGGTGGCAGCTGGACGCCGACGTCGGGCCTCAAGTTCCGCGCGAATTACCAGCGCGCGGTACGTGCCCCGAACATCGGCGAATTGTTCTCGCCGACCGCAACCGGCCTCACCAACCTGACGACGGATCCGTGCGCGGGCGCGGCTCCGACCACCAACGCCAACCTGGCGAATGTCTGTCTTGCTCAGGGCGCTCCTGCGGCATCGATCGGTTCGATCCAGAACCCTTCGGCTGGACAGGCCAACGCGACGTTCGTGTATAACCCGGCGATCCGGCCCGAAAAGGCCGACACCTTTACCGTTGGCGCCGTGTTCACGCCTGATCGGCTGATCCACGGTCTGACGGTGTCGGTCGATTATTTCGACATCAAGGTGAACAACGCCATTACCTTCGCCACGCCTGGCGATGCCATCTCTGCGTGCTTCGGCAACGTGACGGCTGCTTCGGCAACGTCGGCGGCCTGCACGGTGATCCGTCGTAACCCCAGCAACGGCCGCTTGAGCGGTTCTGCTGCGAATACGCCGGGCCTGTTGCTGGTCGAGTCGAACCTGGGTCGCTTGGCTACTGACGGCATCAACTGGAGCGTTGGCTACAAGAACAAGCTCGGCAAGGTTGGCCTCGATCTGACCTGGGACGGCGTCTGGACCGATCACCTGCGGTTCCGGGCTTCACCGGCGTCGCTGAACCGTGAATGCGTTGGCTATTACAGCGTCAACTGCGGTCCCAGCCTCGGCCAGATCCTGCCGGCGGTAACCTGGAACCAGCGGACCACGCTGTCGGCGTTCAACATCAGCGCGTCGCTGCTGTGGCGCCATATCTCGCCGGTGAACTATGAACCGGCGGCTGGCACGCTGTTCTCGGGAACTGTGACCAACGCGTCGGGTGCCAACTCGGCGCTGGCGGGCCAGACCTTCAACTTCAACCACATTCCGGCGTACGATTATTTCGACCTGTCGTTCACCTTCGATGTGACCAAGCATTACCAGCTGGTGCTCGGCATGACGAACGTGTTCGATCGGCAGCCGCCGGTGGTTGGTGGCCAGGCCGGGTCGACGACCGCGAACAGCGGCAACACCTTCCCGTCGACCTACGACCCGCTCGGTCGTGCGTTCAGCGCGGCGGTGCGCCTGAAGTTCTGATCGGCATCGGTTTGATTAAAGACGGAAAGGGGCGGTCCTTAGGGCCGCCCCTTTTCATTTGGATCGGCTGGCAGTTCGGCGAGGCGCTGCCCGAACGCGTCGTCAGGTTAGTCGATCAGCGCGTTGGGCAGGGCCATGGCAACCCCAGCGCTGTCCGCGACGCGCTCGGCCCAGGCCATCACCATCTTCAGCTCTTCCGCGTGAACGGCAGCGCGTGCTTCCTGGCGCGAGGCGCGCGCGCCGGCCTCGAATTGCGTGCCGGTCTTGGCGTCCCTGCTGAACACGGCGCGCACGACCTCGTCGCGTTCCGGCGCGCTGCTGTCGATGCCCAGCACCATATCGAGCTGCTCGAGCGCGGCCAGCGGATCGGCAAGCAGCACCTCGGAATTCAAGGTCCGCACTCGCTGAGGCCATTGGCGGGCGATCTTTGCGAACAGGGCATGCTGCGCCAGCCATCCCAGCGCCGCCACCTGCAAATCCGATTGCAGAAAGACATCCTGTTGCGAGACGCCGAGCTCGACGAGCCCGTCCACCCATTGCTTGGCGAGCAGATCGCGCACCCATAGCCGCCCCCACAAGCCCTTGTCGGCAATCGAGGCGAGATAGTCGGCGAGCGGCGCGTGGAGCAGCAGTACGCCCGCTTCGGGCCGAGCGGCGATCAACGCCGTCGCCAAGCCATTCACTACGTTCGACGGCTTGATCACCCCGCGCTCGCCGGCCTCGAATGGCCGAGCACTTACCTCCATCGCGTCGCCCAGCACGGCGGAAACCTGCGCCGCCGGCCCGCCGCGATGGCGCCAGCCGACGATATCATTCAATACTACCGGCTCCTTCAGGCTGAACGCGCGGCCGGGCCGATCATAGGCATTGGCGATCAGCGTCGAACAGCAATAAGCCGAATGGAAGACGAAGCTCAGCTTGGCGCCGGGCGCTCCCGTTACGTCCTGCCGGCGCAGCGCCACCGGCGGATCAAGCGGCGCGAGCAATTCGTCGGTCAGAAACGCGACCTGGCGGCGCTTGTCACGGCTCACCTGATGGAATTGGAAAGCGTCATGGCCGGGGTCGTAGCGGTGCGCCAGCCAGTTGGGCGCCGGTATCTGGCGTTGGGGGGGGGGGGCCATCGGCACGATGTGCCGCGCCCGCGCCCTGCGATCAAGGGTGCGGTGCTTGCCAAGACGCTACGCTCGGCGGTAGCCATTCGCGATGGCCAGCATCGCCCCTTCGCTCCAGGATAGCCTCGCCCGCGCTGCCGCGGCAGGCCGCGCCGGGCGCGCCAATGAAGAACGCGCGATCCTCGATCAGGCGGTCGCGCAGCATCCTGACAGCCCGCACGCCCACAATGCCCGCGGCATGCGCGCGCTCGCCGATGGCGCGGCGGCGCTGGCGGCCGAACGCTTCGCTCGCGCCACAGAGCTCGATCCGCGCGAGCCGGCGCTGCTCATCAATCTGGCGACCGCGCATCGCCAGCTCGGCGATGCCGCGGCGGAGCGTGCCGCGCTGGAAGCCGCGCTCGATATCGATCGCGTGCATTTCGTCGCGCATCTCCGGCTTGCCGAACTCCACGAACGGCTGGGCAATGCAGCACTCGCGGCGCAGCATTGGAGCGGCGTCGTCCAGCTGGTCGATAACGCCGGCGACGTCCCGCCCGCCGCCAAGGAAGCCGCCGCGCGCGGGCGCGCCTTTCTGGCCAATCACAACGCCGCTTATGCCGTCGAGCTGGATGGCGCGCTTGGGCACACGATCGGTGCGGGCGAGGCGGATCGCCGCTTCCGCGCGTGCGTCGATCACATGCTGGGCCGCCGCAAAGTCTATCAGAACGATTGCGCCGGGGTTTACTTCCCGTTCCTGCCTGCCGACGAGTTCTTCGAGCGGCGCTGGTTCCCCTGGTTTGAGGCGCTGGAGGCGCAAACCCCGGCGATCCGCCAGGAGGCGCTGGCGCTGCTCGCCAGCGGCAATGAAGCGATCCGCCCCTATGTCCGCCAGGATCGCGGCACGCCGACCAATAAATGGACGCCGCTCGATGGCTCGCTCGATTGGGGCGCATGTTTTTTGTGGGAATATGGCGTGCGCAACGATGCGGTCTGCGCGCTATGCCCGGAGACGGCCGTCGCGCTCGATGCCGCACCGCTCAGCGTCATTCCCGGCAAGGCGCCGTCGGCCTTTTTCTCGATTCTGCGGCCCGGCGCGCACATCCCGCCGCACACCGGCGTTACCAATACGCGCGCGATCATCCATTTGCCGCTGGTGGTGCCGGAGGGCTGCACTTTCCGCGTTGGTGGCGAAACGCGCGCCTGGCGCGAGGGCGAGGCCTTCGCGTTTGACGATACGATCGAGCATGAGGCGCGCAATCCGAGCAACGAGCCGCGCATCGTGTTGATCTTCGATGTGTGGAACCCGCATCTGACCGAGGCGGAGCAGCAGCAGCTGGTCACCTTGTTCGACGTCGCCGAGCGCGGCCAGGTCTCGCCGCGCGCCTGATCTCATAAGCGCCCGGTCAGACGCCGTCGGCCTCGGCGTCGAACCCTGCGTTGCGCAGCAGGCGGCGCACCCCGTCAAGGGCATGGGCATAATGGCGCCACCGGCCCGACGAGCGCGCATGGAGCGGCTGGCGCACCTGGATGTTGCTCGCGGTGCGCACCGCGCCTGAAGACCCATCGGTCGCCAGGCATTGCTCTTCCCAGTCGAGCCCCATGGCGCCGAGCGCGGGCATCAGCGTATCGTGGGGCGCGCGGACGAGCTGATCGTAATCCAGGTCGATCAGCGCCTCGCCCATCACTAGCCGCCAATGCGCCAGCATTCGGCGATACTGGATATAGTAATGCGCGACATCGGCCAGATCATTGCCATAGGTCACGCCCTCGCCGAAATGCAGGAAATAGACCGACAGGATATTGTCGAGCGCGATGCGCCGTGTGTGGATGATCGGCGCGGCGGGGAATAAACGGCGCACCAGGCCGAGATGAAAGATATTGTCGCAGCGCTTGTCAGTGACGATGCCGGCTGCCGGCAGCCGTTGACCATAGCGGCGCCGATAATCCGCCAGCGTCGCCGGGCTTAGCTGCGGGACGCTGCCGGGATAGCCAGCGATGCGGGCGGCGAACGCCGGTATCTCTTCGCGCTCGCCGCCGCTGGTGATGCGCGAATGGCGGCCAAGCAAGGTTTCGGCGAGCGTCGAGCCCGACCGGAACATGCCGCAGATGAAGGACGGGCGAGTGGAGTCTGCCGCTATCGTCTCCCCGACTTTTGTAATGTCCGGCGAGGCGAAAGCCGCGATCTGGGCGTTGACCAACTGCTCCTGCGCGGCACGCTGGTATGCAGGCGCGCCTAAGCGCCGGGCGATGACGTTGGCGGCCTCATAGGCATAAAAGGCATCGCGATAATCGCCGGCGGCATCCTGCGCGGCGCCAAGCGCGAAGAGCAATTCGGCGATATCGGCGTCCTGACGCGCGGCCGCCAGCGCGCGTTTCAGCGCATCGACGATCTGGCCCGCGCCAGTCGTCGCCAGATCGAGCGCGGCGATGCGCGCATGAGCGCGACCATTGCCGGGGGCGATCGCGAGCACGCGGCGATAGGCATCGCGCGCTGCGTCGAACGCGCCGTGGTCCTCGCGCAGATTGGCGAGCCCGAGCCATGCCTCGACGAAATCGGGCCGCCGCCGCAGCGCGCTATCAAGCGCTGCGATCGCTTCGTCGGTGCGGCCGAGATGCTCGGACAGGATCGCCGCGCGGTTGAGCTCGACTTCCTCGGGCCGCACGATGACGTGCCGCAGCGCCGCGTCATAAGCTACGAGCGCTTCCTCGAACTGTCGATCCGCGCGCAACGCCCAGCCGAGATTATACCAGCCATCCGCGCGCGCCGGCGCTGCTGCCAGCGCGGCGCGGTAAGCCGCGATCGCGCCGGTGAGATCACCCTGGCCAAGCGCGCGATCGGCCGTGCGCAACAGGGCATCGGCGTCGGTCATCGGCGGCAGCGGGCGGGCAAGCGGGGCATCGTGCCGAGCGCGGTGCCACAGCAAGGCCCCGGCCCGCAAGCACGCGTGCTAGGTTACGCTCAGCACCAATGCGCCATCGCCTTCGTCAACATGCACCGTCTGCCCGTCCTTGACGCCGCCTGACAGGATCAGATCGGCGAGCGGGTCTTGCAGATAGCGCTGCACGGCGCGCTTCAGCGGCCGCGCGCCATAGACGGGATCGTAGCCGACGCGGCCCAGCCAGTCGCGCGCGGCCGGCGTCAGGTCGATGCTGATCTTGCGATCGGCCAGCAACTTGCCGACGCGGGCGACCTCGATGTCGACGATCGGCGCCATCTCGCTCTGGCCGAGCCGGTGGAACAGTACGATCTCGTCGAGCCGGTTGAGGAATTCGGGGCGGAAATGCGCGCGAACGACTTCCATCACTTGCGGCTCGACGCTGGCGACATCCTGGCCTTCCTCGATCGCGGTCAGATACTGGCTACCGAGGTTGCTGGTCAGCACGATGATCGTGTTGGTGAAATCGACCGTGCGGCCCTGGCCGTCGGTCAGCCGGCCATCGTCGAGCACCTGGAGCAGCACGTTGAACACGTCGCCATGCGCCTTCTCGACCTCGTCGAACAGCACGACCTGATAGGGCCGCCGCCGCACCGCCTCGGTCAGCACGCCGCCTTCCTCATAGCCGACATAACCGGGCGGCGCGCCGATCAGCCGGGCGACCGCGTGCTTTTCCATGAATTCGCTCATGTCGATGCGGACCATCGCGTTCGGGTCATCGAACAGGAATTCGGCGAGTGCCTTGGTCAGCTCGGTCTTGCCGACGCCGGTCGGCCCGAGGAACAGGAAAGAGCCTAGCGGGCGGTTGGGGTCCTGTAGTCCTGCCCGTGCACGGCGGACGGCGGTCGAGACCGCGCGCACCGCCTCACGCTGGCCGATGACGCGTTTGCCGAGTGCTTCTTCCATATGAAGCAGCTTCTCGCGCTCGCCCTCCAGCATGCGGTCGACCGGAATGCCCGTCCAGCGGCTGACCACGGCGGCGATGTCGTCGGCGGTCACTTCCTCGCGCAGCATGGCGCTCTGGGTCTGGCTCTGTGCCTCTTCCAGCTGCTTCTGCAGCGCCGGGATGGTGCCGTAATTGAGCTCGGCCATCTTGCCCAAGTCGCCGGCCCGCTGCGCCTGCTCCAATTCGGTGCGCGCGGCGTCGAGCTGCTCCTTGATCCGCGCTTCGCCGGCGATCTTGTCCTTCTCAGCCTGCCAGCGCGTCGTCAGCTCCGCCGATTGCTGCTCGAGATTGGCGAGCTCGCCTTCCAGCGTCGCCAGTCGATCGCGCGAGGCGGCGTCCGATTCCTTCTTTAGTGCCTCGCGCTCGATCTTGAGCTGGATGATACGCCGGTCGAGAGTCTCGATTTCCTCTGGCTTCGACTCCACTTCCATGCGGATGCGGCTGGCCGCCTCGTCCATCAGGTCGATTGCCTTGTCGGGTAGGAAGCGGTCGGTGATGTAGCGGTTGCTGAGCGTCGCCGCGGCCACGATCGCCGCATCGGTGATGCGGACGCCATGGTGCAGCTCGTATTTTTCCTTCAGCCCACGCAGGATGCTGATCGTGTCGGGCACGGTCGGCTCGCCGACGAAGACCGGCTGGAAGCGGCGCTGGAGCGCGGCGTCCTTCTCGACATATTTGCGATATTCATCGAGCGTGGTCGCGCCGACGCAGTGCAGCTCGCCGCGGGCGAGCGCGGGCTTCAGCAGGTTGCTGGCATCCATCGCGCCGTCGGTCTTGCCCGCGCCGATCAGCGTATGCATCTCGTCGATGAATAGGATGATATGGCCCTCGCCCGCGCGCACTTCGTCGAGCACACCTTTCAGCCGCTCCTCGAACTCGCCGCGATATTTGGCGCCGGCGATCAGGCTGCCCATGTCGAGCGCCATCAGCGTGCGGTCTTTGAGCGTATCGGGCACGTCGCCATTGGCAATGCGCAGCGCGAGACCCTCGGCGATCGCGGTCTTGCCGACGCCGGGTTCGCCGATGAGGACGGGGTTGTTCTTGGTGCGGCGGGCGAGAATCTGGATGGTGCGGCGGATTTCCTCGTCGCGGCCGATGACGGGGTCGAGCTTGCCGTCGCGCGCAGCCTCGGTCAGGTCGCGGGCGAATTTCTTGAGCGCGTCATAGCGGTCCTCGGCGCCGGCAGTGTCGGCGGTGCGACCCTTGCGCAGGTCGTTGATCGCCGAGTTCAGCCCCTCGGGCGTAACGCCTGCTTCCTTCAGTGCCTTACCGGCAGCGGTGTTGAGGCTGAGCGCGAGCGCGACCAGCAGCCGCTCGACGGTCACGAAGCTGTCGCCTGCCTTTTGCGCGACCTGCTCGGCCTGGTCGAGCACGCGTGCCGCTTCGTTATTGAGGCCGGGTGGCTGGTTGGCGCCGGAGCCCGACACTTCGGGGATTTTGCTCAGCGCCAGGTCGGTCTCGCTCACCGCGCGCCGCGCATCACCGCCCGCCGCCTTGATCAGCCCGGCCGCCATGCCCTGCTCATCCTCGAGCAGCGCCTTCAGCAGATGCTCGGGCGCGATTTGCTGGTGGTTCAGGCGAGTCGCGACGGTCTGCGCCGATTGCAGAAAGCCGCGTGCGCGATCGGTGAATTTTTCGAGGTTCATGGCCATCCCTGTCCTTCGTCTCGCTGTGATATAGTGTTGCCATTATGCAACACAAGCCACCGGTTGCGATCGCCCTCGCCGCGCGATACCGCTAGCGCGTAACAAACGACAAAGACAGGGGAGGGCGGGAATGCGCTTGATCGGACGCTTGGCGTTGGCCTTGGTGCTGCTGCTCGTGATCGCCGCGGTTGGCCTCGCTGTCTGGGAGCCGTTGACCGCGCAACCCCCCGCGCCGCCTGCGGCGCACACTTATGATACCCGCATCGTCCGCGACAATTTCGGCGTGCCGCATATCTTCGGCACCACCGATCCCGATGTCGCGTACGGCGTCGCCTATGCCCATGCCGAGGACGATTTCAGCACGCTGCAGGAAGTGCTCGCCATGACGCGCGGCCGCGCCGGCGCGATGCTGGGCGCGGACGGGGCGAAGGTCGATTTCGCGCTGCACCTGGTCGATGCGCGCGGCACCGTCACTCGCCATTATGCCGAGCAGCCTGCAGACGTGCGCGCGCTGCTCGATGCCTATGCCGCCGGTCTCAATCACTATGCCGACAAGCACCCGGGCGAAGTGCGGCTGGCGCGGCTGTTCCCGGTGACGGGCGAGGATGTCGCGGCGGGCTTTGCGCTGCGCTCGCCTTTCTTCTTCGGGCTCGATGCGGTGCTCGGCGCGCTCGCCGACAACAAGCCGCTGCCCCCCGAGACCGCCGGGCCCAATCCCGACGCGCCCGACCCGACGCCGCTCGCGCCCACCGGCGGGCAAGCGAGCGACGAGGGCAATCGCAACGGATCGAACGGTTTCGCGATCGCGCCGCGCCGGTCGAGCGACGGCCATACCCGCCTCATCTCCAATTCGCACCAGCCCTGGCGCGGGCAAGTCGCCTGGTATGAGCTGGTCGTCCATTCCAAGCAGGGTTGGGACTTCGCCGGCGCCAATTTCCCCGGCGCGCCGTATCCGCTGCTCGGCCACAACAAGACGCTGGGCTGGACCAACACCGTCAACCGGCCGGATCTGGTCGATATCTACAAGCTCGTGCTCAACGCCGATCGCACGCAATATCGCTATGACGGCAAATGGCTGCCGCTCCAGGCGACGCGCGTCTGGCTGCCGGTGAAGCTGTGGGGGCCATTCGTGCTGCCGGTCCCCAAGACGGTCTATCGCGCGGTGCAAGGCCCGGTGATCTGCAACGACAGCGGCTGCTACGCGCTGCATTATGCCGGCGCCGACAATCTCAAGATGGTCGAGGAATATTATCGCCTCAACAAGGCGCGCGATTTCGCCGAATGGCAGCGCGCGCTGGCGATGCAGGGCGTGCCCGCGACAAACTTCATCTACGCCGATGCCGCCGGCAATATCGGCCATTTCTACAATGCGAGCTTCCCTAACCGGAAGCCGGGCTTTGATTATCGCCACGTCCTGCCCGGCGATACCTCGGCGGATTTCATGCCCGGCACGGTGCCCTGGGCGCAAGTGCCGCGCAACGTGAACCCCGCCTCGGGCTTTATCGTCAACGCCAACAATACGCCTTATCAGGCGGCGGGCGCGGGGTCGGAGCTCAACCCGGCCGATTATTCGCCGCTGCTCGGCATCGAGACCGACACCACCAACCGCGCCACCCGCGCGCTTGAACTGCTCAGCGCCAACCCGTCGATTTCGGCCGACGATCTCTATCGCATCAAGTTCGACAAGGGCGTCAGCCGCAACAGCTGGGTGGCGCGCTGGTTCGCGATGGTGCTCGCGGTCGACCCCAAGGGCGACAAGACGATCGCCGACGCGCAAAAGCTGCTCGCCAATTGGGACTGGCAGTTCGACGGCAAGAACGGCGCCGACGCGCTTGCCCAATTCCTGCTGCGCGACGGCAATAAATGGCATCATCGCCGCTTGCCGCCGAGCGATCCGCGCGCGGACCTCAAAGCCGCGACCGACCATCTGATCAAATATTTCGGCCGGCTCGATCCGCCTTATGGCAGCATCATGCGGCTGCATCAGGGGCCGGGGCCGCACACCATCGACTTGCCGCTTTATTGCGGGGCGGATGTGCTGCGGGCGTGCTCCAGCTGGGATGTCGCCGCCAACGGCCAGCTCGCTTCCGACCATGGCGACAGCTTCATCATGTTCGTCGATTGGGACCGCCAGGGCCATGTCAGCTCGCGCTCGATCCAGCCCTATGGCGCGGCGACGACGCGGCCCGACTCGCCGCATTATGCCGACCAGGCGCCGCTGTTCGCGCGCGAGCAGTTGAAGCCCGTGTGGTTCGATCCGGCCGATCTCGCCAAGCATACCGAGCGGAGCTATCGGCCCTGATCGTGCTTGCCGTAGCGGCAGCGCGTGCGCGCGCTGACTGGGCGCGGCCAAGCGCTTGACTTGGGTCAGCGCCCGGTTGAGGGGTGGCGCTACGCCGCCCATGCCGGGCCGGCCGCAGGATCTGGGAGAGACGACAATGGCAGTCGATGGTGTCTATGAAACGGTCGTGAAATCGCCGCTCGGCGACCAGAAGGCGACGCTCACGGTCAAGACCGATGGGGATACTTGGTCGGGCAGCCAGGCTGGCGCGATGGGTACCGCCGAAATCACCGGCGGCAAGGTCGACGGCAACACGATCAGCTGGACGATGAGCGTTACCGTCCCCATGCCGATGAGCCTCGATTGCCAGGCGACAATCGACGGCGACACCGTCACAGGCAGCGTCAC
This sequence comes from Sphingomonas sp. GlSt437, assembly GCF_048015635.2. Classification (NCBI taxonomy): domain Bacteria; kingdom Pseudomonadati; phylum Pseudomonadota; class Alphaproteobacteria; order Sphingomonadales; family Sphingomonadaceae; genus Sphingomonas; species Sphingomonas sp. GlSt437. Next base: position 1,140,300 of record NZ_JBPGYA010000001.1, on the reverse strand, counting down.
CGCCGGCGCGTTCGGCAGCTTCCCGCTGACGGGCACTCGCATCGGCTGATTGCAGCCGATCGGTCGTGGCTAGAAAAGGCCCGTCTCCGCACCCCGGAGGCGGGCCTTTCCCGTTGCGTGGCCCGCAATCGCGCGCCAAGATACCGTGAAAATACTGAACAGGGGGAATGGCTGATGCGTGCTCAATGGCTTGTCGGATCGATGTTGCTTGCCTTGGCGACGGCAGGCGCCGCTGCGCCTGCGCAAACCTATGACGAGCGCCCCGCCGTTGCTCGCCCGACCAACGAAGGCGCCAATTACGAGCGCCGCATCGTCGACATCCCGATGCGCGACGGGGTGAAGCTCCACACCGTCATCCTTATCCCCAAAGGCGCGCATGACGCGGCCGTCCTGATGACGCGCACCCCCTACAATGCCGAAGCGTGGACGATGAACACCAAGGCGGGCGACCTCGCCACCGCGCTCGAAGGCTATGACAACGCCTATGACGTGATTGCCGAGGGCGGTTACATCCGCGTCGTTCAGGATATTCGCGGCAAATATGGCTCGGGCGGCACTTATGTGATGAACCGGCCGCTGGTCGGCAGTTCGCTCAACCCGACCAAGGTCGACGACTCGACCGATTGCTACGACACGATCGAGTGGCTGGTGAAGAACCTGAAGGAGTCGAACGGCAAGGTCGGCATTCTCGGCATTAGCTATGACGGGTACGAGCCGCTCGTCGCGCTGATCAACCCGCACCCGGCGCTCAAGGTCTCGGTGCCGATGAACCCGATGGTCGATGGCTGGCGCGGCGACGACTGGTTCCACAATGGCGCCTTCCGCCAGATGAACATGGAATATGTGTGGGAGCAGGTGGCGACCCGCGACAATTCATTGCCCTGGTTCCACAATTTCGCCGACCAATATGACGAGTTTCTGGATGCGACCAGCGCCGGCGAGCTTGGCCGCCGCCACGGCCTCGACCAGATCGGCACCTGGCAGAAAGTGACGGCGCATCCGGCTTATGACGCTTTCTGGCAGGAGCAGGCGATGGACACCATCCTCGCCAAGCAACCGCTGAAAGTGCCGGTGATGCTGGTCGATTCGCTGTGGGACCAGGAAGACATCTATGGCGCGCTCGCCGTCTATCGCGCGATCAAGCCCAAGGATGTGAATGGCGACATGGTCTATCTGTCGATGGGCCCCTGGTATCACGGCCAGGAAATCAGCAGGGCGAGCAATCTTGGCAATATCGAATGGGATCAGGACACCGGCAAATGGTGGCGCCACCAGGTGCTTGGCCCCTTCCTCGCCCATTATCTGAAAGGCGAGCCGATGCAGGTGCCGCCGGTCAGCGCGTTCCAGTCGGGCAGCAACAAATGGCAGGCGCTCGACCATTGGCCGATCGCGCCGGCGGCGACGCCACTTTATTTGAAGCCCGGCGGCGCGCTCGGCTTTGATCGTGCCGATGGCGACGCGCAGACCGCCGATTATGTGTCGGACCCGGCGCACCCGGTGCCGTTCGTCCCTCGCCCGGTCGCGCCGATCGGCTATGATGGCGATCACTGGACGGCGTGGCTGACGAGCGACCAGCGCAATGCGTCGTCGCGCCCCGACGTGCTGACTTTCGAGACCGAGGCGCTGACCGCACCCGTCACGCTTGCCGGCCAGCCGATGGTGCATTTGAACGCCGCGACCAGCGGCACCGAAAGCGATTGGGTGGTCAAGCTGATCGACGTTTATCCGGGCCAAGTCGCCGGTGACCAGAAGATGGGCGGCTATCAACTCGCCGTCGCGATGGACATTTTCCGCGGCCGTTATCGGGAGGGGCTCGACAAGGCCAAGCCGATCACGCCTGATGCGCCGCTCGATTATCAATGGGCGCTGCCCGCGGTGAACCATGTGTTCAAGCCCGGCCACCGTATCATGGTGCAGGTCCAGTCGAGCTGGTTCCCGCTTTATGATCGTAACCCGCAGAAATTCGTCGACAATATCTTCTTCGCCAAGCCCGGCGATTATCAGAAGGCGACGCAGCGGATCACGGTGGCCGGCGCAAATGCCAGCTATATCGCGCTGCCGGTGGTGAAATGAGGAGCAAGAGCATGCTTGATCGTCGCGATGTGTTGAAAGCCGGCACGGCGCTGGGCGCGGTGGCGCTGATCCCGGCGGCGGCGCGCGCCGCGGTGGGCGAGGGCGCGACGGCGGGCGCCGGCGATGCCGCGCTCTACCAGCTGTTCGATGCGATGTTCGCTGAGGGCCTTGCGCAGAACCCCGAAGGTGCGACTCAGCTGGGGCTCGATACCGGTGCCAACGCGGCCTTGCGCAGCCAGCTCGCGATCGGCAGTGCCGCGCGGCGGGCGCAGCAAAAGGCGCTGACCGAAAAGCAACTTGGCCAGTTGCTTGGCGTCGATACCAAGGCGCTGTCGCCGCGCGCCAAGCTGCAATATGATGTCGTGCTCTACACCTGCCGCTCGGCGCAGGCGGCGCAGCGCTTCGATTTCGGTGGCGCCTCGTACAGCCGCTCGCCCTATGTCGTCAGCCAGATCACCGGCGATTATCAATCGACGCCGACCTTCCTCGACACCAAGCACCCGATCGCCAACAGCGCCGATGCCGAAGCCTATGTCGCGCGCGTCGGCGCGTTCGCCGATCAGCTCGATGCCGATACCGCGCAGATGCAGGCCGATGCGGCGCGCGGCATCGTCCCGCCCGATTATCTGCTCGACGAGACGATCCTGCAGCTTTCCCAGACGATCCAGCCGGCCGACAAGGCAACGATCGTCACCTCGCTGCGCACGCGCGGCGCCAAGGCGGGGGTCGACGCCAAGGTGATTGCGGCCGGCGAGGCAGCCTATACCAGCCGCGTCGTGCCTGCCCTGCAGCGCCAGCTTGATATCGCCAAGGCGCTGCGCAAGACCGCGACGCACGATGCCGGCGTGTGGAAGTTCAAGGAAGGCCCCGAATTCTACGCGGTCGCGCTCGCCGGCACGACAACGACGCGGCTCAGCCCAGAGGAAGTCCACAAATTCGGTCTCGACCAGGCGGCTATGATCGGCGCGCGGCTGGACGGCGAGCTCAAAAAGCTCGGCATGACCAAGGGCACGATCGGCGAGCGGATGGCGGCGCTCTACAAGGACCCCAAGCAGCTTTACCCCAATACCGACGACGGCAAGCTGCAGGCGATCGGCTATTGCAACGATCGGCTGACCGCGATCCGCGCGTTGCTGCCCAAGGCGTTCACCCATCAGCCGCAATATCAGTTCGAGGTGCGCCGCGTGCCGCCGGAGAATGAAGCCGGCGCTGCGTCTGCCTTTTCGCAATCGCCCTCGCTCGACGGCAAGCGCCCGGGGCTCGTTTATTTCAACCTGCACGACAGCGCCGAATGGCCCAAATTCTGCCTGGCGACGACGGTGTTCCACGAAGGCCTGCCGGGACACCAGTTCGAAGGCGGGCTGTCGCTCGCCAACAAGGATTTGCCGCTGATCCTCAAGACCACAGGCTTTTCGGGCTATGCCGAGGGCTGGGCGCTTTATGCCGAGCAATTGGCGGACGAGCTTGGGGCGTATGACGATGATCCGCTCGGGCGGCTCGGCTATCTCAAATTCCAGCTGTTCCGCGCCAATCGCTGCGTCGTCGATACCGGCCTGCACCATTATAAATGGACGCGCGAGCAGGCGATCCAGCGCTTTGTCGAGAATGAAGGCGAAGCGCCGGGCTTCGCTCGCCGAGAGGTCGATCGCTACACCGCGCTGCCTGGCCAGGCGTGCAGCTACAAGCTCGGCCACTCGGTGTTCGTCAAGTTGCGCGGTGAGGCGCAGGCAGCGCTCGGGCCCAAGTTCGACATCAAGGGCTTCCACGATGCCGTGCTGGGGTGTGGCCGCGTGCCGCTGGAGATATTGGAGCAGGTCGGGCGCGGGTGGATTGCGGGGATTAAGGGCCTCGCCTAGCTGTCATGCCAGCGAAAGCTGGCATCGTTCGCCTTGGCCGCACCGTAATTGCCGACGATCCCAGCTTTCGCTGGCATGACGCTGTCGGGTTACCGCTCCAACCGCGTTACATGTCCCATCTTGCGGCCCGGGCGCACCGTCTTGCCGTAGAGATGCAGGTGCGCGTCGCGTTCGGTGAGGTAGGATTGCGCCTTCACCGCTGCTTCGCCGATCAGGTTGAGCATCTCCACCCGCCGCGCCGTCAGCCCCGTATCTCCGAGCGGCAAGCCGCAGATGGCGCGGATATGGTTTTCGAACTGGCTCGTCACCGCGCCTTCGATCGTCCAGTGGCCCGAATTATGGACGCGCGGTGCCATTTCGTTGAACACCGGGCCGTCTGAGCTCACGAAGAATTCGCAGGTCAGCACGCCGACATGGCCCAGCGCCTCGGCAATCCGTCCGGTCAGCGCCGCCGCTTCACCCCACACCGCCGCGATTTCGGTAGGGGCAGGCAGCGTCGAGCGGGCGAGGATGCCGTCGACATGCTCGTTCCACGGCGGCGGATAGCTGACCATGGTTCCATCGGCGGCGCGGGCGAGGATGATCGAGAATTCGTGGCTGAACGTGACGAAACCTTCGAGGATCGCTGGTCGCCCACCGATCGCGGCCCATGCCGCCTCGGCTTCGTCCGCCGCGTTCAGGCGAACCTGCCCCTTGCCGTCATAGCCGAGCCGCAAGGTCTTCAGGATCGCGGGGCAGCCAATGTCGGCGATCGCAGCTTTCAGATCGTCAACGCTCTCGACCTTCGCCCAGGGTGCCGTCCGCCCGCCAAGGTCGCCGACAAACGCTTTCTCGTTCGCGCGGTCCTGCGCGACCAGCAGTGACTTGGGCCCGGGATGGACAGGCAGCTTCGACGCCAGATACTCCACCGGCTCGAGTGCGATATTCTCGAATTCATAGGTCACCACGTCGCACGCGCCGATGAAGTCGTCGAGCACGATGCGGCTGTGATAATCGGCGCGGGTGAAGCTCGTCGCGGTCTGCGCGGCAACGGCTTCCTCATCGGGCGCGAGGACGCGCGTGTTATAGCCCAGTTGCGCCGCCGCGACGCCAAGCATGCGGCCAAGCTGGCCGCCACCCAGGATGCCGATCGTCGCGCCGGGGGGAAGGGGGGTCACGCCGGGTCGGTCGCGACGCTGTCGGTCTGCGCCTGGCGCCACGCCTTCAGCCGCTCGGCGAGCGCGGCATCGCCTAGCGCCAGGATGGACGCGGCGAGCAGCCCGGCATTTTTCGCCCCCGGCTTGCCGATCGCCAGCGTGCCGACCGGAATGCCGCCCGGCATCTGGACGATCGAGAGCAGGCTATCCATGCCGTCGAGCGCCTTGGATTGCACCGGCACGCCCAGCACGGGCAGATGCGTCATCGATGCCGCCATCCCCGGCAGATGCGCCGCGCCGCCCGCACCCGCAATGATCACCTTCAGCCCGCGCTCAGCAGCGCTCGTCGCATAATCATAGAGCCGCGCCGGCGTGCGATGCGCGGAGACAACCTTGGTCTCATACGCGACGCCCAGCGCATCGAGCATCTCGGCGGCGTGCGCCATCGTCGCCCAATCGGACGTGCTGCCCATGATGATGCCGACTTGGGCGTCCATCGGCGGCGCTTAGCGGTCGATCCGCGCTAGAGCAACCTTACTGGCTCTTGGCGGCATCATACCAGGCAGCAAGATCGTTATGCAGCTGGGCGAGGGCATCGGGGTTCAAGTAAATCATGTGCCCTGCCTCATAATATTTGAAGCTGATGTTGCGGCGGCGGCTCTCGTCGAGCTGCATGTGGTTGGCGTCGAACTCGGTGCCGTAGAAGGGCGTTGCCATGTCGTAATAGCCGTTCAAGAACAGCACCTTGAGATAGGGATTTGTCCGCATCGTATAGGCAAGGTCGACGGCGGTGTTGGGTGCGGGCTGCGGCTGGTTGCTGCCCGGCGCGCGATGGCGCCAGTCCCAATCCCAACCCTGTTCACGCGCCGACAGCTTATAGGGCATCTGCGTTTTGAAGCCGAGCGTGCGCGCCGCATAATCGTTGAAGATCGCGGTATAGGCGCCCGTCGTCGCGGTCGAGGTGGGGTCGTCGATCGGGCTTTCGGCATTGGCGTCGGCGACATCGCCCAGATAGCGCGAATCGAGCCGGCCGGTCACTTCACGCTGGTCGCGCAACAGCTCGGTCTGGAAATGCGCGAGATCGACGCGGAGATTGGCGCGCAGAATGAACGCTTCGGAGAGGCCGGTATAGGCCGCCATCTGCTTGGCGACGGCCTGCGCTTCCTCGGGCGAAATCGTGTCGCCCTTGGCGAGTGCTGCCGCATAGGGGCCACTGACGAAGCGCCGCACTTCGGCTAGGAACGCGGGCAGATCGTCGGGCCGATTGGCGAGGCGGTGGTGATACCAGGCAGTCGCCGCATAGCCGGGCAGCAGCACCATGTAATTCTGGTCATAGCCCGGCTGGCGCACGCCGTAATTGAGGATGGTGGACAACAGCACAATGCCGTTCAGGCTCACCCCGCGCTGCTCAAGCACGGCCGCCACCGCGCCCGAGCGCAGCGTGCCATAGCTTTCGCCGAACAGGAATTTGGGCGAGGTCCAGCGGTTGTTCTTGTCGATATAGCGAGTGATCGCGCGGGCAAAGGCGTCGGCATCCTGGTCGACGCCCCAGAAATCCTTGCCGGTCTTGTCGCCCAGCGGTCGCGACCAGCCGGCGCCGATCGCATCGATGAAGACAAGATCGCTCTTGTCGATCAGCGAATTGGGATTGGGCCCGAAATTATAGGGGGCAGGGTGGACATAATCCGGCGTCGTCGTGTTGATCCGCACCGGCGACAAGCTGCCCATGTGCAGCCAGATCGTTGCCGATCCCGGCCCGCCATTGTAGAAGAAGGTAACCGGCCGATTGCCGCCGCCATCCTTGGTGTAGGCGGTATAGAACACGCTGGCGATCGGCTTGCCGTCATTGTCGCGGATGGTGAGCGTGCCGGCGGTGGCGGTATAGGCGATCTTCTCGGCCCGGACGGTGACCGAACCGTGGCTGACGGCGGAAACTTCCTCGACCGGCGGCTTGACCCAATCGGCCTCGGCCTCGGCGATCATCGCATCCTTGTGCGATTTGGGCGCGGGGCCTTCCGCCTTCTTCTCCTGCGCCAATGCAGGCATGGCGGTGGCGAGCAACAGGCTAGCGAGCAACAGACGCATGGCGATCCCCCGGTAAGGCTATGTTATGCCGGTGTGATGCCGCGCCGCCCCGGCGCGTGCAAGGGGGCCGATCAGCGCTCGCTCAGATAATAGCGGTCGGTGGGGTTGAGTGCTGCGTCCAGCTCGTAAACGATCGGCTGGCCGGTCGGGATTTCGAGAGCGGTGATCTCGTCGTCCGGAATGCGCGATAGATGCTTGACCAGCGCGCGCAGCGAATTGCCGTGGGCGGAGATGAGCACCCGCAGCCCGCCCTTCAGCGCCGGGGCGATGCGCGCCTCCCAATAAGGCAGCACCCGCGCGATCGTGTCCTTCAGGCTTTCGGTCGCGGGCACGGTGATGCCGGCGTAGCGGCGGTCGGTGCTCAGGTCATAGGCGCTGCCCGGCTCCAGCGGCGGCGGCGGCACGTCAAAGCTGCGGCGCCAGATCTTCACCTGCGCGTCGCCATGCTTGGCCGCCGTCTCGGCCTTGTCGAGGCCGGTGAGGCCACCATAATGTCGCTCGTTCAACCGCCAGTCCTTCTCGACCGGCAGCCACAGTCGCCCCATTTCCTCGAGCGCGAGGTTGAGCGTTTTGATCGCGCGCGTCTGCAGGCTGGTGAAGCACTGATCGAAATCGAGGCCTTTCGCCGCCATCAGCCGCCCCGCGGCGCGCGCTTCCTCGGCACCCTTCTCGGTCACGTCGACATCCCACCAGCCGGTGAAGCGGTTTTGCAGGTTCCAGGCGGACTGGCCGTGGCGGATGAGGACAAGGCTGGGCATGACGGGCTTTGGTCCTGTGCGGGCTGGCGTGGCGATGCGGCGCTGATAAAGGGAGGCGGCGCCCAAACACAAGCAGGAGAGTCGGCCATGAGCATCGTTCGCCAGACCATCGTTTATGACGGCCCCGGCGGCCCGTTCGAAGGGGTGATCGCCTATGACGACGAAGTGGAAAGCGCGCGGCCGGGCGTGCTCGTCGTGCCCAATGTGCTGGGGCAGAAGGAATTCGACAACCAGAAGGCGGAGGCGCTGGCGCGGCTCGGCTATGTCGGCTTTGCCTGCGATGTGTTCGGTCAGGGCAAGCGAACGACGCGAGCTTCGCCCGATATGGGCATCTATATGAACGAGCTGAATGCTGACCGACCGTTGCTGCGCGATCGGTTGGCGGCGTCGCTCGGCGTGCTCAAGGATTTCGGGCGGGTCGATGCCGGCAAGACCGCGGCAATCGGCTTCTGCTTCGGCGGCAAATGCGTGCTCGATATCGCGCGTAGCGGGCAGGACGTGCTGGGTGTGGTGAGCTTCCACGGGGTCTATGACCGGCCCGGTTATGCGAACGTCACCCCGATCAAGGCCAAGGTGCTCGTCTGCCATGGCTGGGACGACCCGCTCTGTCCGCCTGAGGCGACTGTTGCCCTTGCCCGGGAATTGACCGAGAGCGGCGCTGATTGGCAGATCCATGCGCATGGCGGGGCGGGGCATGCCTTTACCGATGTAGGGCTGAAGGACGTCGCGACGCCGCCGGGCTTTGGCTATCACGAGCCGACTGATCGGCGCAGCTGGCAAGCGATGAAGGATTTTCTGGCGGAATTGTTTGTTTGAAGGCTGCCGGGTAACGGAAAAGATACATTGTCACCCCGGCCTTGAGCCGGGGTCTCGCTTCTTCTGGTGGCGGGCATTGGGACCCCGGCTCAAGGCCGGGGTGACGATAGAAGCAGGAACGGACTAAAGCCTTATTGTCGCCAATCCAGCACCGTCCACCCCCGCGCTTGCGCCATTGCGCGGAGCGGCGGGTGCGGGTTGACCGCGAAGGCCTCGTCCGCCCAGGCGAGCGCCGGCGCGTCGGAGACATGGTCGGAGTAGAAGCGCACCGTTGCCTTTTCCCTCGCGATCCCCTCGCGCGCCAGCCACGCTTCGATCATCGCCAGCTTGGCGGCGCCATAGCAATTCTCGCCCGCCAGTCGCGCCAGGATGCGCCCCTTGGCATCGCGCTGGTTGTCGGTCGCGACGACATCGGTGATGCCAAGCCGGGCACCGATCGCGTCGACATAGAAGCGGCATGAAGCAGTCGCGAGGACGACACGATAGCCTTCGGCCCGGTCCGCCGCGATGCGAGCGAGCGCTTCGGGATAGACACCGTCGGCGATCAGCCGATCGGCGAACGCAGCGGCGACGGGCGCGACATCGGCCGGGTCGACGCGTGGCCCCATCAGCAGGCCTTGCGCGATTTCCTTCAGCCGCCCGCGCCCGATCCACCCTACCGCGTAACCCAGCGCCGCCAGCCCCGCGACCGGCAGCAGCGCCAGCCGCCACGGCGCCTTCGCCCGCGCATACGCCACCAGGAACGGCGTCCAGGTCGGTGCTCGGGTGATGGTCTTGTCCATGTCGTAAATGGCGAGGCGCTGCATCGCCGGCTTATTGGCCGCTATCGACTTGCCGATCCAGCCTCTTTGCCCCTAAGACCGCGACTGATGGCGCGCGACGCAGCTTTTCAGGTGGAAGAGGCCGGCGGCGCGGCAACGCTGCGCATCAGCGGCGCGTTGACGCTGTCGCATCTTGGCGATTTCCCGGAAGCGTTGCGCGGTTATGAGGGGCCGGTGTCGCGCGTCGACTTGTCGGGCATCGAGACGATCGACACGATCGGCGCCTGGCTGGTTCACCGCTTCGCCAAGGACAAGGCCGTCGAGGTGACCGGCCTCAGCCCCGATGCCAAGCATCTGCTCGATCAGGTCAGCGCCGCCGACCAGCCGGTCAGGATGCGGCCCAACAGCGAGGGGCTGTTCACGCGCCTGCTTGCCGAGATCGGCCTGGCGACGCTGATTTCGCTGCAGACGCTGTATGGCCTGCTCGGTTTTTTCGGCGCGATCATCATTGCGCTGTTCAACGTCACCATTCGCCACCCGAGCAAGTTCCGCTTCAACGCGACGGTGCAGCGGTTCGAGGTGGTCGGCGTCACCGCGCTCGGCATTATCGGCCTGATGAGTTTCCTGATCGGCCTCGTCATCGCCCAGCAAGGCGCGGTGCAGCTGCGTCAGTTCGGCGCCGAGGTGTTCACGATCAATCTCGTCGGCCGTATCACGTTCCGCGAGCTCGGTGTGCTGATGACCGCGATCATGGTCGCGGGCCGGTCGGGCTCGGCGTTCGCGGCACAGCTCGGCACGATGAAGCTGACCGAGGAAATCGACGCGATGCGCACCATCGGCGTGTCGCCCCTGGAAGCGCTGGTGCTGCCGCGCGTGCTCGCGTCGGTGCTGATGATGCCGCTGCTCGGTTTCTACGCCTCGATCGTCGCGGTGGTCGGTGGCGGGCTGTTCTGCTGGGCGGACTTGCACATTCCGCCGATCACGTTCGTCCAGCGGCTGCGCGAAGTGACGCCGATGACCGACGTGTTGATCGGCTTGCTCAAGGCGCCGGTGTTCGGCCTGATCATCGCGATGGCGGGGTGCTTTCAGGGCATGCTGGTTGAGGCGGATGCGGAACAAGTCGGCCGCCGCACGACTTCTGCGGTCGTGCAGGCCATTTTCCTCGTCATCGTGCTTGATGCGTTCTTCGCGGTGTTCTTTACCTGGCTCGGCTGGACCTGATGGCGGGCGAAACCGTTATCCGCGTGCGCGGGCTGGTCAATGCGTTCGGCGAGCAGGTCGTCCATGACGGGCTCGACCTCGAGGTGAAGCGCGGCGAGATATTGGGCGTCGTCGGCGGCTCGGGCACCGGCAAATCGGTGCTGATGCGCTCGATCATCGGCCTGCAGCGCCCGGTCTCGGGCGAGGTCAGCGTGTTCGGTGAGTCGATCATCGGCAAGGACGAGAATGACGCGCTCGATGTGCGCAAGCGCTGGGGCGTGCTGTTCCAGGGCGGCGCGCTGTTCTCGACGCTGACCGTTGCCGAGAATACGCAAGTGCCGCTGCGCGAATTCTATCCGCATCTCAGCACCGAGCTGCTCGACGAGATCGCCGCCTATAAGGTGGTGATGACCGGATTGCCCGCCGATGCTGGCCCCAAATACCCCGCCGAACTGTCGGGCGGCATGCGCAAGCGCGCCGGCCTCGCGCGCGCGCTCGCGCTCGACCCCGAGCTGTTGTTCCTCGACGAGCCCACCGCGGGGCTCGATCCGATCGGCGCTTCGGCGTTCGATGATCTCACCAAGTCGCTCCAGCGCACGCTGGGGCTTACCGTGTTCCTGATCACGCACGATCTCGACTCGCTCTACGCAATTTGCGACCGCGTCGCGGTGCTGGCCGACAAAAAGGTCATCGCGGTCGGCACGATCGATGAGCTGCTCGCGCTGGACCATCCGTGGATCCAGGAATATTTCCGGGGACCGCGCGGCCGCGCTGCCGCCTCGACCGATGAACGCATGGCGCTCGATGCGCACGGGGCCGGCGGCGGCGCCGGAATGGGGGACTGATGGAAACGCGATCGAACCAAGTCCTTGTCGGCAGCGTCGTGCTGATCCTGCTGTTGATGGTGGCGGTGTTCCTCGTCTGGCTCGCGCGCGGCTATGGCACCGAGGAGAAGGAGTTTGACATCTTCTTCAAGCAATCGGTCAACGGCCTCAACAAGGGCTCGGGCGTGTCGTTTGCCGGCGTGCCGTCGGGCCAGGTGAAAGAGATCGCGCTGTGGAAGGAGAACCCTGAGTTCGTCCGCGTCCGCATCAGCGTGAAGGAAGACACGCCGATCCTGCAGGGCACGACCGCCTCGATCCAAGGCGTCGGCTTCACCGGGGTGAGCGAAGTTCAGCTCGATGGCGCGATCAAGGGCGCGCCGGCGATCGTCTGCCCGGACGATAATGCGCAGCAGGCGTGCCCCTATGGCGTGCCGGTCATCCCCACACGGCGCGGCGGGCTGGGCGCGTTGCTGAGTTCAGCGCCGCAGCTTTTGGAAAAGCTCAACAATCTGGCGGCACGGCTGACCGAGCTCTTGTCCGACAAGAACCAGGAATCGATCACCGGCATTCTTGCCAACACCAACCGGCTGACAAAGGCGCTCGCCGATCATTCCGAGGATATCGGCGCGACGCTCGCCGAGACCAAGATCACGATCAAGAAGGCCGGCGATGCGGCGGAGAAGATCGGCGCCTTGTCCGAAAACGCCAATGGCTTGCTGAAGGACGATCTCAAGCCGTCGCTGCAGAACCTCAACAAGGCGATCGGCTCGGCGCAGCACAGCATGGATACGCTCGACAAGCTGCTCAACGATGCGCGCCCGGGCGTGCAGAGTTTCAGCAAGGAAACGCTGCCGGAAGCGGCGCAACTCGTCCACGACTTGCGGCAGATGTCGCAAGCGCTGACTTCGGTCGCCGAAAAGGTCGATCGCGGCGGCGTCGGCTCGGTGCTGTCGTCGCCGCGGCTCCCGGATTACAAACCCAGCAAGTCCAAGGAATGAGGCCGGCCATGATGCGCGCATCCCCCACGCTTTCGTGCGCCGCGCTGGCGCTGTTGCCGCTGCTGTCGGGCTGCATCAGCCTGGCGGGCAAGCCGCCGGTGCAGCTGCTGACGCTGACCTCGGCCGAGCAGCCCGCGCCTGGCCAGACGGTGAGCACCGCGACCGCGCATACCCTGTCGCTGGAAATGCCGGTGACGCCCGCCGCCGTCGCCGCGCCGCGCGTGATGGTCGTAACTCGGCCGGGCGCGGTCGCTTATGTGAAAGGCGCGGTGTGGAGCGAGGCGCCGGCGCGCCAGTTCGCTCGCGTGCTAAGCGACACGATCGCGGTGCGCACCGGGCGCGTCATCCTGTCGTCCGCGCAGGCGCTTGGCGATCCCGGTGCGCATTTGTCGGGCGAGCTGCGCAGCTTCGGCATTGACGAGGCCAAGGGCGAGGCGGTGGTCGTCTACAATGCCTCGCTGCGGCGCGGCGTCGACCGCGTTTACGAGACCCGCCGGTTCGAAGGCCATGCGCCGATCGGCAAGATCGACGAGAACAGCGTCGGTCCCGCGCTCAGCGCCGCTGCCAATCAGGTCGCAGCGGAGGTGGCGGACTGGGTGGGCAAATAGCGCCTGTCCTACCGCCGCGCCTCAGTTTAATCCGACGCCGCGCTCTTTCTGATCGTCGACCCCGTAGTCGTTGTACTGATCGCGCAAAGCATCAGGTCGCGCGGCTGGAAACATGCGCATGAGTGGGAACATTAGGGAACATTCGCCGATGGCGCCGGTCTGGCCCGGTGCGGTTATTTGGTTTGTGCGCCGCCGTTCACTGCCCGCACCGGTACTGGCACGTTGCACACATCCGCGCCGCCGGCCGGCTTAATGAAGAACGAATCCTGACGGTTGGCGCGCGCCGTGGCATAATCGGCAAAGGTCGCGCTGGCCGTGTCGAGATACTGGAAGCGCGGGCGCTCGGCGGCGGGCAGCTCGCTCGCCAGCCGGATCGAGGTGATCGGCACGCGCTGCTCGGCCTTCTCGTAGAAGCCCAGCGCGCCGGTGCCGCGCGGCAGGCTCGACAGCTGCTCGATCCCGCTCACCACGCGGCCGACCAGCGCGATGTTGCGATCAAGGTGGCGCGGCGCATGGCCGATGATGACGTAAAGCTCGGCACCCGTCCCCGCATCGGGCGCGAGGCCCCGCCCGACACCGACCATGCCGTAGCAATGGACCGGCCAGGCATGGTCACCGTCCCAGCCGATCGGCCAGCCCGATTTGAAGCCGACATGCGGCGCATAATTGCCGTCGCGGAGGAAGGGAAACCACGTGCCGAAGCCCGAGGCGCGCGGGGTGGCGTAGTCATCCTGCGAGGTCTTCGCCAGGCCCGCCGGCAACGCCTTGGCCTTGGCGCCATCGTCACCATTGGGGTCGCCCCATTGCACGACATAATTGTCCTGCACGCGGTTGATGCTGGTGCCGTCCCACCAATGCGCGCTGGCGAGCGCCCGGATATTGCCGATCCAGGCTTGCGAGAATGGCGCCGGCATCAGCTGGATGATCACGCGGCGCGGGCTGCCGGCGGCATCGGGCGCGAGCGTCATCACCAGCAAGTCGCTCGGCGCGATCTCGACCCAGTCGCCCGGCTTGGCCGCGGCTATGATCTCGCCCGGCGTGCGCGGCGCGGCGGCGGGCGTGGGGGTCGCAGGAGGAACGGCAAGCGCTGCGGCGGCGAAAGCGCCAAGCGCAAGGACGGTGAACGGGCGAAGCAGCATCATCCGCACAACATGCCACGCCGCGCCGCCTTGCGAAAGCACGACACTGCCGCTACGGCTCGCCGCCTTCCAGTGCCTTGATGCGGAGCGGTGGCCGAGTGGTCGAAGGCGCTCGCCTGGAAAGTGAGTATACGGCAAAACCGTATCGAGGGTTCGAATCCCTCCCGCTCCGCCATTTACCGTAGATTCCGGCCTTCCCAAACCTCTGGAAAATGGCTATTCTCTAAGTGTTTGGAGCGATATCGGCGTCCGCAGAAATCCACTCCAATCCGTCCGTTCCTACCAGCTCTGGTGGGAACGATTGTGGGTACTGGAAGGAGGATTCGAACATGGGACAGCTAACCGTCGCGCGCATCAAAGCGATCCGGGAGCCAGGCCGATATACTGACGGCGATGGTTTGATTCTGGTCGTGAAGCCGAGCGGCGCTCAAAGCTGGGTGCTTCGCGTTCGGATCGGTGGCGAACGTCGCGATATTGGCCTCGGCTCAACCAAAGTGCTCACGCTGGCGGAAGCGCGGACCAGGGCGTCCGATCTGCGTCGGGAGATTGCACGCGGTATCGATCCGGTTGCCGAGAAAAAGAAGGTTGTCGATGCCGTTCCGACTTTCCGCGAGGCCGCCGTGCGCGTCCACGAGGAACACAAGGCCAGCTGGAAGAACGGCAAGCATCAGGCGCAATGGATCACGACGCTCGAAACCTATGCCTATCCCTTTCTCGGCGACCGGCTGGTCAACACGATTGAAGGGCCGCAAATCCTGAAGGCATTACAGCCGATCTGGCTGAGCAAGCCTGAGACGGCTCGCCGCGTTCGACAGCGTATCGGCGCAGTGCTCGACTGGGCCTACGTCAACGGATATCGCGACAGCGAGGCCCCGTTGCGCTCGCTGTCGAAGGGCCTGCCGCGCCAGCCCAAGGATGACGGCCATTTCGCCGCCATGTCGTTTGCCGACGTCCCGGGGTTCCTGGCGAAATTGCGTGAACGCGTTTCGGTCGGTCGGGTGGCGCTCGAAGCGCTGATCCTCACCGCCGCGCGTTCTGGCGAGATACGCGGCGCGACCTGGAGCGAAATCGATCTCGAAGCGGCGCTGTGGTCGATCCCGGCGGAGCGGATGAAGATGGCGCGGCCTCATCACGTCCCGCTCGCCCCGCAAGCGATCGATGCGTTCGAGCGCGCCAAGGCATTCAGCGCTCCGTGTACCGATCTCGTCTTTCCGGGCATAAAGCTGAAAAAGCCGATGTCGGACATGACGCTTCTCAAGATTTTGCGCGACATGGACGCGGGCGTTACCGTCCACGGTTTTCGCTCGGCGTTCCGCGATTGGGTTGCGGAAGAAACCACCTATCCCGGCGAGGTTGCGGAAGCGGCGCTCGCCCATGCCAACTCAAACAAGGTCGAAGCGGCTTATCGCCGGACGGATTTTCTCGACAAGCGTCGATCGCTGATGTGCGAATGGGCCGATTTCTGCACGAGCAAAGTCGAACCGTCCTCAAGCTGATCCATTCTCGATCAGCTTGCGCAGGCTGGCCATGGTCACCAGCGTTGCGGTGCCAATCTTGACGGTCTGCAGCTGGCCAGCCTTGATCAGCTCATAGAGTTTCGATCGCCCGATACCGGTCAGCCGGATCGCGACCGGTATCCGCACGGTGAGCGGCTCCAGCGGCAGCGCATATTGCGCTGGCTGATCGCCGGGTCCGATCGACTGGGGCTTGGCGCGGTGCATGGCGGAAGCATCATGCAGCCATTATCTGCATATCAAGCCCTTGGTCACGCTGGTCGCGCTGTAGCGAGCAATCACCTGAAATCGGCGACGTCATTAAATTCCCACCAGGCTGCGAGTTAGGATGCCGCAACGCGTTCGACAACCCGCATCGGCAATACAAGGCGCTCCGACTCCGGCAGTCGAACATCTTGGCCAGCTGGGTCCGGAGATATCGATCAACGGCCTCGATGCCGCACGAAAATGCGGCTCAGTCGCAGCCTCCATTTAGGAAAAGGACGACCCGGTCAGTGTCAGGTCCGGCCATCGATCACGCGCCGACGCGACGGCTATGCTCCGCAAATGCGCGCGCGAGCCGCTTGCCGGGTTCGGGCGGATTGATCATCGCCTCGAAGAAGGCAGCCCGGTCGCGATCCGACAGGTTTAGCGTCTCATGCTCTGCGATGGTCCGCCGCGCGGCCTCGACAATGGCCGTAAGGCAATAGTCGCTGACCTTGCGCCTTTCGAGCTGCGCGGCGCGCTTGATCAACCCCTTGGTCTGTTCGTCGAGCCGAAATTCAAGACGGTGCGCACGGACGATACGTTCACTGCGGGCTGATATTTTGCTGGCCATCGGATTCTCCATCGTGGCGAAAATGTAAGTCAAAACGACGGACACATCGAGCGCATGCTGCCCAGAAGGCCCGATAGTGCCGTAAAGAGCGCTGAAATTACTGGAGAATCTGCTTCGCGCGGCACGCGCGCCGACCGGACGGCACGGCGAAAACCAAGCCCAGTCAAGGGTTTGGGAGGCGCCAGTGCCATCGCTTTCATCTTGCCCTCCTAAATCTCTCCTTCTTCCCCTTCCCGGCCAACTTCCTCTTTCATTTCCGATGGCACGCCAGGACAGCAGGGCACGCGATATACTACGACGGGGCAGCTTATTGCCTTTCGTGACACTCAGCTTTGCTAGGAAGAGCGCATCCCGTTACTACTCGCAAGGTCCAGGAGGCGCTTTTTGGCTGATCTTGAGCTCTTGTTTTCGGCGAGCGGCGGAGATGATTTCCTGTGGCGCTCGCAGGGGTATGTTGCGACGGTGCATGGTGGCAAGCTGATGAACAAGCTGTTCTGAACGACGTGGCCGCACGCGATGCCTGGACCGATGTCGAGAATGACGCGATCGTCGCGGACTATTTTGCGATGCTCGACGAGGATGTGGCGGGCAGGCCTTATAACAAGAGCGAGCGACGACGCGCGCTGGCTGCGCTGATTGGGCGCGGCGAAGGTTCGATCGAGTATAAGCACCAGAATATCAGCGCGGTGTTGAAGGGACTCGGCGAGACCTGGATCGACGGATACAAGCCCGCGTTCAATTTTCAGGCATCGTTGATGGATGCCATCGCGCGTTGGCTGGCGCGACGACCTGAATGGTACGCGCGAGCGGCACGGGTCGATGAGGCATCGACCTCCCGCGTACGCACGATCACCTGCTTTGGATCGGCCCCCCGCCGACGGTCAGCAATGCGCCGCCACCCGACGAACTCGAACAAATGCTGGCGGTTGCCCGACGTTTCGACGTCGCTGCCCGCGACGCCCGCAATCGCGCGCTTGGCAAAGCGGGCGAGCGCTGTGTGTTCGATCACGAACGCGCCACGCTCGCGGCGGCGAACCGGCACGATCTCGTGGAGAAGGTGCGATGGGTGGCCGATCTCGACGGCGACGGGGCAGGTTATGATATCCTGAGCTTCGAGCCCGACGGGCGCGAACGCCTGCTCGAAGTAAAAACCACGAACGGCTGGGAGCGGACGCCTTTCCACATCACGCGCAACGAACTCGCGGTGGCGGACGCGCGCCGGGAAACGTGGCAGCTGATCCGCCTACATTCTTTCGCCCGGCAACCCCGCGCCTTCGCCATCTGCCCGCCGCTCGACGCCCATGTGACGCTGACTCCGACCAGCTTCGTGGCGGGGTTTTCTTGACGGGCGAGTGCCGACGCGCAGCCGGGAGCTGCATCGCGTGATTCACGGCTGCTTGAACGCATTCACGCCCGGTGATTGGGTCGGGCGCTATCAGCGGCCGGAAATGGACCGCCAGTTGCCTGACCGGTTCTGGGATCTCGCCTGCTGAAGCAGACATGTGCTGGAATAGCATACAGCGCGCGCTAATCGCGTTCATTGTCTTCCTGTTCGCGTCGGCGCTGTTCGGGATTGCAGGCGACACCGCAATGCTCAGCAGCAGGCATGTCCCCGGCCGGGATGCCGTAAGCCGCACGAGCGCCAAGCTGTCCGATGTGCCGCCGCTCGCCGATACGCCACGCGCCTATGACCCGTATAAGAAGCTGCCTAGCCTATTGAGGAGCTAAGCCGAGACTGACGTGCGCACGTGTGCGATGCAGAGCTGTCGGCGACGGCTGCCAAGCCCAAGACTGTATTGATCGAGGGCACATAGCTGAGACCCGTCAAATCAGGTAAAAGCCCACGGTTTCAGAGGACTTTTGATTGACCGAGTTAGAGAGCTTGTTTGTCAAATTGCGGAAGATCGTCGGCGATGTGATCCCAGTTTGCTTTCGATCCTACCCAGACATGGGCCGTGATATTGGCATTCGCATCGGCTGAAAGGCTGCCCAAGCGTATCCGGATATGGTCAGTATCCCAGTCAACCTTTGAGAAAACCGGCGCTCCACAAACCGAACAGAAGTGCTTGTGAGCGCCGGGCGATGACTCAAAGGACGTAATCGCGCTAAGCTGCTGGACCACGCGAAAACGGTCCAAAGGCACTTTAGCGTGGGCGGAATAGGCGCTGCCATTCGCCCAGCGACAGAGTTGACAATGACATAGACGGACATCGCCGATTGGGCGGTCGATCTCAAACTGGAACGCGCCGCATAAACAGCGTCCCGAGGTGACGTCCTTATCCATCCAAGCAGTTTAGCATTGTCGGTGGTAAGTTCCATGCCAAGGTCGGCTTGTGTGGCAGCGGACGGCCCGCGGGACGCACCGTCTCAAGTGAAGACATCAGAGTTTTACCCGGAAGGTCACACCATAACGCGCCGGCTGGTTATAATTGACCGTGCGCCCGAGATAGGCCGTGACCCCCGCTCCGGAGGGTGCGGCGAGCAGCGCTTGCGAGATGAGGTTGCGCTGGTCGGTCGCGTTATACGCATAGGCTGACAAATCATATTTGCCGTCGGCAAACCGGACCCCGGCGCGCAAGTCCAGGTTAAACTGGCCGGGCACCTGGGTGTAGATCGATTGCGTCACGCCCGTGCTGTAGTCGCTGGTGTAGGAATATTGTGCGTAGCTGTAGAATTCGGTGTGCGCGCTAATCTTGTGATCAAATGACGGCGTCACCGAAAGCGCCCATTGGGGTGAATACGGCGCGCGCTGGCCGGTCGCATTGACGTTCGCGATACCATTGTAACTGAGTTCCGCCGGCGCCGGCAGCGACGGCGCCCGGGTGTAGACCCCGTCATTATAGTTGCCGTCGAAGCTCAGTCGGATTCCGCCGCCTAGATTGCCGGCCAAACTCCATTCGAACCCTTGCGCGCGAATATCACCGACATTGGTCGCGCCGCGTTGGGAAGTGCCGTCGGGCAGGATGTAGGCGATCGAGGTTTGGAAGCCGTAGAGCGTCTCGCGATAGGCAGCGACGCTGAATGTCAGCCGCCGATCGAACAACGCACCCTTCACGCCGACTTCGATATTTTTGGTCGTGGTCGGTTGGATCGCCGGCGCGGCGGGACTCAATGAGCGGTTGTTGAGGTCGAGCCCACCCGCCTGGAAGCCGGTCGCATAAGTGAAATAGGTGTTGATATCGGGCGTGATTTTGTATGTCAGGCTTGCCGTCCACGACACATTGTCGTTCGAGGTCCGCAGATTCAGCGGATAGCCCGAAGCTGTGACCGTCGTCGGATAGCCCGGCACCGCATAAGTCAGGCCGGTATTGCGCTGGACCGCATCGATCGCGTTGTAAAAGGCGTTGAGCTGCGCGTTGGTCACCCCGGTCGGCAGCGAGGTCGGCAGCAGGCTGGTATCGACCGAGCTTGTACCATTCTTGCGGTCGTAAGTGTAGCGCAGGCCGCCGGTCAGCGCGAGGCTCCGGGTGAGGTGCCATGTCGCTTGACCGTAAACCGCCGCATTGCGGTTCTCGACGAGGGTGTTCTCGATGATCTCTGCGCCAGTCAGCTGCGACCGGAAGGAAATCGGAATGGGCGTGAAGGCAGTGCCGGCGACCGTGTTATAGGCATTGTACCAGGGGATGGCGTCGGCGCCGAACTGATGGACGATATAATGGTCCCTCAATCGCGAATAATAGAGGAAAGCGCCCGCCTGCCAATCGATCGGCCCTTTGTTATCAGAGGCGAGGCGAAACTCCTGACTGAACTGGTCGCTGCGGCTGATCGCCTCATTCTGGTAAATGTCGATCGGCGTGTTGTCGCTGTCCTGCGGCGGATTGAACGTCCAGTAGCGCCACGCGCTGATCGACGTCAGCGTCGCCCAGGGGAATTTATAGTCCGCGGTCAGCGAAACGCCGCCATTCTCGGTGTGGATATGGTTGTAATTGTTGATGATCGACGCGCGCGGATTGACCGTGGGCACCCAATTCTGGACGCCGCCGAAATTGGTGAGCTGTGCCAGCGCGGTGCGCGCGTTGGTCACGCGCGTCTGCTGCGCTGCGGTCGTGTTGATCCCCCAGTTGCCGGGGCCGAACAGCTCGATGATCCCGCCGCCCGAGCTGTATCCAGCCGAACTATCGGCCTCGACATTCAGATCGCCGGACAGATTGATCTTGAGATTGCCGGCGTCGAGCAGGAATTGCTGGCGAAAGCCGAAACGACCGGTTCCGGCCGTCTTGTCGTCGCTGGTCGCGGTGGGCGCATAAATCCCTTGCGCGAGTGCCGCGCTCCGAAAGGTCGGTCGGAAGGGCGTTTGAATCCAGCCATCGGCACGCGTGCCATAGATGGCCGTGCGAAAGGCAATATTGTCGGTAATCGGCCCCGTCAGGATGATCTTGCCCTGGGCGAAATTATACCGGCCATAAGAGAGTTCGACGCTTTCGCCGCGCGTGAAGCTGGGCTTGTTGAACGTGATATTGAGCGCGCCGGCCGCCGCATTGCGGCCAAATAACGTTCCTTGCGGGCCGCGCAGCACTTCAAAACTTTGCACATCGACCAGGTCTTGCAGAACCTGCCCCGGACGCGCCTGATAGACGCCATCGAAATAGACGCCGATCGCGTTGTCGAGCCCGTCGGCGGCGGTCGGCGCATAGCCGACGCCGCGGATCGTCACCGAAAAGTTGCGCGGATTGCCGCCGGTTGAATTCAGGCCCGGCGTCAGGTTGATCAGATTTTGCAGATCGATGATGCCCTTGCGCTCGAGTGTCTCGCCGCTGACCGCCTGCACCGAGATCGGCACATCGCGAATATTCTCGGCGCGGCGGCGCGCGGTGACCAGGATGTCGCCCGTATCCTGGGTATCAGCAGGCGCGGCGGTATCGGCAGGTGCTGCGTCCTCTCGCCCTGCTTGCGCGTGGGCCAAGGTCGGGAAGGCAAGGCCTGAAGCGGTTGCCAGCAAGGCTTGTGCAATCATCGCTTTTTTCATGACGTCGCCCCCAAATCTAATTCCCATTAATCCGATAGGGGTTTTGTCGAGGCAATTCCTACTGACCAACTAGGAAATATGCGCTCGGTGAAAGTTTTCCTGAATCGCCATCGCGTTGGCGCCGGTTGAGATTGATCATCGATGGAGGCGTAAATGCCGAAAATTGAAACGTTCGATGTCAGCCGGCAGGGTTTTGGCGCCATGGGCTTATCCCATGTCTATGGGCAGGCGGATGAAACCGAGTCGATCCGCACCCTTCATCGCGCGATCGATCTGGGGATCACGTTCTTCGATACCGCTACGGCTTATGGCAGCGGGCATAATGAGGAATTGCTGGGCCGGGCCATCGCCGGGCGGCGCGACCGCCTCGTCATCGCCAGCAAATTCACGCACCGCCAGAGCAACGGCGAGCGTGTATCGCCCCGCGACGCCGTCGAGGCCAGTCTCAAGCGTCTGAACGTCGAGCGGATCGACCTCTATTATCTCCACCGCGTCGACCCGGAGATACCGATCGAGGAGTCGGTGGGCGCGCTCGGCCGATTGCGCGAGGAAGGCAAGATCGGCGGCGTCGGCGTGTCAGAATCGAGCGCTGCCCAATTGCGGTCAGCTCATGCGGTTTCCCCGTTGACCGCACTGCAGAGCGAATATTCCTTGTGGACGCGCGACGTGGAGGTGGAAATCCTGCCGACCGTGCGCGAACTCGGCATCGGCTTCGTCGCCTACAGCCCGCTGGGGCGCGGCTTTCTTGCTGGCGCCGGGCCGGTCGAGGACAATGACCGCCGCCGTATCCATCCGCGGTTCGAGGCCGACGCGGTTGCCGCCAACAGTCGCCGCCGCCGCACGATCGAGGAGGTGGCTGCGCGATTGGGAGCGACACCGGCGCAGGTCAGCTTGGCCTGGGTGTTGTCGAAGCAGGTCGTGCCCATCCCCGGCACGCGCCACATCCGCCATCTGGAGGATAATTGGGCTGCCGGCGATCTCCATCTCGACGAGGGCACAATCGCGGAACTCGAGGCCGCCTTCCCGCGCGGCGCCACGGTCGGCGATCGCTATCCGGCCGAGCAGATGAAATCGGTCCCGCCCGAGCCCGTCTACAGCTGATGCCAGCCGCGGCGTCACGGTGGCCGAAAGGGTCGTCGGCGCTGGCGGCATTCGTCGCGGTTTCGGTTGGTTTGCTGATCCTCTTTGCGCCCGCCTGGCATGCGGCTGGAGCAAGATCCAATGCCGCGCTTGCCGCGCCGCTTCCCGATCAGGTTCCGCCCGGCGTCGTGCTCCGCGTGGGGGAGCCGGTTGCTCGCTGGGTGTTCCAGCATAATGGCTGGGACAAGCAACTGCCCTTCCGCATCGAATGGGCGGAGATTACCGGTGGCCCTGAGGTAACCGAAGCATTTCATGCCGGCGCGCTTGACGTCGGCGCCGGCGCAAGCATGCCGCCCATCCATGCGGTGTGGACCGGAATACCGGTGCGCATTATCGCGTTTCGCGAATATGCGGATAGGGCGAGGCGTAACGCCTATGTCTTTGGCATCGCGCCCAACGCCAACATCCGCACGCTGGCGGACCTGCGCGGCAAGCGGATCGCCTTCAGCCCGAGCCAAGTGCAGGCGCAAATCGTGCTGGAAACGCTGAAAGCGGTTGGCATACCGCGCTCGGCGGTGACGCTGGTCGAGCTGCCGTCAAGCATCGGCGGCGACGTCTATGCCAATGCGCTGGCTTCTGGGGCGATCGACGCCGCGCCGATCCGTGCCGATCTCGTCGCGCAGCGCTACATTCGCGATTACGGACCGGACGGCGCTCACCTCCTCAAGCATCCGCCGTTCCGCGACGACGGCGCGAGCCTTTATGTTCCTGAAACGGTACTGGCCAATCCCGGCAAAGCGGCGGCGCTGCGCCTGTTCACGCAATATTGGGGCCGCGCCCAAGCATGGATCAACACCCATCCCGAAGAGCTCGCGCAGGGGTATTTCGTCGGCAAGCGCGGGCTGCCCCTCGCTGACGCTCGCTTGATGGCGGCGTACACCGCCAACCTCTCCGTTCCGCGCCGCTGGGACGAGGCGATCGCTTATGAACAATCGGCGATCGACACGCTCGCTCCCGAAACCCGGCATCCCCGCTTCAATGCCGCGACCTTGTTCGACCGTCGTTTCGAAGGACTCGCTGCCGATGGTGCGGCGCTCATACCAGGAAACCCATCATGAACGCCTATTCGGATCAGCTTCACTGGGCAGCGGTAGAGACGCAGAGGTCGGCGGCGGAGCGGCCAAGCCGCGTGGCTTCACCGAAAGTGCGCCTGAGCCCCCAAGCGCCAGCACGATACGGCACACTGCTCGGCCCCGGGCTTCTACTCCTCTATTGGTCGGTGCTTTCGGTAACGGGCTGGCTTGACCCGCGGATTCTGCCGCCACCCTGGACGGCAATCACAACCGGGCTGGACCTTATCCGCGAGGGACGGCTCCAGGAAAATCTGCTGATCTCCGCCTGGCGCGCGATGGCGGGACTGGCTTTTGGCGTAGTTGTGGGCGTTGCACTTGCGTTGCTGTCGGGCCTGTCGCTGCTTGGCGGCTATGTGATCGACGGTCTGGTTCAGCTCAAGCGCGGTATCCCCATCCTGGCGCTCATTCCCTTCATGATCCTGTGGCTGGGGATTGGCGAGACGATGAAGGTCTCAATGATCGCCGTCGCTGTCTTCTTTCCCGTTTATATCAACACCCACAATGCCTTGCAGGCAATCGATCTGGGCTATGTCGAACTCGCCGAAACCTTGGGCCTAAGCCGTTGGCAGTTCCTGCGCTCGGTCATCGTGCCCGGATCGCTTCCCGGGTTTCTCGTCGGCCTGCGCTTCGGTGTAACGTCAGCTTGGCTGGCACTGGTGGTGGTGGAACAGCTCAACGCGACGAGCGGGATTGGCTATATGGTCACGCTCGCCCGCAGTTATGCGCAGACCGATGTCATGCTGGTCGGGCTGGTGGTCTATGCGCTGCTCGGCTTCGGGTCGGATGCGCTGGTCCGCCAACTCGAGCGACATCTGCTGCGCTGGCGCCGGACGATCGGCCGATGAACGCGGCCATCGACCATCCAGCTGTGCAGGTGCGCGGGCTGGTCCGCAAGTTTGCGCGCAAGGGCGTGCTGAACGGGATCGATCTTGACATTGCGCCGGGCGAGTTCGTCGCGCTGCTCGGGCGGAGCGGATCGGGCAAAAGCACGCTCCTGCGCGCGCTTGCCGAGATCGACCACGAAGCCATCGGCAGCGGCGAGATTCGCCTGCCGGCGCGCTTGTCGGTAATCTTCCAGGATGCGCGGCTGCTGCCATGGCTGCGGGTGCTCGACAACGTCCTGCTCGGCATAGAGGGGCGGGGGCGGCAGCGCGGGCGCGATGCGCTGGCCGAGGTCGGCCTCTCGGGCCGGGAACGCGCCTGGCCGCATGAGTTGTCCGGCGGCGAGCAGCAGCGCGTCGCGCTTGCGCGGGCGCTGGTCCGTGAACCCGAACTGCTGCTGGCAGACGAGCCATTCGGTGCGCTGGATGCGCTGACCCGCATCCAGATGCACAGTTTGCTCAGGCGCTTGTTCGATGTCCATGACCCTGCGGTGCTGTTCGTCACGCACGACATCGACGAGGCGATCGTGCTCGCTGACCGCATTCTGATGCTCGATGACGGTCGCATCGTTAGCGACATTGCGGTCGACCTGCCGCCAGGTGGGATTGAGCGCCGCGAGCGGATCGCGGCCCTGCGCGCGCAACTGCATCGCTTGCTTGGCGTCGACGAGGCGCCCGCGGATTATCACGAGGACCGGCATCCCCTGGTTACCGGGCAATGGACGTCCTCTGTCGAAACAGGTGAAGCCGCATGAGTGAAATCGCCCTGGTCGAAGCGCCGAGCGAGCCGGCAAGTCGCCTCGGTGGCCGTCTGTTCGATCGCTACCGCGAAGGACTCGACTTGCCGATCCGGTGGAGCGAGACGCTCGACACGCTCCTCGCGCATCGCTCGGTCCGCGTTTATGCCGACGAGGCTTTGCCCGATGGTGTGATCGAGCTCGCGGTGGCAGCGGCGCAATCGGCTGCAAGCTCTTCGAACCTCCAGCCGTGGAGCGTCGTCGCGGTCGAAGACCCGGCGCGCAAGGCGCGGCTCGCAGCACTTGCGGGGAACCAGAAGCAGATTGTTCAGGCGCCCCTGCTGCTGTTATGGGTCCTCGATCATCACCGCCTTGCCAATGTCGGCGAGCGGCTGGCCACGCCGGCCGAAGCGCTACATTATCTCGAAAGCTTCCTGCTCGGCGCGGTCGACACCTCGCTCGCCGCGCAGAATGCGGTAGTGGCGCTGGAGGCGATCGGGCTCGGCACCTGCTATATCGGTGGCATCCGCAACAAACCCGCCGAGGTCGCAGCCGAGATCGGCCTGCCGCCGCAAGCCTTTGCGCTGTTCGGGCTGACCGTGGGCGTGCCTGATCCTGCCGCGCCGGCCTCGGTCAAACCGCGTCTGCCACAGGCGGCTGTCTTGTTTCACGAGAGCTATGGCGAGGCCGCGGCGCCCGCCGTGCTCGCCGATTATGATCGCCGCCTGCGCAGCTTCCAGGCCGAGCAACAGATGGTCGAGCGTGACTGGACCGAGCAGGCCTCGCAGCGCGTGCGCGGCCCCGAAGCGATCGCCGGGCGCCACGTGCTGCGCGAGGTGCTTCACAAGCTCGGGTTTCAGCTCCGGTAGCGCGCCCCGGTCGCGGTCCTACCACATCATCAAGGAACGCCAATGTCTCACCCATCGGAATTTTTGTGGTACATCCCCAATCAGGTTGAGGGTGGCCATCGCGGCGACACCACACCAGCCAATGCGT
Organism: Sphingomonas sp. GlSt437; assembly: GCF_048015635.2. NCBI lineage: Bacteria > Pseudomonadati > Pseudomonadota > Alphaproteobacteria > Sphingomonadales > Sphingomonadaceae > Sphingomonas > Sphingomonas sp. GlSt437. The sequence continues at coordinate 1,113,922 of NZ_JBPGYA010000001.1, read as the reverse complement.
GGAACCTCGATACGCTCACCAGACATGCGCTGGCCCTCGAGCAGCATGGCTGGGGTGGCGCCTTGATCGGCACGGGCTGGGGGCGGCCCGATACCTTTACCGTGGCGGCGGCGTTGACCGCGCGAACCACGACATTCGAGCCGCTCGTCGCGATCCGTCCCGGCTATTGGCGGCCGGCCAATTTCGCCTCGGCGGCTGCCACGCTCGACGAATTGTCCGGCGGTCGCGTCCGGATCAATATCGTCTCGGGCCAGGATAACCTTGCCGCCTATGGCGACAGTGAGGGCGATCAGGCGCATCGTTACGCGCGTACCAAGGAGTTCATGCGGCTCGTCCGGCGGCTATGGACCGAAGAGGCGGTGAGCTTTGAGGGCGCCCATTTCCAGGTGGCGGGGTCGACCGTCGTTCCGCGTATCACGCCGCACGGCGACCGGCGCCACCCGCGCCTCTATTTCGGGGGCGCCTCGGAGGCGGCGGAGCGCGTCGCGGCGACCGAGGCCGACATCCAGCTCTTCTGGGGCGAACCCCTCGAAGGCGTCGGCGAGCGGATCGCCCGACTGAAGCGCCTGGCCCGCGACCTCGACCGCGATCTGCCGCCGCTCGAGTTTGGGCTGCGCATCACCACGCTTGTCCGCGATACAACCGAGCAAGCCTGGGCTGACGCCGAAGCCAAGGTCGACGACATGGCGCGCAAACACGGCCAGGCCGACCAGCATCGCCGCTCACCGGCAGTCGGGCAGCAGCGCCTGCTCGATCTCTACCAGCGCGGCGACGTGCTCGATGACAATCTCTATACCGCACCGGGGCGCTATGGCGGGGGCGGCGCTGGGACGACATGGCTGGTCGGATCAGCGGCCGACGTCGCCCGATCGCTGCGCAACTATCGCGATCTTGGCGTGACCCACTTTGTTCTTTCCGACACGCCCTATCTGGCCGAGATCAGCCGACAGGGGGACCAACTGCTACCACTGCTGCGCGGTGGATCCTCTCTTGTGGCACCTCGGGAACACTCCCAAGAATTGACGTGAACTCTGCCGATATTGAGCGGCTTTCAATATCAAAGAACGTCACAACCTGGGCCGGAAGCGGAATAGCGGTTCCCGGCGCGAAATTTGTGAAAGCCGCCGCGCGCTAATCGAACGCGTCAACGTCGATCAACACTCCGGATGCCGCTTGGTGCCGCACTGGCGATTGGTGTCACCTGGCATGAAAGGAGGCGTTCATTGCCGCGATCCGGCGGGGATCCTGACTAACGCTGCTGGCGCTGAGACCTTGCGCCGAACGAAAATCTGCAATCAGCCCTAATTAACAGACTGATAAGCTGTGGTATTTCGTCGCGATAGTTTTTCCTCTCCACGGGCAAGCCTAAATCTCTTCCCTCCCTTAGTTCATACTAAAATGGTAGGATTAAAAGAGGCGGAGTTTCCGAGATGAATTTGATTGCACTTGTACGCGGCGAGAGTCTGCGCGGTATTTTGGCGGTCCTGCCCCCTCACGCGGCGGACGTTGAGACAGCCGCCGCCAAAGCGACGTCGGCGGTTGCTGCCCACGATCCACCGGCGGGACGCTGCGCGACTATCTTGGCTTAGCCATTCCGACCCTGGCAGATCCGCCAGCGCCTGTAAGTGGAGGCCTTACATGATGATCGAGCGAGCCTATTCCAACCATCCCGATCCGCTGATCCCGCTCGACATTGCCCCGGTCGGTGGCCGTATTGGCGCGGAAGTTCGGTCATTGAAACTGTCAGCCGATCTCGCCCCCGCGACGCTCGCGGCGGTGCGCGCAGCACTTGTCCGCCACAAGGTTCTGTTTCTCCGGGGGCAGCATCATCTCGACGATGACGCGCAGGAAGCGTTCGGTCGCGCCTTCGGTGAGCCGTTCGAGCACCCGACTGTGCCATCGCGCGGCAATTTCCTTTTCGAGTTGGATTCACGTCGCGGTGCGCGTGCCAATCACTGGCACACCGACATCACCTTCGTCCCGGCTTATCCGTTCGCGTCGATCCTGCGCGCCGTGACCATCCCGCCGGCAGGCGGCGACACGGTCTGGGCCAATACGGTCGCGGCCTATAATGACCTGCCGGAGGCGCTGCGTGCATTCGCCGACGGCCTGCGCGCGATCCATACCAACGCTTATGATTATGCTGCCCAGCGGCCCACCGCCACCGAGGAACAGCGGCGCCAGTTCAAGACGGTGTTCACGTCCACCGTCTACGAAACCGAACATCCAGTGGTCCGCGTGCACCCCGAGAGCGGCGAGCGAAGCTTGCTGCTGGGCGGCTTCGTCAAGCAGTTCGTGGGCTTGCCGGTCCTCGATTCGCGTGCGTTGTTCGAGCGGCTGCAAAGCTATGTCACCCGGCTGGAGAATACGGTGCGTTGGCGGTGGAGCGAGGGCGACGTGGCGATCTGGGACAATCGTGCGACGCAGCATTACGCGATCGACGATTATGGCAGCCAGCATCGCGTCGTCCGCCGCGTAACCTTGCTCGGCGAAGTCCCGGTCGGCGTCGATGGGTATGAGAGCCGGTTGCTCACCCCCGCGCCGGTGCCGCAACTGGAGGCGGCGGAATGATTACCCGCCGCCAATCGCTCGCGCTGATCGGCGGGGCCGCCACGACTGCCGCGCTGAGCGCGTGTGGCCAAAAATCCGCGGGCAAGGAAATCGTCTTTGCAACGCAGAAGAATGGCGTGCCGTTCCTGGCGCAGGCGCGCGGGGAATTTGCCAAGCGACTGGCGGCGCGCGGGGTCGGTCCCGTCAAATGGGTCGAATTTCCTTCGGGGCCGCCGCTGCTGGAAGCGGTGCGTGCCGGTGCGGTCGATATCGGCTTTGTCGGCGACACGCCGGTCGTCTACGCGCAAGTCGCGAAAACCGATTTCTATTATGTCGCCGCGCAATCCTATCCGGGGCTGATTGGCACGGGCATCCTCGTTCCGCCGGGATCGACGATCACCTCACTCGCCCAACTCAAGGGCAAGAAGATCGCCTATACTAAAGGATCGGCCGCCGAATTCGCGCTCGCGGTCGGCCTTGGGCAATCGGGCCTGAAGCTGCAGGATATCACCCCCGCCAACCTTGCGCCCGGCGATGCGCAGACCGCGCTCGCCAACGGGTCGGTCGATGCCTGGGTGATCTGGGATCCGTTCTACACGCTGGCGCAGGTGCGCGGCGGCGATCGACCCGTGCCGTTGCCGAGTTCCGACATCAAAACGGTTTCCTTTTACGTGGCGTCGGGCTCGTTCGTGCGCGATCGCGCTGATGTCCTGCGCGCAACGCTTGACGAACTGCGCGCCGAAGCGGCCTGGGGCAACGCCCATCGCCTTTATTATCGCGACGCGATCGCCAAGGCGACGCGGCTGCCGCCCCCAGTGCTGGACGGCATGCTCGCCCGGTACAAGGATTTTCTGTTCGCGGTCGATCCGATTACGCCGGCGGTCATCGCTAACCAGCAGCGCGTCGCCGACTATCTGTTCAATGCCCATATCATTCCGGCCAAGGTCGATGCCGCGAAAGCCGCCTGGACCGATTGGCATCCCAGGACATGACTCGGCCAGGCTGGCGCGACAATGTCATCGTATCAGCGATCGTGCCGATCCTGCTGATCGGCACCTGGCAAGTCGCGTCGAGCGCCGGGCTGCTGCCGTCGCAAATCCTGCCGGCGCCGACCGCCGTGCTGAAGGCGGGCGCCGAACTGACGGCGGATGGCGAACTGCCGCATCATCTGGCGGTCAGCACCGGCCGGGCGCTCACCGGGCTGGCAGCGGGCGGGATCATCAGCTTCGCGCTCGGCCTGTTGTGCGGCTTGTCGCCCTTTGCGCGGCGCCTGCTCGATCCGACGCTGCAGATGGTCAGGACCATTCCGCATCTGGCATTGCTGCCGCTTGTGATCTTGTGGTTCGGGATCGGCGAGCAGGCCAAGATTCTGCTCGTCGCCTGGGGTATCTTTTTTCCGATCTATCTCAACACCTATCATGGCGTCGTGTCGGTCGATCCCCAGTTGATCGAAATGGGCCGGATTTACGGCATGAACCGCTGGACGCTGTTCCGTAAGGTCATCTTTCCCGGCGCGCTCCCCTCGATCCTCGTTGGACTGCGGTTCGCGCTGGGCATTATGTGGCTGACGCTGATTGTCGCGGAGACGATCGCCGCCAGTTCGGGCATTGGTTACATGGCGACGCAGGCGCGCGAGTTCAGCCAGACCGACATCATCGTGCTCGCCATCTTCGTTTATGCGGCGCTGGGTAAACTGGCGGACACGCTGACCCGCGCGCTCGAGCGACGCCTGCTCCGCTGGAATCCCGTTTATGCGCGGGGCTGAGCGATGAACAATCCAGTTTTTCGCCTGGACGCCGACCGTGCCGCGCCCGTCAGTGCGCCGGTCTCGATCCGCGACTTGTCGGTCTCGTTCGGCGCGAACCTCGTCCTCGATCGACTGAGCCTCGACATCGCCCCTGGCGAATTCGTCGCGATCGTCGGCCGATCTGGTTGCGGCAAGAGCACGTTGCTGCGCGCCATTATGGGCCTTGTCCAGCCGACAGGCGGCACGATCGACGTCGATCGCGGCACGGCCCGCTTGGTCTTTCAAGAGCCCAGGCTGTTGCCTTGGCTCAGCGTCCGCGACAATGTCGCAATCGGGGCCTCGGACGCGCTGGCCCGGACCGTACTCGACGCGCTGATCGACGCTACGCTCGACGAGGTCGGGCTCGCCGACAAAGCGGGCGAATGGCCCGCCAATCTCTCCGGCGGGCAGCGCCAGCGCGTCGTGCTCGCCCGAGCATTGATCAGCCGACCCCGCCTGCTCGCGATGGACGAACCGCTGGGTGCCCTTGACGCGCTGACCCGGATCGAGATGCAAGCGCTGGTCGATACGGTTCGCCGGAACGAGGGATTTACCGCGCTGCTCGTAACGCATGACGTCGCCGAGGCGGTTGCGCTTGCGGATCGCGTCATTGTCCTGGAGGGCGGGCGGATCGCCGTCGATGTCGCCATTCCGGTCAAACGGCCGCGGCGCCACGGCGACGCCGCCTTGGCAGCGATCGAAGGCCAGATACTCGATCGTCTGCTCCGTCGCCAGCCCATCAGGTAACGCGCGCCGCCGATGGGATCGAGAAGCCGGCCTCGCTCGCCGTGGCGGGCGGCAGGAAGGGTCGTAGCGCCGGCAAGGCGCGAACATGGCGGTTAGGCAGATTGAGGTGCGGGAACAGCAGCTCGGCGACGCGATAAGCTTCTTCGAGGTGCGGATAGCCCGAGCCGATGATCGTATCGACACCGATATCGGCATAGTCCTGCAAGCGATCCGCCACCGTCGCCGGATCGCCGACCAGAGCCGTGCCGGCCCCGGTCCGCACCAGCCCGATCCCGGCCCATAAATTGGGGGCGATCTCTAGATCGGCACGGCTGCCCCGGTGGAGCGCTTGCATCCTTGCCTGGCCGACCGAATCCGATCCCTTGGTCAGATAGGTCTGGAACTGCGCGATCTGATCGTCAGTGACGTAGCGGATCAGGTCGTTGGCGGCATCCCACGCCTCGCCTTCGGTTTCGCGGATAATGAAATGGAGGCGCAGACCAAAGCGGATGGTGCGGCCACGCTTCGCTGCCCGTGCCCGGACGTCGTCGATCACGTCGCGCAGCTGCGATGGCGGCTCCCCCCAGGCGAGGTAAACGTCGACATGCTCCGCCGCGATTTCCCGCGCGCTGTCCGACGAGCCGCCGAACCACACCGGCGCATGCGGCGTCTGCACAAAGGGGTGAAGAAGTTGGCCGTCCTCGATCGAGAGATAGTGGCCGTGTCGCGTGACTTGCTCGCCGCGGGCGAGCGCGCGCCAGATATCGAGGAACTCGGCGGTCTGCTCGTAGCGCTGGTCATGGTCAAGGAAGATGCCGTCCTGAGCGAGCGCGCGCGGATTACCGCCAGTGACGACGTTGAGCAGCGCGCGTCCGTTCGACAGGCGATCGAGCGCCGCTGCCTGGCGAACAGCCTCGGCCGGCGCGGTCAGGCCCGGACGCAGCGCCACCAACAATCGCAGCTGATCGGTGAATGGGGCGATCGCTGCGGCTGTTATCCAGGCGTCGGCGCAGGCCGCACCCGTTGGCAATAGGACGCCATAGTAACCGAGACGATCCGCCGCGACCGCGATTTCTCGGAGATAAGCGGGGTCCGGCGCACGTTCGCCCGCCGGCCATGCCAGCCGACGATTGTCGCCCCCCGACGGAATGAACCAGAGAAAATCCAGGGGGCTTCGGCCGCTGACAGGTTCAGTCGCCACGATCGATCCCTCTCTTGCGCTCCATCGTTCAGAGACACTCTCAAAAAAATGGCCCGGCGCCAAGCCAGGCCAAGGCTGCGGAGAGCATTTGAGGTTTAATTCCTATCGACTCGATAGGAGTACAATTTCTGCTTTGACGCTGCCAAGCAACCCTTTGTTCCGGGGACCAAGGCGATGTGATTGGCGACCTCGGCCTTGGCATGCGCCCGCGCCGTTACCGTGGCGACAATTTGCGATGATGGCGCCGCGACTCACAAACGATGAAAAACTGGCGGGAACACGATGAAAATACCCAATGCAGCGCGAATCCTGATCGGCCTGATTGCAGGCTTGGCTGGGGGCTATCTGGCGGGCTCGCAGGCCGCTGCATTGCCGGCGTTGCAAACGATCGGCGGCCTTTGGCTTGATGCTCTACGCATGCCGATCGTTCCGCTCGTCTTTGCCTTGATCGTCACGGGTCTTGGCACAACGGCGAGCGGCGGGTCGACGCGGGTGGCGCGGCGCGCGATCGGCGCGTTCATCGTCTTCCTGTTTGCCTCTGCCGTGTTTGGTGTCGCGCTCGGCTGGGGGATGTTCAGCAGTTGGCAGGTCGCCGGCCTCGACGCGCTACGCATCGACGCGGGCAAAGTCCCCAGCTTGCCGCCCCTGCAGGACAGTTTGCGCGCGCTGGTCCCCGTCAATCCGATCGCCGCCGCGGCGCAGGGGGCGATCGTGCCTGTCGTCATCTTCGCGCTCCTGTTCGCGGTGGCGCTGCGCCGCATCGAGGCGCGCCATGCCGCCGCTATTGGTGAGTTCTTCCAGGGCGTCGCCGACGCCTTGCTCGTCATCATCGGATGGGTGCTGCTGGCGGCGCCGCTCGGGGTGTTCGCCCTCGCCTTCGACGTCGCGGCGCGCAGCGGCCTCGGCGTCGGTGCGCTGCTCGCCTGGTATGTCGCCGCGCGGGTGATCGCTGGCATTGTCCTGATGGCAGCGTTCGTTCTGCTCGTCGCGGTCGCCGCGCGAACACCGCTGCGCGCGTTCGCCCGGGCGGCGCTGCCCGCGCAATCGGTCGCGTTCAGTACGCAATCGTCGCTAGCCTCGCTGCCCGCGATGATCGAAGGAGCGCGCGCGCTCAATCTGCCCGACCGCCAGGTAGGGACGGTGCTTCCCCTTGCTGTCGCTCTGTTCCGGATCAACGCCCCGGCCGCCATCACGCTTGCGATTCTCGCGCTGGCCAAGCTGAATGGCGTGGAGCTGAGCCTGGCGCAGCTGGCGCTTGTCGTGCCGCTGTCCGTGCTCAACAATCTGGTGATCGCCGGCTTGCCCAATCAGATCAGCTTCTTCGCAGCCTATGCCCCCGTCGCTCTTGCGGTTGGCGTGCCCATCGAGCTGCTGCCGCTGTTTCTCGCAGTGGACACGATCCCCGACATGTTCGCGACGACCGCAAACGTAACTGCTGACCTCGCGGTCACGACGCTGTTGACCGAGCGAGGCGGTGACGACGAACCGGCCGACGACGCGTGAGCGCAGCTCTTGCGAGCGACCGATATCCGAGGGCGACCGTTCCCGCCCCCATTTGCAGTCATTCCCCGATTGATCGAAAAATAGTCCATGCGATGCTATTTTGTCTTCATTCACGGAAAATTGCGCTGGAATGTCGCCGCGCCTAATGATCCGGACTGCTATCAACCGAGCGGCTTCTACTGCCATCGTTATGTGCTGGCGTCCGACGAATACGGGGCCACGCGCAAGGCGTTTGAACGCGTGCGCGAGAACCTTGATCGACGCGGACGGTGGTTGAGCAGCGGCAATGCGGCCTTAGACTTGGAAGCCGACGAAGTCAGCGTCGCTCCGCTTCACACGGCCTAAGCCCGACAATCGCGGCCTTGCGTTTTACGAAGAAGATTGACGGCAGCTAACCAGCCGATAGCCGCCCTTGTCGGGCTGTCCGTGGCACAGCAGCTTTCAGGCAACGCGACGGCGAGGCGGAATGACTGGACTTGAGGCGTATTCCTGACCAGCTTTCCGCGTTATCTGGTTGCCGCCTGAAGTCCGTTCAGCCATGCGCGATACCATTTCTGAAACTGCAGCGAGGGTGCATCGGACGGCATCGACACCTCCTCGCCAGTCGTTGGCACTTCCGACGGCCAGGCAGTCGTCATATTGCGTTCGTCTTCGCGGAAGATCATCGGCGTGAAGGCATCGAACAATCGCGGGATCGGGCTGTATCGACTATGGTTGCGGCGCGCGATGATGATCTGCCGCGACCGGCCATCGGCGAGCGGCACCAGATAAATATAGAGCAGCGACTGCTTATCGCCTTTTTGCGATACCACCAGGCTCATGCCGTTGGGCGGGTGAAACTCGACCCAGCCGGCATCGGCCGGCCGAACGTCATCGCCGCCATCGATCCACCAGTCCATGCGGAACCCGCCATCGGAGCGAAGCGCCATGCGGTGCGATATCTGCGCGTTGGGCGTCTTGCCGAGCTTGCGGCCGAACGCGACGCCGATCGTCGTGCGATGGACGAATGGCAGGTGCGCGACATCGAGCGCGGTCTGCACGGCGCGGCTCCAGTGGACGTCCCACTCATAATGAAGGATCGAGCCAAACCATCCCCCGCTCAGCGCTGGCGGCAGGTCAAGCGGCAGCGCATCGGCCGGATCGCCGGCAAACAGCCAGAGCAGCCCGTCGCGTTCTTCGCACGCCAGTGCCTGGGCATGGACGACCGACAACTTGTTGGCCCTGGGATTGAACGGGATCGCCCGGCATGCCCCCGTACCGTCAAAGCGCCAGGCATGATAGGCGCACTGAATTGTGCCGTCGCCGGGCAGCTTGCCGACCGACAGCTTCACGCTGCGATGCGGGCAGCGATCGACCAGCGCCTGCGCCGTGCCATTCTGGTCGCGGAACAGCACGACGGGCACGCCGTCGAGCACGTCCGCCAGGGGTTTCCTGCGGAGGTCGCGCGCGGCGGTCAACGGCGTCCAGCACCCTTGCAGCGACGGGAAGTTGACGGTTCGGCTCATGGCGCATCCTGGGCTAGGGGTTTGTCGGCGACGAGGATCCACATCAGCGCACCGGCGATCGCGAAAGCCGATCGTGACCGCTCGATGCGCAGTCCTGCTGATCGCAACGCGGCGGCGTAATCGTGAGTCGGGACATAATCGCCGATCACGACGCGGCCGCCGGGCTTGAGCACGCGGGCGATCTCGGCGCATGCCCTGACCTGATCGGGCTTGGGCTCGATATTGTGGAGGCAGAGCAGCGAGACGACGATGTCGAACGACGCATCGGCGAAAGTCAGCGCGGTCGCATCGCCGGTTTGCACATCGACGCGATCGGCGACCCCCTCGATCGCACTGTTCCGAAGCGTCGCGGCGGACGAGTTGTTGCTCAAATCCTTCGCCGACCAGATATCGATACCGGTCGCCCGGCCGCCCCTGTCCAGCCTTTTGGCCGCAGCAATCAACAACGTGCCCGCGCCGGTGCCGACATCAAGGACGGCCTCGTCACCCCGCCAGTCGATCAGGCCGATCAGCGCGTCTCGAGTGCGCAGCTTCCCGACCAAGCCATATTGCAGCATCGCCAGGCCGAGGATGGTCGGCACCATGCCGATCAGGATCAGCGCCACCGCGACCGGGGTCGCCAGCGCGAACGGCTGCACGCGCAGGACCAGCAGCGCGGCGACCAGAATGACCGAGCCCGCGACCAGAAACCCGACCATGACCCCGGAGGCATCCCACCCATAGGCAGGCTTTTGCTTGGCTTGATGGTTGGAGAGGGGCATAAATGAAAGGCCATATTAATAGACGGACTCGTCTATATATAAATGCTGACGGGGATCAAGCGCGCATCGTGACCGACCGCAAAAAGGCTTCCTCTCGCGCGCCGGGACGTCCGCCCGACCCCGCCAAGGTCGAGGCTATCCTCGAAGCGAGCTGGCGATTGTTCTTGGCGTACGGCGTCGAAGCCGTGACGATCGATCGCATTGCCGCTGAAGCACGCGTCGCCAAAATGACCGTCTACGCCCACTTCGCCGACAAGCGCGCGCTGTTCCGCGCGGGTGTCTTGCGCGAGACCGAGCGGATCGAAACGGCGCAGCAGCAGGGCATCGCGGTGGATACGGGCGGGTCACTGCGCGATGCGCTGATCGCTTTTGGCTGCGAGCTGCTATTCTTTCTAATTACGCCGGGTGCAGTCGATTTCTACGGGACGTTGTCGGGCGATCTGCGGCGCGATCCTGATCTGGGGCGGACCTTTTACGACGCCGGCCCGGGTCGCACGCTCAGCAACCTGACCGCTTTGTTGGCCGGACCCTTGGCCGGGGATTTGGCAATCGACGATCCTGCTCAGGCGGCCGAACTGCTGTTCGGTATGTGGCAAGGGGCATCGAACTTCCGGTTGATGTTGGGTGTAGAACAAGCTGGCGTCGACCCCGGGATTGAGCACCATGTCGTCCACTGTGTCGATCGGTTCCTAGCAGCATATGCGGCTTAACACGATCCCCCCGCGCGGAGCTGCCGGCTACAGCGACCTCGACGAACGGAACGGCCGCCACAGCGACCTTGGTAGAGTGCCAACTTCAAAGATGAAGTCGGCTATCCGGCGAGAGGCGATCGATCACCCATGACCGCTATTAGGGCGCAAAACCGCCAGTCGCAAATGCATGATCTGCAGCCACCCATCACAGTTCGACATTTCAAGTTGATCGCGCCACTTTCCGCCACGCCTGTGTTTTTGACAATTGCGGATCTGGCCGTATGCATCGTCATTGCGCCTGATCCCGATATAACCGGCATCATTCTAATCCGAGTATAGCCTAAAACTTAGATTTCTGGCCTTTCCAACCGGCACGAAAACCGGCACAACAACCGGCATGGATGTCAGTTCGATGGAACCCATGCTGCCCGCTGAGGCGGAGCGCTCGCTCGACGATGTGACGTTCGAGCTGGTGCGCGAAGCGTCGATGCTGGCGGGGCGGGTGCATCCAATTGTGCAGGAAGCGATCGGCGCGCTCGTGCGGTCGATGAACTGTTATTACTCGAATCTGATCGAGGGGCACGACACGCATCCGCGGGATATCGATCGGGCGCTCGCGCAGGATTTTTCGGTCGAGCCGCGCAAGCGGGCGCTGCAGCTGGAAGCGGTTGCACATATCGACGTACAGCGGCGGATCGATCTTGGGGATGATCCGCAGGACTGGCCAGCGAGCCGCATCTATGCCGAGTGGCTGCATCGAGCTTTTTGCGAAAAGCTGCCTGACGAACTCCTTTGGGTCGAAAATCCGGACACAGGCGAACGGCTGCGCGTGGTCCCGGGTGAATTGCGCCAGCGGGAAGTGATGGTCGGTCGGCATCTTCCGCCCGAGGCCGACGACCTACCGCGATTCCTGGCGCGGTTCGAGGAGGCTTATAATCCGGCGCGGCTCAACCAGATGCGCCAAGTCGAGTCAGTCGGCGCGATCCACCACCGGCTACTCTGGATTCACCCATTTCTCGACGGCAACGGCCGGGTAACGCGGTTGATGAGTCATGCGCTGTTCAAGCGCCTGGGAATCGGGACGAGCCTCTGGTCGGTGTCGCGCGGGCTTGCCCGGGATGCGCAGCGCTACAAGGCCCTACTTGCGGTGGCCGACGGCCCGCGTCGCGGGGACCGCGATGGGCGGGGCGCGCTCACACAGGCGGGGCTGGTCGAGTTTTGCGATTTCTTCCTGCGGACCTGCGTCGATCAGGTGCGCTACATGGCCTCGATCCTCGAGCCGCAGGAACTGCTGCGGCGGATCGAAGCCTATGCCGATGACGAGGCGCACGCCGGGCGGTTGCCCAAGGGCGCGTTTCCGATTCTGCGTGAGGCTTTGCTGACCGGCGAATTGTCGCGTGGCGAAGCCGGTCGGCTGACCGGCTATCAGGAGCGCAAGGGGCGTGAGGTCGTCGCGTCGCTGCTGGCGAAGGGCTTGCTGGTGGCGACGACGCCAAGCCATAAGTCGGCGGTGCGGCTGGGCTTCCCTATCGACGTCGTCGAGCGCTGGTTCCCCAGGCTATATCCAGTCGGGCTTTCGTAAAGGACAGCGCAGACATCGGTGGACGCCGGTGGATTGCAAATGCGGCCAGTGGGAACGATTGTGGGCTAGAGCATAGACGACCTTGTAAATATTGCCGTTTTACAACGTTATAGATCAATAAAGCGGCACCCTCCCGCGCCGCCAAGCAGTCGTCGAACTTACCTATCCTTGGTGTGGTGGTGTCATTGGCTTTACGGGCGGCATAGGCCTCATTACAAAACAGAATGATAGCCAAACCAGCCTCAACCGCTGACCCCTGAGCGACAAGGGCGAGCCCTCATTTTTAGCAAGCCAGCCGGCTGCGCCCTCGCGTTGAAAGAAGAAACGCATCTATCTCATCAAGGTCGCGTTCGCGCGCCGCCATGCGATCTGCGGCATTCATGCCAAAATAGCCACGCGACCGCGCGAAGGCGAGGTCGGACAGCATTGCCGCTTCAAGCGCTGAAATATTCTCTGTGCTTCCCAAGATTACCGCCAGATAAGTGCGCGATTTCCGTCCGCGGAAATAGCGCAGATTGGCGGCCAATCCTTTGAGCGCGCTGTCGCGAGCTACGGCGAGGATCAACTCGTTCATCGCCAGCCGACTAAGCGCCATTTCCGGCGTTTCCTCGGCGCCCAGCGTCGCTTCACGCAAATCTTCGTATTCCTTGCCGGAGATCCCGGGCACCGGCGCCAAATCCTGACCCATGGTCCGCCAATAGACGGTCTCATAGGCAAGGTGCATCAGATCTGCGCTGGTCCGGCAGTGATAGGACACCGCGCCCAAAGTCAGCCCCGCTTCAGCGGCGACGGCGCGATGGGTGAGACCGCCGGGGCCGTTGCGCGCGACCAAATCTGCGGCAGCATGCGCGATCCGCTCAGGGATGGCGCCTTCCGGTATGACCGTTGCCGCTGTCTTCGCCGCATTAAGCCGGGCATGGCGTCGCCACGGCCCTTCCGCCGCCGGTCGCCCCGCCAACCAGTCGCCCCAACCCTGGCAAAGCTCCACCAGGCAGGCCGCATCTGCAACCGCATCTCCCTGGATCAGATGAAGAAAGCCCTCGCCATCGAACAGGTAATAATTGAGGCGGGCATAATCGGGCATACCGTAGCGCTCGGATACCCGTTGCCAGAAATCGGCCCAGAGCGAGTTCCACCCCTCCAGCGCTGGTGCGAATTTGCGGTTGCGCGCAGCCACAAGTTGGCATTCGCGCCAGGCAAAGGCGAGCGCGCGATGATTGACCGACCAATCCTGGATTAGCGCCGCCATCAATGGCGACATCACCTTACGCGCATCATCGTCGTCGACCGGTGTCGGCATCGACTGCAATTGTCGCGAGCACCATTGCTTGGCGTGTTCCAGTGCGCGCTGCTGTGACGCGATTAACAAGCGTTCAAGATCATCAAAGTGATAATAGATGCTGGACACTGGCTGGCCCGCTGCATGAGCCAGAGCGCGGGCCGAAATTCCCGCATAGCCATGATTTTCCCACGCAGTCATCGCGACATCGATCAAGCGTTCGGACGTAGACCGCTGTAGGCTTCGCTCTTCAATCACCGGTACACCGGCGAGGCCAGCGACGCCGGTATCTTGAGTGACAGTTGCCGTAACATTCTCTGAGCCGCCGGGCGCAACCGGTGCCCCTTCAAGATCACGCTTACGCGGAACCATACAACTGTCCAAACTGTCCAAAATCTGAAACTCGCCGACGTTATAAACACTACAGAATCGAAGGAAAGCCTATGGTCTCTCGCTCTCGCTCTCGCTTTCGCGTTCTGCGGCGCAAAGGGCACCCGATCGGCACAAATCGGGATATCCAGTGGTGGGTAGCGCCAATTGCAGTGCTGGCGCTATCGGCGTGCGGCAGCGAACAGAACGGCCAGGCCGGTTGGCGCGGCCAGGTCAATGAGCTGCGCATTTCGGTGCCTACGCCGTCACTGGTCGAACCGTCGGGGCGCTCAACCAGCTTGGGGGCGTTCCAGGATTATATGGCGACAGCGACGGGATTGCCGGTGCGTGTGCGCCAGACCACAGACATCTACACATCGACGATCCAAGCGCTAAGTTCTGGGCAAGTCGATGTCGCACTGATCGCGGGTGGCGGCTACGCCAATGCGCATGAGCAGATCGGCAATCTGGTCGCGCCGCAGCTGATCATGATCGGCGCACATGGTGAGACGGGCTATTATTCATCGCTCATCGTGCGGGCAGACAGCCCCTATCACTCGATTGCCGATCTCAAGGGCAAATCGCTCGCCGTCGTCGATTATAATTCGACCTCGGGATATCTCTATCCCATGCACGCCATGCGCGGGCACGGCATTGATCCCGAACGATATTTCAGCCGCATCGGCGTCGCTGGTGGCCATCCCCAGGCGGTGTCAGCGGTTTACAACCAGCAATATGACGCGGCTTGGTCGTTGTCGTCCAACGGTACGCCCAAAACCGGCTTTGCCATCACGACCTGGGATCGGATGGCGGATCGCGGCATGATCCCGCACGGAGCGATCCGCGATATCTGGGATGTGGGTCCAGTGCCCAATCTGGCGCTCGCGGTGCGCACCGATCGACCCCAGGCGCTACAGGATTTGGTGCGCGGCGCGATGGCAGCCATTCCCTATGACGCGCCTGAGGTGTTCCGCGCATTCGACAATCTGCCCGGCGTATCGTTCACCGCCGGCAACGACTCGATGTTTGCTGAGACCTACACGCTGCGCAAGGAAGCGATTGCCGATCAACGGGCCAGCGCCAACGGCGCCGCGCCGCAGCTGCCCCATTGATGCGCGCGTTAGCGCCTGTCGCTGCAGCGATGGCGATCACCGGCGCGTCGGTTTCGGCAGCACCAACGCCGATGCCATCAGTGCTTCGGTTGGGCATTCAGGCCGCGAGGGCTGGGCCCTGCGCGACACCCAGCTCCTCGACTCCAGCCTCGCTCGCCGCGCTGGCCAAGCATTTGGCTGGCCGGCTGCGCTTGTCGGTCGAGCTTTGCCCCTTTGCTGACACAACAGCAGCAGCGACGGCGCTGGCGAAGGGAAGCGTCGATCTGGCGCTGCTGACGCCCGCCACCTGGCCGATCGTCAACGGCAGGGGTCGGCCGATCCTGACGCTGCGTCCGCAAGGTGCCTTGCCCCGCTCCCCAATCCTTGCGGTAACGCGCGCAACGGCCGGACCCCTAACCGCCGCCGCCATCGCCGCGCGCCGGGTAATCACCGTAAAACATGATGCGCTTGGCTATGATGCCGCCCGTGCCGCCGTCGCAACGCACGGCGGTGATGCTATCAATCGCCAGCCCTCTACGGCCGTTGGGTCGTTCAGCGCTGCGCTGGCAACGCTGGCGGCGGGAAAGGCGGATGTAGCACTGGTGCCGACCGATTTGTGGTTTGTTGGCTGCGGCGCGAGCAAGACAGTGTGCGCGCCATATCGGATCGCTTGGCAGAACCGTCCGATTGCGCAGCATGCCTGGGTGCTGCGCGGCGGGCTGCCGGATGAGCTCCGCTATCGCCTTATCGGTATTTTCATCGCGTTGCCGCTCGATAATCCGCAAGCCTTTGCCGGCGCGGCGGGTGGCGTGCGCGGGGCGTTCGAGCCTACCGAGGCCAGCGCGCTCGATGCCGGCGGCAAGGGTCGGTGACGATGCCCCTGTCGGGCAATGCGGGCCTGGTCGGCACGTTCGAGGCGCAGCGACGGCAAGTTGCGATCCGTGGGCGCATAATAGCGGCGGCGATGTTGCTTGCCCTCGGTATTTTGCTGGCCGTGTCGGCGCAGCAGAGCGAATTTCTCGAAGGAGACTATGGCGACGCTCCACTCGCGCGGGTGGCGAGCTTCCTCCAGCGCATGAACCCCCACCTCAGCGCGGCAAAGCTTTTTGCCGGCAGCCCTGCGCCGGGGTCGCTCGCTTACTGGTTCTATGCTTTCCCCAAATGGCTCCGCGCCTTGTGGACCAGCATTGAAATGGCGGTCCTGGCAACCGTGATCGGCGGGGTTTTCGCCTTCGCGATGTCATTGGTGATGGCACGAACCGTGACGCGGCACGTGGTCATTCGTCAAATCGCGCGGCTGCTTCCCAATATGGTGCGCACTATGCCCGCCTTCATTCTGGCGATGCTGTTGGTGCCGGCGGTCGGGCCGGGCGCGGTGGCGGGAACGCTGGCCCTCACCCTTATCTGCTTTACCGGCCTGGCGCGGCCCTTTGCCGATATTCTGGAAAATGCCGATACTGGTCCTATGGAAAGCGTTCGGGCCGCCGGCGGCGGGCGAATGGCGCAAATTCGTTACGGCCTGGTCCCGCTCGTTGCGCCCAACATGCTTTCCTATGTCTTTGCTTGGGTCGAGATCAACGTGTCGATCTCCACTGCGCTTGGCATAGTCGGGACGGGGGGAATTGGCCAGGAGCTGGCCAACGCGCTCGCTTACAATCAATATGACAGCTACCTCGCGATGATGCTGATGATCGCGGTGGTGATCATCGCTACCGACCTCAGCTCAGAAGCAGTGCGCCATCGTTTCTTCGGCCTCGAGCTGGCGCGATGACCAGCCTGGCCGTGCCCGCGCCCCAGGCAATCGCGCAAGCGCGGCTGATTGCCGGCGCGGCCGTCACGCCCGCGCCGGTGCGTCGCCTGTTGCGCTGGCTGGCTTGGGGACTGAGCCTCGCCGCGCTGCTCGCGATGGCTGGCGATATCGGGTTAACACCGAAGCTGCTGGTCGCAGGTTTTTGGCGATCAGGACATCTGATCGCGCTGATGTGGCCGCCGACCGCCAATGGGCAGGCGACGGCGATCTTCGTAGCACTGGGCCAGACGCTGGCAATGGCGTTTCTCGGCACCGCGATTGTCGTGGTGGCGGCCTTTCCGCTGGGGCTTCTGGGCGCGCGATCAGTCGTCGCGCAACCCGTTTTCCACTTTGTGCTGCGCCTGTTCTTCGACTTGGGCCGAGCGATCCCGGTATTGGTCTGGGCCATCATTCTGGTCGCGGCATTCGGCCTTGGCCCGCGCGTTGGCGTTGCCGCCATGGTGCTGGCGGAGATACCCTATCTCGCCAAAATCTTCGCCGAGACGATGGAAAACCGCCGCAAGGGTGTGATCGAATCGGTTCAATCGGCGGGTGGGTCGCGGCTGCAGGTGCTGCGCTACGGGCTGTTGCCGCAAGTGCTGCCGCTTGCCGTTGGTCAGGCGATGCTACTGTTTGAGAGCAACCTGCGCGAATCGGCCGCGCTGGGGCTGGTGGGCGCTGGGGGCATTGGCGTCCTGCTGGTGACGCGTATCCAACTTCTCCAACTTGATCAGGTCGCTTGGATTCTCGTTCTCTTCATGATCATGGTGATGACCATCGATTTGCTGTCGCAGATGGTGCGGCGGCGGCTGATCGAGGCCATGCCGCAACGCGCTGTGAGTATGGCCGATGCTTGAATTGACCCGGGTCCGCAAATGCTATGGCGCCAAGGTCGCGATCGACAACCTCAATCTTCGCGTTGAACCGGGCGAAATGGTGGCGATCATCGGCCGATCGGGTGCCGGCAAATCGACGCTGCTCCGCCTGATCAATCGCCTGACCGAGGCTGATGCGGGCGAAATTCGCTGGCAGGATCGTGACATCGGCGCGTTGAACGGCCGGGCGTTGCGCGAATGGCGCGCACATTCGGCGATGATCTTCCAGCGGTTCAATCTCGTCGAGCGGCTGGATGTCATCACCAATGTGCTGATCGGCTCGCTCCACCGCCGTCGATCGCTGGCGTCGTTGATAAAATATTTCCCGGTTGAGGATCGCGCTCGCGCCATCCTCGAACTGGATCGGGTCGGCATGGCCGACAAGGCGCTGCAGCGCGCCGAAACCCTGTCGGGTGGCGAGATGCAGCGTGTCGCCATCGCGCGCGCCATGATGCAGCAGCCGGGCCTGCTGCTCGCCGATGAGCCGGTGTCGGCGCTTGATCCGTTCAATGCGACGGGCGTGATGAACGCGCTGGTCGCCGCCAATCGGGAGCGGGGCATCACCGTGCTGGTCAACACGCACACGCTCGATCTTGCCAAGCGGTTCTGCCCGCGCCTGATCGGCCTGCGGGGCGGCGCGGTCATGTTCGACGGCTCGCCCGCCGAGCTCGACGAGCGGCTGGAGGCGGACGTGTTCGGCAACCATGCTTTTAGGCCCGCTGCATGAGCCAATCCCCGCGCCTTGCCGATCATCCGCTTGAGCCCGGTGATCGCTACATCGAGCAGCATTGGCCTGCGCGCCATCACGCTAAGGGGCAGGTCGACTCCGCGCCGATCATCGATCCCGACGCGATGATCCGTGATTGCGTGCTTGGCCCCTGGACTCAGGTCGGCGCCCGCTGTTCGCTCGCTGAAGTGACCTTCGGCGCCTATAGTTACATTGTCGCTGATGCGAGCGCGATTTATGCCGATATCGGCAAATTCTGCTCAATCGCGCAGGCCGCGAGGATCAATCCGGGCAATCACCCGCTCCATAAGGCAGCGTTGCACCATTTCACCTATCGGTCAGTCACCTATGATGTCGGCAATGCCGATGACGACGCGTTTTTCGACTGGCGCCGATCGCATCGCGTGACATTGGGGCATGATGTGTGGATCGGCCATGGCGCGGTGGTCCTGCCGGGCGTGTCGATCGGCACTGGTGCGGCAATCGGCGCGGGCGCGGTGGTGTCGCGCGACATTCCAGCCTTCGCGGTGGCGGTCGGCGTGCCGGCCCGACCGATCCGCGATCGCTTTCCCAGCACTGTCCAGCAGGGCCTGCTTGATCTCGCCTGGTGGGATTGGGAGCATGACCGGCTGCGCGAGGCACTGGCCGATTTCCGGGCACTCGGCGCGGCGGCGTTTGTCGCCAAATATCGCGGGTGAAGGCGTGGCAGGCGTTTTTCTGCCGGTGGTTGGTCCTAGCGGCGCCGGCAAGGATACGCTGATCGACGCGGCGCGTCATCAGCTTGTCGGGGATGACCGGTTTCACTTCGTGCGCCGGGTGATCACGCGTCCGGCCGATGCGGGCGGCGAGCAACACGTCGCCGCGACACTGGCAACCTTCGGCGCGCTGGAGGCGGCCGGCGGGTTCGCATTGTCCTGGCGAGCGCATGATCTCGCTTATGGCATCCCGGTCAGCGCCGACGGCGAATTGGCGAATGGCCGACACGTCATTGCTAATCTGTCGCGTGGCGCGATCGGCGCAGCGGTGGCGCGTTATGCTGCAGTGTGCGTGCTCCACGTTACCGCGCCGGCCGAGTTGCTGCGCGCGCGGCTGACGGCGCGGCAACGCGAGGATGAGACAAGCCAGGGAGCGCGCCTCAAGCGCGTTGCCGTCCTTCCCGATGGCGTGCGGGTAATCGAGATCGTCAATGACGGATCGATCGAGCTCGGCGCAGGCCGCTTGCTCGGCGCGCTTCAGGCAGTGGCGGCAAACGGCGCGCGGTGAAGCACGCGAAACGGCAGCCCGGCCTCTGGCTGTTCAAACAGGCAGATCGCATCGACAATAAACGGCTCGGCAATGGCAGGCGCGAAATGCTCGGCCAGCAGCGCCGCGATGCCAGATTGCTGCTCGGGCGGCAGACGACCCGTTAGCGTGAAGTGCAGGCGAAACTCGTCAAGCACGTAAGGATAGCCCCAGGTGGTGAGATGCGCCTGCTGGCGCGGGCTGAGGCCCGTCGCCAGGCGGCGCGCCGACTCGGCTTGCGTGAGCGGCGCGCGGAACGGTTCGAACGCTGTCAGGCCATCGGCATGGAGCGCCGCGATGGCGGCAGTCGGTTTCCGCTCGACCAGCGCCAGAAACGCGCCAATCGCCGCCAAGTGCAGGTCGATTGAAAATGGCGCGCGCGTCGTCGCGAAGTCGTCAGCGGCAGCGCATAGGGCGTCAACCGACGTACCTGCCGCCAGCCGGAACGGCGCCTTGATCGTCGCGTGGAAGCCATAATGCCGCGCCTCGGCGGTCATCGCGTCGGCGCGCAGCGTATCAATGCCTAGCGGCCCGACATAGGCCATATCGCTGTCAACGGCAGCATCGCGCGCCAGCCATGCGCAGGCGGTTTGCCACAGTGGTGTATCGGGCGCGGGGGCGAGATAGACGGCGTAGCGTGCGCTCATCGGTCAGGCGACGCGCCGACCCTCGCGCCAGACGCCGTGAACGACCGGCCAGCCATCTTCGGAAAGCGCGACGCGAACCAGATCGGCGCGCTTGCCGGGCGCGATTTCGCCGCGATCATCGAGTTTCGTCACCCGCGCCGGCGCGGCGGTGACGGTCGCGATCGCCGCGGGCAAGGGCAGCATGAAAGGGGCTTCGGTGAGGCGAAAGGCAGCGCGCAGCATCGACATCGGGATATAGTCTGAGGCAAATCCATCAAGCGCGCCCGCCGTCACAATTTCGGCGGCCGACACATTGCCCGAATGCGATCCGCCGCGGATCAGATTAGGCGCGCCCATGAATACCGCGATCCCGCGCCGCCGCGCCTCGATCGCCGCTTCGATCGTCACCGGAAATTCGGAGATGAGCGCGCCGTCTTCATCGGCCTGGCGGATGTGGTCCTCATTCTCGTCGTCATGCGTGGCGAGCGGCAAGCCGCGCTCGCGCGCGATGTCGACGACCGCGCGCCAATTGTCGGTTGCCATCTCGCTGGTCTGGCGATTGCGCCAGCCATCCACCACGTCCTCAACATCGGTGGCCGCATGGCCCATCGCCAGTGCCCGGCGACGGATTTCGGCCGCGTCGAGGTTGCGATACTGGCGCTGGCCCGGCGTGTGGTCCATTACCGACAACAGCTTGAGCAGCGGATTGTCGAGATGCATTTCCAGCGTCGGGATCAGCTTGGGATTGCGCACCTCGCAGCGCAGATGAAGGAAATGCTCGGCGCGCAGGATGTTTTCCTCGCTTGCCGCTTGCAGGCTCGACACCATGGGCATCAGCGCGGTCGAGCGGTCGATGCTTTTTTCATGTCCATGCAAGGCGATGCTGTCGAACACCGTGGTAATGCCGGCGCAGGCCATTTGCCCATCATGCGCAAGCACCGCGCCGAGCGCGTCCCAGCGCACATCGGGGCGCGGCTCATAATGCCGCTCAAGATTGTCGGTATGGATGTCGATCAACCCCGGGATCAGATAATCGCCCTCAAGGTCGATCGTCTCGCCATGCGGGCCAAGCGACGGCTCGACCGAGGCGATCCGCCCGCCCGAGATAATAACACCGCCGTTGTTGACGGCATCGGGCGTCACTACCGCCGCGTTGACGAACCGTATCTCAGTCATGCGGCGATACCCTCTTTAGGTGCGTTGGCGGCGAAATTGCTGATCGTGAATTCGCGTGTCCCGACGCGCTGGCGAACATCGACGTCGTGGAAAATGCCGACAATGGCAACGCCGTCCGCCAGCGCTTCTTGGATCAGGCTGACAACAACGTCGCGGTTGACCGGGTCGAGCGAGGCGGTCGGTTCGTCGAGCAGCAAGATCGGGTAGCGGCGGGCAAACCCCCGCGCGACGTTGACGCGCTGCTGCTCGCCGCCGGAGAACGTCGCGGGCGGCAAGGACCATAGCGATTCGGGCAGATTGAGCCGCGCGAGCAGATCGCGCGTGCGCTTGGCGGCGGCATCGCGTGTCCAGCCATTGGCGAGCAACGGCTCCATCACGATCTCGATCGCCGGCACGCGCGGGATGACACGGAGGAACTGGCCGACATGGCCCAGCGTCTTGCGGCGGACATCGATGACCAGTTGCGGCGCAGCGGTAGCGAGATCGACCATCGCATCGCCATGGCGGACCAGTATCTGGCCCTGCGACGTCCGGTAATTGGCGTAGATCGCGCGCATCAGTGTCGATTTGCCAACGCCGGACCGGCCGGCCAGCACGACGCACTCACCCGGATAAACGTCAAGCGCCAGCCCGCCGAACACGGGGATCACAGCACCATGCTGGTTGTGCAGCGTGAAAGTCTTGGCGAGCCCGCTCACGCTCAGATTGGGAAATGTCGGCGTCGGCTCCCCCATCACATGGCCGCCGACACGAGCAGCTGGGTATAGCCATGCTGGGGATCGTCAAGCACCTGGTCGGTCAGACCGGTTTCGACGACACGGCCATCCTTCATCACCATCAGCCGATCGGCGAGCAGCCGCGCCACCGCGAGGTCGTGCGTTACCACCATCACCGCCAGGCCAAGCTCGCGGACCAGTCCACGCAGCAAGTCGAGCAGCCGCGCCTGCACCGACACGTCAAGCCCGCCGGTTGGCTCGTCCATGAAGACGAGGCGCGGTTGGTGGGCAAGCGCACGGGCGATCTGCACGCGCTGCTGCATGCCGCCTGAAAATTCGCGCGGGCGCTGGTCGACCCTGGCCGGGTCCAGCTCGACTCGGCTCAGCCACTGCAACGCTTCGCCGCGCATCCGGTCATAATGGCGCTCGCCGCACATCAGCAGCGGCTCGACGATGTTGCCGCCCGCGCTGATCCTGAGGCGCAGCCCGTCGCGTGGATTCTGGTGGACGAACCCCCATTCCTCGCGGCGCAGCCGCCGGCGTTCGGGCTCGCTCAGCGCATAAACATCGGCCAGGCCCTGGCCGCGCACATCGAACAGTACTTTGCCCGCCGCCGGGCGCAATCTGCCCGACAGACAGGTAAGCAGACTGGTCTTGCCCGATCCGCTTTCCCCGACAATCCCCAGCACTTCGCCGGCCCGCAAGTCGAGCGAAACGACGTCGCACGCGATCGTCGCGCCATAGCGCACGGTAACGCCGCGCGCTTCGAGCAGGATGTCGCTCATCGGCATCACGACTGCTCGGCCATCGCTGGCGTCGTGCTTGACGCTTCTCGCTGGGTCGCGCAGTAATGGGTGTCGGAGCAGACATACATGCGTCCACCGCGATCGTCGGTGACAATCTCGTCGAGATAGGAGTCGGTCGATCCGCACAATTCGCACGCGCCGCCCCAACGCTGCGTCTCGAACGGCTTGCCCTCCAGATGCAGGCTTTGGACCGGGGTATAAGGCGGCACCGCGTATATCCGTTTTTCGCGGCCCGCGCCGAACAGCTGCAATGCGGGGCAATGGTCGAGCTTGGGGTTGTCGAAGGACGGGATCGGCGAGGGCGACATCACATAGCGCCGGTTGGTCAAGACCGGGTGCGAATTGGTCGATGCTGACCGGCCCAGCCGCGCATAGCTTTCGTACAGGCCGACATAAGGCAGCGCATATTCGCGATAAGCGTGCATCGCGCGGGTTTCGGTTTCACGCGGCTCGAAAAAGCGCAGCGGCTCGGGCTGGGGAACCTGATAGACCATGATCTGCCCTTCGCGCAGGCGATGTTCGGGCGTGCGGTGGCGCGACTGGATGATCGTCGCCGCCTCGGTATCCTCGGTCGTGCTGACCGCCGCCACTTTGGCGAAAAAGGCGCGGATCGACACTGCATTGGTCGTGTCGTCCGCACCCTGATCGATGCACTTGAACACGTCATCGCCGCCGATCAGGCTGGCCGTCACCTGAATGCCGCCAGTGCCCCAGCCATAGGGAATCGGCATTTCGCGCGAGCCGAACGGCACCTGATAGCCGGGGATTGCAACGGCCTTCAGGATCGCCCGGCGGATCATCCGCTTGGTCTGCTCGTCGAGATACGCGTAATTATACCCGGTAAGGGAGCCGACAGATAAGGCCGGAATGGTCACTCTGCTGCCTCGGCCAGCACATCGGGATGGGTCAGGTGGCTTTGGTCGGCGGCTTTGCGCTGCGAGTCGAACCAGTCAGCGCGCCGGTTGCGCAGCAACTGCAGCTCGGTCTGGAAATCGACATAATGCGGCAGCTTCAGGTGCAACACGAAGCCCGACGCTTCGACATGGTCGGCATGTGCAAGCACGAACTCCTCGTCCGCCGCGCCACGGGGATTATCGACCGACCGACCGGCAGCAAGCGCGCGGTCGACGATCGCCATCGCCATCGCCTTGCGCTCCGACCGGCCGAAGCTGAGGCCATAGCCGCGCGTGAAATAGGGCGGACGATCCGCTTCCTCGGCGACATTGCCAATCATCTGGCATTCGGTCAGCGTGATGTCGGCGATGTCGACCGGGAAGCCGAATTCTGGCGCGTCGATTACCACCGACACCTCGCCCATGCGCACCTCGCCACACAGCGGATGGTCGCCGCCCCAGCCACGCAACGCCGAATAGCTGAGCGACAGCAAAAAGCCTTCATCACCGCGTGCCAGCGCCTGGAGCCTTTGGTCCCGGTCAGCGGGATAACGCGGCGGGTCGCGCGTCAGGTCATAAGGGGCAGTGTCGGTTGCGGCTGCCGTTTCCGGCTGCAAGATACCTTCCGCCGCCATGGCGTCGGCGATCGTCTTGACCACTTGCGCGACGGGCGCGTTAGCAATTTCGGCGGGCGTCGGGTCCGCCCTGCCGTCATCATCCGCGAGACCGAAATCGAGCAGGCGATGCGTATAATCAAAGGTCGGCCCCAGAATCTGGCCGCCTGGCAAGTCCTTATAGGCAGCCGAAATCCGCCGACGCACCGCCATGGCGGTGGTATCGACGGGCTCGCTGACGCCGAACCTTGGCAACGTGGTGCGATAGGCGCGGAGCATAAAGATCGCCTCACCCACATCGCCCCAAGCCTGTTTGAGTGCCAGCGCGGCGAGGTCGGGATCATAGCATGAGCCCTCCGCCATCACCCGGTCGACGGCGAGACCGAGCTGCTCGCGGATTTGGGCGACGCTGATTTCGGGCACCGCCGGATCGCCGCGCCGTTCTTCGGCAAGCAGCTTGTGCGCTGCCTCGATCGCCTTGGCCCCGCCCTTGACCGCGACATAGGCCATTACGCCATCTCCTCGATATGGATGGTGCGGGGGATTGCCAGCAGTTCGGTACCCGCGGCCAGGAACAAGTCGACGCCGAGCGGCAAGAACGACCACAGCGCCTCGCGCTCGGCCCAGAGATGCGGTGGCAAACCCTGCGGCGCCAGCGCGATCGACCCATCGATGCCTGGTCCGGTGGCGAGCAAAGGTCGTCCGCCCATCAGCGCGTCGCACTCGATGATCAGCGTCGTCGATATGTCGGGACGCTCCGGATCGTCGAGCCTTGCCGAGGATAGTGGTGGCATCCTATCACCACGCCCGACCAGCGCAAAATCGACCGAAAGGTCATTCTCCACAGAGATGGGGCAGCCGGCGTGAAAGCGGAGCCACGGCGCTATGCCGTCCCGCAATGACGGTGACAGCCAAAGGGTGACATCAAGATCGAGCAGGGTCAGTGCCAGCGCGGCCCCCGCAATGCTAAGCGGTGGCGGTGGACCGAGAGCAATGCCGATCGCCTCAATCCGGCCAGGATAAGCGGTCGCAGCGAGAACGCGCCGGAAGACCTGCTGACTGTCCCGCGCAGGATCGGTAAAACCAGCGGCGAGGTCCATAAGCGGCGCCATCATCAGCGCACCTCCGATGCAAGCGTAAAGAAATCGACCCGAGTAGCGGCCGTTTTGCGAGCGGCAAGCGCCCGCCGTTCATCGGCCTCGCGAGCGAGTGGCTCGATGATCGCCGCAGACAAAGCTTCATGATGGATGGGCGACTGCAGCAGCGCATCGAGCCAGGCCGCCACCTCGCTATGAGCGACATCGCTGCCCCGCACATAGCTGTGACCCAGCGTGCCGTCGCTCAGCCGCACCGAACAGCGGGTAACCGTCATCTCGCCCAGATTGAACGCGGCGCCCGTGCCGCCGGCGCGGCCCTGCAGCATGATCAAACCCGTTTCCGGGCCCCGCAACCGCTCATAGGTAGGGGCCAAGCCGAACGCCTCGACGAGCTGTTGGAGGGAGGCAGGATCGGTCTTGGCGAGCACGCTGACCCAACGCTGGCGCCTGGCAATAAGTGCCTTATCGGCGGAGGAAGGGGTCACAAGCTACCTCGCGGCCAAGGTGTCGTTCTACGATCAGGTTCCGTAATCTCGCTGCATGACCTTTTTGTGGCAATCCGCCAAAAAGTTGAACGATCGTTCTGTAGCGATTCGCGCCTGTCACGTTTCTATGGCGCATGAGGGCACTGTATCTCGCCAAGAAAAAGATTTACAAAAAAGATGATGTTCCGATCACAAATTTTTTGATTAGCGCACGCTGCGTTCCCCAATCCGCAAGCCATTATAAACGAATGTATTGTTGGCTGTGCGGGCTCGGGCGGCCCGCCCTCGCCCTATTTGGCAGCCGATGTTGCGCCGCAAAATTGCAACAAAAACCAGCCGTGAAGTGTCACAATAGCGAGATATCGCGCCGCCCAGATTTAGCTGGGGGAAACACGATGAACACGAACACCGTGGTTGCACGACGTCTACTTTGCGCGACCGCGCTTTGCGCTGGTGTCGTCGCCATGCCCGCTCATGCGGCGAACGAGCCGGAACCCGCGCCCGCGACCGGCACAGCCGCCGACCAGAAACAGGATGCGAACGGCGCGCTGACGGAAATCGTCGTTGTCGCTCAAAAGCGTGAGGAAAACCTTCAAAAGACGCCGATCTCGATCTCGGTGCTGAAGTCGGAAGACATTGAAAACCGCCACGTCCAGTCGCTGCTTGATCTGCAAGACGGCTCGGTCCCCAGCCTGCGCATTCTGCCGTTCTCGGGCCGCAACTTCAGCCTCGTGATCAACATCCGCGGCGTGGGCGTGCTTGGTGACAGCAACCAGCCGGCGCGCGATGCTGGCGTCGGCGTGTATGTTGACGGCGTCTACCTCGGTCGTCCGCAGGGTCTGAATGCTGCGCTTTATGATCTCGAAAGCATCGAGGTTCTGAAAGGCCCGCAGGGCACGTTGTTCGGTCGCAATACCGAAGGCGGCGCGGTCAACATCGTGACCAAGAAGCCTACGGGCAAGTTTGGCCTGTTGGTAACCGGTGGCGTGGGCAATTATGGGAGCTACGAGAGCGAAGGTCACCTCAACCTGCCGGAGACGCACAATTTCTCGCTGAAGGTCGATGCCCTCATCACCACGCGCGGTGGCACGGTGCGTAACACCTATCCCGGCGCGTCGAACTTCAACGGCTATGATCGGCGCGGCGCGCGTGCGCAGCTGAAGTGGCAGCCGCTGTCGAACCTGAGCGCGCTTTATGCTTATGACTATGTCTATGACGCCTCGACGGTTGGCTATACGCAGCGCGTTCAGGCCGGCACCGGCGCCGTGCCTGCGGTTGCATTGCAGCCCAATCGTGCGGACGTGGTCGATTATGGCGTGCCGTTACAGCCCAGCATTGGCCGCCAGAGCGGGCACCTGCTCACCGTTCAGTGGCAGGCGCTGCCGCATCTGTTGATCAAGTCGATCTCGTCCTACCGCGAGTTGTCGCAGACCCAGTATGACGGCGGCGGCTTCAACAACGCCGCCTATGTCACGCAAGCTGCGCCGAACGGCATTGTCCAGCATGACAATGTCGATGGGCGTTACAGCCTCGCCGCTTTCTATCAGTATCAGTACAGCCAGGAATTGCAGGCGATTGGCGAAATCGGCCGCGTCAAGTTCGTGCTGGGTGGCCTTGCCTATTACGAGCATGTCCGCGACCAGGCGCAGGCGTTCAACGTCGGCTACCTCGACGGTTCGGGCAATTTTATCGTACAGCTGCCTGGGCCGACGAATCTGATCAACAATCAGGTGATCCCTGGCACGACGACGCCGCTGCCGATCACCAATGCTGTGGTGCCGCTCTACCCTTATGCCGGGGTCGACCGCGCCAGCATTGCGCGAACCCAGAGCTACGGCATATTCGGTCAGGCGACCTGGACGCCCGCCATCTTCCAGGACCGGTTGCACCTAACCGGCGGTGTGCGCTGGACCGACGACCTTAAAAAGGGCACCTTGCTCATCACCAACAACTATCCGCCGCTGAACAGGGACACGACGTATCAGCCGATCAACTTCCGCGGTTCGTGGAAGCGGGTTGATCCGATGGTCAACCTGGCAGTTGACGTAGCCCACGACGTTCAAGTCTACGGTAAGTGGGGCACCGGCTATAAGTCGGGGGGTGCCAATTCGCGCTCGCTCAACTATCGTGCTTTCGACCCTGAATCGGTCTCGATGTTTGAAGTCGGTTTGAAGAGCGAGTTCCTCAACCACCATGTCCGCTTCAACATCGCCGGCTACACTGGCATCTATAAGAACCAACAAGTCGACTTCAGTGTGCCGTATTACTGCTTCAGCTCGACCGGCACGGTTATCCCGTGCACTGGAACCGTGATCACAACTCGGACGACGACCAACACCTATAACACGCCGCAGCACGGTCGGGTCAGCGGCATCGAAACCGAACTGACGGTCGCGCCGTTCCGCGGGCTGACGCTTTCTGGCCAATATACCTATGCCTATGTCCGTGTTGGGGCCGCTGTGGACCCCTATTGCGAAACTCAGGCGAGCGGCGCGTGTGTTATCGACCTAACCCCCCGCGCGCAGCAGGGCATCAATACGCCCAAACACGCTGCCTCAGGCCAGATCGATTACGAAACACCCGTCGGTGACTATACCTTGCGTGGCCATATTGATGGCGCGTGGGACTCGGGTTCGTTCAACAGCAGCAACCCCAATGCGGTTGGCGTGTATAACCCGCGCAGCCAGCCCGGGTTGGTGATCAACAGCCGAGTGTCGCTAGGTGACATCAAGTTCGCCGGTAGCGACGCCAACGTGGCGGTGTCTTTCTGGGTCCGCAATTTGTTCAATGAACAACATCTCGTCTCGCGGAGCTACAGCATCGGCACCGGCATCTCGGGTTACTTCAACGATCCGCGGACTTTTGGCGCGCAGGTTAGCGTGAAGTTCTGACTCTTACCGGCGGGGTTGGCCAAGGGAGGTATCCATGCGCTCGTTACGATCCATGATACTCCCTCTAGCCGCCCTGCTGGCTCTTCCTGCAGCAAGCCATGTGGCTATCCCACAGCCGGTAGGGCCTGCGCCGCATGTTCGGCTGTTGCCGTTGCAGGGTGGCCAGAATTTCCGCGACCTGGGCGGCTACCATACCCGCGACGGTCGAACCGTGCGCTGGGGCCTGCTGTTTCGCTCAGGATCGATGCATGCACTGACCCCGGCAGATTACAGCTATTTGCTGAGCCGAGGCATCCGCACCGTCTGCGACTTCCGTTCGGTCGAGGAACGGCACAGCGAACCAGTGGCATGGCCTAAGGACAAAGCACCGCAAATCCTGAGCGACGATTATCCTATGGCATCGCTGATGAGCGGCATCGGACTCAAACCCGGCGTGCCCGCGACGGCGGCGACCGTGAAAGCGGTAATGACGGTGTCCTACCCTAGGATGCTGACGCAATTCAACGGCCAGTATCGCCGTATGTTCTTGGAATTGCTGGCCGGGCGGGTACCGCTCGCGTTCAATTGCTCGGCAGGCAAGGACCGCACCGGCATTGCCGCGGCGCTGCTTCTCACCGCCTTGGGCGTGCCGCACAACACTGTCGTTGCTGATTATCTGCTGACGAACCGTTATTTTGATACCCAGAAAATAGTGCGGGGTCAGAATCCCAATGCAGGCGGTTTCGCTGAGCTACCACCCGATGTGCTGCGCGCCTATATGGCAGCAGATAGCGACTATATCGAAGCGGCGCTCAAGATGATCGAAAGCCACACTGGCGGTGCGGAGGGGTATTTCCGCGACGAACTGGGCATCAGCCATACCGATCTTATCCAGCTTCGCCGAATGTATACGGTGTAGGTCCCGCATCGTTACCGTCAGACCGTTAAGGCACCTGCTCGCTGCGTTGGATACCATGCAAATCAAGAGCTCTTTCGCCGAGCCCATTTCGTAGGTTCAACGCGTCGCCCGAGGTGATCCGCTCGGTGGTGATGATGTACATCCGGTTCCCGCTGTCGATACGGAATGTGGAAGACCTGCTATTCGAGCGCGGGATCGATGTCTGCCATGAGACAGTGCGCTTCTGGTGAAACAGGTTCGGCCCGATGTTCGTGGGCGAAGTGCGGCAGCAACGGGTGTCGCGGATGCGCGGCTTCCGCCGCTGGCGCTGGCACCTCGATGAGATGTACGTGAAGCTCAATGGCGAGATGGTCTACCTTTGGAGGGCGGTCGACCACGAGGGCGAGATTCTTGAGAGCTACGTCACCAAGACCCGCGACAAGGACGCCGCACTAAGGTTTATGAATAAGGCGCTGAAGCGCCATGGTTCGCCGGAAGCCATCACGACTGATGGTTTGCGCTCCTACCGTGCAGCGATGAACGAGCTCGGCAACGCCGGGAAGAAGGAGGTTGGCCGCTGGGCCAATAACCGGGTGGAGAACAGCCACCTGTCGTTCCGACAAAGAGAGCGAGCGATGCTCCGGTTCCGACGAATGAAAAGCTTACAGAAGTTCGCTAGCATCCACGCCACCGTGCACAACCATTTCAACCTGGAACGCCACCTCGTCAGCCGTAAAATCTACAAGGAACGACGCTCGGCCGCGCTGGCCGAGTGGCGGTCGCTCGCCAGCTAGGCTTTTAGCTCAAAGACCGACTTGCATCGTGGAGAGAGCGGTTCGCGTTAGACTGACAGCACTCTTGAACGCCATTTCGTCGACCGCCGGAGCTACAAGGAGGGACGTTCGGCCGCCTTAGCGCTGCGGCAATCACTGGCCGGCTGAGGCACAGACCACCCGCCCCACACTCATCCTAGACCGAGCGGTTCGCGTTAGACTGGCGGCACCGACAGCACCTGTTGATATAATACTTTCGAATGGCCCTCCCGCCGGCAGGCAATCGGTCAACGCCGGTCGTTATCGACGCGATCATAGGCAAGCTCGATCCAGTGCGGGGGGTCCTCGTCGCCGATGGAGGGGAGGTCCTTGCGGAGAACCAATGCCCAACGCTCGAGCCAGTTGAGCCCGTCCTTGCCAACGTAGCGATCCGGCGTTCGATAGGCTGGATCAGACATTACTTGATCCAGGCGGGACGGCTGGAGGTGCGCGCGGCGCAACAACCTTGCGAGTTGGTCGAGCACGTCGGCATTCAACCGCGTGCAGTGAAGCAGCATGACATGGGCAATATCCCGGCCAAACAGGATGCGCGCGCTGCGTTGCGACCATTCGATGCGGATGGCGGTATAGGCAAGATATTCCGCCATGATCCGTTTTTGTAACGGTCGATCATGTCGCGCTACCGCATCGTCATAGGGCTCGGCGAACTCCCAATCGTCCGCGTCGATCGTAACGGGCGCGATGCGATAGCCATGCCCTTCAAGCCACTGATCGATTGCAGCCTTAGCCGATGCCGGTAGCCCAGTCTCAAGATAAGGGTGACGGAACCAATGCAGCTGCTCCCCCTTGGCGATAAGCAGCGAACGGGTCACAGACTCGCCTCGCTCGACATCGGCAATGTAAGCCGCCGCAGTGACGTCGGTTGCCGACTCATGCGAAAAGGTGTGATTTCCAAGGATCATTTCCGCATCGAGCCAGCGGCGCAGATTGGCCACCTGCTGCTCGCGTTGCGGCTCATCGAGCTTGCCTTCGTTCACAAAACCAATCGCCGGGAAGCGATGCTGGACGAGCTTGCGCAACAGCCGCGCATTGAGTGCATCTACATAGGCTTGGTCGCGAGAAAGCGTCAGCGCCGGGAGGTCATCGAAGGTAAGTGCGACCCGACCATCTTCGGCGCGGGCCGGAGCGCCATCTAGCGCGATCCATGCCAGAATGGACAACGGAACCATCGCGGCACCAATGCGCCGCCCTATGCTTTTAATCGGCACTATCGCTCCCCCAAAGCTTCCTCAACAAGATCATGCGCATTGTCGCTTGGGGTGCAACAGGCGTCATAAGCCTGCGCGGTATCGTCAGATCAACGCTGAAGGGCATGCTGACTATGTTATCATGACCCCCGAACTCGTTCGGCTCGTTGATGGACGGCCGCTTGCATCGTCTCCCAAGTGGAGGTTGGATGAGCGGAAAATGGCCTCCAAGCGGTCCTTAGCTGTTACTTCGACAACGCCATTCAGAGGTTATCGTCGACCTGCACGGAGGTACAATGGCAAACAGAATTCAGGCTGGCATCGTGATGGTCAGCATCGGTACCATCAGTGCCGTTTTCTCCTATACCCAAGTACGCACAGGCATGAAAAGCGGCTCGATCATTACATCGAACAGCTCGGACGGCGGATCATCGAGCGATTATCGGGAATATAATCGGGTCAATCATCCGCTGCGTTTTAGGCTCATCCTTGCCCGCCATGCGATGGGGATAGTTATTGGGATTGCCATCGCGCTCTTCGGTGCGTTGCTTATCCTGTGAGGGGATGGTAGATCGGTAGTGCCTAAGTCGCTCTGAACGCGCGTCGCGAGTGACACACTGCGGGGCGATATTGGGATCCGCGCATCAGCGTGCGGAGCGCTGTCCGCCTCATTCTGGTGGCGCACCCACCGGACGCAACAACTCAAGGTGGCAACCACACCAGCGCTCTCTCCGCTAATTTCAGCACATAAAAGCCCTGTGCGACCGGCCACCGCTAGCCAGAGCGACACCTTTAGCTTGCTACCCATAATTGACGTGCCGGCTGAAGTGGGAGAGGCTCACGTCGACGCATCTGACTTTGGTTTCGGGGAGGGAATCGACGATGGGCATGCAGAAATTTTCGGCGCAGTTATTCCTGGCGGCGACCACCACTTTCTTGGTGGCGGCACCGGTGCAGGCCGATTCGCTGCCCAAGCCGCACATCGCGAAAATCTGGCTGTCGCGATACAAGGATCGGGGTCATTACCAGGTGGATGAAGTCGTCCAGCCAACGCCCGTCATCACCGATGATGCTGCGCGCAACCTCGACCCCATGGGCAGGATTGTCTTCGGGCTCCTCGGTGATGGCCTTGCCCCTGACAATGAAGGCCATCCCGGCGGGTTCATCGGCGGCTATGTCCACCTCTATGTCCGTGGCATCGATGCCTCGGGCAGCGCGGGGGACTGGCGGCGCTGCGATGGCGGTGATTGCCTCGTCGGCGGTGCCACCTCGCCTGGGCGAATCCTGGTTATCCTGAACCCCAACTTCTACATGAATCAGGTCGGCGCCAAATTACAATTTCGGGTATGGATCTCATGGACCCCGGCGCTTGTTGACGATCCGAGCGCAACGCTGATTCGCCACAGCGAATGGTCTGATATCTTCACTGTGACGCGCGGGCATCTCGCTGCCGACGCGCCGCGAGCCTCGGCGCCGCCGGCCGATCCCGAAGCCCCCGCTATTGATCGGGTCTATCCCAACCCGATCGAATTTGGGCCGGGCAAGCCTACCGATTGGGTTGTGACAGTCACCGGATCGGCATTGTGCAGCCCGCGACTGAAGATCATCCTCAATGACCAGGCGCAGAATCCCGTGCCGCTGCTCTCCGCTTGCGCAGGGGTCCAGTCGCGAGGCAACGCAGGGTCAAATGGTGAGCAGCAAATCCGTTTCCAGTTGCCCCCCGCCCTCCAAAAGGCGGGAGTCTGGCGCCTGCTATTGCGCAATTCGGCTGGCGACAGCGGCGTTGGGCTGATCGTCGTCAAGCAACTGACATTTAACAGGGCGGGTGCAGCGTCGGCCGGCACACCGCTCCCTGTCTCGGGAGCATCCCCCGTGACCACGAGCCCAGGCAATCAGCCTGCACTGCGGCTGCCGCAACCCAAGCAGCCGCCCAAGGTATCAACGCCCGTTCCACAGCCCAGATGATCAATCAGCAATGGGCAAGGTCGCGCTCAACAGGCCGTTGCGGGCTGCTTCGGGCGCTGGGAAAGTTTGCGTGAGTTTGGTTGAAAATGAATAAGCCTGTTAGACCAATGGCCTGCACGATAAGGCAAGCCGAAGGATTTTGAGCGCGTTTGAGGCTGGCGCCTTACTAATTCCCCAATAAATGCCGACGGATATGACTAGATATCCGCCCTCGCCCGATTCTCAGGCGCCCTAATTCTCACTTCCGCTATGCGACCCGATATAAGTCATACATCCAGCTGGCCGGTGATCCCCACAGCTATCGCTCGGAACGTGTGGGTCTATCGACGGATGCTAGACCCTCTCACCCCAGGATCCACGGCGTTATCATTACGCTTAGCGTTTCCGTCGGAACGCGCGGGTCGAGTCCTTGCCGAGGTGCGCGAGCAAGGCGCCCAATGCGCTAAGGCCCGGTTTGGGCAAGCGCCCCGCGCCCAGCCGCTCGATCTGATTATAATACCAGCCGGCCTGAGCGAAGTTGTTGAGCGCGCGCATGGTCGCCGAGCTGCTATTGGGCCCGAAATAGCCCGATCCCAGTTTGATCCTGCCTTCGGGCACGGGCAATCGGTCGAGGTCGCCGTTCAACATCCGGTCGGGCCAGTCGGGGTCAAGGCAAAATGGTCGCGCTACGCCAATCATATCGGTCTGGCGGTCGGCGAGCGCCGATTCCATGCCCTTTAGCGTGCGAAACCCGCCCGTGACCATCACGGGCATTTGCGCCACCGCTTTGATCTTGGCGGCATAATCCAGGAAAATCGCTTCGCGCGCGCGGGTGCTCGCTCGAATGTCATTTTCCGGAATAGTTTTGAAGCACTCGATCTGCTCGTAAGTGCCGCCGGAAATTTCGAGCAAATCGATCGACGCGTCGTTGAGCCAGCGCACGACTTGGGTCGACTCCTCCTCGGTAAACCCGCCCTTGACAAAGTCAGATGAGTTGAGCTTGACCGCAACTGGAAAGCGCGGGCCCACCTTGGCGCGGACGGCAGCAATGACCTCGAGCAGCAACCGCGCGCGATTCTCAAGCGCGCCACCCCAGCGATCGTGCCGCAAATTCGTCCGCGGCGAGAGGAATTGCGACAAAAGATAGCCATGCGCCGCGTGGATTTCGACGCCATCAAACCCGGCGGCTTGAACCAATCCCGCGGCGGTGGCGAACCGTGCGATGATATTGGCAATATCCGCCTCGGTGGCTTCGCGCGGCTTGCCGTAATTGCCGATCAATTGCAGCTGCACCTCGGAGGGTGCCAAGGGTCGCGCGTTCACAAGCCGGGGGCATTGCCGGCCGGGATGACTGATCTGCGCCCAAAGCTGGCTGCCGGCCTGGTGCACGGCATCTGCCCACTGCTTGAGCGCGGGCACGACCCGTTCATCCTCGACCACAACGTTGCCGGCGCGCTCCAGATACCGGCGGTCGATCATGATATTGCCCGACAAGAGCAGCGCGGCGCCGCTTTCGGCCCAAGTCGTGTAGAGCCGCCTTAGACTGGCGGTCGGGTTGTCATTCGCGTCGGCAAGCCCTTCCGTCATCGATGCCTTGCACAGGCGATTGGCGAGGCGATGGCCGCAAGGCAGCGTCAGGCTTTCCGAAATCATCAGGGGTGTCCTTCAAGGAGGCGTGCGCTCTAATTCGTCAGGCCAAGCAACGGCCCGACTTTGGCGAGCCACGCCGCTTCCTCGCCGGGCTCGGGCAGGATGTGCCCGCCTTCCATGGCGTTGCTCGCCTTCACATCGGCGATCGAGACGGTGAGGTCTTTGGGCGAGACATGACCGACCCGTATGACCAGCGCCGATATGGCCTCCATCATCGCAGTCTTGACCGCCTGTTCACGGCCTGCGCGGATGCTGCCGCCGATCAACACCGGCGCACCTTGCGTCCCCCCGTTGAAACCGAGACCGGCGGGATATTCCTGAAAAACGACATTGACGAACTGCCGCAGGCCGCCGGCCAGATCGAGATGGATATCGGTA
Organism: Sphingomonas sp. GlSt437; assembly: GCF_048015635.2. Classification (NCBI taxonomy): domain Bacteria; kingdom Pseudomonadati; phylum Pseudomonadota; class Alphaproteobacteria; order Sphingomonadales; family Sphingomonadaceae; genus Sphingomonas; species Sphingomonas sp. GlSt437. The sequence continues at coordinate 1,078,032 of NZ_JBPGYA010000001.1, read as the reverse complement.
ATCCCCGCCGCAATCTCGGCACGCTGCGCAGCGTCGAGCGACCCCGCCTGATTGGTAATCTGGTAGAATGGCATGGCTCGCTCCCACATTTATGGCGTTCACCATAGTATGGCAAACGCCATAGAATTGTCAACCGAGCGATGCTATGGTGGCTCGATGACACGCAAGACAGAGGCTCGCGACCGCGCGATTGCGACAGCGGAACGGTTGTTCCGCCAGCAGGGTTATGCCGCGACAGGATTAGCCCAGATCATCGAGGAGAGCGGTTCGCCGAAAGGGTCGTTCTATTTTCATTTTCCGCAGGGAAAGGCCCAGCTCGCTGAAGCTGCCGTCGATTTGTACATGCGGGACAACGCGATCAGTCTGCAGCGGATCGCGGAGCTGACCGCCGGTGATGCCGAGGGCTTTGTGCGTCAGCTTTTTGATGCCCTTGCCGAGGAAATGACCAGCGGCGATTTCCAATCAGGCTGCCTGCTGCAAACCTTGGCCAATGAGCCGTCTGCCCAGGCAACCGCGCTGGCCGAGCGCGTCGCGCGCGGATTTGAGGACTGGATTGCCTTTGTCGCCGAACATCTGAAGGGATGCGGTTTCACGGCCGCGCAGGCGCTTGCGACCGGGTCTGCGCTGGTCGCGGCCCTTGAGGGCGCGCGAACGATTGCCCGGGCGCAGCGATCAGCCGCAATTTATCAGGAACTGGCAGATATCTTCTGTCGTGGGCTTTCGGGTCGTGACGGGCCGGACGACCCAGCCGCCCTCGCCAGACCGGCAACGCGGGCACGTTGACCGTCCGAAGCCACGCGCAAGGAATGCACTCCAGGCTTTACTTCGTACCCAAAATATATACTTCGGACACGAAGTATCATCGGATGAGTCGCGATGGAGCAAATGGAACGGGGTGCGCCGGACGAGCCGTTCACCCGACGGTTCATCTACCTGCTGAGCGTTGCACATCGGCGTCTGCAGGCCTGGATGACCGAGCAATATGGCGAGGTGACCAGCGCCCAGGCGGGTGTGCTTTTCTCCCTTGACGCGCCCGAAGGCGTGCTGGTCGGCGACGTCGCCCGTTCGCTCGGGATCGGCGCGCCAGCCGCCACCGGTCTGGTCGACCGGATGGAGGCCATCGGGCTGGTCGAGCGGCGCGCTGATCCCAAGGACGGTCGCGCCGCGAGGTTGTTCCTGACCGACAAGGGTCGGGAGATGCGGGCTTATGCCGCGGCGCGGACCAAGGAGATTAACGCAAGGCTCGTCGAGGATTTCAGCGAGCATGAGCTCGATATCGTCGCCCGCTGGCTGATGACCGTCGCCGAGCGATTTTCAAAGTAGAACGGGACGTGAGCGAGCACATCAACATCAGCAACAGCAACGGCATCCTGACACTGGTGATGAACCGGCCGGATAAGAAAAATGCCCTGACCAATGACATGTACGGCGCGCTTGCCGACGCCTTGGAAGGCAGCGATCATGATCCGTCGGTGCGGGTCATCGTCATCCGAGGTGAAGGCGAAATTTTTACCGCCGGGAACGATGTCGGCGAATTCGCTGCCGGGGGCGCGGGACCGCGCCACGTCACTCGGTTTATCCGCGCGCTGGCGACGATCGCCAAGCCGCTGGTCGCCGCGGTGCAGGGCAAAGCTGTCGGTGTCGGGACGACAATGCTGCTCCATTGCGACCATGTGGTGCTTGCAGAGAACGCCGAGTTGATCGCGCCGTTCGTCAACCTAGCGCTCGTGCCCGAAGCGGCGTCGAGCTTGTTGTTGCCGAGTCGCATCGGCCATGTCCGTGCCTTTGCGATGTTTGCGTTGGGCGAGCCCATTGGCGCCGAAGACGCCGTGACGTGGGGGCTTGCCAACAAGGTCGTCGCGACAGATGATCTTGTTGCCACCGCGACCGAATTTGCCGAGCGCCTGGCCAGACAACCGCTCGGCGCGCTGATCGCAACCAAAAAATTGATGCGCGCGACCAACACCATAACCGCGCATATGGACGTGGAAAGCGAGCAATTTGCAGCCCGCCTGACCAGTCCCGAAGCGCAGGAAGCGTTCCTGGCGTTCGCTCAACGACGGCAGCCGGATTTCCGTCAATTTGCCTGAGCAAGCGATTTTTTCGTTGGCACCATTGGCACGCCAGTGGCGGTAGTGCCAGGACTGCGCGAAAAGGAATTGAGATTGCTCCGACGATTATCTTTCCGTCGGCCGCTTGTCAGCCATAGGGCCGATCAGAGATAAGCGGGCCGGCGGTAAAGCGCCCTAAAGGTGGTCATTCCCTGGCCAGCAGTTCAACCCTAATAGCTGTCATTCATTTGGCAGGCCACAAAGCAGCAGTTGGTGGCGGTTGCCGACCGTCACCGCGTCGTCGCGTTCACAAATTGCTGACGGAACAAGCCAAGGTCGCCGGGGTCGATATCCGATACTGCCCAGTAATCGAGATCGCCGGTGACCCAGTGCACGACTGAATAGCCATGACGGCGGATCGTGTCCCCGCGCGCCGACGGGTTCGGCGATATTGGACGGACGAACAAGTTGATCGTGTGAAGCCGCCGCCGATAGACGAGCGCCGCTACTGGCCGGTCGCCGATATAATCGAGCCGCCCGCCGACCAACGGAAATCCCTGCGGTGCGAGATCGACAACGGGCGGCGAGAAATCAATCCGGCCGTTGAACCAGGGTTTGACGACGTGCCGGTCGGATGTGACGACGTCTGTCAGATGCGCGGCCTGGAGCGACCGGATATGACCGGCGATGAGCTGATCGGGCAGATCGTCGCCGCCGATCTCCGGCGCCGCCACCAGCAGCGCAAGGCTCGCCGCGAGCGCGCCGATCGCCCCGCCGCCGATCCACGGCAGGTAGCGGCTGGCCGGGAATCGTTGGGGCATGGTCGGGGCTGCATCCGGCGACGGGACCAGTGCTTCGATCCGTCGCCGCAACCCGTCCGGCGCTACCTCATCCAGCGCCGCGGAAGCGATTACCTCGCGCACGTCCGCCAACGCCGTCAGATAGTCGCTGCAGCCCGCGCAGGTGCGGACATGCGCTTCGACTTCGGCCGCGTTCAGGCTGTCGAGCTCGCCATCGAACAGCGCGTTGAGCGCCGCTTCACGATCGACGCAATGGGTCATGCGCGCATCCCCTTTCGGTCGCCGGACAGCAACAACGCGCTCAGCAACAGCCGCGCCCGCGCCAGCCGCGACATCACCGTGCCGATCGGCACACCAGTGATCGTGGCGATTTCGCGGTAGGACAGCGCGTCGAGCTCGCGCAGGATGATCGCCTCGCGAAACGGCTCGGGCAAGCGCGCGATGGCCTCTCGTACCGACAAGGCGTCGAGTTGGCGCTCGAGCACGGTTTCGGGGGTATCGCGGTCGGCCACGGTCTCGGCAAGGTGGCCGGTATCCGGCGTGCTCCCAAATCGATTGGCTTTGCCCCAGTCGATGAAGCAATTGCGCACGATCGCGAACAGCCATGCTTTCTCGTTGCCGTGGCAGGACGCGTGGGCCTTCAGCGCGCGCAGAAACGCGTCCTGCACAATATCCTCGGCCGCCGACTGGTCGCGCGACAAGTAGCGGGCATAGCGATAGGCGTCGTCGAGATGCGGCAACAGGCACCGCCCGAACTGGCCCTGATCAGGCGCCGCAGGGCCATCCCGCGCGTCGGACACGACATGCAGGCGCGGAGTCCAGCGATATCGTCCGTTGCTTACCATGTCGGATGAGCCCGCACGTCTATGAGGTCGCGCGTCAGTGCTGCTGCGCAAGATAGGCAATGATGTCGGCGCGCTGCTGGGGGTTGGCAACCGAAAAATACATCTTCGCGCCCGGCACCAGCTTTTGCGGGTTGGTGAGCCAGCGGTCGAGATTGGCGGGCGTCCAGACCAGCCCCGAATTCTTGAGCGCTGCCGAATAGGCATAGCCGGGCACGATGCCGGCCCGCCTGCCGACCACGCCACGATGTTTTGGCCCGACGTCATTCTCGTCGAGCGAATGGCAGCCGGTGCAGGCCTGGTAGAAGGCTCGGCCTTGCCCCGGGTCGCCGACGAGGGGCGCCGGCGAAGCGGCGGGCGCGGACGCCATTGCCGACGGCGAGGACGCCGCCCAGATGACGATGGGTGCCAGCGCCACGAGACTGAGCGCGGCGAGGTGATGGCTTCGCGCGACCCCGCTCATGCCGCACCAGCCAGTGTCTGGTCGATGATGGCCAGCGGCAGCGGCGATTGGCGCACCAGCACGCTCGACATGCCGATCGCCGAGCGCAATTCGGCCGGCGGCACCAGCAACGGTCCCGGCCCTGGGCCGACCCCAGGCGCGGGTTGGGGATAGGCCGTCGACCGACCTGCGTGAAAGACCATGCCACCTTCTGTCTTTTGCTGGATCTGATGGATATGCCCGTTGAGCGCCGTCACCGAGGCAAAGCGCTTGAGCAACGCCAGCGCCCGCATGCCGTCCGACGTGCCCCAACCCCATTCGGAAAACAGCGGCCATAACGGGAAGTGCGACAGCACCACGATTGGCGTCGACGCAGAAAGGTGTGCGACATCGTCTTTCAACCAGGCGAGCTGATCCTCACCCAGCGATCCCATCCCCTTGTCGGCAAGCCGAACGACATTGACCAGCGCGATAAAGTGCGCGCCGCCCACATCGAAACTGTACCAGCCATCACCTTTCGTGCCATTCCCGAACCGGTCGAGAAAGGGCTGGGGATTGGTGCCGTCGAGAATGTCATGCTCGCCGGGAATGAAGTGGATCGGCAGGTTGAGCTCGCTGAGCAACTGCTGTGCGGTATCGAACTGCTCGGGTGTCGCGAGGTGGCTGATATCGCCGGTGTGGACGATGAAATCGGGCTGCACCTCGAGCGCGCGGACCTTGGCGATCGTTTCCTTCAGCGTGCCGATGACATCGGGGTTGGCGGCCTTTTTGAAGCCGATATGAGTGTCGCTGATCTGCAGGAAGCTGAACGGCTTGACTTTGGCCGCAGTCGCGCCGCCCGATTTCGGCGTCGCCGCCAGCGCCTGATCGAGCGTCATCGCGGTCTCGATACCTCCCGCCAGCGCGAACAACGTCCCCGTGCCCGCCCAGCCCATGCACTCCAGTATGCCACGCCGGTCGATCGGCTTGTCCCAGTGATAATCCGCCATGTCCGTCCTCCTGATGGGTTCGGCGGTTAAGACTGGAATGGGGCGCGGTTTATTCCCGGGACTGAAAATTCTTGCGGGGGTCTTCGTTTGCAACTTCTGAGCGCGACCACGAAGGGAATCGGCCGCACAGCTGAATCGCCGAAAATCTTTGAGTCACATTGGCTGCGATTGAGTAAAGGCGAATTTGCCGGGCATAAATTGGACAACTCAAAGCGGCCGGTGTGTGACCTGCCCACCATCATCGCTGACATTGGTCGACGCAGCCTGTCCGCTATGCGCCCCAATTACGGTCGTTCCCTCGGTCTAACAGTCAGCCTGGAGGCGGACGTTCGCAGATGTGAGGTTTGCGAACCGCCATGTTTGTCAGCGAGTTAGATGGACTTGAGCGAAGCACCCCAGAACATCCCTTGACTTTTTGGCAAGTCTATACTTACCGTAAGTCATGACTAACCGAGTCGCAGTTGCTATCGAGGCGCTCGCCGATCCCACTCGCCGCTCGATCTTCGAGCGGCTGGCGGCGCGGCCCAGCCCGGTCGGCGAGATCGCCGCCGGGCTGCCGGTGTCGCGCCCAGCGGTCTCGCAACATCTGAAGGTGCTGAAGGAGGCGGGGCTGGTGACCGACAGCGCCGAGGGCACGCGCCGCATCTACCGCATCGATCCGCGCGGGCTCGCTGCCGTGCGCGATTGGCTCGAGGGCTTCTGGGCCACCTCGCTCGCCGATTTCCAGGATTTCGCCAACACCGCTGCCGAGGAGGACCAATGAGCATCGCGCCGATCATCCAGACCGTCTCGGTCAAGCTGCCGCCCGACCGCGCCTTCGCGCTCTTCGCCGTGCGGATGGGCGAGTGGTGGAGCAAGGGCAAGACGATCGGGAAGAACCCGCACCGTGCGATCGTGCTCGAGCCGCAGCCGGGCGGACGCTGGTACGAGGAGGACGAAGCGGGCGCGCAATGCGACTGGGGCAAAGTGATCTCCTGGGAGCCGCCGCACCGCCTGCTGCTCGCCTGGCACCTGGATGCCAGCTTCACATTTGATCCGGACTTCTCGACCGAAGTGCAGGTGACCTTTGCGCCCGAGGGCAGCGGCACCCGCGTGACGCTCGAACATCGCCAGCTCGAGCGCTTCGGCCCGAGCGCCGAGCGAGTGGCGGCGCAGCTTTCCGGCGGCTGGCCGACCCGGCTCCAAGACTTCGCCGATTTTGCCAATCAGGGAGACGACTAATGACCGAGTTCACGCTGCATGGCATCCCGGGCAGCCCCTATGTCCGCGCGGTCGCGCTCACCCTCGAGGAGAAGCGCGTCCGTTGGACGTTGGCGGCCATCCCGATGGGCGCACACCGCGCGCCGGACTACCTCGCGGTCCACCCCTTCCAGAAGATCCCGACGCTCGATCACGGCGACTTCCGGCTCTACGAGACGCACGCGATCCTGCGCTATCTCGATCGCGTCTGCCCGGGTGCGTCGCTGGTGCCGGACGATCCGCGCCAGGCGGCCCGGGTCGACCAGTTGATCAGCCTGACCAACGACTATGTCGCGCACCAGGTGAGCGCCGTGCTGAGCTACAACCGCCGCATCGTGCCTCTGCTCGGCGGCATGCCCGATGAGGCGGCCGTGGCGAGCGGGATTGAACCAGCGCGCCGCGTGCTCGCCGAACTCGCGCGGCTGCTCGGCGACCGGCCGTTCTTCGCCGGCGAGACGCTCTCGCTCGGCGATCTAATGGTGGCGCCGCACCTGTCGTTCCTCCCGGAATATGGCGAGGGCCGCAACCTGCTCGCCGAACGACCGAACCTGGCAGCTTGGCTCGAGCGGATGGAAACGCGCGCCAGCATGCAGGCCACGAGCTGGGACGCGCTGATCGCCAAGACCGGGGTCGACACCAAGCGACCAATAGCTGCGGCAGCTTAGCGCCCCAATAATCGGCCACGCAGACTACCGACGAGAGATCCTGGAAGCGGTCACCACATTTACGACCTGAACAACCGACAACCGCCCATTCAGCTTGGCTTCCGCTGCACTCTGCTAGGTCTTCACCCGCAGGATCGGTCCTGCAGGTGAGGAGTGGCAACATGCGTAAGTTGGTGAGCATAGTGGCGCTCGCAGCGAGCGGGCTGATCGCGGGATCGGCGAATGCCCAAAGCTTTGGCATCTATATTGGCAATGACGGCGGCTATAACTGGCAATATCACGACTACGATGATGATGGCGTGGTCCGCTCGGTTTGTTCAGGCGCGCGGGCCCACGCACTGGAGGCACGGCTGCGTCACGAGGTCGACGAAAACGAGATCGACGATGATGATGCCGCCCGCATTCATAACGTGATCGATCGCTTGGAAGGTCGCCAGCGGCACGAGTGCGCCGAAGGTGATCGACGGTCGATCTATGAGATTGCCCAGCGCTACAACGGGATCGGCCAGTGGATTGACCGCGAGGCACATGGAGATGAGCGTCGTTGGTAGTATCGGCATTGGCGGGTGTTGCGGGGCCCGGCGTGCCCATGAGTATTACGCCGATCCCAGGAGTTATTGGATCGGCTGAACGCGTCGAGACGTAGGCTGGCCCTTGGGCCGCCCTCCGGACGTAAGGCTGACCCGGTGTTCGCCGGTGGGGCAGGCGGTCGCAAATTACACGGCAGTGCCAACCAAGCGGCCGATGCCCGCCGTCAGCGCCATTGCCAGTGCCCCCCAGAAGGTGACGCGGACCGCCGCGACCCCCATCGGTGCACCGCCGGTCCGCGCACCGATCGCTCCCAGGAGCGCCAGGAACAACAGTGAGGCGATTGCCTCGATCACGATCAAAAGGTTGGCGGGAGCAAGCACGACCAGCGCGAGCGGCAGCGCCGCACCAGCGGCAAATGTCGCAGCAGAGGTCAGCGCGGCCTGCATCGGCCGGGCGGTCGTTTTCTCCGAGATGCCGAGTTCATCATGCGCATGGGCGGCCAAGGCATCCTTGGCCATCAGCTGACGCGCGACCGTATCGGCCGTGATGTGATCGACGCCTCGTGCGACATAGATCGCCGCCAGCTCTTCGATCTCTGCATCTACGTCCCCGGCCAACTCTGCCTGCTCTCGGGCAAGCTCGGCCTTTTCGGTATCAGACTGTGAGCTGACCGAGACATATTCGCCCGCGGCCATCGACATTGCGCCGGCGACCAGTCCGGCAATGCCGGCAATCAGAATGTCCGACGGCAGGGCGGCGGCAGCGGCGACCCCGATGATCAGGCTCGCTGTAGAAACGATGCCGTCATTGGCGCCCAGGACAGCAGCCCTCAGCCAGCCGATCCTCGAGACAAGATGACGTTCCCTGTGAAGTGCTAGACGAGTCATTGCGTATATCCTTGTCGATCTGTTCGAGTGTTAGTCGCGATCGCCGCCCTCGCCGGATTCGCCTGCTTCGGCATGCGCGCTCAGCGTAAACGCCGTCGGGTCGACCGCTGTAATGGAATAGGCGGCTAGGCCGGCAGCGACGCCTGCCATAGGCAAAGCCAATGGCATTGGCGGACGCGCATCCGTGGCGCCCGGGTGCAGATCGGCGCTCTTCCGTCCAGTAATGAACCCAAGGATCAGATTCTCGCGCGTCAGCATCGACATGGCGATGACGGCGAAGACATGGACCGCGATGAGTGCGAGCAGCAAATTGGCGAGCGTCTCATGCAGGCCTTCACCGGCATCGCCGCTCGTTTGTGTGCCCGAATATATAACTGCCGCCACAGCCGCGAGCAGGACGATCATTGCCACGCCACCCACCGGGTTGTGGCCAACCGACCGCCCCCGCGCGGGCGATGCCAACGAGGCAAGATGGTGCCCGATTTGACCTGGCTTTAGGAACCGGGAGAACAGCGCATGCTCGCCGCCGACAAAGCCCCAAATGACCCTAAAGATGATCAGGACCGCTGCGACCCATCCGGCTGGCACGTGCCAGTGCGCAAGAGCGCATTCCTCGTCGGCCGACAGGAAGGCGACGAGGATCGCGGCCACCAGGAGCCAGTGGAAGATGCGGACCGGGAGATCCCATACCCGGATCGATTTTGCGCCGAAGGGCGCTACTGCTGCGGTGTCGTGCATGATCGTCTCCTTTCAGGAGGCGTCAATGCGGCACAGTTCTGACAAGCCCCTGACGATGCTCACCCGTCTCGCAGCGGCACGTGCCTGGTTCAGGACGCGAGGTTGAATTGCACGCGGAACAGCGCGCCGCCGCCTTCTACATTCTCGACGCTTACGGCGCCCTGATGCGCTTCGGCCAGCCGCTGGACGATACCCAAACCAAGGCCTGCGCCATCATACTTGCGCCGGTCCTTGCGCCAGAAGCGCTCGAAGATATGCGGCAGATCGGCGTCCGCGATGCCTGCCCCGTAATCGCGCACGGCAATCTGTGGCCCGGGTCCTGCCGTCACGTCGACGGGGGTCTCGCCGGGCGCGTGGGCCAGCGCATTGTCGATCAGGTTGCGGTAAATGCGAAAGATTGCCTCGGGATGCCCGGTCACCTGCGTGTCGCCCAGGCTTTCAAAGCGCAACTCCCTGTTTGCGGCAAATGCCTTGGGTGTCATGGCGGCGACGACCTCGCGACCGATGTCGGCCAGGTCGACTTCCACCTGACCTTCCGCATTCAGCACATCTGCCTGTGCAAGATCGAGCATCTGTTCGACCAGGCGGGTCATGTGTCGGGTGTCGGCCCGCAGATCATCGCGCAGCTCGCCCTCTGGCAGCCGATCGAGCGACAGCTGCATGATCGATAGGGGGGTGCGCAGTTCGTGCGCCGCGTTCGCGGTAAAGCCCCGCAAAATCGCTATCGAATTCTCGAGCCGACTCAGCGCCCGATTAACGGCGCGGACCAGCGTGTTCACCTCGCGCGGTGCCCGTGGCTCCGACAGGCGCATCGTCGCGTTTTCAGGGTCCAGCGCATCGACCTCACCCTCCGCGTGGCGCAGTGGCTGAAGCATGCGTCGCACCGCAAAGACGTTGAATAGCAACAGCAGCAATGACAGCGGGATCAGCGGCAGCAGCACATGCTGGACGATTTCGTTGACGATCACCGGCACATAGGGTCGGATGCCGTCGCCTTCGAACTGCATCGCCAGCCACCGCCGCTCCTGGCCGCGATCGACGGCACGAACCCCTGAAATGCGAAAGCCACCGGGGATCTTCTCGCGACGGGTCCAATCGACCAGTGTCGATGACCCGTCGGGAACGGTCGCGCCGAACGGCCGGAGTTCGGGCGAACCGGGCTCGACATAGCGTGCCGACCAGCGTTCAGCGCCGGGTGGCCCAGCCAGCAAATCGGCGGACAGGGTGCTGCCGGCCTGCGCCTTTGCCGCTTCCAACGTCAGCAATTCCTGGGCAAGCGACTCAGGCTGTAGACTGTAGGTGAGCACGACGATGCCGACATCGAGCAGCGCAAAAAGCAGCGTGAACGCCGCCAGTCGCGTCGCGATCTGCCGAAAAAGCGTCGGCCCGCGCAGTGCGAGAGGGTCGTTGGCGATGCTATTCATCGGCGGTTCTGGGTCCGAACAACGCGTAACCCACGCCGTGGACCGTGCGGATCTGGACGTCGGCCCCGGCCGCGGCCAGGCGCTTGCGCAACCGCGATACCGAGGCCTCTAGCGCGTTCGGGGTCACTTCGGCATCCATCGAATAGAGGGTGTTTTCGAGCACGGGCTTCGCAACGACATGGCCGACCCGGCGCAACAGGACTTCGAGCAAATTGACCTCGCGCGGTGTCGCGTCGGTTGCAGACCCGGCGATCTCGACCGACCGTGCGGCACAATCGAGCACGACGTTGCCCGCGGCAAGCTGCGTGCCCAACGATGCTCCCGGTCTGCGCAGCAACGCGCGACATCTTGCCGCGAGCTCCGCGATCTCGAAGGGCTTGACGAGATAATCATCGGCACCAGCGTCCAGACCGGTGACACGGTCGTCGAGACCACTCCGGGCGGTCAGCACCAGAATGGGGGTGGTGTCCTTGTTCTGGCGAGCCTTGCGGATCAGGTCGAGGCCGTCGCCATCGGGAAGGCCGAGATCGACCAGAAGCAGATCATGGTCAGCTACCTTCATGGCAAGCTCGGCATCGTCGACGGTCTCGACCCAGTCGAGCGCGAAACCCTGCCGACCCAATCCCTCCATGACGAGATTGGCGAGGCGGGCATTATCCTCAATCAGCAGTAGGCGCATGGTCGATGTCGGTCCCTGTCGGTGCCCGCTTGTAGCCGGTAATCATCGCCAGCGGCAGGTTCTCGCGATGCCGTACACTTTCGAAGATCGCGCCGAAAATGTGAAGCGCGACCGCGCCAATCAAAATATTGGCTGCGACCTCATGCAGTGTTTCGACCCAGCCGACTCCCCAGAACAGATCGAGACCCATCATCCACCCGGTCGTCCCGACCGTCGCCAGCAAAACCATCAGCACCACGATCATGACCGCACCCGCCGGATTATGTCCGATATAGCGGGGCTCGCGCCGCGCAGCCATGGCACGAAAATAGCGCCACAGACCGCTCGGGCCGGGGATGAAGCTCGAAAACCGGGCGTGGCGGCGGCCGACAACGCCCCACATCAGGCGGATCGCCAGTGCTGTGACGACCGCATATCCGACATAGATGTGCGGCGTTTCCTGGTGTCTCAGGAAGGTCAGGTTGGCGATAACCCCTCCGGCCACGGTCCAGTGGAAGACGCGGACGATCGGGTCCCAAACCTTGACGCTGCGGCAGCTGCGCGCAGGGTCATCGGCCTCGGTTGCCAGGGCGATGTGGGCCATCGTCAATCGACGTTGTTATGAACGACAGCACCGTTCACCGGGTTGAAATACACCTCGGCACGCTTGCCTTTCTTGGTGTGGGCGTAAATCTCATAGCAGCTGCCCGAGACCTGGAAGACCTTGATGTCGCGATAGCCCATCTTAGCGATCCTAGCCTTCATCTGGGCTGGTGTGAGCCACTTCGCCTCTGGCACCTTGGTGCACGCCGGTGACGCCATCGCCATTGGCGCGGCCGAAAGCGCAACGAGCGCAACGGCGACCTTCAGGGGGGCAAATCGGATCATTCAACAAGGCTCCTGCATGGGGCGACATTGCCCCGATGACGACGAGGTCGCAGGAACCCCTGACCGAATCCTGACGGCGTGAGTCTTCTGCCAATCATCGCAAAACGGCGTGCGGGGATATCCTGTCAGGCCTCCGTCAGAACCTGCGCCGAAACGGGAAGCACCCGCCCTTCCGGCGGCCCAGGAGTATCGACTATGAAGAAGTCATTGACCCTCGCCGTCGCTGGCGCCGCGGCGCTCATCGCCGTTGGCGTGGCTGCCGCGCAACCCTCGTCGCCAAAACCGCTCGCCGCCAGCACGCGGGCCAATCTCGAAGCCGCGATGCATGGCGAAGCCTATGCCAATCTGAAATATCTGCGCTACGCCGAACAGGCCGAAGCCGCTGGCAAACCCGCCCTCGCGAAGCTGTTTCGCGCCTCAGCCAATATCGAGGCGAACGAGCACTTCGATCGCGAAGCCCAGGCGCTTCAGCTCGGCAGCACTAACACTGCCAACCTCGAAGACGCGATGAAGGGCGAGCATTACGAAAACGTCACGATGTACGTGAATTTCGCCAAGGAAGCGGAAGCCGCCGGCGACACCAAGGTGGCGGCGATGTTCCGCCAGATCGCGGTCGACGAGGGCACCCATTACGACGCATACAAGGCTGCGCTGGCCAAGCTCCCCCAGCACTGAGCCAGCCGCAGGCGCCGGCCCAAATTACGCCCCCTTTGGGCCGGCGCACATCTTGCCCATCGGCAAGCCGGTTTGGCTCTCCGGTGCTCAAGTCATTGACGCTGGAAGGCATGAGATTGGGTGTGACGAAGCTAGCTCTGCGATAAGCCCGCATCTGATGCGAGGCGGTGGGGTGGCTTAGCGCCCCACATCCGGACTTCGGGCGGGTGCTCCATGATGCCCGAAATCTGCCGTATCCCGCGACGCGTTCGGAGCTGCCAACACCCGCCCGTCAACTACGACAACGCGAGCGCGATCGATCATATGACCGTCGCCGTCGATTCACCCAATGCGTCACTCCCGACGCGTAGAGGAGCAATGGCACCAGACTTGCGATCGCAAAGACTGCCTGGCCCATCGATCCCCAGCGATGCCCTTGGTGGAGGCTGATCAAGAAGCTCGCGTCCGGCGGGCCGGGTAAATCGCGTGGTCGCGAGCTTGATATGAGCAGCAGCCTACCAGTCCGACGATCGACCGTGATCCAGCGATAGCCGCCCCATTCGTCACCGGTCGTGACCTGGAGCGGCACTGGCTCTTCTATGCCAAAGACACCGAGCAACGGCCGTCCTGGCGTAGCGGCACTTGCGAGGCGCGCAAGCTGTTCGAGCGGTTGGGCACCGGGGTTGGCCTTGAATGCAACGACCGGCGGAATCTCGCCACCCAAAGTGCGCGTCGCCGGGAACTCAAGAAGCAGCGTTGTCGCGGCGGCAAGTGCCACAGGAACGAGCGCGTAAATGCCCGACTTGTTGTGCAGATCAAGCCAGCGATGGCGCGGTCGGATCGTCGGCGCCAGCACTCGCCAGCGCCAGCTACGCGGCCACCACAGGATGACGCCGCTCAGCGCAAGCACGACGAACATTGCCGCCAGCAGCATCACCGCGATGCGGCCGGCAAGATCAAGCCCCGCCCGATCAAGCGCCAGACGGGTATGTACAGAATACAGCCATGAGATCGCAGCATCGTCGAGCGACCGCACGCCGATCACCCGCCCGGTGGCTGCGTCGAGCGATACCTCGCGCTGCTTTCCGCCGGACAGCGTCAGCGCCGCCTGTGCGGTCCCGTAGTCGGGCAATAGCACGACGCTCTGTAGATTCGCCGTCGGGACCGCCTTTCGGGCCGACGCGGCAAGCGCATCGAAGCTCGCGCGTGGCTTGCTGATGGTGCCCGCATAATAGCCGGGCGCGAACAGCGCGTCGGATGCATACCAATAGGTCACCGGCAGCCCCGTTGCCGCAATGACTGCAAACGGCAGGCCCAGCACCAGGCCCATCCACAGATGGACCTGGCGCAGGACGCCGCGCGTGTTTCGCGACGGGCGCATCGTCAGAACTGCCGGCGCAGACTGGCCTGGAGGATGAGCGGTCGACCGGCGACGACGCCAGCGAAGTCGGCGCCCGCCCAGTAATGCTTGTCGAACAGGTTCTTTGTGTCGAACCCGAACTCATATCGCCCGGAGCGGTAATGCACCGCCAGATCAACAAGCACGAAGCCCGGCAGCTTGTCGCTCGGACCGTCGCCGCGCCGATCGCCCTGATAACGCAAGCCGATGCCGATATCGGCGCCGCTCAGCCCGAACGCCTTGCCGTCGAGCGTGGCGAACCCGCTCGCCGCGTGGGTCGGGACATTGCTCGGCCGTAAGCCCACATCGCCATTGGTGCTGTCGGTGATCCGCGCGTCGAGATAGATATAGCCGGCACGCAGTGTCAGCACGTCGAACGGCTTGATCTGCCCTTCTAACTCGACACCCCGGTTGCGCTGTCCGCCGGTCAGCACGCTATAGGAAACCGGGAGCGCGAAGATGTCGTTGACGACGTTCTTCAGCCGGATGTCGAACACCGCGATCGTCGCCAAAGCGCGGCCGTCGCGGCTCGCCCACTTGACGCCGCCTTCCCACTGCGCCCCCTCGGTCGGCGGCGGCTGGCTGCCGTCGAGCAGACGATCGACTCCGACTTGCGGCTCGAACGACTGCGCATAGCTGACATAGGGTGTGAACCCGCCCGGTGCGATCCAGAGGATCGCCGCGTCGCCGATCAGCTTGTCGTCGTCCTGGGATGTACTGGTGCCCGCGTTCAAGTCACGACCGCGATTGAACGTTGCGCCATAACCGATACCGCCGGTCACGACGTAGCGCCGGTCGAGCGTCAGCCGATATTGTGCATAGGGATGCACCTGCTCCAGCGACGAGGTGCTGCGATATTCAGGTCCGATCGGCGGCGCGCCGGTATAGACAGGCTGATATGCATCGATCGGACCGACATCGAGATTGCGGTAGCGCGTGCTCGACGTATTGCGCAGATAGTCGATGCCTACGAGCAGGCGATGCTCCAGCCGACCGGTGGCGAACACGCCCTCGACCTGCGTGTCGGTCGAAAATACGCTGGTGCCGATCCCGAACGTGATCCCGAACCGATCGACCGTCCGGTTGTCGGCTTCGAGGCCGATCGGCGCGACATAGCCGCCATCGAGATCGTAGTGCAGGTATCGCGCCTTGGTCCTGAGCGTCCAACCCGGTGCGAGGCCGTGCTCGACGATCGCGGCGAGCTGATATTGCGGACTATCGAAGCGCCGCAACGACGGTTCGCCGAGAAAGGCGAAATACGGGATCGGGCCGTTGGGATTGGGCGCGATCGTGCCGGGGACCGGCAGGCCGACCGTGCGGTAAAGCTTGTCCTTCTGATACACCGCGAGCAGCGTGATCTTGGTGGTCGCGCTCGCCTGCCAGCTGAGCGCGGGCGCTATATACACGCGGTTCGATCCGACCACCGGCTGCGGATCGTCGGTGCGGCGGTAGAGCCCCGTCAGCCGCCAAAACAAGCGATTATCGCTATCGAGTTTGCCACCGACATCGGCACCGGCGGCGAACTGACCATAGAAGCCGCCTTCGAGCATGATCTCGCCGGGCAGGTCGGCGCGCGGCTGCTTGGAGATGAAGTTCAAAAGGCCGCCCGGCGAAATCTGGCCGTAGAGCACCGAGGCCGGTCCCTTGAGCACCTCGAGCCGGTCGAGCCCGTAGGGCTCTTGCTGTTCGACATAGCCGGGGTCGAGCCTCAATCCGTCCCGATATTCATAAGCCGATTGGTTGAAACCGCGGATCGTGATGTTGTCGAAGCCGCGGCTGCCGCCGGTCTCGGTCTGGACCGACGGCACGTAGCGCAGCGCTTCCTCAATCGTCTGGACGTTGAGCTGGTCGAGCTGTTGGCGATCGACGACCGTCACCGATTGCGGGGTTTCCTTGAGCGGGACGCCGGATTTGGTCGCTTCGGCGGTGACGACGATATCGGCGGTATCGCTCGAAGAGGATGGCAGGGTTTGGGCTAAAGTGGGGGTGGCCAGGCCGCAAACCGCGGCACAGCAGAGCAGTCCGGGCCAGGCCCGGCGCGGTCGATAAAGCATTGTAACTCTCGCAAGATCATTGTGGCGCAGACGCGCGGACGCCGGCGGGGCAAGCCGGCTGACGATGGATCAGGCGAGGGAGAACGGGGGCGCGCGGGACGGTGGTGGCGGGGCAGCAAGCCCACGGCCGGGCACGATATCAAGCGCTGCGTCAGCAACGCGCGCCTGATCGGGTCCCGGCATTGCAAGCAGCGGGACGGTCGCTGGGGGCAATGGCGGCGCCGCGTTCCCGGCGAAGGGGCAGCAATGATCGCTCTTCTTGTCCGGCGCAGCAGGCGCGTCGTGCCGCGGATCGGCCATCGTCATCGGCCCGATGCCGGTGCAGATAACAATCGTGCCGCCTTGCGCCACCATGAAGCCGGAGGGCACATAGGATTTGAAAAGCAACGCCAGCAGCGTGAGCGCGTAGAACGCGCGCATCGTCAGACCATGGCGTTGATCGACCTTGTTCACGCGTGCATCATAGCCCGCGCTTACGAGCAAGTCCTCCCTATAGATGTGTTATAAAGTGGGCGGATCTCGCGGCCTTACTGGCGGTGCCAGCGCGGTTCGGGCTGCGGCTGAAATCCGCCGCAAAGTCGGCCATTTCGCTTCACCATCGTCGCCCACGAAGCCTGCCGGTCGCTCACGATGCTTGAGGCCCCAGAACGACCAACTTATAGCTATGTCGCCTCGCGCATCATGCCGGCCAATATTTCCGTGACCGATATGCCGAAGAATCGCGCGTTCTACTTTCGTTCGATCCGGGATCCGGCTATTTTGACCTAAAGCGGTGGAAGCTCAGCGCTGGCGAGGCGAGCATGCATCAACTTGGCCAGCGTCGGCGCGATTTGCCGCATATCGATCGTGCCGAGCGATCGCCGACCATGGACGGCGGGGCCGAGCAGGAAGAACACCGACTGCATTTCGGGTACGCCAGGATCATAGCCATGCATGCCCTTGAGCGTCGAGGGCGCGACCAGCGGCGCAAGCGGATCGCGTCCCATCTCGGTCCCGGCGGAGAATTCGACGAACCAATCGGCCTGCTCGCCTGCGCCGCGCCTTACCAGCTCGTCATGATCGAGGATGGTCGCAATATGGGTTTGGGGATCGTTGCGAAGCTGCGCGAGAAGCGCGGCCACGCGCGTGCGCAGCGCCGGGTCATCGCGCCGCGCCATCACCACGGCGGCGCTGCCGCCGGCGAACCAGGGCACCGCGTCCCAACCGGTGACCTTGCCGCCACTCACCTGGATCAGCCCCGCCTTGATGAAAGCCCCGAATAGATTGACGTCGGTGGTGATCGGCAGGAACCCGTGATCGGATACAACAGCAACATTGGCGCCAGGTAAAGCTGCCATCAGCTGGCCAACCATCGCGTCGATGCGCTCCAAGGCGGCGTGAGCCTCTGCAGTGTCGGGACCAAAGACGTGCTGCACATGGTCAAGACCGGTGAGATACACGGTGATGAACCCAGGATGCCGCAGCGCAATCAGGCGCTCGGCAAACCGTGTCCGCCCGGCATCACCCTCGACGCTCTCATCGATCCCCTGGGGATAGGGGCCCAAATCATGCTCCAGCTGATCCAACAGACCCGGCGTTGCGAGCACGCGCATTAGCTTGCGGTCGTCATCATGCCCCGTCCGCCAGATCTGAGGCAGATTGTAGTCAATCTTGCCACCCACGCTCACGGGCCAGTGGACATTGCCGGTCGTGATCCCGGCAGCATGGGCGGCGTCCCACAAGGTCGGGACGGCGATATCGGATGTGTACCAATACCACCCGGTCTGGTTGATGTTGGTGGGATCGAAGGTGAGGTTGTTGACGATACGATGGCGCCGCGGCGCGACCCCCGTGATCAGGGTGGTGTGACTGGGATAGGTCAGTGTCGGTAGCACACCGACTACGCCATTTGCCGACCACCCCTCCGCCACGAAGCGGCGGAGATGCGGCACCTTCAAGCCCCGCGCCTCAGCATCGAGCACGTCGCCGGGTCGCAGGCCATCGATCGAGATCAGGATTAGCGGTGTGGCTGGCGTTTTCGCCTGAGTTGGCGCGGCGAGCAGGGCTCCCAGGAAAGCGACAACAAGGCAAAGACGCATGTTATTTTCCTTCATGGATAAAGCGCTGATGAGCGGGGAGAAAAATGGCTCGATTGTCGTCGTCGGAACCCTCTGCAGCGATCAGAATAGCGGTTTGCCATCGGCCTGCGGGAGCGCCAGACCCATCTGCTTGGCGAGGGTTTTGGCGATGTCGCGCTTGGCACCATCAGGGTGCCAAAGCGGTGATTAGAATTCTTCGCACAGCGCCTCCCTACAATGCCTGCATGGGCCGTAATTATGACAGGCGAAAAACACTCAAAAGGTGCGCAGCTCTGGTCAACCGTGGAAATCAGCATCCGCTGCCGCGCAAGTTCTGCCAGCGTCACCAGCCCAAACTCTGCCTGCATTTGATCGCGTCTGCTCGTTGGGTTGCACTCTGGCGACAATCAGGCGGGCTGGCACCGAATCCGGTACCTTGTGTCGGCGCACGGCTACGTGGGAACAGTCTGGTCAGCGGCCTGTCGATCGAGGTCAACCTCAACAAACTACCCTAAAAACCCACGTCGCCGTCATTAATTCGGACGACGCGGCCGCGCGCGCGGGGACAACCAAACGTTGCTAAGCGTCGAGCCGCGTCAATTACATGTAACGCTTCGCATGAAGTGTTAACGCTCGGCGGGACTAGCGTCCGTTTGGTGGCCAAGGACCGCGTATGCGATTGGCGTTCGTCGCAAATGGATTACCTTGATAGTCAAAGCGACTGTCGGCCGTCATCCATGAGAATCCGATCTCGGCGAGCAACAGAGCTGGGGTACATATCTGTATCTGGGGCTGCGTGACATTGAAAAGACCCTGAATGACTGTCCGCTTTGCGTATTCACTGGCCGAAAACCCGTCAGTCGGCAGGCGGTCCAAATACCGCCGTTCCAGTCGCGATAGAGAATTCGTTACGCTGCCGCTCGCTCAGCTTGTCAAAAGTCGAGGGCCATTGACGTCGTTGCAGGCCACTAATGTGGCTACTATTCTGCGAGCAGCGGTAGATCGAATTTTAAGACAAGGTAAATCGCTACTCGGTTACCTCAAATTGCACAAGGAGGCTATCATGAAAGTAGCTACCATGATCGCGGCAGCGGTACTTGCGTCTATCAGCATAGGGGCGCGAGCGGGCCAAATCGAAGACGCTAGGACAGTTTACGCAAAGGGCGACTTCGCAACCGCCTTCCGCTTGGGCCACCAAGCCGCGGAAAAAGGCGACGGGTCAGCCCAGGCCATGCTCGGTTACATGTATCACGATGGTGAGGGTGTAGCTCGGAACTATGTGCTGGCCTTAATGTGGTTCCAGTTGGCGACTGCCCAATTGGATAAAGAGGCTCGGCTACAAAAAGATAACAAGCTCTTTGATCTCAGCAGGGATACCGCGCAGGCAATGGACCTCACGGCAAGTCTGATGACACCAGCTGAAATCGCCGAGGCACATCATAAGGCTTACCAGTGCCAAGCGAACGGGTTCAAAAGCTGCGATCCGTAGAATGAGATGGGGAAGGTGCTGTCGGCCTAACACGAACCGCCCTCTCCATGATGCATAGGGGAAATAAGTTGGGTCTTGGCTGGCGAACGCCGCTGACTTGGCCAGGGAGGCCGAGGGCATTGTTAGACGAACAAGGCAGGCTATGGCGCAAAGGCATCAGTATACCATCCTCGTGCGGCTGGTTCCTGGATGTGCGTTTGTCTGGCATCCGAACGGGAAGATTGAGTGGCCGGAGGTTGCTCAAAGTCACCCCTGCCAATTTGTGCTGACAACACCCTGCACCCCCTTATCAAAGGCGCCCGGTCCGAAAAGGCGGTGTTGCATCCCCACCTCCACGCGACGCTTATGCCGTCAGCAAATCGGGGATTGTTTCTTTCAACGCGAAAAAACCTCTTCGGCAGTGCGGCCAAGCACGACGATCCCAATCGCGCAAATGCTCGGCCAGCAATAACCCCGCCTGGTCGAGTCCAGCCCGTATTTCGGCAAGCTGGTCGGCAGTCGGCCCTATGGGGGCGAACGCCGTTACGACTTGGCCGCATCCATTGGACTGCGCGACAGCCACAGCCGAAGATACCGGGTCATCGGTATTAAGGTCGGTAACGGGTAGCTGCCAATGTAGCTCAGCGCGCCGGGCGGCATCGGCAATGGCGATTTCATCCCATTGGTTGCGCCGCTTGAGCGTTGCGATCGCCCGGATTGGCAAAGCGGCGACCAAAGGCTCGGTCTCCAGCGATAGATCCTCGGCCGTGATCAGCAGCAGCGCTGGAACCTGCGTTGCTGGTGGCGAGAGCTGCCGCAGCGGAGTCGCAGGGGGCAGTGGCTCGGGCGGTACGGCAAAGCTCGCTGCCAATCCTTGTGGGTGGAAGCGGCCACGGGTCATCAGCGCAATCCGCTCGGTTGAGGCAAAATAGGCCTTGCCGGCGGTATGCAGCCCCGCCACCCAGCGCCAAGACAGCGTATTCGACGCAGGGTCGCCATCGATAAATCGGGACAATGTCCAGTCAGCTCCGAGCGCCCATGGCAGGCGCAACGTGAAGGTCCAGATCGACGCCACCTGCATCCGCGACCAATTATGCAGATATCCGGTATCGTTCAGTTCGCGCACCCAGTGATCAAAGCAATCAATGCCGGTGCGCCCTTCAATCGCTTCACGATAGCGGCGGTCGAGCGCGTCGTCGCGCGTACGTTCGGCGTCGAACGCGGCGACGAGCGCCTGGTAATCACGCCAGATACTCGGCCGTTGTTCCAGCCAGCCTTTCCAGTAAGTGCGCCAGAATACCTCCGACACGAATTTCTCGGCGCCCCTGAACCCGTGCCGCTCTATGGCGGCGTGCACAACGTGTTGCTCGCTGATCAGGCGGCGGCGTAGCGCGGCGGACAGGCGCGAAACCGCGCTATGTTGCCCGGAGCCATGATCGAAATTGCGGTTGGCCGCGTAGTCCGCGCCTGCATGCGGCAGAAAGTCGGCAAGCCGGTCCAGCGCAGCCTGTCGCGTCAATGGAAAGTCCGGCGGTGCGGCCAGATCGGTGTCTATCATGCTCGTGTCAGGAATTCGTTGGTGCAGCGGTCATCCGCCTTTGGTGTCGGTCGACGCCGCCAGCGGAGCAGTCCCCCCATTTAGGAACGCCGCAATATGTTCGTTCAGGAAGCGACCATCGGCAGGATTGCTCGCGGCCCCAGCGGTGTGCCCCCATAGCGACGGGAGTGGTACAAGCTGCACGTTAGGAATGAACCCAGCCTCATAACGGGCATCGTCGACCGGGAAATAAAGGTCGCTCGCTGACGGCATGTAGAGCACCGGCACATTGATCGCGGCGAGCGCTTTCTTGATGTCGTTGTCGTACCCCGGCGTCGTCCCGATATCGTGCGCTTCCCAGGTTCGCATCTGCAGGATCAGATCATTCGCATCGGCGCCCGGAATGAAATCCTTGTAAAGTCCATCAAACACAGTGCGGAATGTGGCTCCGGCTGGAGCATTTGCTCGCCACAATTCTTCGCGCCACCAGGCCTGCGAGAAGAGCCACGCTGCCCAGATCGCGCCAAAGGTCTGCAGTCCCTTCTTTGGCGGCTGCTTATAGTCGCCATTAGCAAAATCAGGATCGGCCTGGATTGCGATGATCTGGCTCTCCAAGCGGACGATCCCGTGCGGCCAGGTCTTGGCGGTAGCGGCGGTGACGACGATGCGGTCCATGAAATCGGGATAGGAAACCGCCCATTGAAAGGCCTGTTGCCCACCCATCGAAAAGCCGATCACGGCGCGTAGGTGACGAATTCCGAGCGCCTCGGTCAATAGCCGGTGACCGGCTACGACATTGTCGCGGATCGTCGTGACGGGGAAGCGCGGACCATCGAAGGGTGCGGGCGTGTTGCTGGGGGACGAGGACTTGCCGTTGCCGAAAAGCTCGGTTGCGACGAGAAAGTATTTTGCCGGATCAAGCGCCTTGTCAGGTCCGATCAGCCATTCATAGCCATGGGCATCGGCCATGTAATGCGACGGCAGCAATACAACATTGTCGTGCGCGGCATTCAGCTTGCCGTAGGTAGCGTACATGATCTTGGCCTCGGGCAGGACCGTACCGTTCTCCAGCTTGAAATTCCGGATGACGAATGTCCGCCGCTCACCATCGGCGGCCGCCGCGGGCGATCCAAGCCCCACTAAAAAGCCCAGTAGAATGACGAACAGGCTAACAAGGCGTACTCGCATCAGATCGTCCTATCATTGCTAACGCTCCAGGCGCCGCGTTGTCAGCAGTTTCCGCCGTTGCCCTATCCGCTCTTAGACCTGCAGCGATTGGCACAGGCAATACGACCTTGGGACACTTGGACACGGTTGTCTGGGCGCGGCCGCGGGCGCGCGAACCAAGGCACCATCTCATTGTCATGACTTTCGACCAGAGCTGCAACGGCCTATTGCGTCCATGCCCTCACAGACGGTGAAATGCCCTCCAAGGGTATGCGCTTCCTCCTTTATTCCGATCGAAAGCATTCTATCCGCAACGTACTCATCAATCACGAAGCTGCAATACACTGAGTAGCCATCCGGCAAAGCGCCTCAATTCAATATGTTGCGTCCGTATGGAAATAAGACCGAAGCCGGACACACTTTTAGTCGGCCGGTACAACGCAACAGCATGTGCTCGGGTGTTAATGCGGACTGGACTTGTTTGTCGAACAGCGCCACCGGTGCCGCCTCCTTGTCTACCTGCAATCCCGGGGCACCGTCTGGCTTTCAGGTGTGCAGCAATTAAGCTGTTCAACAGTGCACAGCAAGGCAGTCTTTCGCCCATCTGGCCCATCATCGAGCCGTCCGGCTGCGCAAATATTGCCTGACGCCTGCCTCGCGAACACGCGGGCTAACGGAGCTGCCAGCTAAGGGGGAATGGGACGACGAAGCCCTACAAGCAGCGAAGCCGATGCATCATAGAGAATATAAGAGCATACGCAATGCACCCACCCAATGCCATAAGATTTTACGTATATTACGCTGAATAGTTGGGCTGTCTAATCAATCAACAATCCATCGCTTCGCGCTAGCTTAACCATCTTGGGGATTAGAGCCGGGGCAGATAGGCAAATGAATTACCGGAAAGAAGCGCAGCGTTGGCCGGGTCCGTTGAAAACCTCGGGTTTGTCGCGGAGATTTACGCAACTTTCTGGGAGAATAATCAGGCCGATTGTCGGTTTCTTGCGAAACCTGCCGCTGCGATTGGTCGGGATGATCGGGTTTCGACAGATAAGTACGCGCTTGCTCGTGCGCTATGGCGTGCTGTTGGCGACTGCTATGGCTGCGGTCACCCTCACCTCGCAACTACTCATCCGCCGGCATGTCGAAACGACGGCGCAGAATGAATTAGTCTCCAGCGTCGCGGTATATTCGAAAATATGGGAGCAACGCGCTCGAGCGCTGAGCGCGCATGCGAGCGTGCTGGGACACGACTTCGGCTCCCGTTCGGCGATCGCCTCGGGCGATGCGGAAACAATACGATCCGCGCTCGACAATCTCGCCGGGCGGGTCAACATGCCTCAAGCCTATTTCGTCTCCACCGAGGGACATGTGCTGGGCAACAGCCGCCAGCAGATCGACCCGCGCCTCGCCAAAATGGTCGTTTGGGCGGCGGAGCAGCAATCGGAGCAGATCGACCAGTTTGAACAGATCGACGTCATTGGCGGGCGCCCATTTCGCTTGATCGCCTCGCCGGTTATGGCGCCTGTGCTCCTCGGCTACATCGTTTTTGCAGTGCCAATTGATGCGGCGGAGCTGGACCAGATTCGTCGCCTGGCCCCGATTGCGCTGCAGGCGACGTTGCTGCACCGCGCTCCCGATGGCCGGTGGACCGCCGATCGCGGCCCCGAAAGCGATGAGCAGCTAGCGCGCCTGGTCGCCTTGAGCGGCGCCGCTCGGGACCGGGTAAGGACTGTCACAGGCCCCGATGGGCCCGAACTGGCGATTGTCGAACCGCTGAACGGGAATTTGCGCGAGGCGAAGGCTGCGCTGCTGCTCACCTATCCTTGGTCCGCTGCGTTGGTCGGCTACAGGGAGCTGCAGCTGGGCGTGACGCTGTCCAGCATTTTCGCGCTGCTGCTCGCGTTACTAGGCGGCGTGCGGTTGTCGAGCGCGATAACGCAACCGATCGTCGAATTGGAGCGCGCTGCCCACAATCTCGAAAGCGGCATGGCCTCGAGCATTGAGGTCACCGCCCCGGACGAGATCGGCCGGCTGGCCGAGAGTCTCAACCGTATCGGTCGGCTCGCCTTCCACGACAATCTCACCGGGCTCGCCAACCGGACTTTCGTGAACGAGCAGCTGCAGGCGGCGCTCGAGGCATCGATCCGGTTAGAAACGCAAACTGCGATGCTGTGCCTTGAT
This sequence comes from Sphingomonas sp. GlSt437, assembly GCF_048015635.2. NCBI lineage: Bacteria > Pseudomonadati > Pseudomonadota > Alphaproteobacteria > Sphingomonadales > Sphingomonadaceae > Sphingomonas > Sphingomonas sp. GlSt437. The sequence goes on along the minus strand of NZ_JBPGYA010000001.1, from coordinate 1,053,358 downwards.
CTCGACCGGTTCAAGCTGGTGAACGACAAGCTGGGGCACCAGGTCGGCGACGCCCTGTTAAAGCGCGTCGGCAAAATTCTGCGCGATTCGGTGTCTGACGGCACGGTCGCCCGATTGGGCGGGGACGAGTTTGCGATCGTGCTGCCCAACTGCACGCCGGAACGCGCCCGGCTGTTGGGGCAAGCGCTGATCGACACGCTTGCCGTGCCGATGAAGATCAACGACTATCAGGTCGCAACGGGTACGAGCGTGGGCGTCGCCTTCGGCCCCAAGGACGCTCATGATGCAGCAGCACTCATGCGCGCGGCCGATCTGGCGCTGTACAGCGCCAAGCGAAGCGGACGGGGCGTGGTGCGCTTCTTCGAACCGGGGCTCGATTCGGTTGCCCAGCAACGTCATCAGATTGAGACGGAATTGCGGGACGCGCTCCAATCCGGGCAATTTCTCCTCGCCTTTCAACCGGTGTTGAACATCGAGAAAGGCGAAGTCCGCACGCAGGAGGCGCTGCTGCGCTGGCAGCACCCCACGAAGGGCAACATCGCACCGGACGAGTTCATCCCGATCGCCGAGAGCAATGGCTTGATCGTCGCGATGGGCGAATGGGTGTTGCGCGAGGCTTGCCGCGAAGCGGCTGCCTGGCCGGGCAATTTCGGGGTCGCGGTGAATGTGTCGCCGCTGCAGTTTCGCAATAGTGGCTTTCTGAACGCGATCTTCCAGGCGCTGTCGCAAAGCGGCTTGTCACCCGATCGGCTGGAAATTGAGCTGACCGAGTCGATCTTCCTGGATGGCGAGGCGGCGATCCTTGCCCAGCTCCACCGCCTCCGCGAAGCGGGGGTGCGCATCGCGCTCGACGACTTCGGCACCGGTTATTCGTCGCTCAGCTATTTGCGCAGCTTCCCCTTTGATCGCGTGAAAATCGACAAAGTCTTCATCCACTCGTTGCAGGACGATGAGAGCACGCGCGCGGTGGTGCGATCGATTATTGACCTCGCGCACGCGCTGCACATGGACGTAACGGCGGAAGGCGTCGAAACAGCGGAGCAGTTGGATCTGCTGAAGTCGTTCGGGTGCGACAATATCCAAGGCTTCCTGATCGGTATCCCGCAATCAGTGGGAAATACCTCTGTCGTGGCGAATGCAGAATTTACTCCCTTGCAGGTCGGCTCTGTTGTCGCTGGTACCCCCACGCTTCTGACGCAGCCGCCGCGCTTGGCTGATCGCCAGGGCCTTGGCAGTCGAACCGCTTCAAAACTCTAATGGTTTTCGCAAAGTACGTATTAATCACTGAATACGCACTTCACTAATATTTGACCATATTGTGAGACTGAGATGATCGTCTAAGGAGTAGATACGATGCGCGTCCATCATACCCTGAAGATTTTTGTTCTTTGTGCAGGGGCCCTGACTGTTAGTCCGGCCACTGCGGCGACTACTACTACCACACTGAACGTCAACGCAACAGTCACTGGTGTGTGCCTGGTCACAGCGAATACATTGGCGTTCGGGAGCTATGACCCTACTTCGGCGGTGCCGCTGGACGCCTCGACGACGCTGTTGGTCACTTGCACCACCGGCACGGTCTACACCGTTGCCCTTGGCGTTGGTGGGGGTACGGGGGCGACGGTCGCGGTGCGCAAGATGCGCAACGGGGCGAATGAGCTGCACTATGCCCTCTATCAAGACAGCGCGCGTACGACGCTCTGGGGCAATACCCCCGGCACTGACACGCCCGCCGCCGCCACCGCAAGCGTGACGCCCGCTACACTGACGGTCTATGGCCGCGTTGCCGCGTCGCAGAACGTGCCGGCGGGCACCTATACCGACGCCGTCACCGTAACAGTGACCTACTGACATGCTCGCGCGAGCAGCCATATCGACCCTCATCGCGGTCACGCTGGTTGCAGGAGGCATCGGCGTCACGCCGGCGGAAGCGAGCGCGTTCAAGGTCGCGCCGGTGCGGGTCAGCCTGGACGGCACGAGCCGATTGAGCACGCTTCGGCTGACCAATGAGGGCGACGAGCCGGTCGGGGTGCAGATCACGGCCTGGCGGTGGTCGCAGGTGGATGGCGAGGACAAGCTCGAGCCGAGTGATGAGATCATCGTTAACCCGGTGATTACGCAGCTGCCGCCGCATGCCACGCAGCTGCTGCGCATCGCGGTCACCCGGCCGCTGGGCGGGGCGCTAGAGCAAAGCTTCCGTCTGATGATCGAGGAGTTGCCGCAGCGCGGTCCGAGCAGCGGCCAGGTTCGCGCGCTGCTGCGGCTGAGCTTGCCGATCTTCGTGAAGCCGGCAGCGCCGAGGATTGTGCTCGCGCCGCAGCTTGCAGCGCCGGATCGCTTGACGCTCAGCAACCAGGGGAGCGTCCATGTCCAGGTGCATAGCGCGACGCTGCTACGCGGGACAACGCCGGTCGCTCGGATCGAGCAGCCGCTCTATGTTCTGCCCGGCGCCGCGCGCACGATCAGCCTGCAGCCTATTGCAGGGACAGCGCGGCTGCAGCGCGGCGAGCCGCTGACGTTGGTCGCGGCAACCGATCAGGGCGAAATGCGCGCAGCGTTGGCGTGGCCCCCTGCGCCATAAGCCATGTCCCCCGCGGTTGCCTTGATCGGGCTGATACCCGCCGCGAGCATCATCGTCGCGGCGCCCGACGCAGGATCGGCGTCGACGTCAGACATCATCGCTGCCGGCATCAGCTTAAACGGCGTTGCGCGTGCGCCGGCCATCATTCTGCGGCGCGGCGAGCATTTCTATATCGATCTGGTGGATGCCCAAGTCTGGCGGCTCGTCGTCGACCCTAAGACGTTGATCGATCATGACAATCGGCGCTGGGTGCCGATCGATCGGCTGCCGGGCGCCCGATTGTCTTTCTCCGAAAGCGACCAACGGCTCAGCATCGAGCTGGCGCAGCAGGCCTTCGCGACCCAGCAACTCGACGCGGCGCCCAAGGCACCGTCGGTCGCCGAGGCCCCCCTCGCGCTGTTCGCCAATTACGACGTGAATGTGGAGGGCGGGAATGGCGGATTCAGCGGCAACGCGCTTGGTGAGGCGGGGCTCTCGGGCCAGTTCGGCGCGATCGCATCGTCCTGGCTGTGGAGCAGCGTAGCGAACGGTGGCATACGCCGTTTGGCTAGCAGCTGGACGGTGGACGATCCCGCGCGCCAGCGGCGGCTGGTGATCGGCGACGCGATCAGCCGGCCAAGCTTCTGGGGAGGCGCCGCGCGTTTTGCAGGCGTGCAATACGGCACCGACTTTGGCATCGCGCCTGATCTGGTGACGTTTCCGGTGCCGCGCCTGGCCGGCGTGGCCGGCGTGCCCTCCACGGTCGATCTGCTGGTCGATCAGGGGCTGCGATATCGCGGTGCAGTGGACGCGGGGCCGTTCACGATCGATGGCGTGCCGGTGACGAGCGGGGCACACCGGGCGGTGTTGCTCGTGCGTGATGCCTTTGGCGGCGAGCAGAGCGTCACGGTTCCTTATTATGCCAGCGCCGCGCTGCTCCGCCCCGGGCTGGTCGATTTCGGTATCGAAGGCGGCTGGGAACGACGCGACATCGCGACCTCAACTGATCGCTACACCAACCCTTTTGTCGCCGTCGGCGCACGCATCGGCGTGACCTCGCAATTGACCGTGCAAATGAGCGGTCAGGCGCGGTCCGACGGCCTGTTGGTCGCGGGCGCTGCCAGCACATCGCTCGGGGGTGTGGCGGAGATGACGGTGGGCGTGGCCCAGTCCGAAAGCGCCGGCAAGGCGGCGCGGCTCTATTCGGTGACGCTCGTACGGCGCGCGCCCAACTGGTCATTTGGGATAGCGGTCGAACGGCGCGAAGTGGGCTTTGCCGAACTTGGGCGGCTGGGCGAGGCCGAGCAGGTCGATCGCGTGCTCGCCGACTCCTCGGTCAATACGCCGGTAGGGCGCCTGGCGATCGCCTATGCCCGCACCGTCAATGGGCCGGACACCTCGTTCAGCCTGGCCACTGCCACACTTAGCTACCCAGTGTCGCGGCGGCTCAACCTGGCGCTGTTCGGCCAGCGCGTGACACAGGGAGAACGCGAGTCGCTGCAAGGCTCGCTCACGCTCAGTCTTTCCTGGGGGCGCAACAGTTTGTTCGCCTCGGCCGCGTCCGATGGATCGCGCGTGGAATTCCAACGTTCGCCGCAGTTGAATGGTCCGCTCGGGCTGCGCGCCGGCTTGGTCGATGGCGTGTTCGGGCCGGGCGCGGTGGCGGAGGCCACGCGCTGGTCAGGCCAAGGGGATACGAGCCTCGCCGTCACAATCAATGGCCGTGGCCCCGCAGCACGCTTCAGCGCGAGCGGCGGCGTTCTGGCGACGCAGGGCATGATTGCCGCTGTCCGCCGGGTGGACCAGGGCTTCGCCGTGGTCGACGCGGGCGGGGCGGCGGGGCTCCCGATCTACAATAACGGCCAACTGGTTGCGCGCACCAACCGCCACGGCCGAGCGATCATCCCCAACCTGCTTGCCTACCAGCACAACCGCATCAGCTTCGATCCTGCCGATCTGCCGATCGATACCAATGTTACCAGCGGCGAGGCTGATGTGACGCCGGGCTATCGCAAGGGAGCGATGGTGCGGCTGGGCATCCGAAAGAGCCGCACGCTGCTCGTCACCGCGCTCGATCCGCGCGGACAGCCGCTGCCGATCGGCAGCCGGGTGATCCTGCCGGGTGGCGGCGAGACGATCGTCGGCCGCGACGGCCTGCTCTTTGTCGGCGATTTCATCAGCCGGGCAACGCTGGTGATCGAGTCGGACGCCGATAGCCGCTGCATCCTTACCTTGCCCGCCAGCGCGCCCGAGGGGATGAAACCAATCCAGCTCCAATGTAGGAACCAGGCAACATGATCGACCGCACCCTTCTCCGCTGGCTGCCGCGTGGCGTGGCGCTCGTGATCGCGGGCATGGGCGCCCCGGCTTATGCCTGTACGCTGTGCTCGTGCACCGTCTCGGCCACTGGAGTCGCGTTCGGGGCTTATGATCCGCTGTCGGCGAGCCCGACGGATGCCGTCGGCACGGTGACCGTGTCCTGCTCCGCGGTCGTCGCGCTCTCGGGCGGCTATACCATCCAGCTCGGCCCGGGCCAGGCGGGCAGCTATGCCGAGCGCCGGCTCGCAAATGGCAGCAACCAGCTAGGGTACAACCTCTATCTCGATGCCGCGCGCACGATCGTGTGGGGCGATGGTACCGGCGGCACCGGCACGCAGAGCTATACGCTCGTCGGCCTGTTGACCAATGATGTGAAGAACTACAGCGTCTATGCCCGCCTCCGCGCCGCGCAGAACGTGCCCGTGGGCAGCTATAGCGACACGATCGTCGTGACGGTGACCTATTGAGCGCCCGAGATCAGCGCTCGACGACCTAGTTGTGCATCGGGCTGACCAGCATCAACGCGCCGCTCGGCGCATATTCCTCCCGCAACTGTGCCAAAGTGACGTTGACCGGGCGCTCGACACCAGCATTGGTGAGGAACTTAGTTGCGAAATTCGCTGTTCCTCCCTTGCTGAGAACCTGCTCGACTTGCTGCATGGCCGCGACGCGGTGCGATGCAGGAATGATGTGAGAAAGCATCGTTTGTTCCAAAACCGCGGCACTCAGTCCAAGCAGTTCGACGAGCACGGGGTCTGCTTGAACAAGCGTTGCCCGTGGCGTCAATAGCGCTCGGCCCATCGATCCGGACGCCGAAAGTGCTTCCTCAAGGGCAGTTAATTGTACGAAGCGATGATCGAGTGGGAGCCTGGCTGTACTATTCACGAAAAAGCATCCCGCTCCGCCGCGGAACGGGAAGCATCGAACATGCATCCAATTACCCGGGTAAAGAGGCGAGGGCGCATCGAACGACTCTACCTCGCCCGATTTTGCAGCATAAGCCATTTTTGCCTTGATGAGAGAGTCATCAAATCCAGATATTAAATGATCAAGGCGTTTTCCTATAGCCTCTTTGCGTTCAACCTTGAGATAGGCGCATGCAGATGCGTTGGCATCCAAAACCGAAAAATCTAAATCAACTGAAAGAAATGACTCGTTCATTAAATCTATCGGTAGCGGATAGGCCTGACAGTTAGAGCAATTGTTTTTACACTGATTCAATAAGCTTTCGATTTTTGAAATATCCATCAAAAGATATTTATCCCTGCCGTGATGTGTCACGATCAGATTTTTCTCGTTAAGTTTTTCTTGAATTACGCCAAATTGTCGTACAATCTGCGCAGAACTTACTCGTTGTATATTAAGAAGATCAATCATAGTCGCCTCCCGGTCAGTTACCCATTCGACTGGGAGCCCCCAAAAGAAATCGTAACGGAATATTTTATCGCATTTTTAACGGCATTAAAAGTCTGTTATACAGACTCGCATTTACGTAATTTTTTCCACCGCTTCATATTGAACGGCTTTAATTCTACGGTGCGAAAACGTACGAGGGCCAAGGCAAAGACACGGAAGGCAGGCGCCCGAACGTGCGGGATAAGGTGGTCCAGTACGAGCAGGGCTCAACGGTCAGGAACAATCCTTCATGGATGTATCGTTGGCGACGTGATTGACCGCCGTTCAAAAATGATCAGGAAGCTTTCGAGCGGTGAGGCTCCTCAGCGCTATTGGGGCGATGGCATCAACGAGATTGGAGACTTGATGTTTCGCTTGCTTGCCGATAGTCCCGCGACGGCCGAAGGCACATTTGTTGTCCTGAGCCCACGTCGAGTGACCGTGGAAAGAATTGTTCGCGATTTTGCGGGCACCCTTGAATTCGACGGTATAGTGATCTCGTAGCCGGCGAAGCTCATCAGGCCGCGGTTCATCATGGGCACGCGCCTGGATGCTTAGCTCCAAGAGTACGATCCAACGTTGAACGAGGGTACAAAGCCCCTCTTCCGCTCCCCACCCGAATATGCTTTGCGGTGCTCTCAATACCGCCCTCAAGGCACGAGTGCCGCTGCTCCGGCAAGCGCGGCGGCGCGGCGGTCTTTGAGGTCGCGCAGGATGGCGGCGTGGCTCTTGGCATCGAGCCGGTAGAGGAAGACCGTTGCGATCGCCCCGGCGTACACCACGCCCGCGCCGGGCCCGTAGAAGAAGCCGAGCGCGTCGATCATCGTGTCGGGCAGCCTCGCCGCAGCGCTCGCGCCCTGTTTCGCCAGGTCGGTCGGGAAGTCGATCAGCTGAAGCACCATGCCTGCAATGAAGGCGCCCACGCCCGCCGCCGCCTTGCTCGCAAACGCCCAGCCGGCATGATAGAGTCCTTCACGCCGCGCCCCGAACAGGTGTTCGTGCTCGTCCGCGGCGTCGGCCATCATCGAGGCGAAGGCGATCGAGCCCGCCGCCATCAGCACCCCGCCGACGAACACGATGGCGGACAGGATCCACATCAATTGGTCGCCCTGAAACGGGAACAGCCCGAGCAGGCGCAGCCCCGCAGGTACTGCCTCCGACGCCGCGAGCCCGACCAGCCCGACGATCAGGATCGTGCGCTTCTCCAGCCGCTTGAGAAACGGCCCGGTCAGCGGCGCGCCGAACAGCAGACCGAGGAACACCGCGAGCGTCACCGCCTGGGTCTGCCGCGACGTGAAGTGCCAGAAAAAGGTGTTGGTGTGCAGCCCAAGCGCAGCGTGCGTGCCAAGCGCGGAAAAGAACAGCAGCGCGCTGCCGAACAAGATCCGGAACGAGCGGTTGCGGAACACTTCGCTAAGCTCGCGCAGGACGCGGACGTGCAGCCCGCCATCGCCCGCCGCCGGGGGATATTGGCGGTCGAGTGTGGCGCCGACGACGCGTGATGCGATCAAGCCGGCGACGATCAGAATCCCGGCCAGCGTCAGCGCAAACGGCGTGTAGTGCCCACGCAGCATCTGCGCACCCGGTCCGTTGAAGAAAACGCCGAATCCCAGCGCCACGACCGACAATGTGCCCGTCACCGCGAGCCCCCAGCGCCATGCCATGATCGACGAGCGCTCGTTATAATCGTCGCTCAACTCGGCACCGACCGCCTGGTAGGGCAGGTTGAACAGCGACAGCGCGATCCGTTGCAACACCGAGAGAAGCGTGAGCCAGACGAACAGCGCGGTCGTGCTAAGCCCCGTCGGCAGCGAGAAGATCGCGACGAGCAGGATCGCAACCGCCGGCAGCCCCGCGAGCATGAACGGCAGCCGCCGGCCGAAGCGCGATCGCCAACCGTCCGACGACGATCCGATCAGCGGGTCGACCACCGCATCGACAACCAGCCCGACCGCCAGCGCAATCCCTGCAAGCCCGCCAGGCAGGCCGCACACGGTCGTAACGTAAAACAACAGGAAAATGCTGAGGACCTGGCTGACGATCCCGTCAACGGCATTGCCAGCGGCATAGCCTAGCTTCTGCCCGAACGGCAGTTTGGCGCGGGCGCCCGGTATCGTTGCCGGTGCTGGTTCGGTCACGCCGCTCTCCCGTTTCGCGATCGAGTCTGCGCCCGGTCGAGCGATGGCATAGCGCAAAATCGATATCCGGCCAACAAAAAGGATGTACGTTCTGTAAATGAGGTGATATCGATGCCTCGCTGGAGCCAGCAAAGCTGTGACGACAAGGGAGAGACGGTGGAAGCGTTCGCAACGATCGATGCTCAGGAGCAGCGCGCCGCGCGCCGCCCGCAGGCGGAGCGAAGTGCCGGCACGCGCGCTCGGCTGATCGAAGCGGCGATCACGTGCCTCCACCGCACCGGCTACAGCGCGACCACCGTTTCGACCGTTGCCGCCGAGGCCGGGGTCAGCCGCGGCGCGATGACGCATCAGTTTCCGGCAAAAACGGATCTGATGCTCGCGGTGGTTGGCCATGTGTTCAACCAGGACATCGATCTCTACCGCGATGCGACCGAAGCGACCGACCCCGTCCGGTTCCTGCTCGACTTGCCCCATACGATGTGGCGCGTGATCAGCCGCCCGGCGGGGATCGCGGTGATCGAGATCATGCTCGCTTCGCGCGCCGACCCAGACCTTGCCGCTCAGTTGCGCGCGTTGCAGTCGCGCATCGACGTTCAGGCGCACCGCTGGAGCGAGGATCGCGTCCGCGCTGCCGGACTGACCCCGCATCCCGACGCAGCAGCAATCCACGAGCTTTATGTCGCCGCAGTCCGCGGGCTCGCGATCGAGGCCACGTTTATGGACAATCGCGACGGCGTTGAGCGCTCATTGCGCGTGCTGTCGGCGATGATGCGCCGCCTCTATCCCGACCTCGCCCAAGCCTGAAGGAGAAGGTTATGCCCCGTCCCGTACCCGAAGGCTTCCTGTGGGGCACCGCAATTTCCGCGCACCAGAGCGAGGGCAACAACCTCAATTCGGACGCCTGGCTGTGCGAAACAGTCAAGCCGAGCCTTTACAAGGAGCCATCGCGCGACGCGTGCGACAGCTATCACCGCTATGAGGAAGACATCGCGATCGCCGCTGACCTGGGCTTCAACTGCCACCGGCTGGGCATCGAATGGGCGCGGATCGAGCCCGAGCCGGGCATGTTCTCGACCGCCGAGCTCGACCATTACCGCCGCGTGCTGGAGGCGTGCCACAAGCGCGGCCTGAAGCCGATGGTGACGTACAGCCACTTCACCGTGCCGCAATGGTTCGCTGCGCGCGGCGGGTTCGAGGTCGCCGACGGTGCTGACCTGTTCGCGCGCTTCGCCGAGCGCTCGACCGCAGCATTCGGCGACCTGATCGCTTATGCCTCGACGTTCAACGAGGCGAACATCCAGCGGCTGGTCGGCTTGCTTCGCGGGGGCAATCCCGAGGCCCGCAGCGCGATCGCCGCGATGCTTGCCGCCTGCGCCAAGGCGTGCGGATCGGAGCGTTTCTCGTCGCTGCTGTTCGCGCCGGTCGGGACCAGCGAGCCGGTGATGGTCGATGCGCACACCAAGGCAATGGCCGCGATGAAGGCGGGGCCAGGCGACTTCCCCGTCGGGCTGACGCTGACGATGCAGGACGTCCAGGGCGTCGGCGACGGCCACAAGGCGGAAGCCCTGATCGACGCGCTCTATGGCCCGTGGCTCGACACCGCGCGCCAGGCCGATTTTGTCGGCGTCCAGACCTATACCCGCATTCTGGTCGGGCCGGAGGGCCCCTTGCCGCCGCCCAAGGGCGCCGAGCTGACCGGCGCGCACTATGAATTCTACCCACAGGCGCTCGGCGGCACGATCCGCTTCGCGCATGAACGCATCGGGCGGCCGATCTATGTCACCGAGAGCGGCATCTGCACCGACGATGACACGCGCCGCATTGCCTATCTCGATCAGGCGCTGGCCGAGGTGCGCCAGTGCCTTGACGACGGGATCGATGTGCACAGCTATATCTGCTGGTCGCTGCTCGACAATTTCGAATGGACGCGTGGTTACGGCGAGCGGTTCGGGCTGGTCCATGTCGACTACGAGAGCTTCGCGCGCACGCCCAAGCCGAGCGCGCATCACCTCGGCGCGATCGCGCAATCGGGGATGATCTGATGGAGCGCGTGGCACCAGAGACGGTGGGGCTATCGAGCGCCAGCCTCGACGCGGTCGATGCGGCGGTGCGGGCGCAGATCGACGCCGGCGTGCTGGCCGGCGCGGTGACGCTGACGGCGCGTCACGGCAAGATCGCCCGCGTGAGCACCATGGGCGTGAAGGACATCGAGACCGGCGAGCCGCTCGCGGCGGACACGATCTTCCGCATTTTCTCGATGACCAAGCCGATCACCGGCACCGCGATGATGATCCTCCACGACCGCGGGCTGTGGCACCCCGACGAACCAATCGCAAAACATTTGCCCGAACTCGCCAATGTGCAGGTGTTCACGGGCGAGGATGGGGACGGCAACCCGATCCTAGAAGCGCCCGGCCACGCCCCGACGATGGGCGAGCTGATGACGCACCGTGCCGGCTTCGCCTATGGCCTCAACCTCGGCCCACCCACCGACCGCGTTGAGGCCATGTACCGCGAGGCGCGGGTGCTCCAGGCCGATGACCTGAACGACATGGTCGCGCGGCTGGCGACACTGCCGCTCGCCTACCAGCCGGGATCGCGCTGGCGCTACAGCCTGTCGATGGACGTGCAGGGCGCGATCATCGAGCGGCTGAGCGGCCAGAGCTTGTCCGATTTCATGCGGACGCAGATCTTCGAACCACTTGGCATGGCCGACACCGCCTTTTTCGTGCCGCCGGCGAAGAAGTACCGGCTCGCGACGCTCTATTTCAAAGGACCCGACACGCCGCTGATGGCCTTGCCCGCCAACCCGGTGCGCCCCGACGCCGATACCGAGCCGGCGCTCGGGATGGGCGGTGGCGGGCTTTATTCAACCGCGCTCGATTACGCTCGTTACGCGCAGATGTTGCTGGGCGGTGGCACCTTCGGGGGGAATCGGATCATAAGCCAAGCGGGCGTGCGCGAACAGATGACCAATCGCCTGCCCGAGGAAATGCTCGCCAAGAGCTGGGTTGCCGGCCACCAGCGGTTCCGACCCGGGTTCGGCTACGGGTATAATGGCGTCGTCTTCCACGATCCTGAGCTTGCCGGCGTGCCCGTGGGCAAGGGGACGTATCAATGGGACGGCGCGGCGGGAACATGGTTCTGGGTCGATCCCGCCAACGACCTACTGTTCGTCGGGATGGTCCAGCTGCTGTCCTACGCCGCACCACCGCTGCAGGAGACGACGCAGAGGTTAATGGCCAACGCGATCGACAAGTAAGCGCGGATTGATGTCGCTACGGCGGCGTTTTGCATCAAATGACGGCGCCTGCTGCGGCGGGCGTTCGTCCGCCCCTGAATCGGGGGAGCTGGTGCGCTCAAATGATGATGTCGGCCATAGGTGACGTACGGCAGCTTTCGACATTGACGGTGGCCGGCCCGAGCGACCAATTATGGGCGCGTTGCGGGCATCCGGCCGCACCAACCCGGCGTCAGCCGGCCTTGCGCAGGTCGCCGGTGAGGAGGCTTGCCGTGTCGCCCGCTTCAAGGGGTCGGCTGAACAGATAGCCCTGAATGCTGGTGCACCCTTCCTGGCGCAGGGCATCCCATACCGCGTCTTCCTCCACGCCTTCGGCTGTCGTTTCCATCTTCAGCGCCGTCGCCAGATCGACGATTGCCTTGACGATCGCCTTGGCGCTCGAGTCGCCGACAAGGTCGGTCACGAACGATCGGTCGATCTTAATCTTGTCGAACGGGAAGCTGCGCAGATAGCTGAGCGACGAATAGCCGGTCCCGAAATCGTCCAGGGCGATGCGGATGCCTAGTTCCCGAAGCTTGTGGAGCAAGCCAATGGTCGACTCGGCGCCATCGAGAAAGACCGACTCGGTGATCTCGATTTCGAGCCGATTGGGGGCAAGGCCACTGCGGCCCAGCGCCTGGAAGACAATGCTCGCAAAGCCCGAATTGCGGAACTGCAAGGGCGAGACGTTGACCGCGACGCGCACATGCTCCGGCCATTGGTTGGCTTGGCGGCAAGCCTCATGCAGCGCCCATTCGCCCATCGCAATGATCAGTCCGGTTTCTTCCGCGACGGGAATGAAGTCGACTGGTGCAATCGCGCCGCGTACGGGATGCTGCCAGCGCAGCAGCGCTTCGAACCCGCCGATGCGGTTGTTCTTCAAATCATAGATGGGCTGGTAATTGAGGCGGAACTGGCCGAGCCGCAGCGCCTCGCGCAGATCGAGTTCCATTTGCCGGCGCTTGCGGGCGGCGGCATCGAGGCTCGGCTCGAAGAAGCGGAAGACGCCGCGCCCGTCCTGCTTGGCGCGGTAAAGCGCGAGATCCGCGTTTTTTAGCAGTGTATCGGCATCGTCGCCGTCATCGGGCCCGATCGCGATACCGACGCTCGATCCCGTGGCGATTTGGTGGCCACCGACATGCTTTGGCTCGCGCATCTGATCGACAATGGCCTGAGCGAGCTTGCGCGCGCGATCCGACGCGGCGGTTTCATCCAGGATGATCGCGAATTCGTCGCCGCCCAGCCGCGCGACAATGCCGTCATGCGCCAGCATCGCCAATTCCGCGCCGATCTGGCGGAGCAGCGCATCGCCGACGGGATGGCCCAGCGTATCGTTGACGCCCTTGAAGCCGTCGAGATCGAGGCATAGCACACTCACCTGCCCGCCACGCTTGGCCGCCCGGCCGATCGTCGCTTCGAGCTGCTCGCGGAACAGCACGCGATTGGGCAGCGCGGTCAAGCCGTCATGGAAGGCGAGATGCGTGATCCGGTTTTCGCGCTCGACGATCCCCGCCGACATGGTGTTGAAGCTCTCTGCAAGCCGGGCCAGCTCGTCCTTGCCCTGGATCGCGACTTCGGTGCGCGTCCCTTCTTCGAGCGCCTTGGCGGCCGCGTCGAGCGCCGCGACCGGACGGGCAATGGCATTGGCCAGTCGCCGGCTGCCCCAGACGACCAGCAACAGCCCCAACAGGCCCGCGCTTATCAACCCCAGCTGCAACAGCCGATAGGGCGCAAGCGCGGTCGCCAGCGGATAGCTCAGCAACAATATCGCCCGCGCCTGGTTGCCATCGCCCGCCAGCGGATGGGCAAGCGCCAGTGCCTCGCCGCCAAAGCTTCCCAGGGTCGCGATGCCATCGTGCGGACCGGACAGGAAGCGGGTCAGCGCAGCATTGTCGACGGGCGCAGTGCCGGCGGCGATGCTCCAGCCCTTGGCGGTCCGGCGGACAATCGCTGCATGCAGCGGCACGGCCGACAATCGCTGGAGCGCGCGCATTTCATCGTCGTCGAGGCGGATCGCGAAGACGACCCAGCCAATCTCGGTCGGCGCCATGATTGGCGACAACACGACGCGATAGACGCCGCTCGGCGCGGTGACGACCGCGCTGCGCGCGTTGTCGGGCAGGGTGAAGGGCAGTTTTGCGACAACCGGGCGCAAATCGTTCGCACCGCTGCCGATGACCTGGCCGGCCTGATCGATGACAAAGGCGTTATCGACTTTGGCGCGGGCGCGCAGCGTTTCCACCGCCGAATCGATCGTCGGGGCGTCGCCGCTCATCACCGCGCTGCGAAAGCCGAAGTCGCGGGCCAGCACTTCGGCCGAGTTGGTGAGGGCGTCGCGGCGGAAGGTCCAGATGCGCTCGAACACGCTGCCGCTGGCGGAAAGCTCGTCGCGCGCCGCCTCGGCGGCGTGGCGCAGGATCATTACCTCGGCCGATCCCGCCACCACGAGCAGCGATGCGGCGAACAGCAATCCGTAAAGGACGGCCAATCGCGTTCGCAGGTGGCGAAATCCGGTAAACCGGTACCAGGGACCGGCTGCTTTCGTCATCGCGCCTTCAACACGATGGTCTTCGCGATGCTACCGGCCGGCAGCGTCAGGGCTTCGCGCATTTCATTGTCGGGCGTGCGCAGCGAGGGATACCAAATGCGGAGCGTCACAGCGCCTGCCGGAACATTGGCAATCGTCACATGGCCGTTGGCATCGGTCTTTGCGGTGAACGGGCTTGTCGTCACATAGATGAAGCCCGACATCACGTCGTGGATGTTGCAGCCCAGGGCGACCACGCCCGGCTTGTCGAACACTTCGCTGCGGCTCTCGTCATGGCCGTAAAGCTTGATCTCGAACTTGTGCGTCTTCGACGCCGAATAGACGTGGTGGCGGACCTTGTCGCGATTGGGGAAGCTGACGGTCGCGCCTTGCGGCACGATCAAGACATGCGGCTGGAAGCTGATATTCTGCTGCGCCATCACATAAGGCCAATCGAACTTGATCGGCCCGGCCGGTGCGCGGGGCGCATCGATGCGGACGACGGCTTCCTTGATCGGCTGGCCATCGGGGCCCTGAACGGTCACCTCAAGCGTCGCTGCTGCTGCGGTTGAGGAGACGCAACAGAACAGCGGCATCAACAGTCGGACGAGCATCGCCATTTCCTCCACGGGGCGCGGTAGACCCGAGCGCGTTGCGATATGGTAAAGCAGCGCTTAACCCGGAAATAACCAAAGCGGGTAAATATCGCGTGTCTGCGACAGCGCGAGAAAAAACGTGTTACGCCAATTACTAATCGCTTCGGGGCTGATTGCCGCCTGCACTCTACCGGCGGCCGCCATGGCCAAGGAACGGCGCGAAGGCGGCAAATTGCTCCTGACCGCCGGCGTCTCGACCGTCGAAGGATCGGCCGGTGGCGGCTTGGCGAGCTGGGCGTTGATCGCTGGCGATGAGACCGAAGACGGCATTGGCGGTCGCGCGCATGTGACCGTCGTGCCGCTCGCTGACTACACCCTGCTGAGCTATGGCGGCGCGATCGGCATTAACGATCGTATCGAAATTTCCTATGCACACCAGACCTTTGACACGCTGAAGATTGGGCAGGCGCTGGGGCTGGGGCATGGCTTCAAGTTCAGCCAGGACGTGCTCGGCGCCAAGCTGCGCGTGCTGGGCGACGCGGTTTACGGGCAGGACAGCTGGCTGCCGCAGATTGCGATCGGCGTTCAGCACAAGCGCGCCGCGCAATCGGCGATCATCGGCGCGGTGGGCGGTCGTGCCGCGGCCGGCACCGATTTCTACGTGGCGGCGACCAAGGCCGTTCTGTCGCAGAGCCTCGTCATTGATGGAACGGTGCGCTTCACCAAGGCCAATCAGTTCGGCTTGGTCGGCTTTGGCGGCGACAAGAGCAATGCCTATTCCGCCCAGTTCGAGGGGTCGGTCGGTACGTTGGTGACGCGCCGATTGCTGGTCGGCGGCGAAGTCCGCACCAAGCCGAGCAATCTGGGTTTCGCGCGCGAGGATGCGGCCTATGATATCTTTGCTGCCTGGGCCATCCAGCGGCATGTCCAGTTGACAGCGGCCTATGTCGACCTTGGCAGCATCGCGACGATCAAGGGGCAGCGCGGCGCCTTCCTGTCGCTTCAAACCAGTTTTTGAGGAACCAAGACGATGACGATTTTGGCGCTGGCGCTGCTGATGATGGCTCAGCAAGTCCCGGTGGGTGAGCAGCCCGTCGACCCCTATACCCCAAGCAACGCCAATGCCGGCGCCACGCCCGTTCGCGGGAAGGGGTTGTGGCACGCTTTTCACGAACAACCCGGCGTTGACCGGGTCGTCGACGGCTTTGTCGATCGCCTGGTCGCGGACCACCGGATCGCCGAGATCTTCAAGGGCCAGGACATCGTCCGGCTGCGGCGCACCCTGAAAGAGCAATTCTGCTACATTTTGAACGGCGGCTGCGATTATTCGGGCCGCACCATGACGGCGGCGCACCATGCCATGGGCATCCAGACCAAGGATTTCGATGCGCTGGTCGAGGATTTGCAGGCCGCGATGCGCGCCGAGCATATCGGTTTTCGCGCGCAAAACCGGCTGCTCGCCAAGCTCGCGCCGATGAAGAGAACAACGGTCAATCAATAGGGCGATGTCGCGGACCTGGGGAAGGGCTGTCCCTGTCGGTGACCGCGTTCAGGATAACTTACCGGCCCGCCATCATCATTCAGCCGCCTCGGCAAGTGGCGCAAAGAAGCGATTCTCGGGCCGCGTTAGGCCGAGATGATCGCGCAGCGTCGTCCCCTCATACTCGGTGCGGAACAGCCCGCGCCGCTGCAGCTCGGGGATGACGTGATCGCAGAATTCCTCAAGGCCGCCAGGCTGCCACGGGAACATCACGTTGAAGCCGTCCGATCCGCGTTCGACCAGCCACTCTTCCATGCCGTCGGCGATCGTCTTGGCGGTGCCGACAAAGGCAAGACCGGCATAGCTCCCGGCCTTGGCGGCGAGTTGGCGGATCGTCCAGTTGTTGCGTTTCGCGGCCTCGACGAGGCGCGCGCGACCACTGCGCCCGGCATTGGTCTCGGGAATTTCGGGGAGCGGGCCATCGGGATCGAAGCCCGACACATCATAGCCCAATTGGCTCGACAGCGACCCGATCCCGCTGTCGTAATGCACCAGGCTGTCGAGCAGCGCGCGCTTCTCCTGTGCTTCCGCGTCGCTCTCGCCGACCACGACGAAGGCGGCGGGCAGTATCTTCAGGCTGTCGGGATCGCGCCCCAGCCGCTCCATCCGGCCTTTGACGTCCGCGTAAAACGCTTTGCCTGCTGCAAGATTGGGCTCGGCACCGAACACCACTTCGGCGGTTTCGGCGGCAAGCTGGCGACCGGGTTCCGACGCGCCGGCCTGGACGATGACCGGCCAGCCCTGCACCGGCCGTGCGATATTGAGCGGGCCGCGCACACGCAGTTCCGGCCCGACATGGTCGAGCACGTGCATCCGCGCCGGATCGAAATAGATACCTTCGGCTACATCGCGCACGAACGCGTCCTCGGCGAAGCTGTCCCACAGCCCGGTCACGACATCGTAGAATTCGCGCGCGCGAACATAGCGGGCGTCGTGATCGAGATGGCTTTCATAGCCGAAATTGAGCGCCGCATCGGGATTGGCGGTGGTGACGATGTTCCACCCGGCGCGACCGCCCGAAATATGGTCGAGCGAGGCGAAGCGCCGGGCGATGTGATAAGGCTCGTCGAAGGTGGTCGAGGCGGTCGCGACCAGCCCGATCCGCTCCGTGACCATTGCGAGTGCGGACAACAGCGTGAAGGGCTCGAAACTGGTGACGGTGTGGCTGCGCTTCAGCGCATCGACCGGCATGTTGAGCACGGCCAGATGATCGGCCATGAAGAATGCGTCGAACTTGGCTGCTTCCAGCCGTTTGATCAGCCGCTGCAGCAGCGGAAAGTTGAAATTGGCATCGGGCGCCGCGCCGGGGTAACGCCACCCGCCGGTGTGGATCGTGACCGGGCGCATGAACGCGCCGAGGTGCAGTTGGCGGGGCTTGGTCATGCGCGAAACTCCTGTGGAAAACAGGTTATCCGCCCGCGCCACCCTGCCGTAGCATGGACTTCTTTCCGGCTGCCAAGCGATGCTTGTGCGTCGCGGCGATGTGCGACGTCCTGAGCACCGCCGCTCAGCCGCGACCCAGGCTGGCGCCGCCATCGACAAAGATCGTCTGCCCGGTAACGAACCCGGCGCCGTCGGAAGCCAGAAACGCGACGGCAGCGGCGATTTCGCCCGGCGTGCCCAGCCGCCGCATCGGCACCTGTGCCAGATAGCGCGCTTCACCCTCACTGCCGGCGGGGTTGTTGCTGCGGAAGAGCTCGGTCTCGGTCGGCCCCGGCGCGACCGCATTGGCGGTGATGCCATTGGCCGCCTGCTCGATCGCGATGGTGCGCGTCAGGCTTTCGAGCGCGGCCTTGGAGGCGGCATAGCTGGTGCGACTGGGCAAGCCGATCGTGACCAGGCTGGTGATGTTGACGATCCGCCCGAAGCGCGCCGCCTGCATCGCGGGGAGCAATGCCTGCGTCAGCACCAGCGCCGGGCGCAGATTGAACGCCATCAGATCGAGGAATTCGACCGGATCGACTGCGCCGAACACGTCGCCCCGCGCAGCGCCGGCATTGTTGACGATGCCGAGCACATCGCCACGCCCGGCGAGCTGATCGGCGAGCGCGGCCGTAACGGCGGCGTCGGCCAGATCGGCGGCAATGAATTCGCCAGGAAAGCTGGCTGGCGCGGCCCGGGCGATGCCGATGACGTGCCAGCCATCAGCCGCCAGAGCATCAGCGGCAGCGCGACCGATGCCTTTCGACGCGCCGCTGACGAGGATGCTGCGCGCCATGTGATCAACCCTCCGCCAGCGCCGTGGTCCGGGCAATGCCGCGCTGGAAGGCGGGCCGCGCCTCGAGCTCGGCGACGTAGCGCTGGACGTTGGGCGCCGCGTCGATCGAAACTTCCGCGAATTGGCGCCGCCAAAGCCAGCCGAAATGCGCGATATCGGCAATGCTGAGGTCATCGCCGGCGACGAAGCGCTGCCGGCCAAGCAGGTCGTCGAGCAGGCCGATGATCCGCTGCGCCTCATTGCCGAAGCGATCGATCGCGAGCGGGATCGGCTCGGGCGCGAATTTGCGGAAGAAGCCGACATTGCCGAACGCCGGACCAAGCCCCGAGGCGTGGAAGAACAGCTGCTCGAACACGCGCGCGCGGGCGGCGCCCGACGCGGGCAGCAGCTTGCCGGTCTTCTCGGCAAGGTAGACGAGGATCGCCGCGCTTTCGGTCAGCGTCAGGTCGCCGTCGACGAGCACCGGCACCTTGGCATTGGGGTTGCGCGCGACATGATCCGGCGCTTTCTGCGCGCCCTGACGGATGTTGATCGGCAGCAGCTCGTAATCGAGCCCCATTTCCTCGAGCGCAATCGGCACCTTGACGCTATTGGGCGTGGAGAAGGCATAGACCTGGATCATCGTTGCGGTTCCTTGTCTTGAAGGGGTTCAGGCGCGGACCAGCGTTGCGGCACGCACGGCGGGCAGCATGTCGGCGGGCTCGGGGCGGCGGGTATAGTCGGGGTTGACTTCGGCATAGCGGATCACGCCATCCTGCCCGATGACGAACCGGCCGGGCATCGGCAGCGTCCAGCTGTCATCGCCGTTGAACCCGGGCAGGTCGTTGCGCAGCACGTCGCGATACAGCTCGACCAGATAATCCTGCATTTGAAAGCGGAGGCCGAAAGCATCGGCGGTCGCATTCCCCGCGTCCGACAAGATCGGGAAGTCGAGGCCGTTATCGCGCACCGACTTGCGGCTGTTGACGCGCGTTTGCGGGCTGATCGCGACGAGCGTGGCACCGGCGGCGCGGAACTCGGGCAGCGCTTCCTGCAGCGCGCGCAGCTCCATGTTGCAATAGGGGCACCAGACACCGCGATAGAAGCTGACGATCAGCGGACCCTGGGCGAGCAAGTCGCGCGAGGAGACCAGCGTCCCGTCGGGTGCAGGCAGCGTGAAGGCGGGCGCCACATCGCCGGCCTTGAGCGCGCGGGCGGCGGCGCCGGATGCGATCAGATCGTTGGTCGCGCGGTCCATCGTCTCGATCACCGAGGACGGCACATTATAGGGCGGCTTGCCGGCGCGGAAATCGGCCTTGAAGGCGTCGAGCTTGGCTTGGAGGGTCATGGTGGGTCTCCAGTAGAGCTAAAGGAAAGGGGTGCCCGGCGGCGGCGGGGGAACGCCGCCGGGCGTGGGGAAGGGTCAGCCCCGCGCGGCCATCGAGCGCGCGACTTCGGCAGCGCTGATCCCTTCGAGCGCGAGGCCATAGCCGGCACCTTCATCGATGATGCGGCGCAGCTTCTGGGTCAGCGCGATGCGCGTGTAGCGGCTGGTGAGCGGCGGCAGCGCGGCGATCTGATCGGCGAGCACATGCGCGCGACCGAGCAACCGGTCGGCCGGCACGATCTCGTTGACGACGCCATAGTCCTTGGCCGTCTCGGCATCGAGGAGCTGCCGCGTCAGGATGAAATACCGGCCGCGGATCGAACCGATCACTTCGGGCCACAGCAGATTGACGCCGTCACCGGGAACGATGCCGAAGTCGAAATGCGGCTTGTCCTGGAACACCGTCTCGGGCGTGGCGAGGATGATGTCGGTCAGCAGCGCATATTCGCTGTGGAGCAGCACCGGCCCGTTGAGCGCGCTGATCATCGGCACTTCGATGTCGAGGATATTGCTCAGCACCTTGCGGCCTTCGCGCAGGATCTTGTCGTACCCCACCGGCGAGAAGAAATCGAAGCCCTCGGGGTCGATCGTGTCCATGAAGGCATCGCCCGACCCGGTCAGGATGACGACGCGATTGTCGCGGTCTTCGCCGATCGCGTGGAACAGCTCGACGAATTGCTCGTGCGTGTGGCCGTTGAAGATCAGCTTGCCGCCATTGGTGTGGAGCGCGACTTCGAGCACGCCATTGGCCTTGCGCGTCAGCTTGGCGTTGGGGAAAGCGTCCTTGTAGGTGTCGAACTTGGCCATCTGTGCCTCCGTCTGTCACGGGCTCGGGGATCGAGCGGCGTTGAGGCGGAGATAGGGCGATCACGGGCGGCTGAGATGACGGCTTGGCGCGATAATCCCTATTCCCGACTGGAATAACCGACTTATAGTTGAGCCGTATTTGATGAGGGTGCGGCATGGATCGATTGCAGGCGATGGCGACGCTGGTCCGCGTCGTCGATACCGGCTCCTTCTCGGCGGCGGCGCGCCAGCTCAATATCGGCCAGCCGGCGATTTCGAAGACGATCGCGCAGCTGGAAGAACGGCTCGGCGTGCGGCTGCTGACCCGGACGACGCGCGGCCTCAGCCCCACCGAAGCGGGCCTGCGCTTTTACGAACGCGCCAAACGCTCGATCGCCGAGGCCGATGAAGCCGAGCTTGCCGCGCGGGGCGAAGGCGCGGCGCTCACTGGCACGCTCCGCGTATCAGCGGCGACCACCTTCGCCCGGCTCCATATCGTCAAGCTGTTGCCGGCCTTTCTGGCGGCGCACCCCGGCCTCGCGATCGAGCTGATCCTGGACGATCGCGTTATCGACCTGGTCGAGGAAGGCATCGACCTCTCATTGCGCATGGGGGACCTTGCCGACTCGTCGGCCACAGCTCGGCGCCTTGGATCAAGCCCCCGCGCCGTGTTCGGCACCCGCGCTTATCTCGATCGCGCCGGCATCCCCGCCAAGCCCGCTGACCTCGCCGAGCACGACGTCGTCATCTACACCCAGGGCCGATCGGGCAGCTGGGCATTCCGGCGCGATGGCACCGAAATCTCGGTCGCGGTAGGCGGGCGGCTGAAAGTCAGCAGCGCGGAGGGCATTCGCGCTGCGGTGCTGGCGGATATGGGGCTAACGATCGCCTCGCACTGGATGTTCGCGCCCGAGCTGACGTCTGGGGCGGTTTGTGCGGTGCTTGGCGACTGGACGCTCGATCCGATCGATCTGTGGGCCGTGTTTCCCTCGGGGCGCCTCGCGTCAGCGAAAGCGCGGGCCTTTGCCGATCTGGTGGCGACCGGGATGCGCTCCCTTGCGGCATAGTCGGCCGGCGCGCGTCCTTCTAATCGACTTGCGTCCCGCAGGCTTGGAACAACGCCACGCTATCGCTGAGCCTTGCGGTGCGCGCTTGGACGAGCGTTGCCGAGGCCTGCTCAGCTGCGACCGAGGCATTGAGCAACGCAATCGTCCCGATCGCGCCCAATTCGAGCTGCCGGCGCGTCAGCGCCAGCGAACGCGTCGCTGCGGCGTTGGCGCGCGCGGCGGCATCGAGCGCAGCAGCATCGGTTTTGAGCCCGGCGATCGCATCGTCGACATCGAGGAACGCTTGCAGCGCTGTCGAGCGATATTGTGCTTTGGCAGCATCAAGCGCCGCGTCGGCTGCGCGTTTCTGGTGCAGCAATTGCCGCGAATGGAAGATTGGCTGAGTGACGGTGCCGACGGCGCTGAAGAACAGATTGCCGTTGGCGAAGATCTCCTCGATGCGCGTCGCCAAGCCGCCCGCCGTGCCGGTCAGCTGCAGCGAGGGCAGCCGCGCGGCGATCGCCGTGCCGACATCCGCCGCCGCGCCGCGCACCGCCGCATCCGCCGCGCGCACATCGGGCCGGTGCGCGACGATATCGGCGGGCAAGCCGATGGGGAGATGCTCAGGCAATGCCAGTTCGCTCAGATGCGGCAAGTCAGGCGCCGGGCTGCCGGCGGGCACCCCGACCAGGTTGTTGATCAACCCGGTCTGGTGCGTCAGCTGCCGCTCCAGCCCCGGCAGCGTCGCCTCGACGGTCGCCAGCGCTGATTGCTGCGCCACGACATCGGCCTCGCCAAGGTCGCCCAGCGCGCGGCGCCGCTCGATCAGCGCGACAAGCTCGCGATCACTGGCGATGGCGGCCTTGGTCGCCTCGATCTGCGCTTCCAGCGAGGCATGCTGGATGACCGCAAGGACCAGATTGGCAACCACGGTGGTGCGCGCCGCGACCGCCTTGAAGCTGGCGACATCGGCGGCGGCGCGCGCCGACCGCGTCTTGCTTCGTCCCCCGCCGAACACGTCGAGCGGATACGTGACGGTCAGCTGTGCGGTGTGCAGGCTGTAAAGATAGGCATTGGGGTCGTTGAGCGGCGGCGAGAAAGTACCCGATGCGCGCAAGCCCTGTGCGGCGTAACTGGCATCAACTTGCAGTCCCTGCGCACCCGCGGCCGCTTTGGCGAGTTCGCGTGCTTGGCGGAGTGTCGCGTCGGCGACGGCAAGGTCGCTATTGTGCTTGAGCGCCTGATCGACCAGCGCGTCGAGCTTGGGGCTGGCGAAGCTATGCCACCATTCAGGGACTGGCGCCGCGCCCACCTCCAATGTCTGGGCCGTGCCCGATTGCGGCACGATACGATCCGACGCGCGAGCCGGCGGGAGCGGCACCGATCCGCTCCGGTCATGCGGCCCCAGCGTGCAGCCGGCCAGGACCAGGGCGCTGAGGAGCAGGGAAGCGCGCGCACCGATCATGCCGGCTCCATCGGCGTGCCATCGGCATGGTGGCGTCGGACCGGGTGGCCATGCGCACCGCGATGATGGCTGAAGCGGACGATCAGCACTGGCAAAGCGAGCAGGATCAGGACCGGCGCCAGCGTCATGCCGCCGACAACGACCAGCGCGAGCGGCTTTTGCACCTGGCTGCCGATGCCGGTCGAGAGAGCGGCTGGCAGCAAGCCGATCGCCGCGGCAAGGCACGTCATCACCACTGGGCGCATAACGTGGCGCACCGTCACAGCGATGGCGTCGTCGCGATGGAGACCGTCATTGATCTGCTGGTTGAACGCGCTGACGACAAGAATGCCGTCCATCGTCGCGATGCCGAACAGCGCTACGAAACCGATCGCCGCCGAGATGCTGAACGGCGTGCCGGTCAGCACCAGTGCCAGCACGCCGCCGATCAGCGCCATCGGGATCACGCTGAACGCGAGCAACGAGTCGCGCACCGACCCGAAATTGGCGAACAACAGGATCAGGATGAGCACTAGGCTGATCGGCACGACGATCTCGAGCCGGGCGACGGCGCTGGTGAGGTTGCCCAGTTCACCGGCCCATTCGAGGTGATAGCCCGGCGGCAGCACGATGTGCTGGCGGATGCGCGCCTTGGCTTCATCGACCGCGCCCCCCAGATCGCGCCCACGCACGCTGAACTTGATTGGGACGTAGCGTTCCTGATGCTCGCGGTAGATGAACGAGGCGCCCGAATTGAGATGGACTTTCGCGACCTCCGATAACGGCACTTGGATGAGGCCGTTACCGCTCGGTGCGGGGGCGCCGATCGTCACCTGCCTGATCGCCTCGATATCGTTGCGCTGCCCGGGATTGAGGCGGACGACGATCGGGAAATGGCGATCGGTGCCCTGCTCGTAAAGATCGCCGCTCGATTGGCCGCCGATCGCTGCAGCAACGGTGGCGTTGATGTCATCGGGCGTCAGGCCATAGCGCGCCGCCGCCAGCCGATCGATCTCGATCCGCACGGTCGGCTGGCCGAGCGAATTGCTGATGCCAAGGTCGGTGATGCCGTTGACCTGCTGCATCTGCGCTTTGATCGCATCGGCGAGCTTTTCAAGCGTATTGAGGTCGCTGCCGAAAATCTTGAGCGAATTGGCGCCTTTCACGCCCGATGAGGCCTCTTCGACATTATCCTGGATATATTGCGAGAATTCGAGGTCGATGCCGGGGAAACGCTGCTGCAGCCGGTGCTGCAAGTCGCTGGTCAGCTTTTCCTTGGTCATCCCCGCTGGCCATTCGCTGGCCGGCTTGAGCGGTGTGTAGAATTCGGCGTTGAAGAAGCCTGTGGCATCGGTGCCGTCATCGGGCCGGCCGTGCGTGGTGATGACGCGTTCGACCTCGGGATAGCTGGCGATGATGCGGCGGATCTGGCTCACGGTGGGCTGGCCTGCCTCAAGCGAGATCGACGCGGGCAGGCTCGCCCTGATCCACAGATTGCCTTCTTCCAGATGCGGCAGGAATTCGACGCCGAGCGCCATGATCGACAGGACGGCGGTCGCGAAGACGATGCCGGCCGTGCCCATCGTCAGCAGCCGGTTCTTGAGCGCAAAGGCGATCGCCGGCTCATACAGGCGGCGGATGCGCAGGACGAGCCAGGTATCCACTTCCTGCAGCCGATCGGGCAGCAGCAACGCCGAGAGCACCGGCGCCAGCGTGAATGCCGCGATCAGGCCGCCGCCGATCGCATAGGCATAAGTCTTGGCCATCGGCCCGAAGATATGCCCCTCAATGCCGGTCAGCGTGAACAGCGGCAGGAAGCTCGCGATAATGATGGCGGCAGCAAAGAAAATGCCGCGGCTGACGTCGCTCGAGGCGTGCAGGATCGCCGAGAAGCGATTGGCGCGGCTCGCGACGATGCGCCCGGCACCGAGCGCGTGCGACCGATCGACCATGCGCCGGTAGATCGCCTCGACCATGATCACCGCGGCATCCACCACCAGCCCGAAATCGAGCGCGCCGAGCGACAACAGGTTGGCGCTTTCGCCTTGTAGTGTCAGGATCAGGATCGCGACCGACAGCGCGAATGGAATGGTGAGCGATACGATCACCGCGCTACGCAAATCGCCCAGAAACACCCATTGCAGCAGGAAGATCAGCACCACGCCGGCGAACAGGTTTTCCATCACCGTCCGCGTGGTGACGGCGATCAGGTCGGAGCGGTCGTAGATGCGCTCGAGATGCACGCCCGGTGGCAGCACTCCGCCGGCATTGATCGTCTCGACTTCCTTCTGCACCGACTTGATCGTCGGCAGCGATTGCGCGCCGCGCTGCATCAGCACGATGCCCATCACGATATCGTCGTCCTTGCCTTCGCCCGCGATGCCGAGCCGGGGCAGATTGCCGATGCTCACCTGCCCGACATCGCGGAGCAACACCGGCGTGCCGCCATTGGTGCCGACCAGCACGTTGCGGATCGCATCGGTCGACTGGATCAGGCCAATGCCGCGCACGATCGCCGCCTGCTCGCCGAAATTGACCGTCTGGCCGCCGACATTGGCGTCGCTCTTGCCGATCGCCGCCAGCACTTGCGGCACGGTGATGCCGTGCGCGATCAACCGGTCGCGATCGAGCTGGACGTCATAGCTTCTGAGCTTGCCGCCCCAGCCGGTCACATCGACGACGCCCGGAATGCGCTTGAACCGCCGTTCGAGCACCCAGTCCTGCAGCGTCTTCAGGTCCATCACCGAATAGCCGCTCGGGCCGACCAGTCGATAGCGGTATATCTCGCCGATCGGGCTGGTCGGCGAAATCACTGGCCGCACCCCGCCGGGCAGCGCCGGCAATTGCGACAAGCGGCCGAGCACCAGCTGCTCGGCCTCGCGGAAGTTGACGCCATAGTCGAACTGGATCTTCACGTCCGACAAGCCGAACAGCGAAATCGAGCGGACGACAGTGAGATGGGGCAAGCCAGCCACCGATATCTCGATCGGGGTCGTGACATTGCGCTCGATCTCTTCAGCCGAAACGCCGTCACTCTGGGTGATGATCTCGACCATCGGTGGCACCGGGTCGGGATACGCCTCGATATTGAGGTTGATATAGCCGAACACGCCCGCGATCACGACTGCGATCAGCAGGCCGAGCACCAGCATTCGCTGCCGTAGCGCGAGCTCGACGAGACGATTCATTGGTTTAAGCCGGCCTCGTTGACGAACAACGCGCCCGACGAGACCACCTTGTCGCCCGGCTTCAGCCCGCGTGTCACGCGGGTATAGCCGCCCTCGGTATCGGCCGTCTCGATGGCACGGCCGTGCAACAGGCCGTCATGCCCCAGCACCCAGATGCGGGCGCTGTCGCCTTCATGGATGACCGCAGATGCCGGCACGAGCACGCCGACCGGGCCGGCCAGCGACCGCGTGATCGTGAAGCTGGCAAACATCTGCGGCTTCAGCAGATAATCGCGATTGTCGACCGACGCGCGGACCGGCAGCCGATGGGTATTGGGATCGAGCGCGGCGCCGATATTGTCGATGCGGGCATGAAAGACGCGGCCGGGCACGGCGGGCGTCGTCACGTCCACTTGGTCGCCGAGTTGGACATTCGCCGCATCGCTCTCGGCCAGCTGCGCGACCAGCCAGACGCGCGACAGATCGGTGATGGTCATCAGCGGGCTGTTGCCGCCGGCGCTGAGGAACTGCCCGGGGGAGACATTGCGGTCGGCGATCACGCCCGCCACGGGCGAGCGGTAGATGGTCGCAGCCTGGCCGGTGAGCCGCTTCGCCGGCGATTCCAGCGCGCGGATTTCGCCCGCAGATTTGCCGAACAGGCCGAGCCGATCCTGCGCTGCCCGCAGCGCTGACTGCGCCGTGCGCAACGCGGATTGCGCCGTCACCAGATCGGCTTGCGATTGGAGATAATCTTTCAGCGCGCCGCCAGCGGTCTCGTAAATCGCTTTCTGGCGCGCGGTGTTCTGCTCGGCGATGCGCACGGCTTCGGTCGCTGAGGCAGTCTGGGCCGCCGCGCTCAATAAGCCATTGCGCGCGTCGACCAGCTCGGGCGATGCGACCGACAATAGAGGCTGGCCGCGGCCGACGCGCTGGCCCGGCTCGACGAACACATCGACCGTCTGGCCGGAAAAGGGCAGCACGATCGGCGTACTGTGATCGGCATCGACCGCGATCGATCCATTGGCGCGCAGCAGCGTGGCGTTCGCGCCGGTGCCGACTTGGGTGAACTTGAGCTGGGCCAATTGCTCGCGCGTTGGCCGGAACGCATCGGGCGGCAGCGTCTCCATCGCCGCCGGCCGGGCACTCAGCACCCAGCGGCCGGTTTCGACAACAAGGACAAGCAGCGCGATGGCAAGCGCGATCAGACCCAACAGCCGGATCTGCTGATGATCGCTCAGCGCCACCGCAGATGGGGCCGGGCTTGCCGGGTTTGATGTGTCGGTGTCGGACAAGAATCGCGGTTCCGTAATGACGTCGGGAGAAGCTTAGACAATTGATCGACGGCTTGTCTCCGGCCATTAGCGGCGCCGGCTTACATCTCGCTTACGCTCGAGGATAGGAGAGCCGGTGCGGTTGCTGATTGTCGAAGATGACAAGGCTTTGGGGGATGCGTTGTCGCGCGCTTTGGAACGGCGCGGTTATCTGAACGACCGGGCCGCGCGCCTGGACGATGCGCGTCAGATGCTTGCTGCGGCCAGCTATGGCGCTCTGTTGCTCGATCTTGGCCTTCCTGACGGCGATGGCATCGACTTGGTCCGGCGATTGCGGGCAGGCCAGGATACCATTCCAATCATTGCGATCACCGCGCGCGACGCGATTGGCAATCGCATCGCCGGATTGGACGCCGGCGCCGATGACTATATCGTCAAGCCATTCGATATGGATGAATTGGTCGCCCGATTGGGCGCGGTCCTCAGGCGGCAAGGCAGTTTCGCCGGTCGCGAGCTCACCCTGGGGAATTTGACGTTCGATCTCGTGTCCGGCGACGTCGTCGTTGAGGACCGACGCCTGACGCTCTCGGCGCGTGAGCGCCAGCTGGTCGAATTGCTGATGCGTCGTGCCGGCCAGCTCGTCAGCAAGCACCTGGCCGAGGATCAGCTTTTCGGGCTCACCCAGCCGCCAGGGTCGAACGCCATCGAAGTGTATATCCACCGCTTGCGCCGCAAGCTGGAAGCCGCGGGCGCGTCGGCGGAGATCGAAACCGTTCGCGGGCTGGGCTATCTGATACGGCCCAAGCAATGAGATTATGGCCGCGCTCACTGGCGCTCCGCATCCTGGTCGTCGAGATCATCGCGGTCGTCGCCGCGATCATCATTCTCCCGCTGACCGCCGTTGCGCTGCTGCGTGATGCGAGCGACATCGAACAGCAGCGCCTGCTGTCGGCGCAAGCCCAGAGCATTGCGGCGGCGATGGACGATCGTGAGGGCGCCATCAGCGTCAAGTTGCCGCACAGCCTCGCGGCCGTCTTTGCCGAGGGTTATGATGGCCGCGGCTTTCTCGTCATCGACGCGCAGGGCAGGGTGCTGGCGAAAAGCCAGCGGGCAGCGGCTTTGCCCTTGACTGCCATCCCGCGAGCGGCCGGCGCCCGCTTGTTTCACAGCCCGCCTGTCGTGGCGATCAGCCAGCCGGCGCGGGTCGCCGGGCGGCGGCTTTGGATCGTCGTCAGCCAGAACCAGGCTTATCCCGGCGCCATCGTCGATGACGTGACGAGCCGCTTCCTTGGCCGCTACATCGCAGTGCTGGTTGCCGCGCTCGCGCTCTTGCCGCTGATCAACGCGTTCGCCGTGCGGCGTCTCATTCGGGTCGTCCGTCGGGTGTCGGAACAAGCCTCGACCATCGGGCCGTACGATCTCGGCAAGCGGCTCGACGACGCGGATTTGCCGCTTGAAATCAAGGGGCTGGTGGCAGCGACCAATCGACTAATCGATCGGCTCGCGCTCAGTCTCAATCGCCAGCGCCAATTTGTGTCCAACCTCGCCCATGAGCTGCGAACGCCGCTGGCGACGCTGCAACTCGAGATCGATGCGTTGGAGGACCGGCGCGCCGCCAAGGGCTTGGCGAAGACGATCGACCGGTTGGCGCATGTCGTGTCGCAGATGCGCGACCTCGCCGAACTGGAAACCCTCGATATCGCCGCCCGGGTGCCGGTGGACTTGAACGAAGTGGCGAAGCAGCTTGCCGGTGAGCTTACGCCCTTTGTCTACCGCGAAGCCCATCAGATCGCGCTTGAGACTCCGAGTGAGCCCGTTCGCATTCTCGGCAGCCGGCTGCTCATCGAGCTCGCGCTGCGCAATCTCATCGTCAACGCCGTCCAGCACACACCCGCCCAGACCCAAATCTCTGTGACCGTGACCGCGAATGGCGCGCTGACGGTCTCGGATAATGGACCCGGCTTGAAGCTGGACGATCAGGCACTCATTACCGAGCGATATTGGCGAGCCGATCAAGATCGTTCGGATACTGCCGGGCTCGGCTTGTCGATCGTCGAGCGTATTTGCGATGTCCATGGTGCCCGGCTGGCAATCGCTTCGAGCGCTGAAGGCGGCGCGAGCTTCTCGCTCGATTTCAGCCGGTTCGAACAGGGAATCCGAGAGTAAAGGCGGCTCCCCCGTCGGGACTGTTCGCGGCGGCAATCCCGATCTCCATGGCCAGCGCGAAACCCTTTGCAATCGCCAGGCCCAGCCCGCTGCCGCCATCGCGATCCGTGCCGTGACCGCGCGCGAATTTCTCGAAGATCGCGGCTTCACTGCCGGGCTCGAGTCCCGGTCCGTGGTCGCGAACCGTGAGGGTGACGAGGTCGGGCTTGCGCTCGCCAATGATCTCGATCGCGCCGTCGCCGCCATGATGCGCAGCGTTGGCGAGCAGGTTGATCAGGATATGGTGCAACAGCGTTGCATCGGCGCGGACCAGCGGCAGGGTAGCAGGCACGCGAAGATCGATGTGATGGCCGCGCAGGATCGCTTTCAGGTCGTGGACGGCGCTGGCGATCGCGTCGGTCAGGTCGATCGCTTCGATCTTGAGGTCGAGCTGGCCGCTGTCGATCCGGACCATGTCGACCAGATTGTCGAGAAAGCGCTTCAGCCGGGCGATCTCCAACCGGGCTGTGGGCACTGCCGACGCATCGGGGTGCTGCGCGGCGATCGCATCGATGGCGGCGGCGATCGACGTGAGCGGAGTCCGCAGGTCGTGACCGATCGAGGAGAGCAACGCGGCACGCAAGCGATCGCGCTCCTTGAGCACCGATACCTCTCGGACCTGGTCCTCCAGCTTCAGCCGTTCGTGCGCCAGCGCTGCCTGCCCGAGCAAGGTCGACAACAGTACGGCGCGATCGGCCGTCACCACCTCGGCACCATCGGGCCGCGACAGGCCGATAAGCGCCAGCGTGCCGAGCGTGGTCTTGAGCGGGTGAAACTGCCAGTCTGCCGCCGTCAGCGTCGCGGTACCGGCGCCGGCCGGCTCGCCGCGGCTCCATGACCAATCCGCCGCCGCGCGATCGACCGGTCCGAGCGGCGGCACATCGTCGCGCGACGCGGCTGCGACCGCGAATTGGCCGCCGCGATCGCTCATCAGGATGACGGTGGCGCCCAGCAGCCGCGCCATCTCGGTGCAGACGATGCGGTTCGTGCCGTCCCAATCGGACGCACGCGCCAGCGCCTGGCCGAAAGCCGCGACGGCGGCGTTCTCCTGTGCACTGCGCGCGCCGATCGTCGCGCGCGCGCGCAGGCGGCTGGTCAAATTGGCGGAAAACCAGGCAATGCCGATCAGCACGAATTGCGTCAGCACGCTTTGCGGATCGGCGATGGTGAAGGTGTACAGCGGTGGCAGGAAAAAGAAATTATAGCACAGGCCCGCCGCCAGCCCCGCTGCAATGCCGGGCCACAAGCCATAGCGGCTCGACGCGACGATGACCGGAAGCAGGTAGAACAAGTCGATCCCGCCTGCACCGATAAAGGGCTGGGCGACTTTGCCGACCGCCGTTGTCAGCGCGACGAGCAGCGCGGCAACGGCATAATCGCCGGGCCGGCCCCAACCACTCAACGGCAGGGCGCGTGTGCGCGGAGCCATTTCGCCGGTCGGGATGACATGGACGGCAAGGCCCTCGCTCGCTCGCAACATCGCCTCGACAACCGAGCCGTGGCGCAGCGCGAACCACCAGCTGCGCTGCGACTTGCCGATGACGAGCTGCGTGGCGCGCATGCCGGCGACATGCTCGGCGAGCCCTTGCGCAACGCTCGCGGCGGGCACGGTGGCGATGGTGCCGCCGAGCGTCGCGGCAAGGCGCAGCGTCTGGGCGATCGCGCGCTTCTGGTCTTCGCCAAAGCCTTCGGCGCGGGGGGTCTCGATATAGACCGCTTGCCATGGCGCTTTCAGCGCATCGGCCAGGCGCTTGGCGGCGCGGACCAGTGTGTCGCTGCCGGGCAATTCGCTGACCGCGACGAGCACGCGCTCGCCGCCGGCAAAGGTGCCGGGCGCCGCGGTCGCGTCGAGATGTTCGAGCATCGCCTGGTCGACGCTTTGCGCCGCGCGGCGCAATGCCATCTCGCGTAGGGCCGACAAGTTCGCCTTGGAAAAGAAATGGCCGAGCGCGCGCGTCGCTTCGGCGGGCACATAGACCTTGCCCTCCTTCAGCCGCTCGATCAGCTCGTCGGGCGGCAAATCGACGACTTCGATCTCGGCGTCGTCGAACACGCTATCCGGCACGGTCTCGCGCACGCGAACGCGGGTAAAGCTCGCGACGACGTCGTTCAGGCTTTCGACGTGCTGGATGTTGAGCGTGGTGAACACATCGATGCCGGCATCGAGCAGCTCCATCACGTCCTGCCAGCGTTTGGGGTGGCGGCTGCCCGGCGCGTTGGTGTGCGCGAACTCATCGACCAGCGCCAAGGCCGGGCGGCGGGCGAGCACCGCATCGATATCCATCTCGTCCAGCGTGTGGCCCTGATAGGCCATGGCGCGGCGCGGGACGATTTCGAACGGCGCGACCAACGCCTCGGTCTCGGCCCGGCCATGCGTTTCGACGATCGCGATCACGACATCGCTGCCCGCCCTCAGCCGCTCGGCGCCTTCCCGCAGCATTTCGAAGGTTTTGCCGACGCCGGGGGCAGCGCCCAGGAAAATCTTCAGCCGGCCGCGTGTCTCGCGCGCGGCCTGCTTCAACAGCGCATCGGGGGAGGGGCGCTCGTCGCTCAGTGTACGTCTCCAGTCATCGCCGGAACGGTTGCGCGCCGCACCGCCGATAGCAAGCCGACTTTATGGCTTCTTAATGCCCCGCCTGCGCATTCCCCCGCGAAACTTAATGCCGACCGCGCCTAGCTGACCGCATCTGCCGTCCGATCACGGGGCGGCGCGACGAAAGGGTTTGCAAGTGGCCGATCTCACCTGGCTCGCTGTGCTCGGCGGGTTGTTCCTGCTGACGCTGGCCTTCACCCGGCTGTGCGACGGAGCCTGACCGCGATGTCGACGCATCTGTGGATCGCTGGCCTCACTGGCCTTGGCTTGCTCGCTTATCTCGTTGCCGTGCTGCTGCGGCCGGAGAAATTCTGATGACGCTCCAGGGCTGGGCGCTGATCGCGCTGTTCCTCGCCATTCTCGCCGCGCTCACCAAACCGGCGGGACTGTGGCTGTTCGCGCTGTACGAAGGCCGTCGCACGCCGCTGCACTCCGTGCTGGGGCCGATCGAAAGCGGCTTCTATCGCCTGTCGGGCATCAACCCCAACGAGGAACAGGGCTGGCGGCGCTACGCGCTCCACATGCTGATGTTCCAGCTGGTGACGGTGCTGTTCACTTACGTGATTCTGCGACTGCAGGCCGGCCTGCCGCTCAACCCCGCCAAGTTCGTGGGCGTCGGCGCGGATGGGGCGATGAACACCTCAATCGCGTTCGCCACCAACACCAATTGGCAATGGTATGTCGGCGAGCAGGTGATGTCGAACCTGTCGCAGATGCTGGCGCTGACCACCCATAATTTCTGGAGCGCGGCGACTGGCATTGCGGTCGCTTTCGCGCTGTTCCGCGGCTTCGCGCGGCGCGAGACCCGGACGATCGGCAATTTCTGGGCCGATATGACCCGCGTTACGCTCTACATCCTCCTGCCGATCAGCATTGTTTATGCGGTCTATCTGCTGCTGAGCGGGGTACCGCAAACGCTCGCCATGTCGATCGACGCGACGACGCTGGAAGGTGCCAAGCAATCGATCGCGCTCGGCCCGGTCGCCAGCCAGGAAGCGATCAAGATGCTCGGCACCAATGGCGGCGGCTTTTTCAACGCCAATTCGGCGCACCCATTCGAGAACCCGACAGCGCTGACCAATTTCGTTCAGATGCTGTCGATCTTCGTGCTCGGCGTTGGTCTGACCTATACCTTCGGCAAGGCGGTTGGCGATGTGCGGCAGGGCTGGGCGATCCTGGGCGCGATGGCGGTGCTGTTTATCGCGGGCACGGCGGTCGTCTATTGGCAGGAAGCGGCGGGCAGCCCGGTGCTCCAGCATCTCGGCGTCGCCGGGGCCAATCTGGAGGGCAAGGAAGTCCGCTTCGGCATTGCCGCGAGCGCGCTGTTCGCTGCCGTCACCACCGCGGCCTCATGTGGCGCGGTCAATGCGATGCATGACAGCCTGACTGCTTTGGGCGGCCTCATCCCGCTGTTCAACATGCAGCTCGGCGAGATCGTTGTCGGCGGAGTGGGATCGGGGATTTACGGCTTCCTGCTGTTCGCCATCCTCGCGGTTTTCGTCGCCGGGCTGATGGTCGGCCGCACGCCGGAATATGTCGGCAAGAAGATCGAGGCGCGCGAAGTGAAGCTCGCCGTGCTGGCGATCGCGGTGCTGCCGCTCTCCATCCTGGGCTTCACTGCGCTGGCGAGCGTGCTGCCCGATGGGCTGGCCGGGCCGCTCAACAAGGGCCCCCATGGCTTTACCGAAATCCTCTACGCCTTCAGCTCGGCGACCGCGAACAACGGATCCGCTTTTGCGGGGCTGAGCGCGGGCACCCCCTTCTACAACGGCTTGCTTGGCGTGGCGATGTGGGTGGGGCGGTTCTTCGTCATCGTGCCGGTGCTGGCGATTGCCGGCAGCCTCGCCGCCAAGAAGCACACGCCAGCGGGCGCGGGGTCGTTCCCGACCACCGGCGGACTGTGGATCGGGCTGCTGGTCGGCGTGATCCTCATCCTCGGCGGCCTTACCTTTCTCCCCAGCCTCGCGCTTGGCCCGATCGCCGATCATCTCGCGATGATTGCCGGCAAGACCTTCTGAAACGGACGCACTCCATGTCTGCACCCAAATCGATGTTCGCTGCCGAGCTGGTCCTGCCGGCGGTCCGCGACTCCTTCCTGAAGCTCGATCCGCGCCAGCTGGTGAAGAACCCCGTGCTGTTCGTGACCGCGGTCATCGCGCTGTTGCTGACCGTGCTGCTGGCGCTCGGCGGCGAGCCTTTGTCGGCAGGCTTCCAGGCCCAATTGATCGCCTGGCTGTGGCTGACGGTGCTGTTCGGCACCTTCGCCGAGGCACTGGCGGAAGGGCGCGGGCGGGCACAGGCGGCGAGCCTGCGCGCGACTAAGGCCGACCTCCAGGCCAAGAAGCTGACCGGCGTCGGCGACACCTGGCGGCTGGTCGGCGCGGCACTGCTCGAAAAGGGCGATCTGGTCCTGGTCGAGACCGGTGACCTGATCCCCGCCGACGGCGAAGTGGTCGACGGCGTCGCTTCGGTCAACGAAGCCGCGATCACCGGCGAAAGCGCGCCCGTCATCCGCGAGGCCGGCGGCGACCGGTCGGCCGTAACGGCGGGCACCCGCGTCATCTCCGACCGGATCAAGGTGCGGGTGACGCAGGAACCGGGCCGCGGCTTTCTCGATCGCATGATCGCGCTGGTCGAGGGCGCCGAGCGGCAGAAGACGCCGAACGAGATCGCGCTCACCATTTTGCTCGTTGGCCTGACGATCATCTTCCTGATCGCGGTCGGCACCATCCCCGGCTTTGCCAGCTATGCAAAGGGCAGCGTGCCCGTCGCGATCCTAGCGGCGCTGCTGATCACGCTCATCCCCACCACGATCGCCGCCTTGCTCTCAGCGATCGGCATTGCGGGCATGGATCGGCTGGTGCGCTTCAACGTGCTCGCCAAATCGGGGCGCGCGGTGGAGGCAGCGGGCGATGTCGACGTGCTGCTGCTCGACAAGACCGGCACCATCACCATCGGCGACCGCCAGGCGAGCGAATTCCGCCCGGTCGCGGGGGTTTCGGTCGGCGACGTTGCCAATGCCGCGCTGCTCGCCAGCCTCGCGGACGAAACCCCCGAGGGTCGCTCGATCGTTGTGCTGGCACGCGACAAGTTCGCGGTGGTGCACTCGGCACTGCCCGATGGCGCGACGGTCATCCCCTTTACCGCGCAGACGCGTGTGTCGGGCGTCAGGATCGGTGAAGACACGATCCTGAAGGGCGCGGTCGATTCGATCCTGAAGGCCGACAGCTCGGCCAATAGCGAGGCGGTTATCGCCGAACTCAAGCGGATGACTGACGAAATCGCGCGCGCCGGCATGACGCCGCTGGCCGTCGCGCGGAACGGTAAGCTGCTCGGTGCGGTGGCGCTCAAGGACGTGGTCAAGGCCGGCGTGCGCGAGCGCTTCGCCGAGCTGCGCCGCATGGGCATTCGTACGGTGATGATCACCGGCGACAACCCGCTGACCGCCGCCTCGATTGCCGCCGAGGCCGGAGTTGACGATTTCCTCGCCGAGGCGACCCCCGAGGACAAACTCGCGCTGATCCGCAAGGAGCAAGCCGGCGGTCGCCTCGTCGCGATGTGCGGCGATGGCACCAATGATGCGCCCGCGCTTGCCCAGGCCGATGTCGGCGTCGCGATGAACACCGGTACGCAGGCGGCGCGCGAAGCGGGCAATATGGTCGATCTCGACAGCGACCCGACCAAGCTGATCGAGATCGTCGGCTTGGGCAAGCAATTGCTGATGACGCGTGGCGCGCTGACGACCTTCTCGGTCGCCAACGACGTGGCGAAATATTTCGCGATCATCCCCGCCATGTTCGTCGCGCTCTATCCGGGGCTCAGTGTCCTCAACGTCATGGGGCTCTCAAGCCCCCAATCGGCGATCCTGTCGGCGATCATCTTCAACGCGCTCATCATCCCCGCGCTGGTGCCGCTGGCGCTGAAGGGCGTGAAATACACGCCGATGGGCGCCGGCCCGCTGCTCGCCCGCAACCTGGCCATTTACGGCCTGGGCGGTCTGGTCGCGCCGTTCATCGGCATCAAGGCGATCGATCTGGTGGTGAGCGGCGTCGGCCTCGCCTGAGCAAGTCAAGGAAATCATCTCATGCTCAACGATCTCAAATCCTCGCTTCGCCCCGCGATCATGCTGACATTGCTGTTCGCGCTGCTGCTCGGCATTATCTACCCGCTCGCGCTCGTCGGCATCGGCCAGGCCATCGCCCCCGCCCAGGCCAATGGCAGCCTGATCCGCGACGCCAAGGGGACAGTCATCGGCTCCGCGCTGATCGGCCAGCGATTCACCGGCGCGCGCTATTTCCATGGGCGGCCGTCGGCAGCGGGCAAGGGCTATGACGCGCTCAATTCGGGTGGGTCCAATTTCGGCCCGACCAGCCAGGCGCTGGTCGACCGAGTGAAAGGCGACCTCAAATCCACCCGTTCGTCACCGGACTTTCCCCCGCCCGCTGATCTGGTGACGGCCTCCGCCTCGGGGCTTGACCCTCATATCAGCCCCGAGGCGGCTTTGTATCAGGCACCGCGTGTCGCTGCCGCGCGGGGGGTGTCTGTCGATCGGGTGCGCGCGCTGGTCGCGGCGCAGACGGAGACGCCATTGCTCGGGTTCATCGGCGAACCGCGCGTCAACGTCCTGCAGCTTAACCTCGCGCTCGACCGGATGCAGGATCGACGCTAACCCAAGGCATGTCTCCTGCCGCCAAGGTCCTGGTCATCGAGGATGACTTGCATATCCGCCGGCTCGTCCGTGCGGCATTGGAACGAGCCGGGCACCGGGTTGCCGAAGCCGCAACCGCGCGCGAAGGGCTGGCGTTGGTCGATATCGAAAAGCCCGACGGTGTCCTTCTCGACCTGGGCTTGCCGGACCGTGACGGGCTCGAGCTGATCCAGCTCATTCGTGCGCGCAGCGCGGTACCGGTGCTGGTGATTTCGGCGCGCGCGGATACCAGCGAGAAAGTCGCCGCCCTTGATCTCGGCGCCGACGATTATTTGACCAAGCCGTTCGATACCGAGGAGCTGCTCGCGCGGTTGCGCACGGCGCTCCGCCGTCGCCAGGCCGACGAGCCGATGCTCGTGACCGGCGATATCACGATCGACCTCGACCACCGGCGCGTGACGCGGGGCGGCGCAGACGTGCATCTGACGCCGAAGGAATATGCCGTGCTGGCCGAACTCGCGCGACGACCTGATCGGGTGATCAGCCACGCCCATCTGCTGCGCACGGTCTGGGGCCCCGCGCACGAAAGCCAGGTCGATTACCTCCGCATCGTGATCCGCGGGCTGCGCCAGAAGCTGGAAGCCGACCCCGCCGCTCCCGCGCTGATCCGCAACGAGCCGGGGGTTGGCTATCGGCTGGTCATATGATGGGCGTTCCGATTACCGCAGCTTCGTCATCGGGCACGAAAACCACCGTCCGGTCGATAGACTTTCAGGCCGGCCCGTAGCGGCTCAGGAACATGTCGATGCAAGCATCGACCCAGTGTGGTCGGGCAGGCGCGGGTAGGGGCGGCGCGGCGCCGATGATCGAGCGTTGCCAATGAATGCCGACCAGCATGCTCGACAGCAGCGCCGCTGCCTCATCTGGGTCGTCGCAACTCAACCGGCCGGCCTCGGTCGCGGCGCGCAGATAGCCGGTCAAGCGATTGAGTGTTTTGAGCGGCCCATGCGCAAAGAATGTTGGCCCCAGATCGGGCAGGCGGGGTGCCTCGGCGATGATAACGCGGTAGAGCGCGGTCGTGGTCGGATCGAGAACGACGTCGAGCAGCCCACGCCCAAATGCCGTCAAGCTTGCCCGCACGTCACCCGTATCGACGAGGTCAAAATCGGAAACGATCCGCTGCGACATCGCCTCGACGATCGCGGCGAAGAGCTGCTCCTTCGAGCCGAAATGATTGTAGATCGTTTCCTTTGATGCGCGCGCGCGCGCCGCGATCTGCGCCATGGAGGCATTGCTGAAGCCTTGCTCCAGGAACACCTCGATCGCCGCATCGAGGATCGCCGATGGCCGCGACGCTCGCGACCCCGGCCTCACGGGCCGTACCGTCGCCGTGCTCGCCATTAATGCCCCTTCCAGTGGAAGCCGAGCGTCGCACCGATCGTGCATGAGGTTCCGCAGAAGCCGATAATCTGGCTCGGCTTGGTCACGAACGCGGTCGGCTGGCCGCCGACGAACGTCTTGGTGAAATCGGGTGTCGTAATCGCCGGATAAGCCACGATCGAATTCCGGTAATGCTCGTTGGTCACGGTGCTAGCATAGACGCTCACACGCCAAGGTCCATGCTCGTGGCTCGCGCGCACATCGGGCGGGCCGTGCGCGGGCTCGCGGTTGTGCGGGGGCGCTGCGCGTTTCGCCAAGGCTCGAAGAAATAGGCCGAGATGTGGCAGTAAGCCCTGCGGAGGCTGACATTGCCGTCTCACACTCGCGCGCC
Organism: Sphingomonas sp. GlSt437; assembly: GCF_048015635.2. Lineage (NCBI taxonomy): Bacteria > Pseudomonadati > Pseudomonadota > Alphaproteobacteria > Sphingomonadales > Sphingomonadaceae > Sphingomonas > Sphingomonas sp. GlSt437. The sequence continues at coordinate 1,014,488 of NZ_JBPGYA010000001.1, read as the reverse complement.
ATCCGCAATTCCCGCGAGACTTGTTGCGAATGCTCATCATGGCCTCAGGCTCGCTTATTCAGCACCCGTGTCATCGCCTCGATCGCATCCTCCAGTTCATGCCAGCTTTCGTCCGCCTGGAGGTCGAGCCCGGCATACCAGCGGATCTTGCGGCGCCTGAGCGCGAGATAGATCAAGCTCGCCGAATGGAGAGCGCTGAATGCGCGCAGCATCTGCTTGTCCGCAACGTCTGGGAACAGCTCAGCCATCAAGCGCAGCCCCAATGTCTCGCGGGCTTCCTCCATGATGGCGGTCAGCTCGTTCCGCTCGACCAGTTCCCACGCCATCAGCTCGAGGATCACCGGCCGCTGCAAGAGCAGGCGGGTGTTGCGCCCGACAATGTAGGCGGCGCGCTCGCTGACCGGCATTGCCAGCAATTGGTCGAGCGTCAGCCCACCGCACAGCGTTTCGAATGTCGGGAAGAAATCGGGCGCGTAGGCGATCGACCGGATCAGGCCGGGCAGGTCGCCGAAATATCTGTAGATCAACATCTTGTCGACGCCAGCGCGCTTGGCGACGGCCGTGGGCGTGAGCGCGGCAAAGCCGGCCTCGACCAGCAATGCTTCGACCGCGTCACGCAGTCGCTGCTCGGTCGCGGCGCGGTTTCGCTTGGGCGCCGAGGGGGCAGCCGCCTCTTCGGCACCGGCAGCAGCCGGCGTGGCTGGGGATTGCTGCGGCGACTCTAAGGATCGGACCATAATGTCTCTTGACAGAGACTTGTGATCGGCACAAGTCTCCAGTCAGAGACTTAAGGAGTCCGGCCTTATGCAGGAGCTTGTTCATCGCGCGCCTTCGAGCGCCATTCGTATCGTGGTTATCGCGTTGCTCGGCTGGGCGATCCTCAATGCCGCCATCATTGTTCTGGCACACGGCTTCTTGCCGTTCGACCGGCCCAATCTCATCACCATGCCGTTCTGGCTGCAGGTGGCGATGCCCTCGTTCGGCTTGATCGAGCAGCTTGCGCTGATGGGTGTCGTTGCGTTGATGACGCGCAAGCGGCCTTCCACGCTTGCGGATCGTACGCCGACGCGCGGCGTGGCGGGACGTGAAGTGGCCTATACGCTCGTTTATGCGATGATTGCCCAGGCAGGCGGCTGGATTATCGGGCCTGCCTTCGGGTTCCGACCGTTCAGTTTCCACATCGCCGGCACGCTGGTGGGCTGCTCCACGCTCGCCAGCCCGGCGGAAGCGACCGTTTGGGCGAGCTATAATTTCATCGCCTTTGCCATCGTGCCGTATCTCTGGTTTCGGCGGCGCTACTCCAATTATGAGCTTTGCCTGGTGTTCGACGGGCCCGGCAACGACCTGCTGGTCGTGCTGGTGGTGCTGGTCATCGAGAGCGCGGTCCAGTTGGCCGCCATGAAGAACATCTTCGCGCTGCCGCTGTCGGTGATGCTTGTGGCGGCCCCCTTGTCGTTCACGATCTTTCTGTTCGGCACCGTGCTTCCGACGATGATCCTCGTCTATGCGATCCTCCTGCCGCGCTATTACAAGCTCACCGGTTCGGTACCGTTATCGGTCATTTTGGGTGGCCTGACCTATGCGAGCCTGCACTTGGTCGAAGGCTGGTCGGCGTTCGACACGCCGGAAGATACCGCCCTGTCGATCCTCTTCGTCTTCTTGTCCTACACGGGGCCCGGCATGTTCAAAAGCTATGTCACGCTGCGCACCGGCAATGCCTGGGTCCACGCGCTTGGCTATCATGCCGTCGCGCCGCACACGATCATCGACGCGCCGATGATCGCGCGGGTGTTCCGCCTGATTTGATGGGCCGCTCTGCGGTCACACCGGCGCGGCGATCGCGGCTTGGCCCCTGTCGCGGATTTCCGCGGCTACGGCTCTGAGCGCGTACATCATGGTCGCGCGCCGCCGTTCCGTCTGGCAGACGAGATAGCCGCGCAGCAGGTAACTGCGCTCACCCGTATCAAGCGGTCGATACGCGATGCGCGGATCGGGCGGGCATTCGGTGCTGAAGAACAGGCCGATGCCCATGCCGAGGGCAATGCCCTCGCGGATGGTTTCGCGGCTGTGCAACTCGATCGTGGCGCGCGGGGTGATACCCGCCTCTGCCAGCGCCCGTTCGGCAAAGGCGCGCGTTTTGGAACCGGGCTCGCGAACGAGCAATGTCTCGTCGGCAAGCGCGGCGACCTCGATGCGGTCGCGGGTGACGAGCGGATGATCGGTGGGCAGGGCGCACGCCAACGCATCACTGATCAGTGGCTCATAGCTGAAATTGCCGTCAGCCGGTGGGTCGCTGGCCAGCGCCGCGTCGATATGGGCGTCCGCCAGCCAGCGCATTACTTCGCGGGCATTGCCCATCCGCACCTGCACATCCACCGCGGGGTGGCGGCGGCGGAGCAGTTCGACGGTCTTCGCCGCGTAATAAGGATTGTCCGAGCCAAGCCGCAGCATGCCGGCGGGCGCGCCTTTCGGCTCGCCGAGCATGTGATCGACATCGCTGATCGTCGCAAACAGCCGCTGCGTGAGCGCGAACAGCTCGCGACCGGAACTTGTGAGCGTGAGCGGCGCTTTGCGGCTTTCGAACAGCGCGACGCCGTGGCGGGCTTCGAGCGCCTTCAATTGCTGCGACAGAGTCGGTTGCGAAACATTAAGGCGCCGCGCCGCGCGCGAAACACCCCCGTCTGAGGCAATCGCGTGAAAAGCGCGCAGATGCTGGAAATTCACGGTCATTTGCGCTTCGAGAGTACCGCGAATTCGTGACGGCAGCGTGACGCAGCGACCTATCCAACCATAGGTAGAATCTATGGACCCCATCCAGCGAAAGACTTGGCGGCGGCCCCCCCGCCTCCACCAAAGCGGCGGGGCTTAGCCGAGGTCTCGACTCGGCTGCAGCGTGCATTGGGCGGTCCGGGGGCCGCGAGCTGTAGCAACCAAGGGGAACCAGCATGAAGACCAAGTATCTTGTGTCCTGCGCCGCTGCGGCGCTGCTCGGCGGCACCGCCCACGCTGCGGACAAGGCGGTCGATACGGCGCCCGCGGCCACGGCTGCGCCTGGTGCCGATACGCCCGCTGCCGGCGACAACGCTCCCCAGGTCGGCGACATCATTGTGACAGCGCAGCGTCGCGATGAAAGCATCCAGAAAGTGCCGGTGACGATCCAGGCGTTTTCGGGTGATACGCTGTCGAAGCTCAACGTCACCAACTTTAACGACCTGCTGAAGTTCACGCCCAACGTGACTTTCGCCAGCAACGGCCCGGCGGCCGGCGCGATCTTCTTCCGTGGGCTGTCGAGCGGCTTCGCGGGCAACCAGTCGTCGGCAACGATCGCCTACTTCCCGAACGTCGCGCTCTATCTCGATGACCAGTCGCTCCAGTTCCCGGCGCGCAACGCCGATGTGTATGTGGCCGACATCGAGCGCATCGAAGTGCTCGAAGGTCCGCAGGGGACGCTGTTCGGCGGCGGCGCCGAGGCGGGTGCGGTGCGCTACATCACCAACAAGCCCAAGCTCGACAGCTTTGGCGGCCATATCGAAGGCCAGTTCGGCGGCACCGCGCACGGCGCGCCCAATGGCGCGTTCAACGCGGTGGTCAACGTGCCGATCATCCAGGACAAGCTCGCGGTCCGCGCGGTGATCTATGACGACCATCATGGCGGCTATATCGACAACGTTCCCAGCACCTTCACCCGCGCTGACAGCGACACCGGCAATGTCTCCTATTTCGGCTCGCCGCGCGCGCTGCCGCCGTCGCAACAGTCGAACGGCGGCCAGTATAATAATTACGCTCTCGCCAAAGCCGACTTTAACCCGGTCGATTATTCGGGCGGCCGCATCTCGGCCAAGTGGCAGATCAGCCCCGATTGGGACGCGCTGGTGACCGAAAGCTATCAGCGCATCGACGCGGAAGGCACTTTCGCGACCTACCCGATCGGTTCAGACTTCCAGCGCCTCGGCGACCTGCAGACGACGGTGTTCTCGCCCAGCTTCAACAAAGACACTTATTGGAACACTGCCTGGACCATCGACGGCAAGATCGGCGATTTCAAGCTGATCTACACCGGCGCGTACATGACGCGCCACCTCGACACCCAGCAGGACTATTCCAACTATTCACGCACCGGCGGCGGCCAATATTATCAGTGCGTTGGCGGCGGCACGGGCTGGGGCCCCTCCACTAACGCGCCTTTCTGCTATTCGCCGATCACTTATTGGCATGATCGGGTGCGCAATACCCACCTGACCAACGAATTCCGCATCTCGACGCCGTCCGACAAGCGCATCCGGGCGATTGTCGGCGCGTTCCATGAAGTCTTCCGCATCTACGACATCATGGATTTCGATTATAAGACGATCCCGACCTGCACCGCGACGATCATCGCCGCGAATGGCGCCTGCTCGGGCGTGATCCAGACCATTCCTGGGTCGACCGCCAACGAGCCGGGCTTGAAGCCGACCAATACCGCGTTCGGCGAGGATACGCAGCGTGGCTACGACCAATATGCGTTCTTCGGTTCGGTCGATTTCGACATCCTGCCCAACCTGACGATCACCGGCGGCACGCGCTATTATAACTACAAGGAATTCGAACTCGGCTCGCAATACGAAACTTATGCCGGCCGCTGCTACCAGGTGCTGGTCTGCGCACCGGGCGGGTCGGGCAACGTCAATATCGACGCCAATAACGACCATGTGACCTATCACGGTTTCCGCAGCCGCGCGTCGATTGCCTGGCATCCGTACGCTAATACGCTGGTCTATGGCACGTTCAGCCAGGGCTTCCGCCCGGGCGGCTTCAACCGCACGGCGCGGCTGATCCTGCCTGACCAGAACGGCAATCCGCAGCTGATCCGGCCCAATGCCTATAAGCCCGACACGCTGACCAATTGGGAAGTCGGCCTGAAGACTGACTTTTTCGACCGCAAGCTGCAGGTCAATCTGTCCGCCTATTACATGATCTGGCAGGACGTGCAGATCGGCTTCTTCAATCCGGCAGGCGGCTTCGGCAACACCAGCTTCGTCACTAACGGCGCCAATTTCCATGTGAAGGGCGGCGAAGCGCAGATTGCAGCACGGCCGATCGACGGGCTGACCGTGCAGGCGAGCGCGACCTACAACGTCAGCAACCAGACGACCCAGCCCTGCTTCATCTCGAATGCGCCGGGTTCAGCGACGTTGGGCCAGTGCATCACTTATTACTACAGCGGCGCGACGCGTAATGCGCTGCAAAGCCCCTTTGGTGCAGTCGGATCGTCACTGCCTTACTCGCCCAATTTCCAGGGCAACGTCCGTGGCCGCTATGAATGGCAGGGCAAGGCCGATCTCAACTGGTTCGTCTCGGCGGGCGTGTCGTACACCGGGCCGACGTATAACCAGCCGTCGACCTATCCCTCGGGCGATGGCGTGTTGATCCCGGGCACGACGCTTCTGCGCTACCGCATGTCGGGCTACGCGATCGTCGACGCGCAGTTTGGCTTCAAGCGCGACAAATGGAGCGTGTCGGTGTTCGGCGAGAACCTGACCGACAACCATGCCAGCACCTTCACCTCATCGGCGCAGTTCATCAAGTCGCAGGTCGTGCTGCGGCCGCTGACTTACGGCCTCAAGGTCGGCGTCGATTTCTGACCGTCGTCAGGCCGTTGCACCTGCGTCGGCGGCATGGGAAAGGAACGGGCGGCCTTCGGGTCGCCCGTTTCTCCTTGACCGACCGGACGTGCCAACCGTGAATCAACCGATCGCGCCATCGCAAACGCTGGAAGTCGAGGTCACCCGGCTCCGCCAAATGGCCGACCTCGGCGAGCATGCCGCGGTCGTTGCCGCGCTGGACCCGCTGATCGCGCGCTACCCCGACAATCGCGACTTGCTGTTGCTCCGCGCGCATTGCCTGCGCTTTCTGGGCCAGATCGATGCGGCGTTGGCGACGCTCGACCAGCTTGCGACGACCCAGCCGCGCTACAGCCTGCTGCACCAGGAACGCGGCCTGTGCTACGTCGCGCGCAAAGATGCGCCTGCTGCCATCGGCGCGCTGCTGGAAGCGGTCAACCTCAACCCCGCCCTGCCGCTCAGCTGGAAGATGCTGGCGGGCGTCTACCGCATCGTTGGCGATCAGGCGAACGCCGCGACAGCGCAGGCGCATGTCGAAACGCTCGCCGCGCTGCCACCGCCGGTGGTTGCGGCGACATCGCTGTTTCAGGATGGCGATCTCGTCCAGTCCGAAGCGATGATCCGCGCGTGGCTGCTCGCCCAAGGCGATCATCCCGAGGCGATGCGCCTGCTCGCCAAGATCGGCATGGCGCGCGATGTGCTCGATGACGCCGAAACGCTGCTTGAAGCGGTGGTGCGGATGGTGCCCGATCATCGCGCCGCGCGGCACGATTATGCGCAATGCCTGGCGCAGCGGCATAAATATGTTGCGGCCCGGTCGGAGGTCGAAAAGCTGCTGGCGCTGGACCCCGGCAACATGGACTATCGCTCGATCGCCGCGACCTGCGCGGTTGGGCTTGGCGACAGCGAAGGCGCGATCGAGCTCTACGACGCGATGCTGGCCGACATGCCCGACGCGGCGGACGTGCATTTGTGGCGCGGCCATGCACTGAAGACCGTTGGTCGCGTGCCCGAGGCGATCGAGGCGTATCGCGAGGCGGCGCGGCTGAGGCCCGATTTCGGCGACGCCTATTGGAGCCTCGCCAATCTGAAACTCTACAGCTTCGACGATGCGATGATCGCGGTGATGGAGGTCGCCGAGGAAGCGCCGCGCACCGGCACCGAAGACCGCATCCATATCCGCTTCGCGCTCGGCAAGGCCTATGAGGATCGTGGCGAAGCGGCGCGCTCATGGCGTTATTATGCGGCGGGCAATGCGCTCAAGCGGGCAGAGAGCCGTTACCGACCGGAGATACTGGAGACCAACACGCGATTGCAGCGGCAAATCTGCACCGCCGGCTTCTTCGCAGCGCGCACGGGCTGGGGAGCGCCCGACCGCGATCCCATCTTCGTGCTCGGCCTGCCGCGATCGGGATCGACGCTGATCGAGCAAATCCTCGCGTCGCATTCGATGGTCGAGGGCACGCAGGAGCTCGCCGACATCCAGCGCATCGTGCTTGATCTGCAGGGCCGCGACCCGGATTATGACAATCCCCGCTATCCCGGCGCACTCTCCGACCTGTCAGCTGAGCAGGCGCATGCGCTGGGCCGGCGCTATCTCGACGACACCCGCGTCTATCGCACCCACCGGCCACGCTTCATCGACAAGATGCCCAATAATTTCCGGCATATCGGGCTCATCCACGTGATCCTGCCCAACGCGATCATCATCGATGCGCGGCGCGAACCGATGGCGTGCTGCTTCAGCAACCTGAAGCAGTTGTTCGCGCATGGCCAGGAATTCACCTACAGCATCGAGGATATTGCGCGCTATTACCGCACCTATCTCGATCTGATGGAACATTGGGACGCGGCGCTGCCCGGGCGCGTGATGCGCGTCCATCACGAGGATGTCGTCGATGACCTTGAAGGCAGCGTGCGCCGCATCCTCAGCCATTGCGGTTTGCCGTTCGAGCAGGCCTGCGTCGATTTTCACCAGAACCGCCGCAGCGTCCGCACGCCGAGTTCCGAGCAAGTGCGCCGCCCGATTTTCCGCGACGGCCTCGACCAATGGACGCAATTCCGCGACTGGCTCGGGCCGCTAGAAGCCGCGCTGGGCGATGCGTTGACGCGGTACCGGCGCTGATGGAGCGCGGATAGGTGTCATCTATATCCATCATCGACTCAAAGGCTTGGCCGACCGCTCGCGATGTCGCGCAATGGCGCGCGAGGAGAGGCGCGCCATGATCGAAGAGTCGTTCGATATCGCCATTGTCGGTGCCGGGATTGTCGGGCTGGCGCATGCGCTGGCGGCGACGCGGCTGGGGTTGCGTACCGTGGTGATCGATCGCGATGCTCAGGCCAACGGCGCCTCGATCCGCAATTTCGGCTTCATCACCGTGACCGGCCAGGAACAGGGCGCGGTGTGGCGCCGCGCGCGCCGATCACGCGATGTTTGGCTGGAAGTGGCGCCCGCCGCCGGCATCGCCATCGAGCACCGCGGGCTGGTGCTCGTCGCGCAACGGCCGGAAGCGCGTGCGGTGTGCGAGGCGTTCCTCGAGACCGATATTGCGGAAGGTTGCGGCTGGCTCGACCGCGCTGAAGCACAAGCCCTGCTCGCGCCGATGCGGCCGGCGATGCTGGAAGGCGCGCTGACCAGCAGCGTCGATATCCGCGTCGAATCGCGGACCGCAATTCCGGCGCTGGCGGCCTGGCTGGCCGAGGCAAAGGGCGTGGTCTTCCATCGCGGCGAGACGGTATTGTCGGTCGAAACCGGCCGTGTCGAAACCGCCATGCGCCGGATCAACGCCGGAGCGGTCATCGTTTGCCCGGGCGATGATTTCTACGCGCTGTTCCCTGAAGAGGTTGCCGCCGCCGGGGTCACCCGCTGCAAGCTCCAGATGCTGCGCCTCGCCTCGCCCGGTTTCCGCTTGCCCGGCGCGCTGATGTCCGACCTCGGGCTGGTGCGCTATCTCGGCTATTCGCAATTGCCGCAAGCGGCGGCGCTTAAGGCGCGGCTAGAGCGGGAACGCGCGGCGCAGCTCGTCAATGGCATCCACCTGATCGTCACGCAAAGCCGTGACGGCAGCCTGATCGTCGGCGACAGCCACCATTATGCCGCCACGCCTGATCCCTTTGCCGATGAGGCGATCGACGCGCTGATCCTCGATGAATTCCGCGACGTGTTCGGCACCGTGCCGGCCATCACCGAGCGCTGGATCGGCACTTATGCCTCCGGCCCGCAGCACAGTGTCGCGCTCGCGCCGCTGCCCGGCGTGCGGCTGGTGACGGTGACGAGCGGCACCGGCGCCTCGACCAGCTTCGCGCTCGCCGAGGAAGTGATGAGCGAATTGACCGGGCAGGATGTGAGGGCAATGGCATGAGCAATATCAAGGCCGTGGTGTTCGATTGGGCAGGCACGATGATCGACCATGGCTGCCGCGCCCCGGTCGTCGCGCTGGAGCGGGTGTTCGCCGACGCCGGTGTGCCGGTCAGCGAGGCCGAAGCGCGCGCCGATATGGGCCGGGCCAAGCGCGATCATATCCGCGCGCTGCTGGCCGCGCCGCGTGTTGCCGCTGCGTGGCAGGCGGCGCATGGCGCTGCGCCGAGCGAGGACGATGTCACCCGCCTCCATGACGCTGTTGAGCCGATGATGCGCCTTGCCGCCAAGGATTGCTCGGCGCTGATCCCGGGCGCGGCGGACGTCGCCGCGCGACTGACGGCGGCGGGCGTACGGATCGGCTCGTGCACCGGCTATACCCGCGCGATGATGGCGGACATTCTGCCGCTCGCCGCCGGACAGGGCTATGCGCCTGAAGTCGTCATCTGCTCGGGCGAAACCGCGACCGGACGCCCCTCGCCGCTGATGCTGTGGAAAGCGCTGGTCGAGCTCGGCGTCTGGCCATCGCGCGCGTGCATCAAGGTCGACGACGCGACCGTCGGCATCACCGAGGGGCGCGAGGCAGGATGCTGGACGGTCGGCGTCGCTGCCTCGGGCAACGGTGTCGGGTTGTCGAGCGAGGCGCTGGCCGCACTGCCCGGAGACGACCGGCGCCAGCGGATCGAGACCGCAGCCGCCGATCTACGCGCCGCGGGCGCGGACTATGTGATCGACAGCGTCGCCGATCTCTGGTCCGTCGTCGAAGCGATCGACGCGCGCATCGCGGCGGGCGAGCGGCCGGCAATATGACCGCGGCGGCAATCGCCGCACCGGCAACGGGCAGCCCGGTCACGCGTTGGCTGGAGCGCGCGTCGCCGTTCGTCTTCACGCTCTACGGCGGCACGGCAGCCTTTGCCGCTTATTTCGCGATGTACGCCTATCGCAAGCCGTTCAGCGCGGCGACCTATGGCGTGGTACCGGGCTGGCACGGCGTTATCGATTTCAAGATCGCGCTCGTTATCGCTCAGGTTGCCGGGTATGCCCTGTCTAAGGTCATCGGCGTCAAGCTGATCGCCGAAATGGGCCAGCGCCGCCGCGCGGTGACGACGCTGGGCCTCATTCTGTTGGCCTGGGCAGCGCTGATGCTGTTCGCGGTGTTGCCCGCGCCGTGGAATGTCGCGGCGATGTTCCTGAACGGGCTGCCGCTCGGCCTCATCTGGGGGCTGGTGTTCAGCTATGTCGAAGGGCGGCGCACATCCGAAGTGATTGGCGCGATCCTGTGCGCGAGCTTCATCCTGTCGTCCGGCGTGGTCAAGTCGGCGGGGGCGTGGCTGCTGGAGCTCGGCGTCAGCGTCTGGTGGATGCCGGCGGCGACGGGTCTGATGTTCCTGCCCTTGTTACTGATCTCGGTCGCGGCGCTCGCGCAATTGCCGCCGCCCGATGCCGAGGACAAAGCACAACGCAGCCCGCGCGCGCCGATGGATGGCGCAAAGCGCCTACGTTTCTTCGCCGCCCACGCCGCCGCACTAGTGCCGTTGCTGATCGCTTATGTGTTTTTGACGGCCTTTCGCGACTTTCGCGACAATTTCGCTGCCGAAATCTGGCGGGCGCTGGGTTTTACCGATGTCGCGGCACTGTTCACTTCCAGCGAGCTCCCCGCCGCGCTCCTGTCGCTGGTGACGATGGGGTTGCTCATCGTGGTGCGCGACAATCGTCGCGCGCTGCTGTTGGTTCATGCCGCGATTGCGGTCGGCGCCCTGCTGATCGGTGGCGCCACGCTTGCCTATCAGCAAGGATTGATCGATCCGATCGCTTGGATGATCCTGCTCGGGGTCGGGCTCTACATGGCCTATACCCCGTTCAACGCCATGCTGTTCGATCGGATGATCGCTGCGACGCGCACGGCCGGCAATGCCGGTTTCCTGATCTACCTTGCCGATACGTGCGGCTATGGCGGCAGCATCGTGCTGCTGCTCGTTCGTAACTTCGCGGCGCTCAAGCTCGATTGGCTGAATTTCTTCGAAGGCGCCGCTTATGTGACGGCGTTGCTCTGCTTGGCCGGAGCGCTGCTCTCAGGACGCCATTTCCGGTCGTCATAGCGTCGTTGGGTAGACGAACAAAGAAATTGTCGGGCCAAGGTCGACCTCAAGCACTTTTTGCGCCGCGTGCCCAAGCCGAGCCAAGATGCTAAGCTACCAACGACTCCCGGTTGGTGATTGGCGGTACGAGGAGGATGCGCCGGGGGTGGGGAAGAGCGAATGTTCGGCGGATTTCATAGCCGGTTGCCGTCGGCATCGAGAGCGCAGGGGAGGTGTCGCTATCATGACGATCCAGCTCGACTTTGCCGATTTCCTGCGCGCGTCGATCCCCGGCGCCGATGTCGACATCGCCGGGCAGGACGATGGCTGGGTGGCGCCGTTGGGCATCGTGCATGCGCCTGGCGGTTTTGACGAGGAAACCTGGATTGATGACCAGCCCGACAGCGTTCTGACGGTATCGCTGGGCGGGGCGCGCGCGGTGTGCGAGAATCCCGGCTTTCGCGGGGCCCATGTCGATGGCGGCCAGCGCTTGCTCTGCCTCCAGCCGAAGGGCGGGCAATCGCATTATTGGGCACGCGGCAGCATCAGCTTCGCTCATTTCTACGTGACCGATACGCTGGTCGTGCGCGCGGCTGAAGGGCTCAACGCGCCATCCTTTACCGCAGCCGAACTGCGCCGCGATCTCATCATGTTTCCTGATGAGGCCTTGTGGCGACTGCTGAGCGCTTATGTCGAGCGGGCGACCGACCGCAACGCCCCGCCCATCCGGCTCGAGATGGAAGCGCGCGCGCTGCTCGTTGTCGAGCGGTTGATCGGCCAGCACCATCTCGATCGACGCCCCACCTTGGCACGCGGCGGGCTGGCGCCATGGCAATTGCGGCGCACCCAGGAAGCGATGCTGGCGCGGCTCGATTCATCGGTAAGCCTGGAGATGCTTGCCGAAATCGCCGGTTGCTCGCCCACCCATTTCAGCCGGGCGTTCAAACAGTCGGTCGGTCTGCCGCCGTTCGACTGGCTGGCCGAGCGCCGCATCGATCGCGCAAAGGAGCTGCTCGAAACCAACCGGCTTTCCTTGGCCGAAGTGGCGCTGGCGGTGGGCTTTGCTGCCCAGCCGCAATTCACCACCGCCTTCGGCAAGGCAACGGGAGTGACGCCCGGTCGTTGGCGGCGCGAGCGGCTGGGGTGAAGCCATCGCAATGGCCGGCTATAATTGGCTTGGGCTAAGAATAGTGCTAATGCCGCCGCGTTCGTCGATCGCTTTTATCGCGAGCAGGTGCGCGACTTGGCGTGATGCCATGCGCGCCCAAACCGGCAGGCTGTCCGCCGCCCATCGCGTTGGCCCCTAGCTTCTTCCCCAAGATCCGTCTTGCCAGCCGCCGCAAGACGTGGTCGCATGTACCTTGACGCAATAATCGTGCAGCGCCGGATCGATCGACGATCAGGCATTGCGGAGGATGGACCGGGATGACGATGCCAATTGCTCATGCTGCCGATGATCGGGCGCCGATAGGGCTGGTCGCGTGGCAACGGGGCTAAGCGAGGCGACAACCGATCTGCCGGAGGGGCAGGGGGTTCGGCCCCGGGCAGCACTGCCCGGCGCTGAGGTCAATCCCGTTCGCTCGCGCGCCGATTGGGAAGCGATGCGCAAGGCCGCGCTCGATGATCCGGGCAGCTTCCATGGCGACATCGCGGCGCGGACGATCCACTGGTTCGTCGGCGAGATCGGCGCGGCGGGCGCGTGGATCATGCGCAGCGAGGATGGCAGCTGGCAGGGCTGGGATGCGGCGACTGGGGCAGCGGTGTCGCCTGGTCTGCCTGCCGATTTCGCGCCATGGGATTTGGCGTTCGATGCGAGTGATCCGCCGCATTGGAAGTGGTTTTCCGGCGGGCGGACCAATGGCGCGTTCAATGAAGTCGATCGCCATGTGCTGAGCGGCCATGGCGACGAAACTGCGCTGATCTTCGAAGGCGATCGCTGGGACATGGCGGCGGACGGCGGGCGTGGCGCGCCGCTCGATTGCTTCCACGTCTCGCGCAAGAAGCTGTTGCTCGAAAGCGCGAAATGCGCGGTGGCGTTGCAGGCACTGGAGCTGAAGGCAGGCGATCGCATCGTCCTCAACATGCCGAGCATCATGCCGCAAATTTACTGGACCGAAGGCGCCAAGCGGCTCGGTGTCGTCTACACAGCGGTCTTCGGCGGGTTCAGCGACAAGACGCTGTCGGACCGGATTGCCGATGCCGGCGCGCGGGTGATCGTCACCTCGGACGGCAGCTATCGCAACGCGCAGGTCGCCGCCTTCAAGAACGCCTATACCGATCCGGCGCTCGACAATTTCGTGCCGGTCGCAACCGCGCTCGCCGCGCTGGGCAACATCGATCTCGACTTGCCCAAGGCCGACACCGCGCTGATCCGCGATACCGTCGCCGAAACGCTGGCGGGCGAGGTGACGGTCGAACGGTCGGATGTAATGCGCGGTGTCGGCCGAGCGCTCATCACGCTGGGCAAGGAAGGGCGGATCAGCTCGGCCGATGCGGCGCGGGTGCGGATTGCGATTGCTTCCAGCCTCGTCACCCTGCCGCCCCGCGTCGACGCGGTCATCGTCGCGCGTCATACCGCGCAGCCCGACATTATCTGGCGCGAGGAGCGCGACCGCTGGGGCCATGAGCTGACCAACGCGGCGCTGTCGACGATCCTCGATAAGGCGCGCACCAGCGGGTTCGCAGTCGATAGCGAAGCCGATCTGCTCGCGCTTCCCGATACCGATTTCGTCCGCGCGATCTGGGCCTCCTCCGCGCCGCTGCCGGTCGATGCCGAATTTCCGATGTTCTTCATCTATACCAGCGGCTCGACGGGGAAGCCCAAGGGCGTCGTCCACGTCCATGGCGGCTATTCGTCGGGTATCGCGCACACGATGAAAGTCGCGTTCGACGCGCGGCCCGGCGACACCATGTACGTCGTCGCTGACCCCGGCTGGATCACCGGGCAAAGCTATATGATCGCCGCCTCCCTGCTGACGCGGGTGACGAGTGTGGTGTCGGAGGGCTCGCCGGTCTTCCCGCATGCCGGCCGCTTCGCCTCGATGATCGAGCGGCACAAGGTGACGATCTTCAAGGCGGGCGTCACCTTCCTGAAATCGGTGATGTCGGACCCGTCGAACCTCGCGGACGTGCAGCGCTACGACTTGTCGTCCCTGCGCGTCGCGACCTTCTGCGCCGAGCCGACTTCGCCCTCAGTCCAAGCCTTCGGGATGGAGCATGTCGTCCCGCAGTACATCAACAGCTACTGGGCGACCGAGCATGGCGGCATCGCCTGGACGCATTTCTACGGCAATGCCGATTTCCCGCTGCGCCCCGATGCGCATGCCTATCCGCTGCCATGGATTTTGGGCGATGTGTGGGTGGAGGACGGGCGTGACGCGGCCGATATCGGCTTGTTCGAGCGCGCCCGCGACGATGGCGTGGGCTGGCGGCCGGCCGAGATGGGCGAGAAGGGCGACATCGTCATCGCCGCGCCTTACCCCTATCTCGCCCGCACCATCTGGGGCGATGCCGCCAATTTCCGGGTCGAGGATGGCCGCGTGGCCGGCGCCTGGCGCGGTGACGCGCAGCGCTGGGTCGATGGCTATTGGCGGCGGTGGCGAGGGACCTGGGCCTATACCCAGGGCGATTTCGCGATCCGCTATGATGACGGTTCGTTCAGCTTCCACGGCCGCAGCGACGACGTCATCAACGTCTCGGGCCACCGCATGGGCACCGAGGAAATCGAAGGTGCGATATTGCGCGACAAGGCGCTCGACCCCGACTCGCCGGTCGGCAATGTGCTGGTGGTGGGCGCCCCACATCGCGAGAAAGGGCTGACGCCCCTGGCGTTTGTCGTGCCGGTCGCGGGGCGCAAGCTCAGCCTCGATGACAAGCGCCGGCTGTTCGAGCTGGTGCGGACCGAAAAAGGCGCGGTCGCGGTGCCCGCCGACATCATCGAAGTCACCCAGTTCCCCGAGACGCGCAGCGGCAAGTACATGCGCCGCATGGTCCGCGCGCTGGTCGAAGGCGGCGACGTCGGCGACGTGACGACGCTGCGCAATCCCGAAGCGCTTACCGAGCTCAAGACCGCGATCGATGCCTGGCAGCGCAAGCAGAGCCTGTCGGACAATCAGGCGCTGTTCAATCGCTATCGCTATTTTCTGGTCCAGTATAATCTCGTCGCGCCGGGCAAGCGCGTCGCGACCGTCACCGTCACCAACCCCCCGGTCAACGCGCTCAACGAACGCGCGATCGACGAGCTGGTGATCGTCGTCGATCATCTGTCGCGGAAAGACGATGTCGTCGCGGTGGTGTTTACGGGGCAGGGCACCGCCTCGTTCGTCGCCGGCGCGGACATCCGCCAGATGCTCGAGGAGATCCACAGCCGCGACGAAGCGATGGTGCTGCCCAACAATGCCCAGCTCGCCTTCCGCAAGATCGAGACGATGGGCAAGCCGTGCATCGCCGCGGTACAGGGCGTCGCGCTGGGCGGGGGCATGGAATTCGCGCTCGCCTGCCATTACCGCATCGCCGAGCCGACCGCGCGCTTTGGCCAGCCCGAAATCCGGCTGCGCCTGCTGCCCGGCTATGGCGGCACGCAGCGCCTGCCGCGCCTGCTGCTCGACAAGCGCGGTGCGGAGGGGGTGCGCGATGCGCTCGACCTGATCCTTGGAGGTCGCAGCATTGACGCAGCATCGGCGCAGCAAATCGGGCTGATCGAGGACTGCGTCGATGGCGCGACCGATGCCTTGTCGGCGGCCCATGCGGCGGTGCGCGAGTATGTGCTGCACGGCGAAACGAGTGCTCTCGGCCAAGCCTATGCTGCACGGATGCTGCAGGTCACAGCATGGGAGCAGCCTGCATCAATCCACCTCGATAGCGTGCTGCAGGATGACTTCCTCCAGCGCATCCTGCGCCAGCTGTGCTGGGCGGGGCGCGAGGCGGCCGGCAATCGCGCGCTAGACGCGGTGCGCACCGGTTTGGAACAGGGCATGGCAGCCGGGCTGGCGCGCGAGGCGGCCTTGTTTGCCGATGCGATTGTCGATCCCGAAGGCGGCAAGACCGGCATTCGCCAGTTTATCGACAAAGTCAGCCCACCGCTGCCGGTCCGGCGCGACGGCGTATGGATCGATGCCGAGCATCAGCCGCGCGGCAAGGCGCTGGAGGCAGCGGGCGATTTGCTCCCGGTCGGCGCGGCCTTCTACCCCGGCGTAACGCCCATCCCGCCCTGGCAATATGCGTTCGGCGTCGCGCGCGATCCCGACACCGGCGCGCCGCGCTTCGGCCCGCCTGCCACGCATGAGCGCGAGCTGATCGTCAAGGTGCCCGAGCCTGCGCCAAACGAGGCACTGCTCTACATGCTGACCAGCGAGGTCAACTTCAACGACATCTGGGCGCTGACCGGCATTCCAGTGTCGCCGTTCGATGCTCATGAGGAAGACGTCCAGATCACCGGGTCGGGCGGCATTGCGCTGGTTGCCGCGCTCGGCAGCGAAACGCGTGCCGAAGGGCGGGTGAAGGTCGGCGATCTGGTGACAGTCTATTCGGGCACCAACGATCTGCTCAGCCCCCAGGTCGGCAATGACCCGATGTTCGCCGATTTCTCGATCCAGGGCTATGAAACCGAAACCGGCAGTCACGCGCAGTTCCTGACCGTGCAGGCGCCGCAGATGCACGCCATCCCGCCCGACCTGACGCTGGAACAGGCGGGGAGCTATGTTCTCAATCTCGGCACCGTCGCGCGCTGCCTGTTCACGACGCTGAAGATTGCGCCGGGGCGGACGCTGTTCGTCGAAGGGGCGGCGACGGGGACTGGTCTCGACGCGCTGCGTAGTTCGGTGCGAACCGGGTTGCAGGTGACGGGGCTGGTGTCATCGGCCGATCGCGCGGCGTTTGTCCAAGGGCAGGGCGCAGTCGGAGCGATCAACCGCAAGGATGCCGCGTTGGCGGGCTTGTTCACGGTCGTGCCCGAAGAAGCCGACGCCGCGCGCGCCTGGGAAGCCGCCGGGGCGCCGCTGGTCGAAGCATACAAGGCACTGAACGGTGGCGTGCTGGCCGATTATGTCGTCAGCCATGCCGGCGAAACGGCGTTTCCGCGCAGCTTCCAGCTGCTGGCGGAAGGCGGGACGCTGGCCTTTTACGGCGCCTCGTCCGGCTATCATTTCAGCTTCATGGGTAAGCCGGGCGTGGCCAGCCCCGAGGAAATGCTGCGCCGCGCGGGCCTGCGCGGTGGCGAGGCGGTGCTGATCTATTACGGGCCCGGATCGAGCGCGCTGCTCGACGAAATGGGGCTGGAAATCATCGAGGCAGCGCGGCGCTTCAACGCCAAGAGCGTCGTCGCCACCACCACCGATGGCCAGCGCGAATTCCTGCAATCGCTGGGCCTGGAAGATGCGATCGAGGGCATCGTCAGTCTCGAAAGCATCCGCCGCCGCGAGGGAGACAATTTCCTCTGGCCCGACACTATGCCGCGCCTCCCCGATGCCAAGGCCGATATCGAGGTCTTCAAGGCAGCAGTGCGCGATTATCAGGACCGGGTGATGAAGCCGTTCGGCGGCGCGATCGGCAAAATCCTGCGCTCGCCAGACAATCCGCGCGGCAGCCCCGATCTGGTGTTCGAGCGTGCCGGGCAGGACACGCTCGGCGTCTCGACCTCATTGGTCAAACCCTTCACCGGCCGCGTCGTCTTCGCCGAGGACCTGGCGGGCCAGCGCTTCACTTTCTACGCGCCGCAGGTGTGGACGCGGCAGCGCAAGATATTGATGCCGACCGCGTCGATCCTCGGCACCCATCTGTGCAACGCGTACGAGGTCGCACGGATGAACGACATGATCGCGGCGGGCTTGCTCGAAGTGACCGAGCCGAGCGTCGTGCCCTGGGATGGCTTGCCCGACGCGCATCAATCGATGTGGGAAAACCGCCATTCGGGCGCGACTTATGTCGTCAACCACGCGCTGCCGGCGCTGGGCCTGCGCAGCCGCGATGAATTGCTCGAAATGTGGGCCGCGCAGGAAACCGGGGGCTTGCGCGACTCGCCCGGATAGCGATCACTAACCTTCGGCTTTCCTCCCCAGGCGCCGATTACCACGACCATCGCAACGCAGCGGCGCCCGTGCCGCCAGGGAGAGCTGAAATGGCCAAGTCCACGACCATCGCCGAAAGCGCGGCCAAGCCCAAGGCCAAAGTCGCGCCGGTCGAGGCCGGGCGGCTCGCGGGCAAGATCGCCGTCGTCACCGGGGCTGCGGGCAATATCGGTGGCCACATCGTCCGCCACTATCTGGCCGAAGGCGCGACGGTGGTGATGACCGGCCGCACGCCCGCGCGCACGGATGCGGCGGCACAGGCGATCGTCAAGGAAACCGGTGTCGATCCGGCGCGCGTCGCAACGGTCGCGCTCGACGGCGCCGATGCCGCCTCGGTCAAGGGCGCCATCGCCGATGTCGTCAAGCGCTTCGGGCGGATCGATATCCTCGTCAACAATGCCGGCTCGGCGGGGCCGAAGCAGCCGATCGAACAATTGCCGCTTAATCCAGCCGAGCTCGCCGCGACCGACAGCGAAACGGTCGGCGGCGCGATGCGCAACATCTTCGGCGTCGCCTGGAACGTCGCGCGCGCCGCCGCACCGGCGATCCCCGAGGGCGGGACGATCATCAACGTCTCGACGATCTTCTCGCGCACGCCCTATTACGCGCGCGCCGCCTATGTCGTGCCCAAGGCAGCGATGAACGCCTGGTCGCGCGAGCTGTCGCTGGAGCTGGGGGTACGCGGCGTGCGCGTCAATCTCGTCTTCCCTGGTCCGATCGAAAGCGAGCGCATCCGCACCGTTTTCGCCACCATGGACAAGATGCGCGGCGACGAAGCAGGCACCACCGCTAATCAGTTCTTCGACATGATGTCGCTGGAACGCGCGACCGGCGGCAATCCGCGCGCCAAGACATTCCCGGCGCCAGACGACATCGCCACCACCTGCGTATTCCTCGGCAGCGATGAATCGGCTGCCTATAACGGCCATGATTTCGAGGTGACGCACGGCATGACCGTGCGCAAGGAGCAGCGCTCGACGTATCTCTCGCGCCCCTCGATGCGCTCGATGGACGGCACGGGCTTGGCTGTGCTGATCGTCGCCGGCGATGGCTGGGAGGATGCGCTGGAGCTGGCGCGGGTGCAGCTTGCCTCGGGCGCGCAGGTGCTGCTTGGCCTATCGCGCCAGGCCGATGTCGCGATTGCCCAAGCGCGCGCCAAGGCGGAAGGCTTTGGCGAGCAGCTCAGCATCATCCGCTTCAACCGCACCGAGCCCGCCGCGATGGAATCGGCGCTCGAGGAGTATACCACGCAGAAAGCGCCGCTCACTGGCGCGCTCTTCCTTCCCGCGCTCGCGCCCGACGAGCTGACCGGCTCGCTGACCGGCGCCGATCAGGAAGTCGTCGAGCGGCTGATCGATATCGAGCTGACCGGTGCGGTCGCGCTTGCCCGCACGCTGAGCCGATACTGGAAGCGGCACGACCAGTTGCTGCAAGCACCGCGCTTCGCATTTGTCTCCAACGCGACCGATGGCAAAGGCGATGTCTATGGCAACATCCTGCGCGCCGCGACCGAGCAGCTGGTGCGCATCTGGCGCGACGAGTCGGAGGTTGAGGTCGCGCATGGTCGCCGCAAACAAGCCGAATGGGGCAACCAGATCGTCCGCTTCACCAATGCCGAGGCCGAGAATATCCGCTTCACCGCGGGCCATGCCGCGCGCATTCTGCTGAAAGAGAGCAAGATCCGCGATGTGACGCTCTACCTCCCCGCCAGCATCGGCGAGGCGACGGGCGCGGCCAAGGCAATGCCGGGGTTCAGCGAGAACATCACCGGGCTGCATCTCGGCAAGGTCGCGCTGATTACGGGCGGATCGGCGGGGATTGGCGGCCAGGTCGCACGCCTGCTCGCGCTGGCGGGCGGCAAGGTGATGATGGTCGCGCGGCGCGAAAGTGAACTCGCCGCTGCCCGCGCGCGCATCGTCAGCGAGCTTGAGGATATCGGCTTTGCCGGCGTCGAACGCCGCGTCCAGACGATGGCGAATATCGATGTCAGCGATTTCGCATCATTGAAGACCGCGGTCGACGCGACGATCAAGGCATTCGGGCGGATCGATTACCTGATCAACAATGCCGGCGTCGCCGGTGCCGAGGAAATGGTCGTCGATATGAGCGTGGACGCGTGGAACTACACGCTCGACGCCAATCTCATCTCCAACTTCCTGCTGATGCACCATGTCGTGCCGCTGATGAAGGCGCAGGGCTCAGGCTATATCCTCAACGTCTCGTCCTATTTTGGCGGCGAGAAATATCTGGCGGTCGCCTACCCCAATCGCGCCGATTACGCGGTGTCCAAATCGGGCCAGCGCGCGATGGTCGAATCGATGGCGCGGCATCTGGGGCCGGAAATCCAGTTCAACGCGATCGCACCCGGGCCGGTCGATGGCGACCGGCTGGCCGGCACCGGCGGCAAGCCCGGCCTGTTCGAGCGGCGCGGCAAGTTGATCCTGGAGAATAAGCGGCTGAACGCTGTCCATGCCGCGATCGTCAAGGCGCTGCGGCGCGGCAATCGGGTCGAAGCGATCCTGTCGCGGCTGGCGCGCAACGACACGGTGCGGATGTCGCACGACACCAACAACCCGCGCGAGCTGCGTGACCTGGCGCTCGCCTGCGCGCGCGAAGGCGACGGCATCTGCACTTGGGACCAGTATCTGCTGACCCCGTCGATCGCCGCGCGGCTGATCTCGCGGTTGCGCCAAGGCGGCTATTTCCTCGATGCGCCCGAATGGGCCGACCGCCCCGACACCAGGGAAGCCAACAGCGACTGGCTGCTGCGCGTGCCCCCCGCCGATGCGCCGTTCCTGCCGGCCGATCGCATTGCGGCGGAAGCCAAGAAGGTCGGCACTGGTGTGCTCAGCCAGCTTTACCTCGGCAAGATGCCGACCGAGACCGATGTCGCCCAGGCCACGGTGTTCTTCCTCGCCGACCGCGCCGTCTCGGGCGAGACGTTCATGCCTTCGGGCGGCTTGTCGGTCGAACGCTCGACCACCGAGCGCGAGTTGTTCGGCGGGCCGAAGCAGGAGCGCCTCGACCAGATGCGGGGCAAAACGGTATGGGTGATCGGCGATCACCTGACCGATTATCTGGCCGAAACCGCGCGCGCCTTCATCGCCGACTGCCATGTCGCGCGGGTCGTGCTGATGACCAAGAGCGACGCGGGCGGCAATGCCATCCTCGCGCTGCTCGATGATTTGCCCGGCAGCGCGATCGAGCCGATCACGTATGGTGATGCGATCGAAGCGGCGATGGACAAGGCGGTGGCGGCCTGGGGTCGCCCGACGACGATCCTGTCGACCCCCGCCGAAGCGCTACCGCCGCGCCTGTTCGGGCTCGACGCGCCGCTGACGCCGCCCGAATTCCGCAAGGTCGTCGCCGCCAACCTGACGCATCATTTCCGCGTCGCGCGCAAGGCGTCGCTCTATGATGGCTGCCAGTTGGTCCTGACGTCGCCCGACGTGCCGATGGGCGACAAGAGCCCGGCCTTCGCGCTCGCCAATTTCATCAAGACGACGCTGCATGCCTTCACCGCGACGCTGGCGGTCGAGAATGAGCGGCTGGTCCATGACGTGCCGGTCAACCAGATCAACCTGACGCGGCGTGTGCGGTCGGAGGAACCGCGCGACCTGGAGGAGCATCTGGAAGAGGTGAAGCGCTTCGCCCGCGCCGTGCTGCTGCTCGGCGCGCCGCTCCCCGATGCCGAGGATTCGCGCTATCGAGCCCGCATTTACCGCGGCATGTCGATGACGGTGTGAGGGCGCGTGGCCGCTAATCGCCGCCGCGCCCGAGCGCGAAAGCGGGACAGGCGGGGGCAATAGCGGGGTTTCATCGCGGCGCGGCTTTGGTTAACAGCCGCCGGGTGACTGCCGCGCTTGCCCTGGATCAACCCGCCGCCGGCCGCTTTGCGGACCGCGAGCATCGCTTCCCGGTGCGGGTTTATTTCGAGGACACCGATCTTTCGGGCGTCGTCTATCACGCCAATTATCTCCGCTTCATGGAGCGCGCGCGATCGGACATGCTGGCGCTCGCCGGCATCGACCAGCGCGCCGCGCACGACGCGGGGGAGGGCGCTTATGCCGTCACCGAGCTCGAAATCACCTATCGCGCGCCCGCGCGGCTGGGCGATGCGTTGGTCGTCGCCAGCCGATTGATCGCGGTGCGCGCCGCTTCATGCCGCATTCATCAGCGCGTCATAAGGGAAGCGTCATTAGTGACCGAGGCGACGGTGACAGCCGCGTTCGTCGCGCCCGATGGGCGCCCGAAGCGCCAACCGGCCGCCTGGGTAAAGGCGTTCGAGCCATTGCTGTGGACAGGGGAATTGGACGCCCGATGAATTTTGCCTTCAACACCGATCCGTCGTCGCTGTCGCCGCTGGCGCTGTTTCTCCATGCCGATTGGGTGGTGCGGGGCGTGATGTTAGGGCTGCTTGTCGCCAGTATCTGGACGTGGTGGATCATCGTCTCGTTCGGGTTGCGGCTCGGGGGCATCCGCCGGCGGCAAGCGCGGTTCGAGAAGGAATTCTGGGATGCCGCCGATATCGACGCCTTTTACCGCGCCGAGGGCGAGCAGAACCAGCCGGTGGCTCGCGTGTTTTCGGCAGGTGTCGTGGAATGGCGGCGCTCGACCGCGACCAGCACGATCGACCGCGAAGGCACGCGCGAACGGCTGGCGACGGCTATGGGATCGGCGGTTGCGGCTGAAATCGACCAACTTGCCGATCGCCTGAACGTGCTCGCCACCGTCGGCGCGGTGGCGCCGTTCGTCGGCCTTTTCGGCACGGTCTGGGGGATCATGCGCGCCTTCACCGGCATCGCCGCGCAGCAGAGCACGTCGCTTGCGGTGGTCGCGCCGGGGATTGCCGAGGCGCTGTTCGCGACTGCGATCGGCCTGTTCGCTGCAATCCCGGCGGTGATTGGCTATAACCGCTACGGCCACCGCATCAATCGCGTCGAAAGCGCGCTCAACCGCTTTGCCGATGCCTTCCACGCGTCGCTCAGTCGCCAGCTCGAAGCCCCCGGGATGAAGGGGCGCGGCTGATGGCGGCCATGTTGCCCTCCACCCGCTCGCGCGGCCGGCGTGCGCCGATGGCGGAAATCAACGTGACGCCGCTCGTCGACGTCATGCTGGTGCTGCTCATCATCTTCATGGTGACGGCGCCGTTGTTGACCGCCGGCGTGCCGGTCAACCTCCCGGACAGCCGCGCCAAGCCGCTCGACCAGCAGCAAAAGCCGGTCGAGATCAGCCTGGACGAGCAGGGCCGCATCTTCGTCGATCAGGACCCGGTGAGCGAGGCGCTGTTCCCCGATGTGCTGCGCCAGATTGCGGCGAAGGGCACGCCCGACAACCCGCCGCGCATTTATCTGCGAGCGGACAAGGCGTTGACCTATGGCTCAGTGGCCCGCGTGCTGGGCGAGCTCAATCGCGCCGGCCTCAACCATGTCGCGCTGGTCTCGACCCCGCGCGAGAGCAAGTGAGCGCGATCACCATCGATCCGCCGCCGGTGATCCGGCGCAGCCGCTGGCCCGATGTGTCGGCGCTGCTGATCGTGGTGATTGGGCATGTCGTGGCGTTCGTGCTGCTGTCGGCAAGCTTCCTGGCCAAGCCCGATCTGGTGCAGATCAACGAGCAGCCGATGGATGTGGTGCTGACCGACAAGATCGGCCTGGAGGCAACCGCGCCGCAAAGCGTGACGCCGCCCGCGCAATCGGTGGCGCCCGAAAAGGGTGCGCCGGAGGATGCTGCGCCGCCCGCCGCTGCTACGCCCGCCGATACGCCGGCGCCGCCGGTCGCCGCCAAAGCCGCGCCGGCTGCCAAGCCTGCCGAGACGCCGCAGCCGACTCGCGCCAAGCCCGCACCCGATACACCGCGCAAGCCCGCCAAGGCGGCGCCGGCTGATGCGGCATTGCCCAATCCGTCGACGTTCAAATCCGATACGCCGGGCAAAAGCGGCAGCAAGGCGCACGCCAAGGGCGCAACGTTGGGCGATGATTTCCTAAAGGGGCTGAGCGACAAGCCGAGCAAGTCGCACAGCCAGACGCCGCGCGCCGCGATCATCGATGCCGCTGCGCTCGCCAGCATCCGCGATGCGATCGCGCGGCAGATTCAGCCCTGTGCCGATCGCCAGGTCAATCCCGGGCCGGGCGCCAATCGGATTGTGACGACGCTCAATCTGCGCCTCAATCCCGACGGCACGCTCGCGGCGACGCCGAGCATGGTGCGACAGGCGGGTATCGATGACGAAAACCAGCGTTATGCCCAGCGCGTGCGCGACTTGGGGATCGCGGCCTTCAAGGGCTGCGCGCCGCTCCATCTGCCGCCGGAATTCTATGCGACGCCGAATGGCGGCTGGGGCAACATCAATTACAACTGGCAATTGCGTTGAAGGATGAACGGATGATCGATCGCGCCCATCGCTGGCTTGGGGGAATGGCGTTGATCGCCGGTCTGGCGTTCGCCGCGCCCGCGCTGACTCAGACGGCGCCAACGCCGGCACCGGCGCAGCCGGCGCCTGCCGCAACACCCGCGCCGGCGCAGGCCGCTCTCGGCCAGCCCGCCGCCCCGCCACCGCTCGAAGTGTCGGTAACGGGCGGCATCTCGGCACCGCTCCCCATTGCGATCCCGGCGATGCCGACTGCTGAGGTCCGCGCGACCGCCGCCGGCTCGACCGATGCGCTTGGCCGCCAGCTTGCCGATGTGATCAGCAACGATCTCAAAAATTCCGGGCTGTTCAATCCGCTTGGTGCAAGCCAGCTCAAGCCCGTTGCTTATGGCGAGGTGACCGCGCCGCAATTCGACTTCTGGAGCGGCACCGGCGCGCAGGCACTCGTCCAGGGCTTCGTCCGCGCCAATGGCGACGGCTCACTGACGGTCGGCTGCTATCTCTACGACGTGTCGGCGCGCAGCGAGCTCGCGCGCCAGGGCTTTGTCGTGCCGCCGTCTGACTGGCGCCGTGCTGCGCACAAATGCGCCGACACCATCTATACCCGGCTAACCGGCGAAGGCCCCTATTTCGACAGCCGCGTCGCTTATGTCTCCGAAACGGGCCCCAAGGATCACCGCGTCAAGCGCTTGTCGGTGATGGACCAGGACGGCGCCAATCACCGCTTCCTGACCAACGGCCAATCGATCGTGCTGACGCCGCGCTTCTCGCCCGATTACCGCCAGATCGTCTATATGAGCTACCTCAACGATCGCCCGGCGTTGTATCTGTTCGATTTCAACACCGGCCGCCAGCGGCTGCTCGTGCCCGATACCGCGCTGACGTTCGCGCCGCGCTTTTCGCCCGACGGCAAGCATGTCGTCTTCTCGATGGCGCAGGGCGGCAACACCAATATCTATCGCGTTGCGACATCGGGCGGTGCGCCGCAGCGCCTCACCAACGCGCCGGGGATCGATACCAGCCCGTCCTATTCGCCCGATGGCAGCCGCATCGCGTTCGAAAGCGACCGGTCGGGCACGCAGCAGATCTATGTGATGGATGCCGATGGATCGAACCAGCATCGCATCAGCTTCGGCTCGGGCCGGTATGCGACGCCGGTGTGGAGCCCGCGCGGCGACTTGATCGCGTTCACCAAGATTGCCGGCAATTTTCGCATCGGTGTCATGACGCCGTCAGGAGCAGATGAGAAGTTGCTGACCGAGGACTGGCAGGACGAAGCGCCGACATGGTCGCCAAACGGGCGTGTTTTGATGTTCTTCCGGTCGAGCCAGGGGCGCTCGGGCGTCGCCGATCTGTTTTCGGTCGACCTGACCGGGGTCAATTTGCGGCGGCTGCCGACCCCGCTCGACGGATCCGATCCCGCATGGGGACCGTTACGCCCCTAGGATCAGCCTAGGATTTTGGCGGCGAGTGTGCGTTAACCAATCCCGTCGACTGTCATGACGGGACCGATTCGAACCAGTCGAGGAGGAATATGATGGCCAGAATGACGACCAAGCTAATGCTCGCGACCGCGCTGATCGCGCTTTCCGCGTGCGCCACCAAGAAGCAACCGTTGCCGCCGCCGCCCTCGCCGCAGCCAACGCCGACCTACACGCCGCAGGGTGACGGCATCGTGCCCGGCAGCCGGGCCGATTTCCAGCGCTCAGTAACGAGCGACACGATTCACTTCGCATTTGACCGCTATGATGTCGATGCGCCCAACCAGGCGATCCTCGACAGCCAGATCGCGTGGCTCGCCAAATGGCCCAATGTGCCGGTGAGCATCGAAGGCCATTGCGACGAGCGCGGCACCCGCGAATACAACCTCGCGCTGGGTGATCGCCGCGCCAACTCGACCAAGAATTATCTGGTCGCGCATGGCATCGCGGCTGCGCGCATCACCACGATCAGCTATGGCAAGGAGCGCCCGCTGGCGCTGGGATCGGACGAGGCAAGCTGGGCGCAGAACCGCCGCGCGGTGACGATCGTGCTCAACTAATCACGCGATTTTCCAAGTCTTTTCAGGCGCCGTCGGGGCAACCCGGCGGCGCCTTTTGTTTGGCCCTTGCGGGTTCGATTGAAATTATATAAATATGATATCACTTTCTCAGGAGGGAATGATGATCGATTCGGTCAACTCTGTGTCAACGCTCACCCATAGTCAGGAGCGGCCGGCGCAGGCATCGAGCGGCTATGCGATGTTGCTGGTGCTGCTGCTCGCGGTTGTCGGCATTATTGCGGGTGCGGTGATCAGCCCCGGCGACAAGCCGCTCGGCGTTACCGTGCTGTTCGGCTCGGCGTTTGTGTTCGCGTTCGTACTGCTCGGCTTTTACGTGCTCCAGCCCAACCAGGCGGCGGCGGTGACGCTGTTCGGCAGCTACAAGGGCAGCGATCGGGTGACGGGGCTGCGCTGGGTGCTGCCCTGGATGGGGCGCAAGAAGGTGTCGCTGCGCGCCAACAACCTCATCTCCGACAAGATCAAGGTCAACGATCTGCGCGGCAACCCGATCGAGATCGCCGCCCAAGTCGTGTGGCGCGTCACTGATACAGCGCAAGCGCTGTTCGACGTGCAGGATTACAAGGCGTTCGTGAACGTGCAGATCGAAGCGGCAGTGCGCACCATCGGCTCGCGCTACCCCTATGACGATTATGAGCACCAGGAAATCACGCTGCGCGGCGCCCATGATCAGGTGAATGCCGAACTGCGCGACGAGCTGCGGGCGCGGCTGAAGGTCGCGGGCATCACCGTCGACGAGTGCGGCTTCACCCATCTGGCCTATGCGCAGGAAATCGCCGGCGCGATGCTGCGCCGTCAGCAGGCCGAAGCGGTGGTCGCTGCACGCAAGACGCTGGTCGAGGGTGCGGTCGGCATGGTCGAGATGGCGCTCGACAGCCTGTCCGCCAAGCAGGTCGTCGAACTGGATGACGAGCGCCGCGCGGCGATGGTCTCCAACCTGATGGTCGTGCTGTGCGGGGAGCGCGAGACGCAGCCCGTCGTCAACACCGGCACGCTCTACTGATCGGGCCTGGCGGTGGCGAGCGCGCAGAAAAAGGCTTTCCCGCTCCGCCTGGATCCGGCGCTCTACGTCGCGATCGAGCGGAGCGCGGCGGCCGATCTGCGCAGCGTCAACGGTCAGGTCGAGTATCTGCTGCGCGAGGCGCTGCGCGGCCGCGGCATCAAGCTGGAAGCGCCCAAACCGATCAAGCGCGGCCGGCCGCCCAAGGGAGATAGCTGATGGACGATGACGATTATTGGTTCGTCCGTCGGCGCGGGCCGTTGAACTACGGGTTCACCCCGATCAGTTGGCAGGGCTGGGTCGTGACGGCCGTCTACGCGGCTGCGTTGCTGGCCATCATGCAATTGGCGGGGGCTGGGCGCTGGCTCGAATGGGGTCTGCTGTTCAGCCTTGCGACGCTCGTTTTGGTGATTGTCGCGCTCCGCACTTCCGATCCTGAAAGGAAATAACTGATGGAAGACGCCTGGTTTATTCGCCGCCGCTGCCGCTGGGGATGCGAGCTGCGGCCCGCCCGCTGGCAGGGCCGAGCGCTCATGGCCGGCTATGTGGCGCTCTTGCCGCTCATCGTCACCGGCAAGGACTTCGACTGGCCGGTTGAGGTCGCGCTGCTGGCGCTCGCCACTTTCTGCTACATCGTCATTGCCTGGCGCATGTCGGCGCCGTCGCTGGAGCGTGGGACGTGCGATTGATTGGATGGGTAGCGGCACTGGTGGCAATGATCACCGCAGTACCGGCAACCGCAGAGCCTGCGCCGCGCGAGATCACCGCGCCCGGCCCGCTTGCAGACCTCCACGGCACGCTGATCGACGCAGGCAAGGGCAAGCCGGTGGTGCTCATCGTCCCCGGCTCGGGCCCGACCGATCGGGACGGCGACAACCCTTTGGGTGTGAAAGCCGCGCCTTATCGCTTGCTTGCCGAGGCGCTGGCGGCGCGTGGCATTGGCAGCGTGCGGATCGACAAGCGCGGCATGTTCGCCAGCAAAGCAGCGGTGGCCGATGCCAGCAAAGTGACGGTCGCCGATTATGTCGCCGACATCACCGCCTGGGTCGCCGCCGCGCGGGCAGCCACCGGCGCGAAATGCGTGTGGCTCTTGGGCCATAGCGAAGGCGGGCTGATGGTGCTCGCGACCGGCGACGCGCCGGGGGTGTGCGGTATCATCACCGTCTCGGCGCCGGGCCGGCCGTTCGACGTGCTGATCCGCGAGCAGATCCACGCCAATCCCGCCAATGCGGTGGTGTTCGACCAGGTCGATGCCGCGCTCGCCAAGCTGAAGGCCGGCGAGCATGTCGATACCGCGCAGCTTCATCCCGGGCTCGCGACGTTGTTCTACCCAGCCGTGCAGGATTATCTGATCGACCTGATCCGCCACGATCCAGCCGCGCTGGCGGCGCGGGTGAAAGCGCCGATGCTGATTTTGCAGGGCCTGGCCGACATTCAAGTGAGCGAAACCGACGCCCGCGCGCTTGCCGCGGCACAGCCCAAAGCCAAGCTGGTGCTGCTACCCGGCGTCAATCATGTGCTGAAGCAGGTCGGCGCTGGCGACCGCGCGGCCAATCTCGCCACTTATGCCAACCCTGATCTCCCGATCGATCCGAGCGCGGTCGATGCAGTGGCCGGTTTCGTAACGGCGCGCCGTTAATCAGCTGCCGAACGCTTCGTCCAGCTCCCGGGCGAGGCGCAGGCCCGCGCGCTGAACCTGAAGTCGCTGTACGGGGACGAGGCGCGCGATGGTCGCATCGTCAAGCACCGCACGCGCGCTCGGCTTGGTGGTGCAGACGTTGCTCAGACCGGCGCTTGAATACACGATGTCGCGGCTCAGCTGCCAGCTTTCGCGGCTCCAATCCTCGATCGTGCCAGCGGCGAGGGGCGCGGCTTCCTCGGTCGAGTAGTGCCGGACTAGGCTGGGCCCATCGGTAATCGCGCGCTCAGCGAGCGGCCCATCCCAGACGCTGTGCAGGTTGAGCCGGTCAGGCGCGTAGATGCCGTAACCCGCGCTCACCTGATTGCCGCCAGCGTCATTGTGCTCGCCGGCATGGAGCGGCATATGCAAGTCGCCGGTGAAATGGACGAGGAACGCGAGCGCCATCAGCCGCTCGCGCGGCGGCAGGCTCTTGTCTTTGAGCAGGCGGATTTGCCGATCGATCTGCGCCGACACGCAATTGCCGTCGCGGCAGGCGGGCTTCAATGTGAAGGGCGCGCAGATATCGACATCCTGATAATGCCACGCCGCAGTATAGGAAAAGCGCGGCCCCAGCGCGCGGATGCAATCGGGCCAGACGCTCAGGTCGTCGATCTTCGCAGCCTTGCAGGTCGGCGTTTCGAGCAGCGGCGCCTTGGCCATCAGCGCCAGCACCTTGGCGCGGGTAACGGGCGATACATTCGCCATCGCGATGCGTGCGATCGTCGCATGGCCGAATGCGCCATAGGCGAGCACCGGTTGCGGCAGGAGGACCAGGGCGAGAGCGGCGAGCAACCGTTGCAGCGAGCGAATCATCGCTGGTGCTTTAGCCGTGCCGACGACAAGCGAGAACTGCTGCTTCAGCCCTCATCGCCATAAATCGCCACGCGCCGCGCGCCATCGCTCCCCGCCACGCCGCGAAACATGCCAGCGGTGTTGAAATGCCAGAGTGCGTCTCGCGACGGCGTCACCACGATCACGCCGCCGCTGCCGCCCATCTTGGCGACTTCGGCGAGCGCGGTGGTGGCAGCTTGTGCCGGCGCTTCACCCGCCAACGCGATCCGCGCGGCGATCTGGTGGCACACGCCGGCGCGGATGAAATATTCGCCCGATCCGGTGGCGGAAACCGCGCAGACGCCGTCCGCCCAGGTGCCGGCGCCGATGATGGGCGTGTCGCCAATCCGCCCCCAGCGCTTCGCGGTGATGCCGCCGGTCGAGGTTGCGGCGGCGACCCGCCCGCCCGCGTCGCAGGCAACCGCGCCGACGGTGCCGAACTTCATTTCCTCGTCGAACCAGCCATCGCCGCGCGCCTTCATTTCCTCGAGCTGCTGGCAGCGGCGGGGTATCTCGAACCAACCTGGCTCGGCGGCTTCCAGGCCCTGCTCGCGCGCGAATTGCTCGGCGCCAGCACCCGACAGCATGACATGCGGCGTCGTCATCACCCGCCGCGCCAGGCTGACCGGATGGCGGACCGTGCCGACGCCGGCGACCGCGCCGGCGCGCTGGCCATCGCCCGCCATGATCGCGGCATCAAGCGAGACGCCGCCGTCATAAGTCAACACCGCGCCGCGCCCGGCATTGAAGTGCGGGTCATCTTCCAGCACGCGCACCGCCGCCTCGACCGCGTCAAGCGCCGAGCCACCAGCCGCCAAAACCGCGCTGCCGGCATGAAGCGCAGCGGCGAGACCCGCCCGTGCGCCGGCATCTTCTTCCGCGCTCAGCCGGTCGCGCGTCATCTGGCCCGCGCCGCCATGGACCGCCAACACCCAATTGCCTGGCGTTTCACTCATCATCTGGTTTCCCTAGAGGTTTCCCTGCTTCGCTGCCCGCGCTATAGGCGCCACAAACCGCAAGGAAAGCCCGCAATGTCCCTTCGTCCCTGGCGCGACATCATCCGCCGCAAGAGCCGCCAGATCATGGTCGGCAATGTTCCCGTCGGCGGCGACGCGCCCGTCACCGTCCAGACGATGACCAACACGCCAACCGAGGACGCGGTCGCGACGATCGACCAGATCCGCCGCTGCGAGGATGCTGGCGTCGACATCATCCGCGTATCCTGCCCCGATGTGGAAAGCACCACCGCGCTGAAGCAGATCGTCCGCGCCGCGCGCGTGCCGATCGTGGCGGACATCCATTTCCATTATAAGCGCGCGCTCGAAGCGGCCGATGCGGGCGCGGCGTGTCTGCGCATCAACCCCGGCAATATCGGCTCGGAAGCGCGCGTGAAGGAAGTGATCGCCGCCGCCAAGGCCAATGGCTGCGCGATCCGCATTGGGGTAAACGCCGGTAGCCTCGAAAAGGACCTGCTGGAAAAGTACGGCGAGCCGTGCCCCGAGGCGCTGGTCGAAAGCGCGATGGATCACATCAAGATCCTGCAGGACCACGACTTCCACGAATTCAAGGTCGCGGTGAAGGCATCGGACCAGTTCCTCGCGGTCGCGGCGTATCAGCAGCTCGCCGAGATGGGCGATTTCCCGCTGCATCTCGGCATTACCGAGGCAGGCGGTTTCGTCGCCGGCACGGTCAAGTCGGCGATCGGCATCGGTTCGCTGTTGTGGTTCGGCATTGGCGATACCATCCGCGTTTCTCTGTCGGCCGAGCCCGAGGATGAAGTGCGCGTCGGCTTCGAGATCCTGAAGACGCTCGGCATCCGCAATCGCGGCGTCCGCGTCGTCAGCTGCCCGAGCTGCGCGCGCCAGGGCTTTGACGTGATCCGCACCGTGCAGAAGCTCGAGGAGCGCCTCCAGCACATCCGCACGCCGATGTCGCTGTCGGTGCTCGGCTGCGTCGTCAACGGCCCCGGCGAAGCGCGCGAGACCGATATCGGCCTCACCGGCGGCGGCAACGGCAAGCATATGGTCTATCTCTCGGGCGTGACCGATCACCAGATCGAAGATGCCGACATGATCGAGCACATCGTCAAGCTGGTCGAGACCAAGGCCGCCGAGATCGAAGCGGCGGAAGAGGCGCGCGCAGTGGCGGCGGAGTGAGCGCACAGCCGCGCATTTCCCCCACCACCGCTTTCGGCGCCGCCTGCCTCGGCATCTCGATCTATTCGCTGATGGACGCGGTGATGAAGGGCCTGTCGATCCAGAGCGGGGCCTATGCCGCGGTGCTGTGGCGATCGATCATCGGCGCGGCCGGCATGGGCGCGATCTTCTTCGCGCGCGGCGGGCGCTGGCCGGGTCCGGCAGCGTTGCGCCTGCACATCGCGCGCGCGGGCGTCGCCGGGATTTCAGTGCTGCTGTTCTTCTGGGGGCTGGCGCGCGTGCCGATGGCGGAAAGCGTCGCGCTGACCTTTCTCGCGCCGCTGATCGCGCTGTATCTCGCCGGGCTGTTCCTAGGCGAGAAACTGCAGCGGGCGGTGGTTGGCGGGTCGATCCTGGCCTGCATCGGCGTTGCGGTGCTGGCGCTGGGCGAGTTCAGCATCCACGCCTCGACCGATCATGTTCTCGGCGCGATTGCGCTGCTTGCCGCGTCGGTCTCTTATGCCGGCAGCTTGATCTTGCTCCGGATGCAGGCGCAGCTCGCCGCGCCGCTTGAAGTCGCGTTCTTCACCAGCCTGGTGCTCGGCGCGATGCTGCTGCCCGGCGCGCCGTGGTTTGCCGGCTTGCCCGCGCCGGGCCAATTGCCGGCGATCGTCGCGGCGGCGATTTTCGGGTCGATCTCGGCAATGCTGCTCGCCTGGGCTTATGCCCATGCCGAGGCGCAATTACTGTCGACGGTCGAATATACCGCGTTCGTTTGGGCAGCGATCCTCGGCTGGCTGGTGTTTGGCGAGGCGGTCGGGGTTTATACTTTTGCCGGCGCCGCGCTGATCATCGCCGGGTGCCTGGTCGCGGTGCGCGGGCCGGTCGCGCCCGCACCGCAAACTGAGGCTGCCGCATGACGATCACTACCCGCTTCGCTCGCCCCGATGATGTCGCCACGATCCTGCGCTTCGTCCGCGAGCTCGCCGAGTTCGAGAAGGCGCCGCACGAAGTCGTCGCGACCGAGGCGCTGATGCACGAGGCGCTGTTCGGCGCGCATCCGGCGGCGGAAGCGATCATCGCCGAAGCCGATGGCGAGCGCGTCGGCATGGCGGTGTTCTTCCACAATTTCTCGACCTGGACCGGCGTGCGCGGCATCTGGCTCGACGACCTCTACGTCACGCCCGCCGCGCGCGGCACCGGCGCGGGGACGGCGTTGCTCAAGGCCGTCGCGCGCGTCGCGGTCGAGCGCGGCTGCCCGCGCTACGAATGGTGGGTGCTCGACTGGAACACCCGCGCCATCGATTTCTATCGGGCGATGGGGGCGCTAGCGATGGACGAATGGACCGTCCAGCGGGTGAGCGGCGAGGCGCTGAAGCGGCTGGCCGCGGGCAACTGATCTGACAAAACCTTCAGACGATTGTCATGTCATTAAGCGGCCCCGACATTTGATCGTCACCCCAGCGAAAGCTGGGGTCGCTCGCGGCTACGGTGGTACGAGAACGTGAGCGGTCCCAGCTTTCGCTGGGACGACGTTAGTCCGGCAACCAGCCTGTCCCTCGCTCGTTAGGTGCCCTTCGCCGCTTTCGCCCGCTCAATCGCTTCGATCACGATCTGCCGCGCTTCCGCCGCATCGCCCCATTTGCCGACGCGGACCCATTTCTCGGCCTCCAGGTCTTTGTAATGGGTGAAGAAATGCTCGATCTGCGCGAGCACGATGCTCGGCAGGTCGGTGCGCTCGCCGACATCCGAATAATAAGGGAAAGTCGTGTCGACCGGCACGCAGACGAGCTTCTCGTCGCCGCCATGCTCGTCTTCCAGGTTGAGCACGCCGATCGGTCGTGCGCGCACGACGCAGCCGGGGATGAAGGGCGAGCGCGCGATCACCAGTGCGTCGAGCGGGTCGCCATCGGGCGACAGCGTGTGCGGCACGAAGCCGTAATTGGCCGGATAGCGCATTGGCGTGTGCAGAATGCGGTCGACGAACAGCGCGCCGCTGGCCTTGTCGAACTCGTACTTCACCGGCTCGCCGCCCACCGGCACCTCGATGACGACATTCAGGTCATCGGGCGGGTTCTTGCCGGTGGGAATCAAATCGATACGCATTGTGGATCCTTTGTGCGTTTGCCCCAGGTCAGCGGGGCGCCAACAGCCGATCCAGGCCAGCCTCTCCTTGGCCGATCTTTTCGAGGTGCGGATAGCGCAAGCCGCCATGATAGTCGATGGCGACGGTGCGCAACCGCTCGCCGCGCTTGACCGTGAGCAGAATCGGCGCGGTGCCGCCCTTGGCCGCGGCGATCGCTTCCTTCAGCTTCTCGGGCGAATAGGTGGTCGCGCCGATCGCGATGACCGCGTCGCCGCTGGTCAATCCCGCCTTGAACGCCGGGCTGTCCCATTGCACGGCTGCGATCTCGCCATCCTTGCCCATCGACAGGCCGATCGACAAGCTCAAGTCAGTGCGCTTGCGCTGCTTTTCGGCCTGTTTGAAGAAATTGCTCGGCGTCTCGCTATAGACCAGCCGATAGCCATTATTGGTGAAGCCATCGAGCGGGGCGTGCTGCTCGGTGTCGTAAAGCCGCGCCGCCAGCAGGCCGCGCCAATCATAGGGCTGAATGTCGTTAAGCGTCTTAGCGACATCGTCGAAGGTGTACGTCACCTCACCCCAATCGCCATCGTTGATGCCGAAAAAGGCATGGGCGAAATCATCGAGCGATTTCTTGCCCTTGGATTGCTTACGCAGGATCGAATCGACTTCCATCCACACCAGCAGCCCCTCATTGTAATAATCCTCGGAGCGCTGCCAGCTAAGCCAGCCCTTGGGCCGGCGCTGCGACATGGTGGGATCGTTGGTCGTGTCGATCAGCGGCCGCCATTGCCGGGCCGGCGCGGCATCAAGGCTGGCGGCGATCTGCGCATAGGCGTCGAGGGTATCCTGCTTGGAGACGAGGCCCGATCGCGCCTGCAACACATAGCCCCAGAATTGGGTCTGGCCTTCATAGACCCAGAGCAGGCTGTCGCGCATCGGCGTCTTGAAGTCGGGCGTCCACAAATCGGCGCCCCGGCGGAATTTGCCGTCCCAGCTATGGGTATATTCGTGCGGCAGCAGGTTGCGCGACGGCGTGTCGTTGGCCCAATCGCTGAAATAGCCGATCCGCGTGCCCTCTTCCGAGCTGCGATGATGCTCGAGACCGATGCCACCGAGTTCGTCGGAAATCGCCAGCAGGAAATGGTAATTGTCGTAATGCTGGGCGCCGAAGAGCTTCACGGCTTGCTCGACCAGAGCCTTGTGCGGGGCGATCTGCGCCTCGGTCGCGGCAAGCTCCTTTTCCGACGGGGCGACGGTGTCGAGGAACACGCGATCGCTGAGCGGCCATTGCTTATAGTGGAGCCCGGCCAGCGTCGGCGAATCGACCAGCACTTCGTAATTGGTCGGCTGATAGCGATAAACGCCGCTCTCCACGGTCGCGGGCAGGCCTGACGCCGCCGTCCAACCGGCGGGATAAGTCACCGTCGCAGTCACCGGAATCTGCCGGGTGAAATAGCCGGCGGGGTAGAGGCTCATCGCGTTCCACTGCAGGCGAAGCATATCGGGCGCGGTGACCTGCCGGCCCTGGCCGCCGTCGGTCGCAGCGAGATATTGGAGGTCGATGTCGATCGCGGTTGCGCCCTGCGGCACATCGATATGGAAGGCGTAGACATCGACCGGGTCGCGCGTCCAGCGGATCGTCTGACCATTGGCGCTGAACCTGATCCCGGCGACCTTGTCGATCGCCCCGGTGGGCGAATGCGTGCCGGGCAGCCATTCGGGCAGCAGCAGCACGAGCGGCCCGGGGCCGGCCACGGTCAGCGTTTCATGCGTGCGGAAAATGCCGTGCGCGACGTCGGTCGCGTCGATGGCAAGCGTCATCGTGCCGGGATAAGGCACGTCCTTGGCGGGCGGGATGGTGTCGGCAATCGGCACTGGCTGCGGCTTGGAATTCTCGGCCTGAGCGGCGCCAGCGGCGGCGATGAGAGCAGCGGCTCCAACAAAACGGATCATTGACGCACGTTCCTTCCCTATCTTGTCTTAAGTCTTGTCGTCGGCCGAGGCTCAGCTCGCGCTGCTACCGAGCACGTTCACGGTCAGCGCGAGCACGCCGATATTGAACACGAACGCCGCCATCGATTGCCCCAGCACGACGCGGCGCACGCGCGGAGACGAGATCCCGGTGTCGGAAGTCTGGAAGGTCATGCCCAGCGTAAAGCTGAAATAGGCGAAGTCCCAGTAATCGGGCTCGGGCGTTTTGCCGACAAAGTCGATGCCGCCGGCATCACCGCCTTTGCCGTCGGCCGAATAATAAAGATGCGCGTAATGCAGCGCATAGACGGTGTTCGAAAACAACCACGCCAGCACCAAAGTACCGACCACTTGCGCGACACCAAGCCGGCTCGATCGCGCCATCATTTCGGTCGAGACAACGACAAGCACGACCAGCGTCACCAGCACGCTGATCAGCAGCAGCAGCGCGCGATTGGCATCATTGGCACGCGCATGGCTGCGCATCCGGCCGGGTTCCGAATTGAACAACGGTGCGACCGAAATCAGGAAAATCGTGCCGGCTATGTCGAAGGCGCCCATAATCGCCCGCGTCGGCACCAATGTGGGCGACAACAACACCAGGCTGAGCGCGAACACCGAAACGAAGAGCAGGAAGCGGGGCGGCGCCAGGCGGCGGCCGAGCGCAAGAGGGTGGCGAGCCATGGACCGCCTTGCTAACGCCCCCAGCGCGGCATGCAAGTCTGGTCAATCGCCGGTAACGCCAGCGCATCCACCCCACTGGCGCTGCGTCGCGGCTTCGCTTATGCAGCGCCGCCACATGGCCCGGATTGAAACGCCCCGCCCGATACGCGGCACCCAGGATATTTTCGGCGACGACCAGCGCCGCTTTCAGCGCGTGGTCGAGGCGTTCGATTTCGTGCGCAAATTATACTGCTTCCAGCGCGTCGAGCTGCCGGTGTTCGAGGCGACGGCGGTGTTCGCGCGCTCGCTCGGCGAGACGACCGATGTCGTATCGAAGGAAATGTACACTTTTGAGGATCGCGGCGGCGATTCGTTGACGTTGCGGCCGGAATTTACGGCGGGAATTGCGCGCGCCTATCTGACCGAGGGGTGGCAGCAATATGCGCCGCTCAAGGTCGTCACGCACGGCCCGGTGTTCCGCTACGAGCGCCCGCAAAAGGGCCGCTATCGCCAGTTCCATCAGATCGACGCCGAGATTATCGGCGCGGCCGAGCCGCAGGCCGATGTCGAGCTGCTGGCGTTTGCCGATCAGCTGATCCACGAACTTGGCATTGCCGATGGCGTAACGCTGCAGCTCAACACGCTGGGCGATGCCGAGACGCGCGATGCCTGGCGCGCGGCATTGGTCGCGCATTTCGAGGCGCATCGCGGGGAATTGAGCGAGGACAGCGTGGCGCGGCTCGACAAGAATCCGCTGCGCATTCTGGACTCAAAGGACCCGCGCGACCGGCCGATCGCCGACGCGGCGCCGGGGATCGATGGTTTCCTGACGAGCGAGGCAGGGACGTTTTTCGAGAGCGTGACCAAGGGGCTCGACGCGGCGGGCGTCACCTGGACGCGCAACGACCGGCTGGTGCGCGGCCTCGACTATTATCGCCACACCGCGTTTGAATTCGTGACCGATAGGCTCGGCGCGCAGGGCACGGTGCTGGCGGGCGGGCGCTATGATGGGCTGATCGAGAGCTTGGGCGGCAAGCCGACGCCGGGCGTTGGCTGGGCGGCGGGGATTGAGCGGCTGGCGATGCTATTGGGCGAGCGCTTTGAGCAGGACGGCTTGATTGCGAGCGTGATCCCGGAACGACCGGATGCGACTGAGCTATCTTGGCGGATTGTTTTTGAACTACGCCGTCGCGGCATCAGAGCGTTTATGCCTTACAACACCAAGCGAGCTTTCGAGCTTGGGGTAAAGGCTGGAGCAACAGTCACTATAAACGTGAGTGCGCAGAGCCCGATTGCCGGCGATCTTGGAGAGCTAAAAGTCAGAGCTATAAAAGACGATGCCCTAAATGGGTTTCACGAAAAGATAATAGAGGCCTTGCAATCAAGCTTTGATTTGAACTCACATACTCTTAGCAGAGAGATATTCGGCGCTTCCATTCTGTATTTTTCTGATCGCCTGCCATGACGTCCATCTCCCCCGACCGCATCGCCATGATCGAGGCGCGGCGCGATGAGCTGGCTGCGCTCATGGCGACGGGCGATTTGTCGGGCGATCGCTTTGTCCAGGTCTCCAAGGAATATGCCGAGATCGAGCCCGTCGCCCAGGCCGCCGCCGATGTCCGCCGCTTGCGCGCGGAACTCGCCGTGCTCGCCGACATGGCCGAGGGCGAGGAGCAGGACGGCGAGTTGAAGGCGATGGCGCGCGAGGAGATCGACGCGATCCGCGCCGCGCTGCCCGAGGCCGAGCGACGGCTTGCGCTCGCGCTCCTCCCCCGCGACGCCGCCGACGAGCGCGCGGCGATGCTCGAAATCCGCGCCGGTACCGGTGGCGATGAAGCGGCTTTGTTCGCGGGCGATCTGCTGCGCATGTACCAGCGCTATGCCGATCGCCAGGGGTGGAAAGTCGAGCTCATCTCCGCCAGCGCGGCGGAGCTGGGCGGCTATAAGGAAGTCGTCGCCTCGGTCGAGGGCAAGGGCGTGTTCGCCAAGCTGAAGTTCGAAAGCGGCGTCCACCGCGTCCAGCGCGTGCCCGTCACCGAAAGCGGCGGCCGCATCCACACCAGCGCCGCGACGGTCGCGGTGCTGCCCGAGGCCGAGGAAGTCGACGTCCAGATCGACGAGGCGAAGGATTTGCGCATCGACATCTACCGATCGTCGGGGCCGGGCGGGCAATCGGTCAACACCACCGACTCGGCGGTGCGCATCGTTCATATCCCGACCGGGCTGACCGTCATTCAGCAGGACGAGAAATCGCAGCACAAGAACAAGGCTAAGGCGCTGAAGGTGCTACGCACCCGGCTCTACGAAATGGAGCGTGAGCGGCTGCATGCCGAACGCGCCGGCGCGCGCAAGTCGATGGTCGGCTCGGGTGATCGCTCGGAGCGCATCCGCACCTATAATTATCCGCAGGGGCGGGTGACCGACCACCGCATCAACCTGACGCTGCACCGTCTGCCCGAAATCCTGGAAGGCGAGATGGACGAACTGCTCGGCGCGCTGATTGCGGAGGATGAGGCCGAGCGGTTGGCCTCCCTTGACGGCTGACCGCGTTCGCCGCGCGCTCGCGCGGGCGGCCGAGGCGCTTGGTCCCGTCAGCAATAGCCCGCGCCTCGATGCCGAGCTGCTGATGGCGCACGCGCTTGGCATGACGCGTGAGGCGATGCTGCTCTCCCATCTCGACGCGCCCGCGCCCGCCGGCTTCGCCGCGCTGATCGAGCGCCGCCTGGCGCATGAGCCGGTCGCTTACATCACCGGCCGCCGCGCCTTCTGGACGATCGAGCTTGCCGTCGGCCCCGGCGTCCTCATTCCCCGGCCCGACAGCGAGACGCTGATCGAAGCCGCGATCGAGCATTTCGGCGAGCGGTCGCCCCGGCGGATTCTTGATCTGGGCTCTGGACCGGGCACCTTGCTGCTCGCCGCGCTTGCCGAGTGGCCCGAAGCAACCGGGCTGGGCATCGATGCGTCGGCCCAAGCGCTGGATTATGCGCGCGCCAATGCTGAGGCCTTGGGTCTGGCCGAGCGCGTGATCTTCCGGGAGGGCGATTGGGCAGCCCGTGTTGACGAGCGTTTCGACCTCATCCTCGCCAACCCGCCTTATATCGCGACCGATGAAGCCTTGCCCGCCGATGTCCGCGATTACGAGCCGGCGCGTGCGTTGTTTGCAGGCACGGATGGCCTGGACGCCCATCGCCGCATCGTGCCCGATCTGCCGCGCTTGCTGGTCCCCGGCGGGGTGGCGATCCTCGAAATCGGGCACACCCAGGCCGATGCCGTCGGGGCGTTGATCACGGCGGCGGGTCTGCGCCATTCGGTTCGTCGCGATCTTGGCAATCGTCCCCGCGCGATTATCGTCAACATGGGTTGAATCGCCCCAAAACCGTCACATATTTCCGCTTGGATTACACCGCGCCTGCGGCTATGGCGGGCGCGAGGGGTACGCAGGTCCACCGGCAGAACGGCGGGAAACAGCGACCTTTCAGTCTCTTCGTCATGGTATCGCTGTCGTCCGGCGATCGTGGCAGCGTTTTCCGTCGGCTTGGTCGTCGGAAAGCGCCCGAGAGCACCCATCGACCTAGCGGAGCAGTGCCGGGTTTGACTTTACGGACAAGGACAACAGCAGTTGATCAATAATCGTCAGGGCGGCCGCCGTCGCGGTCGCGGCGGGCAGCGCTCGCAGGGTGGCAATCCGGGGCGCGGCTCCGACAATGGCAACCGGATCGATAATCGCGCGCGCGGCAATGCGGCGCAGCTTCTCGAGAAATACAAGACGCTGGCGCGCGACGCGCAGATGCAGGGCGACCGCGTCAACACCGAATATTATCTGCAGTTCGCTGATCATTATTATCGCGTGCTGGCCGAAAATCGCTCGCGCTTCGAGGATCAGCAGCACCGCCGCAACGACGCTTATGAAGCCGACGAGGGCGAGGATTTCGACGGCGATGAGGGCACCGACATGGCGGCCGATGCGCCGCGCGGTAATGGCCAGAATTTCGCTGGTCAAAATGGCGGCGGTCAGAATTATGGCGATCAGAATTACGGTCGCCGCGGCTATGCAAACGGCAATGGCGGCGGGAACGGTGCCAACGCGAATGGCAATGGCAACGGCAATGGCTATGGCGCGCCCTACGCCAATGGCCATGACGCCGGCGCCGAAGCCAGTGAGGCCCCGCCCGCGCGCCAGGAGCGCCAGCCGCGCGACAATCGCGCCGATCAGCGCCAGGATGAGGATCGCCCGCGGCGTGGTCGCCCGAGCCGGCGCCCGGAACCGGCGCGCGACGCAGAGGATGGCGAGCCGATCGCGCTTGGCATCGATCGGTTGCCGCCCGCGATCGGCGCAACCGTCGATGCGCCAGAGGCCGATGCCGCGCCGGTCGAGAAGCCGCGCCGCCGTCGTCGTACCGCTGCTACCGACGAGCCTACTCCGGCTTGAGCGCGCGCGGTTCAGCCGCGCTTCAGGTAATAAAGTGACATTGACCCGTCATGCGGCGGGACTAAGCTCCCGCGCATAATGATGAGCGGGAGAAGGCGATGCGTTACGGGGCTTTGATCGCGCTGCTATTGGTGCCGGCGGTCGCCGCGGACGCGCAGAGTGCGCCCGACGCAGCGCTCGACCGGACTGCGCAGGGCGATGTCGCCGTCACCATCTATTCTGACGGCACCGCGCTCGTTCAGGACACGCGGCAGATCGCGCTGCCCGGCGGCGTCTCGCGCCAGGAATTCAAGGACGTATCGAGCCAGATCCGGCCCGAAACCGTTCGGTTGAGCGCGGCCGGCACGACGATCATCGAGCAGAATTACGATTACGATCTGCTCAGCCCCCGCGCGTTGATGGAAAAAGCGGTCGGGCAGACGATCACGCTCGTTCGCACCAATCCCGGCACCGGCGCCGAAACGCGCGTGCCCGCCAAGGTACTCGCTTCCAACGATGGCGTCGTGCTGCAGGTCGGCGATCATATCGAGGTGCTGCGTGACGATGGCCTGCCGGTGCGCGTGCTGTTCGCCTCGCTGCCGCCCAATCTGCGCGCGCGGCCGACGCTTTCGGTGACGCTCCACACCAAATCGGGCGGGCCGCGGCCGGTGACCCTCAGCTACCTCACCAACGGCATGAGCTGGTCGGCGGATTATGTCGCGCTATTCGATGAAGCCA
Source organism: Sphingomonas sp. GlSt437 (assembly GCF_048015635.2). Taxonomy (NCBI): domain Bacteria; kingdom Pseudomonadati; phylum Pseudomonadota; class Alphaproteobacteria; order Sphingomonadales; family Sphingomonadaceae; genus Sphingomonas; species Sphingomonas sp. GlSt437. Next base: position 972,446 of record NZ_JBPGYA010000001.1, on the reverse strand, counting down.
AGCAGGCGATCGACGTGCAAGGCTGGGTAACGTTGCGCAACAACGGCAACACCCCATTCGTCGATGCCGATACCGTGCTGGTCGCTGGCAATCCCGGCGGGCGGAGCAATGGCGGGCGCGGCATCGCGCCGGGCACGCGCGCGGGGACCGAAACCGCGTCGCGCGGTCGGCTGGGCGATTATTACCTTTACCCGATCGAGCATCGCACCACGATCGCCGCCAATCAGCAGAAGCAAGTGAGCTTTCTGAGCGTCGGCGGCGTGCCGGCGCATCGCGGCTATGAATTCCGCAACGGCTGGCTGGAAACGCTCGACGATCCGCAAAGCGCCGCCACCGTCATCAGCTTCTCGAGCTCGGCCAAGGGCGGGCTGGGCGACGCGCTGCCCGCCGGCACGGTGCGCATCTATCTGCGCGACGCCAAGGGCCAGCCGCAATTCATCGGCGAGAATGCGATCAGCCACACGCCGATGGGATCGACACTCGCGATCAAGACCGGCGATGCGTTCGACGTGAAAGTGAAGCCGGTGGTGACCGAGCGGACGCGGCTTGGCAGCGACCATTGGCGCACGGTGATGACCTACACGCTGACCAACGCGCGGCCCGATGCGGTGACGGTCGATGTCGTCCAATCGGGGCTCGACTGGGGATTTGAGGACACGCGGATCACCCAGGAAAGCCTGGGCCATGAGCGCCGTTCGTCGAACGAGGCAGTGTGGCACGTGCCGGTGCCGGCCAATGGCGCGGCGACGCTCAACGTCACTTACGAAACGCGTTACTGATCCCGCGATGCGCGCGGCGCTCATCGCCCCGCTGTTGCTGCTCGCCGCCCCGGCTGCGCGCGCGAGCGGCGATGCGCCGGTGCCGATCGTCTCGGCGGGGCCGAGTGCGGTCTCGGTGACCGTCTATCGCGCGCCCGATCGCGGCGAGGAACCCATCGAGCGCAGTGCGCCGCAAGGCTTTGCGCTGATCAGCGAGACGCGGACGATCAGCCTGCCTGCTGGCCCGGCGGTGATCCGGTTCGAAGGTGTGGCGGGCAACATCTTCCCCGAAACCTCGATCATCACCGGCCTGCCCGGCGATGTGCGCGAAAAGAATCTCGACGCCGATCTGCTGAGCCCGCGCACGCTGTACGACCGCGCGCTCGGTCGCCGCGTCATCATTCGCCGCACCAATCCCAAGACGGGCAAGGCGAGCGAAGAGCAAGCCGTTATCCGCTCGTCGGCCGATGGCGCAGCGGTGCTGCAAGTGGCGGGGGGCAACGAGACGCTGCGCTGCTCGGGGCTGCCCGAGACGATCGTCTATGGCTCGGTCCCGTCCGATCTCTCCGCCAAGCCGACGCTGTCCGTCCAGACCGACAGCCCTGTCGCGCGCACGGTGACGATCACGCTTTCCTATCTCGCCGGCGGGTTCGACTGGCAGGCCGATTATGTCGCGACGATGCGAGGCGAAGGCGCCAACAATGGTGCGAGCGCCGATCTGTTCGCCTGGCTGAAGCTGGCGTCCAACGACGTTACGAGCTTTGAGCACGCCAATCTCCAGGTCGTCGCGGGGCGACTTAATCGGGAAGGGCAGAACGATTTCGGTAACTACCAGGCGGGCGAACTCGACCTGCAATGCTGGCCCGATCCGGATTATTCGACGCACCTGATCCAGGGGCTCACGCCGATCTACACGGCCGCCCCACCGGCTCCTCCCCCTCCCGCGCCGATGATGGCGCGGGCAGAGGCGCAGGACATCGTCGTCACCGGCGCGCGCAAGGCGGCGCTTGAGCAACTTGGCGACCTCAAGCTTTACCGCGTCCCCGACGCCGTCACCGTGGCGGCCAAGGCAGAAAAGCAGGTCGCCTTCCTCGATAGTCAAGGCGTGCAAATCACGCCGTTGTTCGTCAGCGACATCAGCTATGGCAACGCTGATGGCCCGTTTCTGACGCTCAAGACCCGGAACACGCCCGACGCGCATCTGGGCGTGCCGTTGCCCTCGGGCCAAGTCGCGGTGTTCGAGAATGCCGGCGCGCGACCGATCCTCGTCGGCGAAACGCATCTGGCCGATAAGGCGGTGAACGAGGATGTCGAGGTAAAGCTGGGAACCTCACCGGCGGTGAATGCCGACCTGACTGAGCTTGGCGATAAGGGCCGAACGACGCGCTACCGCCTCGTTGTGACCAACGCCAATCCCCGGCCGATCGCTTACGAAGCGCGGCTGTGTGTGGGTGGCGGGCAGAAATATGCGACCTCGGGCGTTCGGTTGATCAAGCGCGATGGCAAGCTCATCTGGGCAGTCGCGATCCCCGCCAACGCCAGCGCCACGCTCGATTATTCGGTCACCGAGCCGCGCGATTAATCGATCCGCTCGACATCCTCGTCATGGCCGCTGCCCGAGCTTAGGAAAGCGAGCCCCATCAGCGCCGCCGCCAGCAATGCCGTCCCACCAAAGCCGCCAATCGCCG